>NZ_QXIL01000019.1 GCF_004115745.1 Levilactobacillus suantsaii | reverse complement strand
AAAGAGCTTTTCTCCGCTGCTTCCGCCGGTTAAGTTAAGTCCATAAAATATGAATATTAATGAAAATACTGATTTAATAGGATTTGTCGTGTGGCTAATTTGTTCTTGCAATTTGGGAATATTTTTAAGTCTTCTTCGGAAAAAGTCTTGCTTGATCAGTGAGACTGGTTCTTTATCAAAAACTATAGATCCCAACTAATTCTCTAAATTTATATCATAAATATTTACAAATGCAGCATCAAGGTATCGTAACAAGTGTTGAACCAACCGTTTTACAGTTATTGATTCATTCTTGTTCAAAATATCTTGTTCCCACTTTGGAACATTATTACTCATTTTCTCTCCAAATTATTGTTTACATTTTGCCAAATCAGAGTTTGACACGATTTATTACATAATCCCCAGTTATCATTTAAAGACCTGTGGCAACGCTCTACATCTGACTAAAACCAACCTTAAGACTCTTTACAACAATAAGAGTGCGTTTAATAATATAATCTCTATCCATAAGCTTTGGTCATGACAAACAATTATCTACTTATTTGTTACACCTTTTTTGTCAATAAAACCATATCTTTCAGTACAACACCATTAGAAATAATTTGTTCCTTATATTCATCAAAAAAATCTTTTTTAATTCCAGAAAATCTAAATCCATTTTTTAAATAAAATAAGATATTCTGAACATCAGCATCGCCAGTACCCACTAAAATCGTATTATATCGATCTCTGGCCTGTTCAAATACATAAGCTATCATTTTTGATCCAATTCCTTGACCTTGGGCCTTGGCATCAACGGCAATATTTTTGAGTTCACCAACGTTACCATCACTTGTTGGAACAACTATCGCTACAGCAACAGCCGTATTACTCTGTTCAGCTAAAAACAAACAACCTTGATTGATATACTCACGAACTTTACTTTCATCCTCATCGCCGATTAAAAACAGCCTCATATATTGATCACGTTTATTTCCCGTGTATTTCGAATACTTAATCATACAACACCCCTCTTATTTTTGAAGGCAATCACCGATACTGAAGCAAGTATTAACAGTATCAAATTGAACGAAATTAATTTCACGTAAATATTGCTGCCCAGGCAAAGGCCCATGTAAATCAACGAAGAAATTGGTTCTAGAGTTTTAGAAACGGAACCAATAACCGTAAAAGTTGAAGTTAAACTTTCTCTTGGCAAATTAGTTTGCATATAAACAACTGTCGCTACATCAAGCCAAGATGCTAAGCCGCCAATACTAAAAATTAAAAAGAATTTCAATATGTTAGGTGATAAAAATAAACCAATTACCAATAAAGAGACAACACCAGGTATTGCAATAAGCTTGGTATTTAACTCCGATTTAGAAAAGATTTTTAAGAAAATCAAATTACTTACAAGCATTCCAATATCAAAACTAGAATTTAAGATGGAAAACCATTGTTTGTAGTTGGTTGGATTATTTTTTATAAGTATAGTTGGTAATGCATTTTCCATTAGTCCACCAATGCTGAGGTTTAAGATAACAAATGATGCTAAAATCATTTTTAGATCCTGACGTAAAAATATCTTAAAGATTTTATTCTTCGATTTAATAACTGTATTATTTTTTGAAATAATAACTTTTTTAACATACATTTTGTAAAAAAAGTAATTACAAAATCCAGAAACTAAAAATGTAAAGCTATCAATTAAGACTAATAGTCCATATGAGACAGATATTCCTAATAGAAAACCACAAAACAGCTTCCCAACAACCAGAAACAGAAAATCTGAAACATTAAAAATAGCTTCAGTTTTTTGAACTACTTCTTTTTTAAAAAAATTAGGCACTGCTGCTGTTCTACTCGGAATATAAAAAACCGAAAATGTGAAGTGAACCCTTAAACTTGGACAACTTTATTAAGCTGCTTTCTGGGCGGTAAGTTCCCGGTATTTTACCGAGGACTTACCGTCCAGTTTTGTTTTGATGCGACGGTGATTATAGAAATCTATCCATTCGGTCATAGCTTTGATAAGTGCTGCTTTGGTCTCAAACTGTTCATCCATAACTTCGACTTTCATGATGTGAAAGAACGATTCCATGGCGGCGTTGTCGAGACAAGTCGCTTTACGAGACATACTTTGAAATGCATGGTGGTCTTTAAGCACGTTTTGCCAGTGACGATGCTGGTATTGAAATCCTTGGTCAGTATGGACGGTGGTGCGATAATCTAACACCGGTATCTGATTTAAGGCTTCTTTCAAAGGCTTTACGGTGAATTCAACGGTGGGGTGATCACTAATATTGAAGGCTAAAACTTCGCCGTTAAAGAGATCTAAAATTGGTTCTAAATAGACCCGCTCGTCTTGACGATTGTTTCCGTATCGAAATTCACTAACATCGGCGACCAACTTCTGGTAAGGTCGATCTATTTTGAAGCGTCGTTTAAGCCGATTAGGCGCGATTATCCCAATGGTTCCTTTGTATGAATTATATTTTCGCTTCTGACGATTAAAAGCTCGACATAACCAGTCTTGCTCCCGCATGATACGTAAGACCCGCTTGTGATTGATTTTAAAGCCGTAATCATGTAAAACATCAGTTATTCGTCGGTAGCCATATTTACGGGTGTACTTCGGATCTTGTTGACGAATCTCGTCAATGGCTTGAATAATTTGTGAATCATCTAAATCGCGACCACGATGTTCCTTAGCGTAATAGTACGTACTACGAGGAATATGAACTGCTTTAAGAACTAGTTTGATGGAAACTTGAAACGCCTGCCCTAACTCGTCTACTAGTTCGATGAGTTCGTGTGTTTTGACTTCTTCCGTGCTAAGGCATCGAGTTTTTTTAAGAATTCATTTTCAATTTTTAACATTTGATTCTCTTGTTTCAACTGTTTCAACTCTGCGGCTGGGGTCGGTGTTGTCGTGGTTTGGGGCTTGTCCTGGTTATGTTTAGCCATGTGCTTAGGATTCCCTCGTTTTCGCTCAAGTCCCACAATTCCAGATTCCTTGAATCGTCTTTCCCATTGCCAAATCGTACTTGGCGATGATAGGTCAAAGTGTAATGCTGTCACTGGAAGCGAAGCTTGATGTTGTTTCTTCCAGTTTAATACATCGACTTTAAACTGACTAGAATATTCTTGAGACATTGACCGATTTTTCAGACCTTCAATGCCTCGCCGCTCAAACCGGTGAACCCAATCTAGAACGATTGAATGCGTGCTGACGCCATACGCTCTGGCTAAAGATGTTGAACCTTTACCAGATAAATATTCAGTAACAACCTTTATACGAAAATCTAAATTAAATTTAGTCATAGTAAAACCCCTAAGATTGGATTTAGTGTCCAACCTTAGGGGTTCACTTTATTTATAGGATTTCGTTGCATATGGTTTTAACTCAATGCTTCTAATTTTGTGGGAGCCTATTCCCACTCAATTGTCGAAGGCGGCTTACTCGTGACATCATACAGGATGCGGTTCACGTGCTGCACTTCATTAACAATGCGCACGGAGATCTCCTGTAAAATGTCCCACGGAATGTGAGCAAAGTCGGCCGTCATCCCATCAATGGACGTCACGGCCCGAATCCCTACGGCATAATCGTAGGTCCGGCCATCACCCATGACCCCAACGGATTTAATGTTAGGGAGCACGGTGAAGTACTGCCAAATGTCGCGGTCTAAGCCCGCTTTTTTGATTTCTTCCCGTAAGATTAAATCACTGTCCCGGACGATTTGGAGTTTTTCGGGGGTGATTTCACCTAAGACCCGAATCCCTAAACCGGGACCAGGGAACGGTTGACGCCAAACCAGGTCGCTAGGCATCCCCAGCTTTTCACCTAATTCACGCGCTTCATCTTTGAACAGGGAACGTAGTGGTTCAATCAACTCAAAGTGCATGTCTTCGGGCAGTCCCCCCACGTTATGGTGAGATTTAATGGTTTGCGCCGTATCGGTCCCACTTTCGATGACGTCGGTGTAGAGCGTCCCTTGGGCCAAGAAGTCGATACCGTCCAGCTTTTGGGCTTCGTCGTTAAAGACTTGAATGAACTCGTTACCGATGATCTTCCGTTTCTTTTCGGGTTCCGTCACCCCGGCCAACTTCTTCAAGAAGCGGTCTTGCGCGTCAACCTTGACGATGTTTAACCCAAACTTACCTTCCAGGCTATCCATGACTTGCTTAGCTTCGCCCTTGCGTAACAGGCCGTGATCCACGAAGATACTGGTCAATTGATTGCCGATAGCCTTGTGTAACAAGACCCCGACCACGGAGGAATCGACCCCACCGGAAAGGCCCAGTAAGACCTTCTTGTCGCCAACCGTGCGCCGAATCTGGTCAATTTGTAAGTCGATGAAATCATCCATCGACCAGTTGGCCTTGGCGCCACAGATGTCGAACGTAAAGTGCTTCAGAATCTGGTTCCCATATTCGGTATTGCGTACCTCAGTATGGAATTGAATCCCATAGAAGTTACGGTCCACGTCTTGAATAGCCGTAATCGGACAGTTCTCACTGGTTGCGACCACATCAAAGCTGTCCGGTTCCTTGGTCACCAAGTCCCCGTGACTCATCCAAACGGTCTGTGTCTCGGGTGTATCTTTGAATAACCGCGCATCGTCAGACGTGATTTGAATCTCTGCGCGACCATACTCCCGGTTAGCAGCCGCTTCGACCTTCCCACCTGGTAAGTAGTAAGCCATCAGCTGCATCCCGTAACAGATACCCAAGATTGGAATTCCGAGGTTAAAGATCTCTGGATCGACCTTTAAGGCATCCTGATCGTAGACACTGTTCGGTCCCCCAGAAAAGATAATTCCTTTCGGGCCCCAAGCCTTAATCTCAGCAGCACTCATCGTGTGCGCCTTGAGCTCGGAGTAAACGCCCAAGTCCCGGATTCGGCGGGTAATCAATTGATTATATTGACTCCCGAAGTCTAAGACGATGACTTTATCGAACTTAGACAGATCAACGTTTGCCAAGCCATTCACCCTTTCTTTCTGTCTGCTAAAAAAACACTGTCCTTATCATACCGGCTTTTGAAACGAGGGTCAACATAATTCAGTTATTCACGCAACCGGTAACGTAAGTGGTAATAGGGTTGCCGGTCTAAGAGCCGGCGCTGGGTCCCCACGAAGCCAAACTGGGCGGCCATCTGAGCCAAGCGACTTCCCGGCCGGACGTCTAGTCCCACCACCGGTTGACCACTAGCCGTGGCGCGCGCCAAAACATCGCCCATCAACCATTCGTCAAACCACCGCTGCAGATACGTTTTGCGAGCGTAACGCGGGTTCACGGTCAGCAGGTCCAAGTACCATTCATCGGCTAGTGCGCGGGGCGTTATGACCGGCACTTGTGGCGGGCTCACCTGCAAGCGTTCAAACAGCGCCGTCCACTGGTTATCCAGCTGCACCTCCACGGATGCGGGGTAGCCAAAGGCCGCCCCCACGGCGACTCCTTGATTCTCGTAGACTCGCGCGTGCGGGTAGCCGTAGCGAAACTTAGGCTGATGATAACCGACGAATAACAGCTGCGAGAGTTGTTCCTTGGTGACCCGACGCAATTGCCGTAATTGCCGCCGTTCCAACTCATGTAAAACCAGGATTGACACCGTGTCGGCGTCAACCACCGTTGCATCACGTAGCATATGACTCCCCCCTCATTGCCCTTTTAAGTGTCTTTCCCCAGAGACGCTGGGCCCGCTAATACTTACGTAACAATAAGCGGTCGACCCGATGATGAAAGGTCTTATGAATGATCATGTCCGCCCGATTCCGAGTAGGCAAAATGTACTCCTCAAGGTTCTTCAAATCAATGTCGTGCCAAACCTGCCGCCCCTTAGCCATTGCCCGGTCATGGTCGCCGATAGCATACGGGTAATAGTAATTGACCGGGTCCTGAAAGGCCGTTTCCAATAGCAATTCGAACCGTTCTAGAAACCAGCTCTCAATCAGCGTTGGGTCGGCATCCACGTAAATCGAAAAGTCCGTAAAATCGCTGACGTAAATCTGTTCATTAGTTGGCAATTGTAAGGTATTGATGCCCTCCACGATTAGGATATCCGGGTGCACGATGTAGTCAAACTGGTCGGGCACGATGTCGTAAACCTTATGCGAATAAACTGGCGCTTTAATGAGTGGTTCACCACCCTTGACCGCATTTAAAAACCGAATCAAC
Organism: Levilactobacillus suantsaii; assembly: GCF_004115745.1. GTDB lineage: Bacteria > Bacillota > Bacilli > Lactobacillales > Lactobacillaceae > Levilactobacillus > Levilactobacillus suantsaii. Next base: position 33,911 of record NZ_QXIL01000019.1, on the reverse strand, counting down.
GCCGACATGTCGTAACTTTCCGGAAAACCCTTGCGCGCCATCAGGTTACGTTGTTTGAGTTCTTGGTTACTATAAAGAAAACCGTCGGTCGTAATCAATTGGATGCGTTGGTTGGGAAGGTAGTGGTTCAGCAGGACTTCCAGCAACCGGGCGGCGGTACTCTTACCGACCGCTACACTGCCGGCGATACCGATGATAAAGGGTACCCGGCGCGGCTTTTGGTGTAAAAACGACGCCTTGTCGCGCTGAAGAAGTTGGTAGTGCTTGACCTGTAGCCGCAACAGATGAATCAAAGGAATGTAGATATCCTGCACATCTTGAAGGGATATCCGGTCGTTGAACGCCTTAATTTGCCGCAGACTTTCCTGGGTCAGCGGTAACGTGGCGGCGTTAGCGAATGCCTTCCATTGGTCACGGGTAAACGCATTGTAATTGATGGGATCGCTCATGAAGACACCTCGAAAAAATTAGTTTCAGATTTTATCCTCCCATTATAACGCATTGTGTCGCGAAAAAAGAGCGCAGATTCTTGGATACGCCATGAAACAGTCAAGCTACACGAAACCGTTACCAAGACTTAAACAAAAAGATGCTAGTATCCCGTAAACTTCCAGTATAATAAAAGATGATTCACTCAGTAATCGGAAAGGAAGCGGCACCATGGCGAACCGGCCCCGCAAGCAATTCTTTATTTTGGTTGGTCTCATTATTTTAGTCTTTTTAGGGGGGACCGGCATCTGGTTTTGGATCCACCCCGCGACTCACTCAGTGACCCGTCAAACGGCCGTACGGACCTGGCACGGGATTGCTCATGACGCCCATGTCAGTGCTCAGCAACGCCATAGCACCAAAACGCAGTTCGACCGCGAAACAACCAGTCAAACGGCGCCCAAGCTCGCCACTAAAGTCACCCAGCAACTAAAAGCCAAACATTTCGTAGGGACTGCATTGGTGGTCAAAAATAACCGCGTGGTCTACCAACGCGCGTTCGGTTGGGCCAACCGGGAACAACATCGCAAGAACACGACCACGACCCCCTACCTCATCAACTCCACGCAAAAGGCTTTGACTGGCCAACTCATCATGCGTGCTGTCCAGGACGATCAACTGAGTCTTAATGACCATCTCAGTCAATACTACCCTAAAATCAAGCATAGCCGGACGATCACCATTCGGCAGATGCTCAACATGACTGCTGGCATCTACGGTACCGTGCCCCAAAGTCGCTACCTTAGCGAACGAGCCGTCTATCATCAGGCCGCCACCCACGCCAAGATTGACACCACCAAGATTGGTCAATTCGATTACCAGCCCATCGACTACACGCTATTGGCAGGCATTTTACATCAAGTCACCCACCAATCCTACTATCAACGGTTCTACCAACAAATCGTGACCCCGTTGAATCTGAACCACACAAAATTTGCGGAAGTCTTCCGTCACTCACGGACCATGACCGTTAGTTACACTGGCAGTCGTCCGGGACTTTACCAAACGCCCCACATTCCCGCCGCAGCCCCATTGGCCACGCGGGTCGGGACTGGGAACGTCATGATGAGCGCCGGCGACCTGTTTCGCGCCGAACGAGCCGTCATCCAGGGGAAGCTCCTACTAAACTCAAGTGGGGCCCAAACACTCCATCAGGCTAAATCGACCACGGCACACTACACCGGTGGACTCTATCACCTGGGCCAAAGTGGTTACTATGGTCACGGTCTCCGGGACAACTACGAAGCGACCTTCGTGTTGAGTCGCAACGGCAAGACCGGCGTCGTCTTCTTATCCAATAGTTTCACCAAGGCGACCATGTGGCCGACCTGGTCCACCGAAAAGACCGCTATCAGTCTTTTCAAGCAGGTCGACCAAGCCCAACACCTTAATTAACCAAAAACGGCCGTGTCCTTGATCAAGGACACGGCCGTTTCAATTCACACTGATTTAATCCACGGGAACCGCGGGCACGACGGTAAATTCATCCGCCGGCACGTCATCGAGTAACGGTGATAAGGTCCCCGCGGCGACTAAGCTCAAGCGGTGCATTGCTCGGGAGCAAATCGTGTAGAGCAACTGGCGTTCATCATCGTCTTGGTAGCGACTAGCAGACGCTTCCCAGACGATGACGGCATCGAATTCCAACCCCTTGGACAGAAATGACGGTACCACGATAACGCCGGGCGCCAGCCGTTGGTTTTCGGACTGAATCAGCGTCGCCTTGACGCCGACCGCCCGTAATCGTGTCGTCAAATCTTGACAATCTGCCAGGTCCTTTCCAATGATGGCAGTGGTCTCATGGTCCGCATCGTTACGGGCCAATTCAGCTTTGACTCGCGCAATCGCCGCGGTTTCATCACTCGCCACGGTCACCGTCGGCAATTCGCCTTCGCGGGCAAAGGACGTCACGGCTTCCCCATTCTTCAAGATATGCTTGGTGAAGTCCGTGACCTGTTGTGTCGAACGGTACGAACGGGTCAGTTGGACCACCCGCGTTTTATCCGGATCGAACATGGTACTGAGTTCGTGCAACAAGGTGTGACTGTTTTCCTTAGTAAAGATGGCTTGGTTCAAGTCTCCAAGCATGGTAAAGCGGGCTCGCGGGAAGGTCGACTTCAGAAAGGCTAGCTGAAAGGCGTTGTAGTCCTGCACCTCATCCAAGAAGACGTAGCGCATGTCCCGGTCGCCGGACTTACCCGCCATTTTATCGTACAGGTACAAATATGGTGTGGTATCCAACAGTTGCATCTGATGATCGCGCAACGCAGCTACGGTCGCATCCACGCCGGCTTGCCACTCGGCAGTCGTCAAGTGGTACTGGGCCAGGTCGATTCGTTCCGGCATCTGCCGTAACATATGGACATACTGATTATTGATGGTCAAGAACCGGGCCCGGACAATCGCCTTACGGACGGGTTCCAGAGAAGTCATGACGACTCGCCGTGCTAAGAACTGGTATTCCTTATCGGCCGACTCGAATTCCCGCGGGTGATCACCGTATAACGAATCTAACTGTTCCTTACTTAGGTCCTGGATGGTATCTTCGACCCACTTACTCTTCATTTCACTGGAGATTCGCCGGTTAAGGATGCGGACCAAGGCTTCCTTAGTGGCCTGGAGCCGGTTGCCTAGATGGTAGTTCCGGTTGAAGCTGTAGTAAATATCTTGGATTTTTTCTTTCGGAATAAAGACCTTCCCCTGAAAGACGATGTTGCGGAACAACATGTCGCGTTGTTCCAAGTGGTCCGCATAGCCCGTCACCGCGTTAAAGAACGCCAGGCTCCCCTTGAGAGCGTTTAGTCGTTTTTGGACCGGTGAATTAGTTTCCGCAAACCGTTGCGCCAAGGTTTCAATGTCAATCTTTGGCAACCGGCGACCAGCATATTGGTAATAAGTCATCTGAACCATGTTGTGTTCCCCGAGTTCTGGCAACACTTGGTCGATATAATCGTTAAAGAGTTGGTTGGGCGAGAACAGAATGACCTGGCCCGCGTTCAACTTGCCTCGGTACCGATACAACAAATATGCTACTCGTTGAAGAATCGCCGCCGTCTTCCCGGAACCCGCGGCCCCCTGGACGAACAGCAAGTCCGAATGGGTGTCCCGAATAATCTGGTTTTGTTCCTTTTGAATGGTCGTGACGATACTCTTCATGTGGGTATCGGAATGTTCACTCAACGCCGACAGTAACATCTGGTCGGTTACCGTTTGGTCAGTATCGTACAACGTCACGATTTGCCCGTCTTCGATTTGGAACTGCCGCTTGAGTTGCACGTCGACAGTCTGTTCCCCGTCTGGCGTCTGGTAGCTAACCGCACCGAGTTCCCCATCATAATAGATACTAGAAATGGGCGCCCGCCAATCGTAAATCAAGAAGTGGTCAGGGGTATCCGAGAAAGACCCTAACCCAATGTAGATGGTCTCAGGCTTAGACGTGGGCGTTTCTTGAAAATCGATTCGCGCAAAGTAAGCCCGCTTTTCGAGTCGTTTCAGGGTACTCAGTTCAGTAGTCGCGTGTTGCCAGCTATTCTGCCGTTCGGCTAACATCTGTTGCTGTTGTCGCACGGACAGGGCTGTTTCCATAATGCCTTCATAACTGTCCGTTTTAAGTCGCAGGTCGTTGACGAAATTCTTCCGAATCCCCGCTTCGTCACTTTCGGCCACGCCAATACGTTTCTTCGCTGCCGTTTGGGCCTGTTTAATCTTAGCAACGACCATATCCAAATGTTGTTGCTCTTGGGCTTTAATTGAGTCTGCCAATGCAATTCCTCCTTGCTAAGACTGGACATCCTAACCGTCAAATTTGTCATAATTCGCCTAACCATACTACACTTATTTCCCCGACAAATAAAGGATTCTGTCCGCAAGCGTCAACGATAAGGTTGACGCTGTTTTTTGCTATAATGGACCTAACTTTTGAGGGGTGGTAACTTATGGATCAAATCTCATTACTCATCATTTTAACGGCTGCGCTGATAACCCCGTTAATCATGGCTCGGTTACGGTTAAGCATCTTACCAACTGCCGTCGTGGAAATTTTAGTCGGTATCCTACTGGGACCCAGCTTGTTTAACGTGGTTCACAGTAGCAATGACACGTTGACCTTATTGTCCAACACTGGGGTCATCTTCTTGATGTTCCTGAGTGGGATGGAAATCGACTTCAGCCTCTTCAGTCGTCGCCGGGTCCCGGAGACCCCCCTGGCGGCCAAAGCGGCCCAACAAGCACCCAAGTATTCACCCGTTTTTCTAGCGGTCACTAGTTACGTCAGTGTCGTGGTCGTTTCCTTGGCTTTAGGCTGGATTTGCAAACTAACCGGGCTATTCAAGGATCCTTGGCTTGCGACCATCATCTTCATGACGATTTCTTTAGGGGTCGTGATTGCCACTTTAAAGGAAAAAGAGCTCCTGAGTAAGCCCTTTGGCCAAACAACGCTATTGATTGCCGCTTTAGGAGAAATCGTGCCCTTATTTGCGTTGACCATTTACGCCTCGATTTTTGGTAATAATAGTCGGTCTCTGTGGCTTCTTTTGCTGGTCTTCTTAGCGGCCGGCGTTTTATTCATACGTTTCAAACCCTTCTTCAATTTTTTCGAACGTATCAACAAATCCACGACTCAACTGGATATTCGGTTGGCGTTCTTCCTAATTTTTAGCCTGGTGGTCATCGCTGACGCTGTGGGTGCCGAAAATATTCTGGGGGCCTTCGTCGCCGGAATCGTCATGAAGCTCTTACAACCCCATGAAGAAACTCGGGTCCGGCTCGATGGGATTGGCTACGGCTTCTTCATCCCTATCTTCTTCATGTTAAGTGGGGTCGACATCAACCTTCGGACCTTGCTATCCGATTCCGCCACACTTCTCCTCATTCCAGCGTTCTTTGTCGCTTACGTGCTTTCTAAAGTGGCCATTTACTGGATTTTACGGCTCCGGTTCCACCGGCGCAATGCCTTAGCGGGGGCCACGATTTCCGGGGCCACCGTCACCATGGTCTTGGCCGTGCTCCAAGTCGCAAAATCCATGAAAGTCGTGACGACTCAACAATCTGGCGCCTTCCTGTTAGCTGCAATTTTGACTTGTATCCTGGGGCCACTGGCTTTCAACGTCTTCTACAATCCCCAAGCCGAAAAGACCAAGAAAGCCAAGGTCCACTTCATTGGCGCCAACCTGTGGACGGTACCTGTCGCCCAACAATTAGCTAAGAACTGGTACGACATCACCATGTACACCGACAAAGCCGCCAACTACCGTACCTACAACTCCGAAATCAAAACTGAATTACTAGATAACCTCAACCCCGAAGACGTTACCGCTCAACAAGCCTTCGATGCGGATATCGTCGTCTTAGGCCACTTCAACGCGACTAAGAATTACGAACTGGCTAAGGCCGCCAAGACTTATGGGGTTAAGCGAGTCATTGCTCGCTTCGAGGACCGTAACGTTCTGGACGCCCGGGAAACCGAACTGACCCAGATGGGCATCGAAGTCTTCAACACACCAGCCGTGACCATCGCCATGCTGCGCAGCCTGATTGAAGCGCCAACGACCCTGGAACTGTTGACCTCGTCGGAAACCACCGTTTACGAAGTGACATTGCGCAACCGGCGTTACACCGAACAGGCCATTCGCCAAATGCCGTTCGTGGATCAAATCACCATCAGCCAAATTTTCCGCGACCGTCACTTCATCCGACCGACCGGCTCGACTACACTGAAACTCAACGACCGGCTGATTTTTACCAGTACCCCCGAAACGGCGCAACAAATCCGCCAGGAACTCGGGATTCTCAACTAAGTCTATGTTAGAATGGGACGTATTGCTTTGAGAGAAAGAGAGGTACGCGTACATGGCGACAGTTGAACTTTATTTGGTCCGTCACGGCCAAACCTATTTGAATAAATACCACCGTATTCAGGGGTGGTCCGATTCCCCCTTAACCGCGAAGGGAATTGCCGACGCTAAGAATGCTGGCGAGCGGTTAGCCAAGTTACCCCTAGCCGCTGCTTACGCCAGCGACACCAACCGGGCGCAGACCACGGCCCAACACATCTTGACGGCTAACCAGGCTTTGGCCGTCGGTGACTTACAAACGGAACCGGCCTTTCGCGAAGAGAACTTTGGCTACTTCGAAGGCCTCGATACTGGTTTCGTCTGGCATGCCATTGGCAGTCCTGTAGGTTTAGACTCCTTCAACGCGATGATTCGGCATTTGACCATCGAAAAGACCAAGGACATGTTCAAGGCCCAAGATCCTTACGGTGATGCCGAAGATAACGCCGAGTTCTGGGAGCGAGTCCAACCCGCCTTAGACCGTGTGGTCGCCCAAGCCAGCGACGGCGATAAAATCGTCATCGCCACTCACAGTACGACTATTCGCAGTATCGTGTCCAAGTTTGGTCCGGACATCGATATTTCGGTCCCGGTCGATAACGGCAGTATTACCAAACTGACCGTTAAAAACGGCCACTACCGCGTCGACGATTACAATAATACGACCGGTAAAATCAACTAACGCTGTAATCAAAATGGGTTCTGAAGACCACTAACGTGGTCTTCAGAACCCATTTTATGGTTAGGTTTAATTCTCTTTATCGCATAACGCTTTAAAAGTCGCTTGATCCGCCGCATCAGCCCGGTAAAAGACTGGGGGCTGACCCAAGGGCGCTACGACCGAGACTGTTTGTCCCCCGGTCAGTTGCCGCCCGCTCCACAGGTGAACCCAGTCACCAGCAGGCAAGGTCACGGTCCGTTGGGTCGTGTGCGGATGCAAGATTGGGGCTACGAGCAAATCATTCCCCAACAGGAAACTACTGTGTTCATGCCACAAGGCTTGATTGGCCTCATCCGCTAGCATCAACGGTCGCATCACGGGTAACCCCGTCGCCGTATTTTCTGCCATCACCCGCCGGAAATACGGTAAGAGATGGCGGTGAATCGTGGTCAGGCGCGCCAATTGGCGTAAGGCGGCTTGATCTTGGTTCGGTTGGAAGTTTTCCGCTGGCCGGTTGCCTTCGTGGGTCCGCATTACTGGCGTGAACGCCGCCAGTTCCGCCCACCGAAGCCATAATTCCTTACTGCGTTTAACGCCGTACAGACTCGTGTACCCCCCAATGTCACTATGGGTGAGACCATTACCGGTGAGGCCCGTCGTTAGCATTCCCGTCACCGCGGAAGGAATCCCATCATCCGGGGTCCAATCGCTACTCTGATCACCAGCCCACAGAAGTGGTGCGTACTTTTGCGTGCCTACGCCGCCAGAACGAAAGAACGGAACCACGTCACCGGTCGTTCCCGTTGCGTCTAAGGCCGCGCGGTTCAATTTGGCCCACAGGACCGGCCACCGGTTATGTGCCGTTTCTGCATCCACGTTGCCGTAGAGTCGTGCATCGGTCGGTAAATACTCGCCGAAATCAGCCATCCAGCCACTCATGCCACCGCCGATCAATCGGGTCTCAATCAACGTCTGGAACCAGTGAAAAGCTGCCGGATTCAACAGATCGACCGTACCACACTCAAATTCACCAAAATCAATCAGGTACGGTTCCCCCGCCTGAGTCTGGACCAAATATTGGTTATCGGCAGCCGTCTTAAACAGTGGGCCATCCGTCACTAAATAAGGGTTGATGTACCCCAGGTAACGAATGCCTTGTTGCCGCCAACGCCGGACCTGTTGTGGCCACTGCGGATAGGTCTTTTCGTCTAAGTGCCAATCCCAGTGCAGACGTTTACCAAAACTGGTGGTCAGCGGGCCGACCCAGTCTTGTGTCCATACCCCAGCAATATTGACTCCTGCCTGTTGGGCCTGAGTCACCGCCGTTTTAACTGCAGTGGTGCCTCCCTGGAGCCCTAGCACGACACCGCTAAGTAACCAATCGGGTAGTGGTGGTTGGGTACCAAACCAATCCTTATTCAAGGCCACAGTAGCGGCTAAAGTTTCCGCGTGCCCCAAATAAAGTGCCGTAGGAATCTCCCAGGCTGAAAGCTCCGTGAAGCGTTGGTCTTGAAAGTCTAAGACGGCATAGGCGCTGGTCGCCAAGTGGACCAATTGGTGTCGACTGGTCAAATAAGTGGCCTGTGGATAATTAGTGGTGTAGTAATCACCACCGCCCCCGTTAGCTCGGTCAGCGGCCTGGGTCACTGCCGTTTGCTTATTCCGGCCGATTCCCGGTTCTGAAGTCCAAATGGGGAACCGTCGGCCAGACAATTCGAAGGCACTAAACTGCTCGCCAGCCCCGTAGAAACGGTCACTAGGTTGGGCCAAGAGCCGCAACCAAAAGCGATTCAACTGTCCCGCTAGCGGCCGAAAATCCAAGTGCCATCCAGCCGTCCGGTAATGGAGCGTCAGCTGTAAGTAGCTGGGACTCGTCGGGGTCGGTGCCAAATCAAATTGAACCGTGTTCCCCGCCTGCTCGAGGTTGCGGACCCAGGGCAACCCAATCTGCGAATGCCGTTGTTCCGTGATACGAAAGTTACCATTCGTCATTTTGAAGTCTCCGTGACCTTCCCCCACCAAAATGGCGGGTTGGGCCGCAGTACTGTGAAGAATCGTTTCGGCGGGTTGAGCCCACTGGAGCTGCCAGTCGTCCACGACCGTAGGATCCATAACACTCAATTTTCCTGCCGCCAGGACAATTTTCATGGGCTATTCCCCCTTTGTTAAAGTCGTTACAGGAACGCCTAACCAGCGTCCTAGCCAGGTGATGGCCGCCGCATAGTTACCGTAGATCAAGGCAAAGTGAGATTCGGCTCCCATTTGAGCCAATTCATCTAATAAGGTATTCACGGGAAGCGTGATTTGAACCTTACCAGAAACCCCGTTGAATTGTGGTTCGGCTGCCAAGACCTTCCCAGTCAGGGTCACCAGTTGATAGTGTTGCCCGTCCCAGTGGACTCGAACTAACGTTACCGGGCCAGGCTTCAAGGCCCCATCGACGCTCACGCCGATATGCCGGTTCGGGTGCACGCCTGCTGTTGCCGGATAATCCGGGTTGCAAAGTTGGTAAGCCCCATAATCTGCCAGAGAGTCACCGTGTTGTCTTCTGGATCTAAGCGCGTCACGTCACCCAAGAATGCCGGTGACTGGTTATTGGTCAAAGCTTGCAGTAACGCCATCGAGACAGCTCCGTGGATATCTCCTTCTTCGGCGACCGGCGTGAGTTGATCCGTCAACTGTGAGAAGACCCCACCCGGGGCGCTGTCAAACTTATCGAAGAAGTCGGGCCAGCACCGTGACGCAATGGCGCCCAAGTGATCTTGGTCAACTTTTTGGTGCATCACCGTCAAGTACTGGGCCATCCGAATGGCCCGCGGGTCCTTCGGGTCTAGCCCTTTCAAATTTTGTTGGGCGTACGTCAATTGTTCCGCATAATCTTGTGGCGCCAATTGTTCGGCATCCTTGAAGGCCTGATCAATGCTGTAGTGCCGTAACCGGACCCCAAACGTTTGCCGTAACCGATTCGGTTGCGTCCCCGAAAAGTTAAAGCCCAGCGGATAAGTGCTGACTACTCCCAAAGTAAGGTGTTGTAAGGCATCGTAAGCTTGAACTGAGCTGACGAATTGTTGAACCACTTGGGTCCCTGCTGACGTGTCCAGTCCACCCAAATACTGCTGATATGGCAGTCCATGGGTATGCAGATTGTTAGCGGTACTCAAGAGACCAGTCAACGCGTTTAGGTGTAACCACCCGTGGACGCTCGGTTCCTCTTCAGCCACAATCAAAGTTGGCACGGCGTAGCGTTTGACGACCTCATCACTAAATTCTTGGCCGGTAAAGGTCAATTGGTGAATGATCAAAGCCGTGGGGTCTGCCGGTAAGTTCTCGATGAACGCGAGCAACTCGGCGGGCGCCGTTAAAGGTTTCTGCGGACTCACTAGGTCCGGAATACTTAACTTCAAGGCGGCTAGCGACGCGGTAAAACGTTGCTCAGCCAATTTGGCGTCAAATTGTGGTCGCACTAAGGGTAAATAAACAATCGCCATAGCTAATCCGCCTCCTTTTTAGTTTGGTCCCAAGCAGCTTGGAAGCGTTGCAGGCCCACGTCAGTGTACGGGTGCGTAAAGCTTTGCTGGTAAATCGCCAGCCCCGCCGTCACGATATCAGCCCCACTCAACGCCGCATCGACCATCTGGCGCCCACTTTGTACGGCAGCCACGATGATTTCTGTATGATAATCGTAGTTGCGATAAATTTTGGTGATTTCTTGAACCGTTTGGATGCCCGCTTGACCGGTCATATCTTGCCAGTTAACGAATGGTGAGACGTATTTCGCCTGAAAATGGGCTGGCCACAACGCCTGAGCCGCGGAGAACACTAGGGTCACGTTGGTCCGAATCCCCTGTTGTTCCAATTCCCGGGCGGCCACTAAGCCAGCCGGCGTGCAGGGAATCTTGATGACGAAATTGGCTGAGATGGCGTGTAATTGTTGCGCCATGGTCACCATTTCTTTGCTGGTGCTCAAATGTGGGTTGACCTCAACGGAGATGGGAAAATCGGGTTTATCAGCGGCAAAATCCGCGAGCTGGTGCACCACGACCATGAATGGTTGACCACTGTTCTTGATGTGCTTAGGATTGGTCGTGACCCCATCGATACCGTAATTTTCATAAGCTAATTTGATTTCATCTAATTTGGCACTGTCTAAAAAGTATTTCATTTATGCCCTTCCTTTCAGTTTTGACTCGCAACCGTCGCGCGTTCGCGTTTGCGCCGGTGGATCAAGTCCGCTAGAATCTTCCGGTAGCGGGCTTCAGTCAGTGGATACAGGTAATACATCACGACGATGGTCATAATCGCCATCCCCGCTGAATAGAAGAACATCAAGCCGCGAATTCCTAGAATCGCTGTGGCGGTCTGCGTCTGATTCGGCACGTAGCCGACCCAAGTCAAGATAACACCAGGAATGAAGCCGGCGATTGCTTGGGAAAGTTTCCGGAAGTAAGTGAAAGCCGAGTAGACCATCCCTTCGGACCGAATACCACTTTGCCACTCACCGTATTCAACACAATCGGAAACTAACGCCCAGTTCAAGGCACTGGTAAACCCATCACCTAAGTAGGCGATACTAGTCAAAATCACTAACATGGTGGTGTTGCTGGCCAGGAAGAAGCCCAAAATATCGGCAATCGCCCAAATCAGACAACCCATCACGTAAACGGTCTTTTTATCGAGAAATTTCGTGAGCATCGGGACCAACGCGACGGCAACAAAGACCATGCCGATACTGAAGACCCCGAGCCAAAAAATCGCTGTATTGTCCTTTAACACATATTCACAATAGTAAACTTGCACGGTCAGTTTTAAATTAAAAGCTGAGAAGGTAAAGAGGTTCACCAGGCACAATGTCACCAACGGACGGTTCTTCAATAATGCCCGGAAGCTCTTTTTCAAATCTTCTTTAGTGGGCTTAGGTTTAGCGGGTTCCTTATAAACCTCGCGGATGTTCGCGTAAGCGGTCCACTGGCACAATACCCCAATCACAGCAAAACTCACGACCGCGACTAAGTAGCCACTCTTATCCGTCGGGAGGCGATTCACGATGGGCATGAACCCAATCGTTGCCAACATCAAGCCGAGGTTAGAGCCGGCTTGCCGAAACGACGAGAGTTCGGAACGTTCTTGACTGTTCCGCGTCATGGTTGGAATCATCGACCCGAACGGCACGTTAGAAATACTGTAGCAGGTCCCAAAAATCATGTAGGACACATATGCCCAAATCATTTTCCCGGTAATGGAAAAATCCGGGATGGAGAAATTGGCGATCAACAGTAAGGCTAACGGAATGGCCGCCCAAAGTAAGAATGGTCGGTATTTCCCCCGCGGCCCAATATTTTGGCGGTTATCGATCCAGGTGCCGACCCCCATGTCCATGAAAGCGTCCCAAATCTTCGCCACTAAGAAAACCGTGCCGGCCAAAGCCGATGGGAGTTGCAAAACGTCTGTATAATACTTCAACAGGTACAACTGCCCCATGTCGAATAAAAAGTTGTTACCAACGTCTCCCATGGCATACCCAATCTTATTGCGTAATGTGGTCGTCCGGGGAAAACTCTTTACTTTTGTTTGTGTGGTTGTGGTTTCCAATCACACCACCTCCTAATCTGGCAACACGACAATCTTGGCGTTCATGAACGTTAAGATTCCCAGGTCACTCATCTCCCGGCCGTAACCGGATTGCTTGATGCCACCAAATGGTAATTCAGGAATTCCGCTAGAACCCTTGTTGATGAAGACTTGACCCGTCGCCATGCGACTAGCCAAATGCTTGGCCCGTGAAAGATCCTGGGAAAAGATGCTCCCAGCCAGGCCAAATGGGGTTGAATTGGCGACCTGAATCGCTTCTTCATCAGAATCAACGACGTATAGTTGCGCTACTGGACCGAAGAATTCTTCTTGGCTCGCCGGGTTATCGGCGGTTAGATTCGTCAGTAACGTTGGTTGAAAGCCAGTTTCACCAACGGCTCCACCTTTGACCAGCGCTTTAGCCCCGTGGTCGAGAGCCAATTTGACTTGGGCCGTCAAACGTTCTTGACCAGCCTTGGACGCCAGCGGAGCTAAGGTCGTTGCCGCATCCAATGGATCACCGATAGTTTGACGATTAAAGATTTTAGTCAAACCATCAATTACTTGGTCAGCCACTTCGCGTCGCACGATGAAGCGTTTAGCCGACGTACAGGTTTGACCAGAATTCCGTAACCGCGACGTCGCCATCTCCAGAATGGCCGTTGCTAGATCCGCATCGTCGAGAACTAAGCAAGCATCACTGCCCCCCAGTTCCAGAGTGCTCGGCTTAACGTTTTGGCCTGCCAGACTGGCCAAGTGGCGACCAACCGCAGTTGAGCCAGTAACCGCGACACCTTGAATTCGGTCATCGCCAATGACGTTAGCCACTTGGTCGTGGGACAAATTCAAGCTGGTAAAAGCCCCGGTCGGAAAGCCGGCCTTTTCGGTCAAGGCGACCATCGCCTGAGCACAACCGGCCACCGACCGAGCAGGCTTCAATAACACGGGATTCCCCGCAAGATAGTTAGGGGCTAGGACCCGAATAACTTGGGTGTACGGAAAGTTCCAAGGTTCTACCGCTAAGACGATTCCTAGCGGGTCATACTCTAATTGTGCATGCGCATCATTTTGCCCGTACACATATGGTTTGGGGCTTAACAATGCGGGTCCATTATTGGCGTAGTAGCGGATGATATTAGCTGCTGCGTGAGCCTCCTGTTGTCCTTCAACCAAACGCTTATGCATATCATGGGCCGCTTGGACACCCAATTGCTCAGCTTGATCGTCGAACAACTGCGCCAGCTTCAATAATTGCTGGCACCGATCAAACTGCGAACTCGGTTGGTGGGCAAAATAATCTGCCCCCGCCGCTAACGCCTTTTCTAACTGTTCAGCGGTCACCGGTTCCACATTTGTTTGAAGCACTGTCTCTTGAGACATCTCACCATCGCCTTTCAGGATTGCTAAGAAATTAAAATTAAGTATGCAGTTCTGATTTGTGAAAGTTTTGAAGAAAAGGTCAAAATAGCCTTAAGAAAAGGCGGAAACTTTACCAACCCTTCACCTTATTTAAAGTAATCTAAATCCCGGTATACAGCTAACGATACGCAAAAACGGCTGCTCCCAAAGGAAGCAGCCGTTAGTGGTTTATAGTCCGTAATAGAGTTCTCAAAGTCTTCACAATCTCGTCGCAACATCCCCACATTTGAAGCGACTTCGCTAAATCGTACTTTGCCTGAATCAAATCTTTCTTCTATTCTGTGGGTGCAGTCACGTGCTTAGACCGTCCAGCGAGACGATTCGTCCCGCCAAAATAGGGCCAGTCTCTTGGCTATCGGCGTTAAACGTGGCAAACTGGTTCTAAGACCCGTGGTAAATCTCTCAAATTTTACCATGATTTAGCCTGACGTCAAGCCACAAGCTTGCAATCAAAGAGTTGCTGATTGGCGTAACCACGCTTTTATTGACTAGGCCAACATACGGCTTAGAACGTCCCATCGCGATCAAGACCCCTTATTGCGCCACCATTTATCAGCTCATCAGGAGGAAATTCATGAACACCAAGGATTTAGCCTATTTTTACCAATTAATTCAACAAAAAAGTTTTTCAAAGGTCGCCGACTACTTTCACGTCACCCAGCCGACTATCACCATGGCCATCAAGCGCCTCGAAGCCGAGTACCACACCACCCTGGTCCAACGCGACCGAGTCCATAATCGGCTGACCATCACCCCCACCGGTCAACAACTCATGGCCCACGCGACCATTGTGTTAAACGAATTGTCGATTGCCCGCCAAGAAATCGATCGTTTGACGCAACAACAGACCGTCCTGGCTCTCCCGCCCATCATCGAGACTCACTACTTTCCCCGGATTGCTGCACAGTTGCAAGCCCAAAACATGCTTCAAGATATCCACATCATCGAAGGCGGCTCAGTCACCTTACGGCGGGCCATTCGCAACGGCGAAGCCGATATTGCCCTGTTGGGATCCATTGAACCTCTCTCCTACCAGCAATTGTTGGTCCGTGAATTTGACCACCAACCCTTCGCCATCTTTGTGTCCAAGCACCACCCCTTAGCCAAACGCCGCCGCATTACCTTTAGCGAATTGCGTCACGAACACTTCATCCTCTTCACCGACGACTTCGTCCATAATGCCGCCTTCAACCAATTGACCCGCCGCAATCATTTCCGCCCAACCGTGGTCTACCGCTCCAACAACACTCACGTCATCATGAATATGGTGGCCGCTGACGTCGGGGTGACTTTCTTGACCAGTATTGCCGCCCAGCAACGTTCCGACGTGGTCCGGTTGACCCTGTTAGACGACGAACAACCCGAATTCATCACCAGTATCGTTTCCCGGACCACCCATGTGCTGACCCCTACCCAGCAAAAAGTCTTGGCGATTTTGACGGCCAGCCTGGAAGCTTAGGGGGCCACCGAGTCACCGTTCCAATCACGCTTCATGAAACCCCTTAACCCGGTTTTATGGAGTTGGCTTTCCCCACTTTCCTGGTTATAATAAGGGGTTGCACGCCTACAAAGAGCTTGAAGGAGAGAATTTTAATATCATGACATACGGTGAAGCAGAAAGCACCCTAATTTTAAACCGCCTCGTCACCCAATGGGGCCTCTACGCCGACCAGCATCGCGTGGCTGACCAAGTGGCGCTGATGACACCCACGGCTACCTTCCGGGTCTACCGCGACGACCACGTGGTCACTGAATTGACCGGGACAGATGATCTGACTCAGGCGTTGACTCGCTGGGGCCAACGCTACCCTAAACACTTTACCTTGACCGCCCAGCCTTTAATCACGCTGGATACCGATAACGGGACCGCTGACGGCCAAGTGAACGCCCAGATCAAGACTGTGGGCGACAAGGGCATCACCAGCGTCTTTAGCGTCCGCTTCGACGACCATTACGCTTTTAACGGCGAAAATTGGGCCATCGCCTCCCGCGACGCCCACGTCATCATGGTCTCGACCCGCTCTGATTCCTAAGAAATAAGTAGACATTAAAACTGGTCGCGTTTTCATGAATAAAATAGCTTACAAAAGGTCGCCGACTATGATACGCTAGTTGCTCGTGGGAATTTCAACTAAGGAGTAACTTAATGCCTAAAAATTTTAAAGAAGAACTTTTATTCACCGCTGTGATGGCCGGCCTGATGGTCTTGGTCATGGCGGGCTACAACATCGCCTTGACCGATGGCTTTGGTCACCACTACATTCGTGAGGTCCTCGTGGGATATCCTTTGGCCCTCATCGTGGCGGCCATCTGTGATTTGGGAATCATTGGTCCCGGCGTCAAATACCTCTTTTTCCATTTCATTATTAATGATTACATGAAACGTAAACAGATTCGGATTGCCCTGACGATCTCCTGCTTGATGGTCGCCGGGATGGTCACCTTGATGTCCTTGTTCAGGATGGTCGTCACCCAAAACTTCGGGGGCAACTTCTTCCTAACTTACTTGCACACCTGGATCTTTAACCTCTTCATGGCGTTACCACTGCAGCTCCTGATTGTCGGGCCGATTGCCCGGGCTATTTTAGGAGCCGTTCAGAAGCGGACCGCGGCCAAGACCGCTACCGAAGCTTCAGCTGAACCCGTCGAAGACTAATCACTCAATTTCACGTCGCCGCTACTCCACTTGTAGGGCGACGTTTTTTTACGGTCTGGAGATCACCCACAACTCCAGGCTGACCCTTTAATTAAACCTTTCAAGGCCCGCTAACTTTGACTATCAGTGCCAAAGTTAGCGGGCCTTTTTAGCTTACCGTGACAAAATAAAACGGACCCCACCGCCAACGCGGTTAGAATCCGTTACCGTCCCTCACAGGAGACCTATTCTTTGAGTAATGACGCGGCGTGCGCCCGTTGCTTGTACATGTCGATTTCATCAGGAGCCGCTCGCACATAATGGTGCGGCGCAATCTCGACTAAATGCCGTTCTTTGCCATCGTTCTCCCGGCTCGCATCGTACTTGATTTCTTGACGCGTCCGTTCAAATTCAGGATCCGGCACCGGCACGGCCGACAACAGACTCTTGGTGTAATCGTGGAGGGGGTGCGCGTAAATCTCATCAGCATCCGCGATCTCCAACATCCGGCCGTAATGCAATACGCCGATACGGTCCGAAATGTACTTGACCATCGACAAGTCATGGGCGATGAACAGGTACGTCAAGTTCTGCTCACGTTGGAGTTTCTTCATCAGGTTGACGACTTGGGCTTGAATCGACACGTCCAACGCCGAAATCGGTTCATCAGCAATCACGAACTTGGGGTGAACAGCTAACGCCCGAGCAATCCCGATCCGTTGCCGTTGCCCACCAGAGAATTCGTGGGGGTAACGACTCGAGTGGTCCTTGTTCAACCCCACGGTTTCGAGCAAGGTCTCGACCTGGTTGGTCCGGTCAGCATCGTCTTTTGCCAAATGGTTGATGTCAATGCCCTCGGCCACAATATCTTTGACCTTCATCCGTGGATTCAACGACGCGTACGGGTCTTGGAAAATCATTTGCATCTTCCGGTGAAACTCGGCCTTGTCTTCCATACTGGTGAAATTATCGACGTTCTTCCCGTCAAACAAGATTTCGCCCGCCGTTGGTTCATACAGGTGGAGGATGGCTCGTCCAGCCGTGGTTTTCCCGGAACCGGATTCCCCAACGAGGCCAAAGGTTTCGCCTTCATAAATATCAAAGGAAATGTCATCGACCGCCCGGACCTCGTCGGCCTTCCCTACGTTAAAGTATTGTTTGAGGTGCTTGACCTCGAGGATTTTTTTGGCATTTTCGTAATCCATTATTGCTGTTCCTCCTCTTCTTCAACGCGATGACTTTGTTGCTGTTGCTTGAACAGCTCCTGTTGCATTTGCGCAAACTTCTTTTGGCGCGCCACGATTTGTGCTGGGGGCGTCACTTTGGGCGCATCCGGGTGCAATAACCAGGTTGCGGCATAGTGCGTATCGGAGACTTTAAAGAATGGTGGTTGCCGCTGCGAATCAATCTTCAATGCATATTCGTTCCGCGCCGCAAAAGCATCCCCTGCTGGCGGATCCAATAAATCTGGCGGCGTCCCGGGGATCGACGGTAAGACATCAGACTTCGTGTCCAGCGTCGGCATCGAACTCAGTAAGCCCCAGGTATACGGATGCTTAGGATTGTAGAAAATCTCATCCACGGTCCCGTACTCGACGATTTGACCGGCGTACATTACGGCGACCCGGTCAGCCATGCCGGCCACAACGCCCAAATCATGCGTGATGAAAATAATCGAGGTCGAGATTTTATCCTGCAATTCCTTCATCAAGTGTAAAATCTGGGCCTGAATCGTCACGTCGAGCGCCGTCGTGGGTTCATCGGCAATCAAGATTTCGGGGTAGTTGACCAACGCAATCGCAATCACGATCCGTTGCCGCATCCCACCAGAAAATTGATGCGGATAGTCGTTGATTCGGTTCTCCGCGTCGGTGATTCCAACCAGCTTCATCATTTCCAACGCCTGAGCCAGCGCCTTTTCCTTCTTCATTCCCTTGTGAATCATTAATGGTTCGGCAATCTGGCGGCCAATGCGCATGGTCGGGTCTAAGGACGTCATCGGGTCTTGGAAAATTTCCGCGATATCTTGGCCCCGGATGCCCTCCATGTCCTTATCTGACTTCTTTAAGAGGTCTTCATTCTTATACATGATGGAGCCGTTCACGATGTCGGCGTTGCGGGCATTCAAGCCCATGATGGTCCGAGTCGTCACCGACTTCCCAGAACCAGATTCACCCACAATCGCTAACGTCTCACCTTTTCGCAGGTCGAAACTGACGTTGCGAATCGCCTTGACGTCCCCCGCGTAGGTTTTAAAGTTAACTTCTAGATTGCGAACTTCCAAAATATCTTTTTCGTTATCCATAACTGACGTTCACCTACTCTTTCGTTCGTGGATCGAAGGCGTCCCGTAGCCCATCACCTAAGAGGTTAAAGGCTAACATGACAATGGAAAGAACCAATGCGGGCCACCACATCTGATACGGCAAGAACTGAAAGTTCTTCTGCCCATCGTTCAACAACGTCCCTAGTGACGCTTGTGGGGAAGAAATCCCAATCCCGATATAGGACAGGGTTGCTTCGAAGAAGATGGCGTTCGGGATGGTGAACATGGTGTTGATGATAATCACACTCGATAGGTTCGGTAGCAAGTGTTTAAAGGATATCTTCATTGAACTTTCGCCCAGTGTCCTGGCCGCTAAAATAAATTCTTGTTCTTTTAGCTCCATGGTCTGGGCTCGGACCAGCCGGGCCATGTTCACCCACGAGGTCAATGCGATGGCGATAATGATCGAGGTCATCCCCGGTTTCAGAATCAAAATCAGTAAGACGATGATGACCAAGTTGGGGATCGACAGGATAATCTCGATGATACGTTGCATTATCGTGTCGACCCGACCACCTTTCCAGCCGGATATCATCCCGTAAGTGACACCAATGGTCAAGTCAAACAGCGTGGCCACTAACGCAATAATCAGGGAGATTCGCGTCCCGTAAAGGACCCGGGAGAACAAATCCCGGCCTAAATAGTCGGTCCCCATGATGTAGTACGTGCCCGTGCCAATGCCTGCTTGTTTGTAGGCGTCGATACGTTGACCCGCTTGGACCAATGTCCCGTTGAACCCGTTCACGCCAATCCCCGGAATCTTCGAGGGTAAGTTAGCGTATGATGGGTGGACGGCGTTGGGGTTATGCGGCGAAACGAACAATGACCCGAACGCCATGATGAAGATAATCGCTAAGACAATGAGGGACACCCATGCCCCCTTGTTATTCTTCAGTCGCCGCCAGGCATCTTGCCGGAAAGTTAGCGACGGGGCCGCAATTTTTTCACTGTCGAGTGACCCCCGGTCCTCTGGCGTCATTGGCTTAAAGCTATCTTCTGGGAGTTTTACTGTATCTGCCATTTATTTACCTCCTAGTTAGCCTTTCCTGTAATCCGAATCCGTGGGTCAACGATTCCGTAAAGGATATCGGTGATCAACAGGACCACACACAACATGAAGGAGTAGACGATGGTCAGCCCCATGATCGTTGGGTAGTCGTTGGTCAGCACGGACTTTACAAATTGTTCCCCAATCCCAGGAATCGAGAAGATGTTTTCAACCACCATCGACCCGGTCATGATGTTCACGGCTAAGGGGCCAACGATAGTAATCAGGGGAATCAAACTGTTTCGCAACGCATGGTGGTAAATGACCCCCGCCTTGCTGAGTCCCTTGGCTTTCGCCAGCTCGATATAATCCGAACTCAACACGTCGACCATTTCCGTACGGACGAACCGGGCCGATTCGGCCAGCGGGGTCGCCCCTAACGCCAAGGTCGGCAACACGGTATAGATGAAGCCGCCCCATTCGGCAATCGGGAACCAGCCGGCCTTTAACCCTAAGTAGTATTGCAGTAACACGGCCAAAACGAAAGATGGAATCGAAATCCCCAAGATGGAGACCACCGTGGCTGACGTATCAATCCAAGTGTTTTGTTTCATCGCGCCAAACGCCCCGATAATAATTCCCAACAGGACCCCAATAATCATCGCTTGCAGCCCAATCTGCAAGGAAGGCCCGATTCGGCTGGAAATCAGGTAGGAGACCGGTTGATCACTGAATTGAAATGACGTCCCGAAATCTCCTCTGACCGCACCAGCTAAGTACAGCAGATATTGCTGCCAAACGGGCTTGTCCAAACCGTATTGCTGATAAATCAACGCAATCTGGCTTTTCGAGAGCTTCGCTTGGTTAGTCAATGGCGTTCCGGGTAGCAATTTCATCAGGAAAAACGTGACGGTAATCACGATGAATAAGGTCAGGACCAAATAAAAGATCCGTTTTGCTAGGTATTTTGCCATTTGTTTACCTCTCAATCAGTAGACTTATTCGTTACCATTAAGTGACACAACTTAACCAAGATTCTTCCAAAACAATAAGGTGATAAATGATTGCTATAACATCGAAGAGTAAGGACCAATGGCTGGTTGATCCTTACTCCCCGATAACGCTTATAAGCAACTCCTCAAACGATTCTGACGGGCGATGACGACGGGACGACATCGGCAACTCCACGGACTTATTGGTTGCGGTCAGCTCTGCTTAATCGCGCGAACCGCCCTCAATTCCAACGGGACCGTAACCCGATTCGCCAAGGTCTGCTTTAAGCGGTTGGCGGGTCCCCATCATTTTGAAATGAATCTTCTTCAGTTTACCATTCTTCATGTTCTAATAGTTAGATTCTTGCTTATGGGTTTTGGTCTTCTCACTCTTGTCAATCGGCACCACACTTTCCGCACCAGTTGACAGGTTCATAAGAAACCCCAAAATTCCCGCCAGCACCTCGATTCCGGTCATCTCCGCTTCGCAATGGCCTTAAATTTAATGGTTTCAATTGTATATTAGAAATCCATTAAAATCAACACTTACATTTAATTTTATACAACATTCCGAATGAAAACACCGCTAAACCAGCATTATAAATTAAAAAATATCGGTGTGCTTCACATTTCACCAGTCAGTTGCTTGCCAGAGAGGTCAAAACAAGCTCCCCGCCCGACAAGCGAGCGATGAGCCTGTTTTTAATCGCCTACTTTGCGATGTAAGCCTTACTGAAGTCCCAGTTAGCGCCAGTTGGGAAGTAAATAACACCCTTGACGTTCGACTTGACCAGCTGCGGTTTAGCCTGTTGATAAATCGGGATAATCCCTTGATCGTTCATCAATGTCTTTTCGGCACTGACCATATCGTTCCACCGAGCACTTTCGTTGTTGGCATCCGCGTTGTTGGCCCGATCGATATCCTTATCATAAGAAGTCGACTTCCACTTCCCGTTGTTGTACGAGTTGTCCGACGTGAACAGCGACAAGAAGGAGATTGGGTCAGCAAAGTCGGCCCCCCAGCCAGAAACGACAGCATCGAATTCTCCGTTTTCCGACCGACTCAACCGTGTCTTAAATGGTAAGCTTTGGTTCGTGACCTTGATGTTTGGTAACTTCGACCACTGACTTTGCACGTATTCCAACGCGTTCTTACCAGCAGCGGTATCGTCAGCCATCAACGTGATAGAAGCACTGCTCTTTCCGGTTTCCTGCAAAGCTTTCTTCCAAAGTTTCTTGGCCTTGGCTAAGTTGTAAGCCGTACCTTCGCTTGTCTTAGAGGCATCGGCGAAGTCCTGGCCTTTATAAGAGGCTAAGTCGCTAGCCACGTACCCACTTGGGACCGTCGAACCGTCTTGCAAGACCTTGTTGACGAATTGGTTCCGGTTGATGGCCAATGACAAGGCCTTCCGGGCGTTGACGTTCTTAAAGATGGCGTCCTTCTTTTCGTTCAATTCAATGTAGAAGGTCGAGGCCCCTTTTCGAACCACGTACTGCTTGTTGTTCTTGTAGTTCTTTGGTTGTTGCCCACTCAAGTAGGTGGCGCTCAACTTGCCACTTTGATATTGACTAACGGCCGTTTGCGGATCCTTGACCGTCTTGAAGTTGATTTTCTTTAACTTCACGTTCTTGGCGTTCCAATATTTGTTGTTCTTCGTTAATGACCAGTTGTCAGAAGTCCCGGTCCAGTAAGTCAACTTGAACGGTCCGTTATAAACGTTGGACTTGGCGTTAGAGGCATACTTCTTGCCGTACTTTTGGACGACCTTCTTGTTTTGCGGGTAGAAAGTCGGGTTGGCGACCAAGTCCGGGAAGTAGTTCGTGGCCTTAGTCAAAGTGACCACGACCTTGTACTTGCCGTCCGCTTTAATCCCTAAACTAGAGACTGGCTTCTTGCTCTTCATGATGGCATTGGCATTCTTCACCTGAGCAAACAGGTAAGCGTATTGCGAAGCGGTCTTCGGGTTGACCGTCCGTTGCCAGGAATAAACGAAGTCTTGAGCGGTCACGGGATCGCCGTTACTCCATTGAGACTTCCGCAAGTTGAACGTGTACGTTTTCCCGTCCTTGGACTTGGTATAGCTCTTAGCCACGCCGGGGTGCACTTTACTGTTCTTGCCCATACGGAGTAACCCTTCGTTGGTGTTGTTCAAGGTCTCCCCCGAAACCACGTCGGTCGTCGTGGAAATATCCATGGACGGCAACGCCGAACTTTCCATCCAGTTCAAGGTCTGAGTCTTCGCTGCACTGGAACTACTGCTACTTGACGATGACCCACACGCGGCGAGAAAGACTGCCGCGAACGCAGCCACCGTCCCTAATTTAACGACTGAATTGATTTTCTTCACTTAAATTCAACCCCTCTTAATCTTTAATCATGGCTCATGACGAACAGCCTCAAATTTGATTAGCCCTAGTGTATATTAGAAAATGATTAAAATCAATAGGAATGTCTAATTTATTTTTAGTAAAAAGTTATAAATGTGATCGTATCAAGCTTTAAAATTTATAACTATTTTTATTTTCCGTCACTCCCGCTTTTTACCCATACTAAATCTGCATAATTTCTAATCTTAAATGAGCAGTTTCATGGCAAATACTCATTTTATCTTCATTGTAGGCCCGCTAATCACCAGGTCGTGAGCCCGTCCAGACCGCTTTGGTAAGGTATCCTAACCGGCAATTGACCCCAAAGGTTCCGGTCATGGTATACTGACCCCATGAGTATAATTCAAGGAGTGTGACAATATGGACGAAACACCCGCAACACCAGTCATCACCGTAGGCCTCAATTCTGGTCAAGCCACGTTTGACTACGCGATGACCGAATTAACGGCTCTGGTCGAGGCCAACCACATGACCGTGGTCGAACAAGTACAGCAATCCTTGACCAGGCCCAACCCCGGCACCTACTCTGGGACCGGAAAAGTGGAAGAACTGGCGACCATCGCCGCGGACGACGGGGTTGACACCATCGTAGTCAACGATGAATTGACCCCCAGTCAGATTCGAAACTTGGAGGCTGGTACTAACACGCGAATTATCGACCGTACCGGCTTGATCTTGGAAATCTTCGCCAACCGGGCCCAATCCCGGGAAGATAAACTCCAAGTTCAATTAGCGACCCTGCAATACCAACTTCCCCGCTTGCACACTAGCGCCTCACAACGCCTAGACCAACAGACTGGAAGTGGCGGCGGTGGCGGTTTCACTAACCGGGGGGCCGGGGAATCGCAAACCGAAATGAGTCGGCGGACGATCCAACGGTCCATCACCCACGTCAACCGTGAGCTCAAAGAAATCAACCAGGCCGCCGAAACGCAACGGGCCCAACGTGATCGCAACCAGTTGCCTTCAATCGCACTAGTAGGGTACACCAACGCCGGTAAATCAACCTTGATGAATGCATTGGTCCAACGCTTCGGTAAAAACGAAGACAAGCAGGTCTTCGTTAAAAACATGCTCTTTGCCACCCTGGACACCAGCGTGCGGCAATTGGTCTTCCCCGACCAAAAGAAGCTGTTGCTTAGTGACACCGTTGGGTTCGTCAGTCAGTTACCGACCCAGCTGGTCAAAGCCTTCCGCTCGACGTTAGCCGAAGCCGCCAACGCTGATTTGTTGGTTCAGGTCGTGGACTACGCAGATGCCAACCGCGACGCCATGATGGCAACCACGGAACAAACGCTGCGCGAAATCGGGGTCACCGATGTGCCGATGGTCACGGTCTTCAACAAGGCTGACCTTACGGAAACGCCGTACCCCACCCGGGCCGGTGATCAACTGATTCTTTCCGCTAACGATGACGCGTCAATCGACCTCTTGGTCCAGACGTTAAAGGAAAAGGTCTTTCACAACTACGTAACGGCCAACTTTTTAATTCCATTTGCGGATGGCGACGTGGTGGCTTATCTAAACGACCACGCCAACGTCCTTAAAACGGATTACCAAGCTGCGGGAACCCAGCTCCGCGTGGAACTCCCCCAAGCCGACTTCAATCGGTTCAAGCAGTACGTGGTGACGGAACCCACTTCCAACCCATCTTAAGTTTTACTTCACACAAAAAAGCCGCGCAGACGTTAATCTGCGCGGCTTTTTGAGTCCATATTTAATTTAAGCTTGCCGCTTTTCTAGGTAGTGGGCTAACACGGACAGCGCATAGCACACGATGAAGTACAACACCGCAATCGCCACGAACATCGGAATGATGTAGTTGGTATTTTGCCCGTAAATGATTTGCGAACGATACAGCATTTCTGGCAACAGAATAATCGTCGCTAACGACGTATCCTTAACCAGGGAAATAAATTGACTAACGATGGCCGGAATCATCTTGACCAATGCCTGGGGCAACACAATGTGCCACAACCCTTGCCAATAGGTCAACCCGTTAGCTCGGGCACCTTCCATTTGACCGGGATCCACGGCTTGGATTCCCGACCGCACGATTTCCGCGAGCATCGCCGATTCAAAAATCGTCATGGCAAAAATCGCCGCGGGAATCACTTCGGGTTTGACCCCAATATTGGGTAAGCCAAAGTAGATAAAAAACAGGATCAAAATCAGCGGTAGGTTCCGAATCACGTCGATAATAAAGCCGACGACGGCGGAAAAATACTTAAATTTGACGTACCGAACGATGCCTAAGATGGCCCCAATAATAAAGCTACCAATGATCGAAGCCACCGAGACCAAGAGCGTAATACCCAACCCACCAAACAGGTAGCGCAGGTTATCCGGGGAGTACGCTGCAATAAAATTATTTAGCATTTTAAGTCCCTCCCTAAGCTAACCGCTTTTCTAAGTAGCGCATGTAGTAACTGATGGGCATCGTCACGATCAGGTATAAGACCCCGACCGCGGAGTAGGCCGCCATCGTTTCCAACGAGCTGGAGGCAATCGCGTTTCCTTGGTACATCAAATCGAAGCCCCCGACGAAGGCCAAGGTCGACGAATTCTTGACCAGGTTCACGAACTGGTTCCCCAGCGGTGGAATCACGTAGCGAAAGGCCTGGGGCAACACGATGTAACGCATCGCTTGCCAGAAGGTCAACCCGTTGGACCGGGCCCCTTCCATTTGGCCAGGATCCACGGAACGAATCCCCGACCGCACCGTTTCAGCAATAAAGGCTGACGTGTACAGGGTCAAACCAATCGTCCCGGCGGTGAACCCGTTCATCTTCATGACGTAAAGGGGAATCACCACGTAGAAGAACATGGTGATGACCAGTAACGGAATGTTCCGGAAAATTTCGATGTAGATGCGGGCAATCCCGCGGGCAAACTTATTCGGCGATTCTTCGAGTAAGGCGAAGAACGTTCCGATGATTAAGCTACAAATCAACGCGATGATACTGCACAGCAACGTCTGACCGAGCCCGTAGAGTAGCGTCCCGCCGTAGTCTTGAAAGATATGAATCATTCTTTTGCCGCCTCCTCGTAATCAAAGCCCTTAACGTTATGGAACCACTTGTGCAGAATCTTTCGGTACTGACCGTTGGCCCGTAATTCAGTAAGCGCTTGGTTGAGCTTCTTTAAGAACGGGGTCTGCGCCTTGTCCACGGCGATACCGTAAGGCTCAGCCACGAAGGTTCCACCCGTGACCACGTAGTCAGGGTTTTGCACGGACATCCCGTACAAAATCCCGTTATCAGTGGTCAAGGCTTGCCCTTGGACCGACTTCAAGGCCGTCATGGCTTGCGCGTAATCGGTCAATTGTAAAACCTTGGCGTTAGGCGCGACCTTGGCAACATTTTGGACCGAATCGGACCCCACCACACCCAGGACCGTCCCTTTTTGTTGGTTCAAGTCCTTGACGTTTTTAATGGAGCTGCCCTTCTTGACCAGTAAGGATTGCCCGGCATAGAAGTAGGTCTTCGAGAAGGACACTTGCTTCCGCCGTTCTGGCGTATTGGTCATGGTGGCAATAATTGCGTCGATGTTCCCGTTCTTCAGCATTGGCATCCGCGTCGAACTGGTCACCTGGATAAACTTAGCCTTGCCCTTTGACCCCAGCATCTGCTTGGTCAACGCACGGGCTAAGTCGACCTCGAAGCCTTTGATCTTACCGTCCTTGGTATCCAGTAACCCGAACAATCGAGTATCTGCCTTGACTCCCCAAGTGATGGTCTTAGATTGTTGATCAACTTTTAACACGTTCCGGGAAGCCAGCGATTGCGACCCACAGGAACTGACCACAACCGTTAGGGTAACCAGCGCTAGTAGGAGGCCGAGGCGCCGTATTAATTTTTTCATAGCCATTGCCCTCCTCGCTTAATGTAAGATCTTGCTCAGGAATTGACGGGCCCGTTCGTTCGTGGGCTCACCGTTGAAGAACTTATCCTTGGAGTCGTCCTCAACAATCCGTCCGTCAGCCATGAAGATGACCCGGTTAGCTACTTCGCGAGCGAACCCCATTTCGTGGGTCACGACCAGCGACGTCATACTGGAGTCACGGGCAATCGTTTTCATAATATTCAAAACATCGTCGACCATTTCGGGGTCCAACGCACTGGTCGGTTCATCAAAGAGTAAACACTTGGGCCGCATCGCCAGTGACCGAGCAA
This sequence comes from Levilactobacillus suantsaii, assembly GCF_004115745.1. Taxonomy (GTDB): domain Bacteria; phylum Bacillota; class Bacilli; order Lactobacillales; family Lactobacillaceae; genus Levilactobacillus; species Levilactobacillus suantsaii. The sequence goes on along the minus strand of NZ_QXIL01000019.1, from coordinate 6,439 downwards.
TGGCAATCCGCTGCTTTTGGCCCCCAGAAAGTTGGGCCGGCATCTTGGTCGCCTGGTCGGCTAACCCGACTCGGTCCAACATCTCCATGGCAATCTTTTTATTCTCATCTTCCTTACGGTGTAACACAATCCGGGGTGCCAACATGATGTTTTCCAGCACTGACTTGTTGGCATACAGGTTAAAGTGTTGGAACACCATACCGACGTTCTTTCGAATCCGGTTAATGTCAGTTTTCGGGTCGGCGAGATCTTGGCCATTAACGATTAATTGACCTTCACGAATCTGCTCCAAGCCGTTGATTGACCGGATCAAAGTCGACTTCCCTGAACCGGAAGGCCCAATCAAGACGACCGTCTCTCCCGCTTCGATGGTTAAGTTAATATTGTGCAACGCGTGAAAGTCGCCATAGTACTTTTCAACGTTGTGAAATTCGATCATTGACATATTTTTTCCCTCCACTAGGTTAGCAACTGGCCCCGCCCAATCGGCGGCGACCAGCCGTTAAAGTTATTGTGGCACCTGACGATCCCTAAATCGTTAAATTTATCGGGTCTAATTTAGAGTTTAAACCAAAAAAAATGGCCGGTCAAAAACATTACCCCGTTCGAACAACGTTTTAAATGGTGGTCACCCCCTAAAAACTGTTATTTACCAACATGTTTGGGGCGTTAATCACCAAATAAAAAAAAGCTCGAACTTAATCGTCCGAGCTCATTTCATTGTGCCTTAAATTATTTTGCGATAGTTTTACCGCCGATAACGAGCCCGCCGCGTTTGTGGTTCCGGCTCATCGCCATCCCCGGCTGGTGCCGCGGCCGAAGCCGACGACCGGTCATAGCGTTGACGCCGCGTTGCGGTCGCCGTCGCCGGCTCACTGACTGGGTCAGCCGCTGCCGCGGGCTTAGCTGCGCCATGACGTTTATACGCTACTTGGACTGCCACCGCGTAGTCATTGACTTGCTCAATCAGCGTAGTCCGGCCGATGACCTTGAACGGCCCCCCGACCAGAGTAGCGCTAGCCAAGTACAAGTCGAACTTGGCCCGGACTTCCTGCACATCTTGAAGACCGACTGTTTTCACAGTACCGACCGGTTGCTTATCAGCTTGGTTCAAGCCGGCATAAACTACCAATTGGTCGCCCTGCGGTTGCATCTCAAAGTACGGGATCAAAACGCCGGGACCGGAAGCATAGACCGGCTTACCGTCCTTTTGGACCTGTTCCATAATCTCGCGATCGCCCAACCCGGAATAATCCAAGTGGAGTAAGCGATTTTGTTGAAGCTGAGTTGCCAGATTCTGCACGTTTTGTTGTTGCACCGGCGTAGCCGTCAATTTCCCGGGCAAAATTTTCTTTTCGTCGAAGTACCCGTTGGCCGGGATATTGCGACCGTAAGCATTTTGTTTCGGTTTATCTTCAGCCTCGGCTTCTTTAGGCTTCATGTGCAACAATTTCTCAATCTTCGGTGAAATATCGAAGGGCGCCTTCTTCGTCGTGAAGTAGTAGACCCCGTTTAAGAAGGCGAAGTATAGTAAAATCAACGCCACGGCTAGAATCAATAGTCCCCAAAATGGGTGACTGTTCTTCATATAACGCACGGCAATGTAAAACAGGTAAAAATCACCTAGCAAACCCAAAACCGTGTAAATTCGATTTTTGATTTTTAAACTGATGTTAATGTACCCTAAATAATGGTTCACCATATCAAGAAAGCTTAGCATCTTCGGTCCCCCTTTCCGGTTTATTGACCACTATAAGTCGTGGTCGTCCCGTCATCAGTCGTGGTCCCTTATTGGCTGGTCGTACCCGTGGTGCCACTCGTAGTCGTCGCCCCAGTAGAACTCGACGTGGTGTCATCCGTAGTGTCACTACTACTGGTGGTGTCGTCATCGGTCGTACCGGTGGTCGACGAGCTTGAGTACTTCGATGTCGAATTGCTCGTGGTACCGGTCGTTCCCGTTGTACTACTATCATCACTACTGGATTCCGAGGTGTCATCCGCCGAGGAACTTTGCGTATCCGTCGAAGAACTATCTTTCGACGACGACTCTTGGTCCTTACTGCTACTATCAGAAGAATCGGAATCCTTATCCTTCTTATCGCTATCATCGCTAGCTTTCTTCTTATCGGAACTATCCGAGACCCGCCCCGAAGACGAGATTGTCGATGAGACTTTGCTTGATCCTTCGTGGGTATGCGTCACCGTGTTGGTGACCACGTTGGTCGCCCCCAGTGCCAATGCCATCGATAGAATTGCAAATGGCGTGATAAAAGGTGGTGTTCGGTACGCCATGCTTCATTCCTCCTTGTTTCCTAAGTCAACTGTTGTCATTATGACACGACTCGCCAAAGATTTTATCAAAATTATCTTAATTTTTAACTAAAGTCGTTGCGGGAGCGCCAGTCGCCTGGCAGTCAGCACACAAGCCATACAGCTCAAAACTGTGTCCCGTCACCGAGCAGCCCGGGAGTTGCGCCGTGAAAAAGTCCATTGGGCACATTTCAAGCTCGGTCACTTTGCCACAGTTTTGACAAATAAAGTGGTGGTGATGCTGGTGGTGAAAATCACACTGGTACTTGACCCGGGTGCGCTCTTGTTCCGTGTTTTGTTCTACGATGCCGACTTCTTCGAATTCCTTGAGGTTCCGGTACACCGTGTTATGGCTCATCCCGGGAAATTCGGTCCGCATGTACGCGTCAACGGCAACCACATCCGTGTAGTGCCCCTGATTCGTCAAGAGATACGCCAATAACGCGTGCCGTTGCTTGGTCAACTTTAGCTTGTTCTTTTTTAAAATCGCCACAGCGGCGGTCAATGATTCTGTCATGGTAAGCGGCCTCCTTGTCAGTCCTCCGAATTCTCTGTTAGTTTAGCATACTTCTTAAGAAACGCAACTGACCGCTACGAAGCCTAATCAGCGGTCAATTGCGCCATTAAATCGTCTAGTTTCAATTGCGTCTGTTGCCAATGGTCATTATTGAGTTCAATTGCCCGTCCCCGTAAGGCTAACGGCATGGTCAGATCCCGATGGTATTCTGGGCTGGCCAGGCGTTTTTTCACCATAGCACCATTATCACCGCGGTGGGTCAGGCGCGTCTGCAGCTGGGTGGTGTCGCTGACCGTCAAAAATAAGACAACGACCTGATCCCCCAGCGTTTGTGCGTAGGTGATGGCACCCTTGGTGTCCAACACGATGGCTGGAAACGGCGCGCGTTTGAACCCGGCCGCAATGCCTTCCCGCGATGACCCATAATGGTAGCCTGCATAGGTCACGGATTCCAAGTAATGCTTCTGGGCAAACGACGCCTCAGTCTCAAAGTAGTAGTCGCGGCCATTCACTTCTCCCTTGCGCGGGGGCCGCGTCGTATGGGTCACGATGCGGGTCACGGGGTAGTTTTGGGCCAAATAATGTTGGACCGTGGTCTTACCCGTGCCGGTCGCACCCGTAATCACGAGAACTTTAGGGGTCATTGGGCACCCTCCGTCAAATACGCGTGCGCCTGGTCCAAAGCCCCCTGCAAGTTAGCATAACTCAGGGTCGCCCGGGCTTCTTGGTACGGGAACCAGCCGAAGTCACTGATTTCAACGGCTTGGCGGTGAATCGTCACGTCGTTAGGCACCTTGGCGGTGTATAACACCACGTGCTTATGGTGGCCGTTACGCATGTCATAATCTAAGACCGTGTGAAATTCTGGGTCAATGGTCACGTCTAAACTGGTTTCCTCCTGAATCTCGCGGTGCGCAGTTTCGAGGTCCGTTTCGGTCCCTTCGACGTGGCCCTTGGGGAAGCCCCAAAAATCACTGGTCGCACTCTTCAATAACAGGTATTGGGGCTGACCCGCCTTCAATTGATAAACCACGGCGCCGCTTGCATTTTCAGTTATCACGTTTCGTTACCTCCCTGATTACATTGCCACGTGCTGCTAAAGCCACTGGCAATCCCGCGCCCGTCTTATGGACGCACACGTTCACTAAGTTCTATTTTAGAGCTAAAAGCCTTGAATGGGCTAATGATTTGCCGTCAATTTCCTGGTCATGGCGGAGAGGTTCCCGCCACTCACTGCAACCACCCATTATATCGGAATCTCGGGTCTTCGCCTAGCGGTTCACCAGATTTTCCCCTGGTTCTGTCAAATTATTAGCGAATTTCCTCCTTAATTAGTCGGACTCTCATTGACTTTTAATTTCCGACTAGGGTACACTTAGCCAAGATATCAACTATTTCAAGGGGGCCTCTTATGGCTATTTCACGTCTTTTTCGCCGCGAGAAACTCGACAACTATCTCAAAAGCGACCAACACTTTGCCAAAACTATGTCGGCCAAGGATCTGATGTCCTTGGGCATCGGGGCGGTCATTGGCACCGGGATCTTTATTCTGCCCGGGACCATTGCTGCCCAGTATAGTGGCCCGGGCATCGTGCTCTCCTTCTTACTGGCGGCCATCGTCTGTTCGACGGCGGCCATGTGCTACGCCGAATTTGCCTCCGTCTTACCCGTCGCCGGCTCCGCCTATTCCTACGGTAACCTGGTCTTCGGGGAAATCATCGGCTGGGTGCTCGGCTGGGCGCTCATCCTTGAGTACGTCTTAGCCGTGGCCGCCGTGGCCAACGCCTTCGGGGCTTACTTCAAATCATTCGTCGCCGGCTTTCACCTGACCATCCCCACCGCTGTCGCCGGACCCTTCGACCCAGCGAAAGGGACCTACGGCAACCTGGTGGCCATCCTGGTCGTCTTTCTCATCAGTTGGCTGCTCAACCGGGGGATGCGCGAATCCATGCGCATCAACAATGCCATCGTCATCGTGAAAATTGCCATTATTATTTTATTCGTGGTCGTCGGCGCCTTTTACGTCCGGCCGGAGAATTGGCAACCCTTCGCGCCCTTTGGTTCGGCAGGTATTCGCCGTGGGGCGGCCACCGTCTTTTTTGCTTACCTGGGCTTTGACGTGGTTTCCTCATCGGCGGCTGAAGTCAAGAATCCCCGGCGCAATATGCCGATTGGAATCATTGGCACCTTGGTCGTCGCCACGATACTCTACATGTTAGTGGCCATCGTCTTAACGCATGGTGCCTTACACCAAGCTCAACGTCGCTGACCCCGTTGCCTTTGCGCTGACGTTAGTCCATCAGGATTGGACGTCCGGCATCATCTCGCTGGGGGCTTTGGCCGGGATGTTTACGATGATGGTCACCATGATTTACAGCTCGTCACGGTTGATTTATTCTGTTGGCCGCGACGGTCTGTTGCCCAAGTTCTTGGGGAAGATCGACGACCAGACCGGGACACCTAAGCACAGTTTGGCTGTGGTGACCGTGGTCATTGCCCTCTTAGGCGGTTTTGTACCGCTCGACCAACTGACCAACTTGGTCAATATCGGGACGTTGGTGGCCTTCCTGTTCGTCTCGTTTGGGATTATGCGTCTACGGCATCTCCCCGAGATGCCGCACAACACTGGGTTCAAGGTTCCGTTTTACCCCGTTTTACCCATTATCTCGGGCTTACTCTGTTTCTATATGATGCTTCAACTCCCCGCCGAAACGTGGATTGCGTCCACGATTTGGTTCGCCCTAGGTCTCGTGATTTACTTGACCTACGGGTTGCGTCACAGTCAGTTAAACGATCAAAGTTAACCGCTTTTCACTGGGTGGTTCGTGCGACGCAGCTGTACGCAGCGCTCGTACTGACCACTTTTTTGTTTCACTCATTCTTAATCTAAGGTAGGCGATTTTATGCGTAATCATCAATTTGCCATCCGACCCACGACACCGCAACAGGCGCTGGTCGAACTGCAACGGATTCATTTCTTAGACGCGACCACGGAAGCCGCCACGACGCCCAGTCAACTTTTACGTGCCTTTTACGTCAAAAGTTGGCCCGAATTCAGTAGCGATGCCAGCGTTGCGGTCCAGCTCACTAACTTGTTAGCGACGCCAGACCAAAACGCCCAAACGTTTCTGACCAGCCACGATAACGTGCCGGTCACAGTCTTTTACAACCTAGCGCTTCAACGACTCAACTTTGCGCCGGGCCAAGACTTCGACCTAGCCGATCCACTGACGGCGATGACTAAGATTCAGCTTCCCGTTAGTCCTCACGCAACGACCGAGTTCACTCTCGATGAACTCAAACAGGCCTGGTATCTATTACTGGCCACCCACACCAAGACTGGCCAGACTTTCCTCGACCAACTGACCACCCACGGGTACTTCGTGCCGTTCTATCATGACCCGACCACCCCCAAGCCATTACTCTTCAACGGTAAGGCCCAAGCGGTCTTCGATACTCATGACTTGCGCCGCGAAGTGGTCTACGTGGAGAGTTCACAGGACACCGACCACGATGGGCAACGTGACTTGTTAAAGGTCGAGATTCTTCGACCAGGTGCGACCGACACCGGTCTCAAGGTCCCCGTGCTCTACACCGCCAGTCCCTATAACC
>NZ_QXIL01000018.1 GCF_004115745.1 Levilactobacillus suantsaii | reverse complement strand
TCGCGAAGTTTGTCAGGAATTTAAATAATCGCCCCCGTAAGGTCTTAGGCTGGAAGACACCATCTGAAGTTTTCTTCGGTAAAAAGTTACACTTGATTTGACAATTCGTCCCACAAAAAAATCCTCCCGCGCCTAAGGCAGGAGAATTCGGGTCGTTTGTTTGCTGAAATCAGTTTTGCTAAAGTTGCTTACTTGATGACGTTACCGACGCGGGCGTAACCGACTGCGTGCCACCATGGGGCGTGAACGGCTTCTCTCACCACACCACGGTTTTGCGAATCGATCATCTTACCATTGCCAACGTATAAGCCGACATGGGAGATGGAATGCTTACTGCCACCGAAGAAGACCAAATCGCCCTTCTTGATGTGCTTGTAAGACACGTGCTTGTACTTGTTGTATTGCGCTTGGGCCGTCCGGGGGATGGTCTTCTTAGCGGCGTGCTTGTACACGTAGCTGGTGAAACCGGAGCAGTCGAACCGGGAAGGGCCAGTGGCGCCCCAGCCGTAAGGTTTGCCTAATTGGGCCTTGGCAACCTTGTAGATCTTACTGTAAGACACCTGGGAAGCGGCCTGCGCTTCAGTTGGTTGGCTCATTTGAGCACCAGTGAACGCAAAGGCAACCGTGGCAACGAGTGACAAAATAACTTTAGCAACTGTTTTCTTCATAGAACTAAACAAACCCCTCATTGATAAATATTTTTTTGGAAATTAATTAAAACTATGTAAACAACATCTTCAATACTATCAAGACGTTGTTACAGTATTGTTTCAACATAATATCAATCGGGTTAAAGTCTTGAAAGGGCTTGTAAAATACAAAATTAATCTGCCGAATAAGCGTGCGGGAAGCGCCGGGTCGGCACGGTGCTGGTGGGTAAATCGGGATGCTCCGTCAGATAGGTTTTAGCCGCGGCGATGGTCGCCGTGGTAAAGTGGTCGGCCGAGACGCCTAAAAAGTCGTTCAGGTTCTGTTCATGGGTTGCCAGTACCGGTGTGTTGGTCAACACCTCGCTGGGGTTGGCAACGGCGTGTAGGTCCAGACTAGTGGGCTCGATGACCAGCGTGTGTCCCTGCCGGTCGCTTAACAGCCAGTGGAAGGGATAGACATAACGGTCGTTACCCCAACGGCGGTTGATCAGTCGGACTTGAGCTAGATCGCGCTTTACGGCGGTAAGGCTGTTGTGTTCACCTAAGACCCAGTTGATGAAGTCTTGCGGGGTCAGGTTGATTTTATCGGCAACGGGGTCGTCGGCGTAGGTCACGGCGCCAGGCAGATAAAGCTCCGCACAGGTGATACCCGCTTCGTTGACCCCATCGGCCATTAGGTAGGCCGGCCGGTCCGCGGCGGGGCGTCCGCCACCCAATAACGCGTAACGGGTGGTGCGGGTCACCCCCAAAGCGGTGGTCCATTGGTAATCTCGGGGTAAAAAGACGGGCCGCCAGGGCGTGGTGGTCGGAAAATCCATGGTGCGGGCGAAAAAGTGGTGGCCGGCACCGTTCGTATAGGTTAGACTAGTACACACAGAGCAAGAACCTCCTTAAGGAAATAAACTGCCTTTAGTATAACGGAATTAATCTTAGAATGCGCTTGTATTCGGTAGGCGAATCTCGTAAGCTTAAGGGTAATTGAAATTTAGCATTTAATATTGGAGAAATTGCGGAAGGGAACGAATGTTGGAATGAAATCAAGTTGGAACTTAGTGGGGATGGGCTTGTGGTTACTGGTTCTGATCACCCTCGTCTGGATGACGCATGATATGCGAGTACGGCGGATTCATTTGATTGTGAAGGAGGGCCGGAGCTTCTCGTGGCGCAATTTCATCATTTCGACAGTTGAACTGGTCGTTTGGCTCCTGTTCTTCGGGGGGATGAGTGCCACCACCTTTTTCCAAAACGAGAGTCATTTGGGCAGTCGGGTCACACAGGAGACGCGTTACGAACCACTGGTCTTGACTACCGGTGATAGCAAGGGCTCGTCGTATTACGTCGAGGTCAATAACGGTGGTGGTGACAAGCCAATCCAACAGTACACCTACCTGACTGAAGGCGAGCGCTACCAGGTCGATAGTACCGTTGCGACCGTATCGACGGGGAAGAAGCCAATCAACTTACCAGCATCTGCGTATAAGTGGAATAAAAAGAAAGTTGCGAAATATGACCAGCGGCACCAAAAGGCTTGGGTCGGCGTGATTGAGACCACCTACAAGAAAAACTTCTTGAACGGGATTGGCTTGCATGCCGGACGCCTGGCGCACCGGTACACGTTGATCCGGATTCCGGACCATTCGTTTATGGTGGAGAAATAAACGGCATGATTTTAAAATGTAACTAAAGCAAAGCAGCGCTCGGACCTGTAAGGGACCGGGCGTTTTTTCATCTCGTTAAGTCAGTGGGCAAACTTTTCAGTTTGCAAGGTCATCGTTTGGTTGGCAAGTGGCCGTAACACGTTGGTCAATGCTAAGCCTCTTTTCAACGAGTTTTTCAATTAGTTAATGGTCGAAACCTTAAACGACTACAGGGAAGATAAATGCCCAACTGTCGCGGAATTGGGTTGACCGATTTACCCGCTGCGAGCGTAACGCTGGGGCGCTGATGGAATGTTCTGGAAAATGTGAACTGAACAACAAAGGGGCAACAAAAGCGTGGAAGTGGGGAGCGAAAAACTTGAAAAATCTTTCTGAAAGCCCTTTAATTTCAATCGAAAAAGCGGTATAACGAACTTGTAGAGCGGAGTGAGTAATTCTTCACAATCTGACTTTTTTTGCAAGTGCCGCTACCACTTGTGTTCCCACTGTTGGTGGGAGAAAAAGACTATAATGTGTGAATTAATCACAACGATCAAGTTGCTGGATGTCAGAATTTTACAGATAGGGATGATTGTATGCGTATCAAAGCGGCAGTTGTTGATAAAAAAGGCGATTCCTTTGAAATGCGGGACGATGTTGAGTTAGCCCCAATGCAGGCGGATGATTTGCAAATCCATATGGTAGCGACTGGGATTTGCCACTCCGACGAAGCGTTACGGAAAGGTGACGCGGAAATCGGTTATCCAATCATCTTGGGTCATGAAGGATCCGGGATTGTTGAAAAGGTTGGCCCCGAAGTCAAGGACTTCAAGCCCGGCGATCACGTCGTTCTTTCCTTCTATGGTTGTGGCAATTGTACGAACTGCTTGAAGGGGATTCCAACACAATGCTTAAACTACGCGGCGAATAACTTGTCTGGGGTTCGGCCAGACGGCAGTGCTCACTTTACTGAAAATGGGCACCAGGTCGATGATATGTTCGACCAATCCTCCTTCACCACGACCACGGTGGTTCGGGAACGTAACGCGGTTAAGGTACCAAAGGACTTGGATTTGCGGAAATTAGGGCCACTGGGCTGTGGCTACGTCACCGGGTCCGGGACCGTGCTCAACACCTTACAACCAAAGCCGGGCGACACTATCGCTGTCTTTGGGACTGGGGCCGTTGGTCTGGCTGCGATGATGGCCGGCAAGATTGCGGGTTGCACCACGGTTATCGCCATTGATGTGGTTGATTCTCGCTTGGCCTTAGCCAAGGAATTAGGCGCGACGGACACCATCAACAGTAAGAGCGAAGATGCCGTTGAAGCCATCAAGAAGTTGACGGATGGCTACGGTGTCAACTGGGCTGTTGATACTACTGGGGTCAAGAAAGTCATGGAAGATTCCATTCAAGCCTTAGCCCAAGGTGGGACGACCGCCACAATCGCCGTTACGCCAAACCACATTGATTTGGATACTTGGAACGACCTCTGTGTCAACGACCGTAAGATCGTCGGCGTCAACATGGGGGATGCCATTCCACAAGTTGATATTCCACGGTTAATCAAGTTCTATCAAGCCGGCATGTTTGACTTCGACAAGACTGAAAAGTTCTACAAGTTCGATCAAATCAACGAAGCCAACGCCGACTCTGGCAGTGGGAAGACCATCAAGCCAGTCTTAGTTATCGACCCAGATTACGTTCCGGGTAAGTAATCGCAGAATCATTTAGTTGTCGTCATTAATTCAAAATTAAAGGAAGCCATAAACATGTCAACTACGACAGATTTAAAGCACTATCAAATGTACGTTAATGGTGAATTTAAGGACTCCGATTCAGGGAAATTATTGACGGTTCTCAACCCTTCGACCGGGGAAAAGATTTCCACGGTGCCAAGTGCGACCCGCGAGGAAACGAAAGCTGCCATCGACGATGCCTACGAAGCTGAAAAGACCTGGAAGTTCGTTCCAGCCGCAACTCGGGGCCAATACTTACACGACGTGGCTACGGAAGTTCGCAACCAAGCGGATCACCTAATCGATATGCTCCAAGAAGAACAGGGGAAGATTCGGTCCTTAGCCACCACGGAAATTATGTTCTCCGCGGACTACTTCGACTACATGGCATCGGCAGCGCGGACCTATGAAGGGGAAATTCTTCAATCCGACAACGCGAACGAAAACATCATGATTGCCAAGCAACCAATCGGGGTTGCCGCCGGGATCTTACCATGGAACTTCCCATTCTTCCTGATTGCCCGGAAGATGGGGCCAGCTTTGGTCACCGGGAACACGATTGTCATGAAGCCAAGTTCTGACACGCCAAACCTAGCGCTGGAATTTGCGAAGATTGTCGACAAGGTTGGCATTCCAAAGGGTGTTGTTAACTTTGTTACGGGTCCTGGTTCGGTTGTCGGGGACGAATTATCCCACAACAAGAAGATTGGCATTATTAGTTTGACCGGGTCCGTTGATTCCGGGAAGCGGGTCATGGCTGCAGCATCCACGCACATGGCCAAGGTTTCTCTGGAATTAGGTGGGAAGGCCCCAGCTATTGTCTGCAGCGATGCCGACATCGACTTGGCGGTTCAATCCATCATCGACTCACGGATCGACAACAACGGTCAACTTTGCAACAACTGTGAACGGATCTACGTCCAAGAAGACGTGGCTGACGAATTCACCAAGAAGTTGACGGACAAGATGGCCGCCGTTAAGGTTGCTAACCCAATCGCCGACAAAGACTCCGGCATGGGTCCATTGATCAACCAAGCCGCTTTGGACAAGGTCGACGGCATGGTTCAACGTGCCGTTGAAGCCGGCGGGACGGTCACTACTGGTGGTCACAAGATTGAAATCGAAAACGGGTTCTACTACGCCCCAACGGTTATCAAGGATGTTAAGCAGGATTCTGAAATCGTGCAAGACGAAATCTTCGGCCCAGTTCTGCCAATTGTCACCTTCAAGACCTTAGATGATGCCATCAACATGGCTAACGATAGCGACTTTGGGTTGACGTCTTCCATCTTCACTGAGAACTTGGACAACGCTGCTCGGGCAGCTAACGAACTGGAAGACGGGGAAACCTACATCAACCGGTTCAACTTCGAAGCCATGAACGGTTCTCACTCTGGCTGGAAGGAATCCGGTATCGGTGGTGACGATGGTCGTCACGGTATCGAAGAATACTTGAATACTCACGTGATTTACTTGCAAGGTCATCCAGAAAAGGCCGATGGCTAGTTCATTAATGGCTAAACCATAACTTTGCAAGCAACAGCAGCTTTGATCAGGGACTCATCACTGAGATGATGGGCCCCTTTTCATGTCTAAAAACCCGTCTAGTCACGGCAGGCACCAGACGGGGAAATTAGATTAAGCTAAATGAATCAAAGCGACCCCACCGACCATAATCAGTAGGCCCACGATTTGAACCAGCGTGACCGGGTTGCGCTGGCTTTCCAGCCAACCAAAGTTATCGATAAGTAAACTGCCGCCCATTAAGCCAACTAACACGATGACCACGGTCAGCCCGGTACCTAGAATTGGGACCAGGTAGACGTTGCCCAGGACGAATAAGGCGCCGATAACGCCGCCGACCCACATCCACCAGGGATTCGGCCGGTCAGTGGGCTGGGTAAGTTGCCGTGATGAGCGTAACAGGAGGTTGATCACTAGAAGTGTTAGGGCTCCCACGAAAAACGAGATGAAGGCTGCATCGAGCGATGAGCGGAGTACGAGACCCAAATGGCCGTTGATGGCCGATTGCGCGGCCCCTAACATACCGGCGCCAATGCCTAAAAGCCGCCAAAGCCACAGACTCGCGGATGCGGTGGTCGTGGGAGCCGCATCTAAGGCTGCTCGCCGTTTTAGGAGCCAATCACTGAGGGCGACCGTGACGATAACGCCTAGAAGAACCAGTAGCGCACCCCCACCACGAACCGTGGTGAAAGGGCTAACTTTGGCGTGGAACCAACCGAAGTTGTCGATGAGTAGGCCCATTAGGATTTGGCCAAACATTGGCAAAATCACGGTCTGGACACTCCCCAATTTAGGGAACAGGAGAATGTTACCGGTCAGGTAGACCACTCCAAATACCCCGCCGAGCCACAACCACGCGGGTTGCTGGCTGAAGAGGTGGGGTGTAAAAAAGAGACGATGGTCGATCAAAAGTGTAATCACGGCTAGAAAGCCACTCCCGACGGTAAAGGAAATCAGTGACGCCATAAATGGCGACCCCACGGATTGGCGCAAGCGAGAGTTGATACTGGTTTGGAGGCCGATGACGACCCCCATGACGATGGCAAACACGGCAGTTCCTCCTTAAAATGAGTTATGTCTAGTAAACACCATTTTAAGGTGGGGAGCCAATCGAATTTGCATCGTGAAATCGGGGAAATGGGTCCAATCGGCCTAATCACGGGAGTTAGGCGCTCACCAGATGCGCCCGAATTCCTTGATAGATGGCGTCGTAGTCGATGGTCGGCCCGTCACTGGCCGCAATCTGTGGATTGGTGTAGGTCAAGTGGTAGTGGTTGAGTTGAGCCAAGATGGCCAGGGCTAAAACGGCGGTCCGCTTGTTGCCGTCTTCAAAGGGATGCAGGGTGATGACTTTGAGAAAGACGATGCCTAACTTTTGCTCGATGGTCGGGTAGGCTGCGGTGTCGAAGAAGACTTGCTGGGGCTGAGCGATGATGGAATCCACGGCGGCCTGGCTACGGATGGTAGTCGTTTCGGTGGTGTCCGCCAAAGCAGCTTGATTGAGTACAGTCAGCTCGCGGGGCGTGAGGTAAGTGGTGGTCATGTTACTGATCCCCTTTCTTGAGACTGAGCAGGGCCGCTTGGTAGTCGTGCAAAACGGTTGGCAGTGCCGCGCTAAAGGCCGGCGAAGGATCCAATGGCGTCACGGGCGTCACGGTCACGCCGGTGGTTGTAGCGGTGACCGTCACCGCCTGGCCCGCGGTAAGGCCGAGCTGAGTGGTTAACGGCAGAATTAAGGTGCCGTCGGGAAGTGTTTTGATTTGGGTTGTCAGTGTCAAAAAAATCGCCATCCTTTCTTATCCTCACCAGTGTAAAAAGAAAGGAGCGCAGTGCAATAAAAGCGACTGAAAACGGGACGCTAAGGCCGGTGACTTACCGGTGCTTAGCGTCCCGTTTTATTGGGGGGGAGTGCTTTAAGTTAACGCAAAATCATTGGGGTCGGCGGCCAGGGGACCGTACGTGTCTTGGTCGGCATCGCGATAGTCCCACCATTCGTTGACGTACCCCACGAATCCGGCGGCCAGCATGGCTTGATGGAGCAATTGGTAGTGCTTCTCTTGAATTGTGGTCCGGGCGAAGTCGCGGTGGGCCCGCTCGGAGAAATCGTCGAAGGCACTTTGCATATCCAGTTCTTGACCGTTGGTATCACAGAGGGTCAAATCAAAGGTGACCCCTTTTTGGTGGGAGAAGTTCGGGTCGGGTTGCGCCACGAAGGCTGGGTCGGGATAGACTTCAAAGAGCCGTTCCTGGGCGCGCACCGGCCGGTAAGCGTCGAAAACTTTTAGCCGGTAGCCTTGGTCCCGTAAACTGGCACTAGCCCGGGCTAATTTTTCGGCGGTTCCCGTGCGGGCGATGGCGGTTGTAAAGTCGTAAATCACTTGGCCCGTGAAGTTATTGGTCGTGGCGTAGCGTAAGTCGACCAGGATGGTTGGGTCGAGGGCCTGAATATTACTAAATCCGGTTGTCTGATCCATTGAAATCCTCCCTTATGCAACCGCTTACAATATAACAAGGAATGACAGATAAGACAACCGATATGCCCGAGAACGGCCGAATGTAGTGACTTGTCACCTGGTGGTTTACTTACTGGTCGCAAAAATTGGTAGCAAAAAGGTCCGGGGTATTGGCCCCGAACCTGGTGGTGTCACGGTTATTTTAAACTCTCCACGTTATCCTCCGCGTAAATGCCAATGTCAGCCACGTGCAAGATACCGGTGTGTTCTTGCCGTTGACGGTCAGCATACCGATCTTTTTGTAAGCCATGGTGGTCGTGGAGTCGGCAAGGACCGCAACGCCTAGGGTCTCCCCGGTGTCCGCGTTGATGCCGGATGGCACGTCGATGGCCACGGTCGACGCGTCCGTCGCGTTGATGGCGTTGACGGCTTCGGCGAATTTGCCGGTAATCGGGCGGCTGAGGCCCACACCGAAGATGGCGTCGACAATCGTGGTGGCGTGAATCACGTCGTTTAGATCCGAGGTGAACGGAATGTGGTAGTAATTCGCAATTTTGAGTTGTTGGCTGGTCTGGGGCGTGGCCTTATCGGGGTTCCCCAAGAGATAAATGGCCACGTCGATCCCCCGAATCTTTAACAGTCGTGCGACGGCAATGCCATCGCCACCGTTGTTTCCGGTGGCGGCGACTACCACGACACGGGTGAGGTCGTAATCATCATTTAAGAGGTTGTTGAAGGTGGCTAGCGCCGCGCGTTCCATTAAGACCATGGACGGAATGCCGACCTGGTTAATGGTATGGGCGTCGTAACTTTGCGCTTGCGCAATCGTAATGGCTTTACTCATCGATAGTCCCTCCTTAAATAAAGGCAAATGCTATAGGTTTTCTAATGGATGGTCAAATTGTAACATACGGGTGGATAAGCGTTGCAACTGTTCCGTCATCGCTTGGAAGTTGACGGTGGTATCCGGCGGGGTGACGTTCTGCCACCAGTGGTGGAGGACCTGAATGGCGCGGCGGACGAGCTGGTCGCCGGCCGGGGTCAAGACCAGTTGTTTGTTGCGGCGGTCCGCAGGGTCATCAGTCTTTTGTAAAAGATCGATTGTGACCAGATGGCGGACCATGCGGGTCATCAGGCCTTCATCCACCGCAATCGTACGCGCCGCCATCCGTTGATTGATGGGACTAGACTCGGACACCAAGACCAGCAGGTAGAATTCCGTGATGTTGATGGGGACCTGGTCGGCCTCGAGAATCTGGTTCATGTCGCGCTGAAATTGCCGGTGGAGGATGGCCAGGTTCGTGGTGAAATCGAGAATATAATCTTCCATGAGTTGGCGTCCTCCTTAGTCGGAACCATACGTCAGGTGAGGCGACCAACGCCCCACTGCGTATTACCTTTAGTTTACACCAGATGGCGGGGAAGGATAACGATTCGCCTCGTTCTTTTCTGCGGGTCTCGTGATAGAATGAATGTAAAACAAACTGGGGGCCACGAGAATGTTTATTCAAATTCTAAGTGATATGGACGAGGTGCAATTGCGTCAACTCCAACTGAAAAAGTTAGGCGATGACGTCAGTGAAGAAGACGTGATTCGCCAAGGGGTCCTAGACACCTTTCAGACCTTCTTAGATCAAATCGAAGACGGCCACTACGACACGGCCAAGTGGCAGAATGAAGACCTGATTGTGGTCGATATTTTAGGCCACCAAACGGCGACGGTCGCACCGGTCAGTGACTCATTCGTGACGGATTTTCGGCAAAACTCAGATGAGACCCAGCGCTATCTGGAACAACAGGCGGCCCGCGCCGCCGGAGGTCGGTAGTAGAACGCTAAAGGGGGCGTGCGTTGTGGAACAAGGCTCATTATTTGAACAGTCCCAACAAATGCCACTGGCTAACCGGGTTCGCCCGCAGTCACTCGACGAGTTCGTGGGCCAGCAACAGTTGTTGGGACCCGGGAAAATCTTGCGTGACCTGATTGAAAACGACCAGGTCTCGTCGATGATCTTCTGGGGGCCGCCGGGTGTGGGCAAGACCACGTTAGCTGAAATCATCGCCCACCAGACCCAGGCGAAGTTTATCCGCTTCAGTGCGGTCGATAGCAGTATCAGTAAAATCAAAAAGATCATGAAACTGGCCGAAGGCGACCGGGAAATCGGTGAGCGGACCCTGGTCTTCGTCGACGAAATCCACCGTTTCAACAAGGCCCAACAGGACGCCTTTTTGCCCTACGTCGAACGGGGCAGCATCATCTTGATTGGGGCGACCACCGAGAACCCGTCGTTCGAATTGAACTCGGCGTTGTTGTCGCGGTGCAAGGTCTTTGTGTTGAAGCAACTAGCCACCGCCGATATCCAACAATTGTTGACCAACGCGCTTCAGAATCCGGCCGGTTTTCCTGACCTTAAAGTCAATCTGGGCACCGACGAACTGCGGGCCATCGCTGAATTTGCCAATGGCGACGCCCGCACCGCACTTAATACGCTCGAGATGGCGGTCTTGAACGGGGACCGTCACGACAAACAGGTGACCATCACCATGGCCGACCTGAAGCAACTGATCACCCAAAAGTTCGTGCTCTACGACAAGACTGGTGAGGAGCACTATAACATCATCTCGGCGTTGCACAAGTCGATGCGCAATAGCGATGCCGACGCGGCGATTTACTGGTTGTCGCGGATGCTTGAAGGTGGGGAAGACCCGTTGTACATTGCCCGTCGGCTGGTGCGCTTCGCCAGTGAGGATGTCGGCCTGGCCGACACCAACGCCTTGAACGTGGCGGTGAACGTCTTTCAGGCTTGTCAGTTCTTGGGGATGCCCGAATGCGACGTTCATCTGACTGAGGCCGTGACCTACTTGGCACTAGCGCCTAAGTCCAACGCGATTTATAAGGCGCGTTTAGCCGCGAAGAAGGACGTCAAGGAGACCCGCGACGAACCGGTGCCGCTCCAGTTACGGAACGCACCGACCAAGTTGATGGCCGACCTGGATTACGGCAAGGACTACCAGTACGCCCACGATGCGCCGGATAAGCTAACCACGCTGCAGAGTTTGCCAGATGCCTTAGTTGGGCGCGAGTACTACCAGCCGACCGACCAGGGGCGCGAGAATTTGTTCAAGAAACGCCTGGATTACGTTAAGCGTTGGCGAAAAGACCATCAAAAGCCAAATGATTAAAAAATAATTAGAATTGCCATTGATTTTTCGTTTGAGCCTGGTTATAATGGGTACCAATATTTGAAAAACGTTGAGGAAAAAAGTAGCGTTTGAGTTGCTGTCCAGTGAGTCCCGTAAAATGTGAAGGGATCAGCGGTCAAACGTGAACATCATTTCTGAGTTCGGTGCTGAAGAGGCGACTCGTAGGTTACCGTGGTGGCCACCATTATTGGGCTAGCGGATGTTGGTCCGTGATGAGTGTGGCGTGTGTCAAACGCCACAAAAAGGTGGTACCGTTCTACTTAAAAACTAGAGCCCTTTTCCCGTTTCGGCGGGAGAAGGGCTTTTTTCGCGTTTGGATAATGGATTACCAGCAAAGATCGGAGGAATCAAGATGGAACAAGTAACTAGGCGACATCATTTTTGGCAATTATTAGTGGTGAGTTCGTTGATTTTCGGCATGTTTTTCGGGTCCGGCAACTTGATTTTCCCCGTTCATTTGGGCCAGATGGCTGGGCAAAATTGGATTACGGCGGCACTCGGGTTTGCTGTGTCCGGCTCACTGTTCCCGTTACTGGCCATCTTGGCGGTGGTGGTCACCAAGAGTGACGGCCTCTATGATTTGGCCAAGCCGGTCGGCGCCAAGTACGCGGCGGTCTTCTTGGTCTTAGTCCATTTGACCATCGGCCCGTTCTTCGGGACGCCCCGGACCGCGGCCACGGCCTACGAAATGGCGGCCGAACCCTTCCTACCGAAGAGTTGGTTGACCGTGGGACAAGTCATCTTTACTGCCGTCTTCTTCGCATTAGCTTACGTACTAGCGACCCACCAAAATATTCTGGTCAAGATCGTTGGCAAGTATTTAAATACAGCGTTTCTGGCGCTCCTGGCGGTAGTCTTTGTGGTCGCGTTCTTGAACCCAATGGGCGGCACCACCCATACGCCGACCACGGCTTACCAGTCCGGCGCCACCGTCAGTGGGTTGCTGGAAGGGTACAACACCATCGACGCCGTGGCGTTATTGGCGCTGAGCGTCACCTTCGTCCACGCGGTGCGGGGTCTGGGGTATCACGATAAGGAACTGACTCGCTTGACCGCCAAAGCCGGGACCTTGAGTATCTTATTAGAAATCTTGGTTTACTTTGGCCTGGTCCTGTTAGGGACGTTGAGCTTAGGTCAAGTTAAATTGTCGGCCAATGGCGGGGTGGCCCTGTCACAAATCGTGGGTCACTACTTCAGCAACTTCGGGACGGCCTTTTTGGGAGTGATGGTCACCTTAGGGGTCTTCACCACGGCGTTAGGGTTAGTGACGTCGTTTGCCCAGGACTTCCATAAATTGTTCCCGAAGGTCAGTTACCTGGCTTGGCTGCGGGTCACCACGGTGGCGTCGTTTCTGGTCGCCAACGCCGGCTTGGACAACATCATCGCGTGGTCGTTACCAGTCTTGATGTTGCTCTACCCGCTATCGTTAGCGTTGATCTTGGTGTCGTTGACGGTTTCGAAGCGGCCATACGCCGGGCTGGTCTACAGGACCACGATTGCGGTCACGGCGGTGCCAGCGGTCTTGGATATGCTGGCTAACGCGCCGGCCGTGGTTGCCGGTTTCGGTCCGGTCGCCGCGGTCTTACACGCCTATCACACCTATGTGCCGTTCGCGAGCCTAGGCTTAGGCTGGTTAGTGCCGACCGGTTTGGCCTTCGTCTTGAGCTTGGCCTGGGGGCACTTCCACTTGGCCGCTCAGCGGACCACGGAAGGTGTGCAACAATAAGGGGGCAAAAAAAACGTTCCGGTCGTGTGGGCCCGAAACGTTTTTTTTGACATCATGTTTAGCCGAACCCTTGGAGGCGCCGGGAGTGCCGGTCAGTGGCCTTCATGGCGGCGAAAACGGCGCGCGCCGTGACGGGGAAACCCATGTTGTGGATGGTCTCACCGTCTTGGACGGTCAATTTGGCGACTTTCAAGAGATCGTCGTCACTGACGGAATCGAGGTGTAACGCACTCAGTGTGGTCGGTAGACCCAGCCGATTTTCAAAGTCTAGGTAACGGGCGAATTCGGCGTCACTGGCGCCGGTCAACGTCAGGTTCAGTAGGGTGCCAAACGCCACCTTTTGACCATGAGAGAGTTTGTGGACGTCGCCGGAAAGGGCGGTCAGGCCGTTTTGAAAACTATGCGCGGCAGCTAGACCAGAGCTTTCGGCCCCCACGCCACTCAATAAGATGTTGGCTTCGATGATGTGGGAGAGCGCCGGGGTGACCACGTGCTGGTTGGCCGCGGCGACCGCCTGTTCACCATAAGTAAAGAGCAGCTCCTCACACTTTTCGGCCAGGGCTAAGCCGGCCGCGGTTTGGTGCGTGTGCAAGGGTAACAGGGTGGTCGTTCGCGCGCGAGCGATGGTCTGGGCTTCGACGTTGGTGGACAGGGCGTCGGCAATCCCGTCGACTAAGAAGCGGACCGGGGCCCCGGCAATTACCGCGTCGTCGACCAGGACCAAATCAGGGTTCTTGTCGTAGAAGCGGTAGGTCATGAATTCACCAGCCGGGGAGTAGATGACGCTGAGCCGGGTGCAGGGCGAGTCGTTCGAGGCCAGCGTGGGCACGATGACCACGGGAATCCCGAGGGCGTCCCCGACCGCCTTGGTGGTGTCGTTGGTCTTGCCACCGCCTAAGGCCATTACGAATTTAGCGGCGGTCCGTTCGCCGATGGCTTTGATGCGGTCGATTTCTTCGGGAGAACTTTCCCCGTTAAAGGTCACGTGGGCGATAGTTAGCCCGGCATCGGTCAGGTTCTGGTAAAAGGTCGCGCCGACCAGTTGCCAGACGTTGTCGTCGGTCAGTAGCATGCCGTGGTCGCCGAAGGGGGCGATGTACGGCGCGGCGTGGGTCAAAAGTTGGTCGTCCTGAACGTAGGTTGAAGGACTTGCGAAAGCGGTAATCATAATGTTCCCTCCTAGTTATGAAATTACCGTTATTATAGAAAGGGTCGTCACCGGCAAGTTGCGGTAGGTCTTAAGGTAGCTGATTTAGGAAACTGATGCGCCACAACTGATAGTCCCGACTGGACACCCGAAAAATCAGACTGCGTTTGCCGAAAAATTCGTCACCGGAATTGATTTGTATTAGAATGGAAGTGTTCAGCGCCCTTAGTGTAATGGATAGCACATGAGATTTCGGTCCTCATGATCCGAGTTCGACTCTCGGGGGGCGCATAAAACTGAAGGTGAAACGATGAGGGGACGCTGGGGTGAACTAGCGCCCTTTTTGTAAAATCAGAATTTTTGGTTGGGTCTTTGGCCTCCTACGGTGGAGGGGCACTCTAATTTAGATTGCGGCTAATGAGCCAGGCTTTACAAGTTGAAACCAGTCGTGATAATTCAAGTTATATACGTCGAACAGATTGAAATATTATTTGAATTTTGCGGTTTTATGACGCCCTATTTTGTATTCCAAAGTGTAAATGCGATTTAATTAAGGAATAATGAACGTTAAATTTTGCCGTCCAGCTCGTGATGAACTCATCAAACTGGTATGCTTAATTTAAGGGGATGAAGATGTGATCAAACAATTAACAATCGGAGCAACTTACAGTAACGCAGAGGTTGCCGAAGCATTCGGAGTTTCAACACAGGGGGGTATGCGAAAGTCCAATGCCAATAATTGCCTAGTCCTGATTTCTAAAGAGTCGGCTAATCTGTATCCGGATAAATGGGACGGGGAGGTTTTAAACTACTCGGGGATGGGGCAGCAGGGTGATCAGCGCCTCGATTACAGCCAAAATAGAGCCTTGGCACAGTCACGAGATACTGATCTTACGGTTTATCTCATGATTAATAAAGAACCTAATCGCTACGTTAATTATGGTGAGGTTGAATTAGTTCAGGATCCTTACATGATGTTTGATGGGCACCGAAACGTTGCCATTTTCCCGATTCAGCCACTGGTGAAAAAAGCCAAAGATTAATCAAGTAGATGCTAGTAGGAGATACGCCTGGATAAGTGTTGAAAAGGAGAGCTGAGCGATGAAGCTGACACAACAAGACTTAATTCAATTGATCAGTGCAAATAGAGCGGTCACGGTTAATCAGCCGTTCAATCAGCCGGGGCGACACAACCGCATTATTTTGACGCAATGCGCCATGCGAAAACTGGGCGCATCTTTGCGCTAGTTTATGCGCAAGACGAGCATTTGTATGTCGATTTGAAACAAAATTTAGCGGATATTGAAGAATTAGTTGCGCTGTCCCCTGCGATTACCATGGGGCGGCACTTTGACAAACAGCATTGGATTACCGTTGATGTGACAACCCTAAGCTCTAAGGCTGAACTGGTTAGATTAGTGGCGGTGAGCTATCGATTAACCGATGATTAATTAGAGTGAACGTAGTTTGGCATTTGGGAAAGCGTGCAGGGTAACCCGTACGGAATAAGCCAAGTTGGCCTTTAAAATATAAAAAGATAACGACCGTTGGTTCTTTGATCTCAAGCAGCATTGAAGAACCAGCGGTCGTTATTTTGTCGGTACTTTGCATTTTAGATTTTATGAAATTTGGTGTTGATTAAAGCGAGTTTCTAAGATTGGATGTTAAATCTAAACTTTAGAAGTTCGCTTTACTTAATGCCTTTTATTTTGACCAATTTTAATAGTTTGGGGTCAAAACGCGGTGAATCAGGGACTGATTTTTTAGTTTTCCCGGATAACGAATTATAATGGTAAGAGATGATAGCATTAACTATCTAATGTTAAATTGAATTCATAAGCATAATCAGTTGGGGTGAGCGGCTAATGAAAAAACAAAGTATCATGAAGTGGTTATTGATGGGATTATTGGTAGTTTGTGGCGTCCTAATTGGTGGGCAGGTGGCCCGGGCAGAGTCGTCTCTCCCGGAATTTACGGGCCCCCGATTAAATATTTATGTCCCGCGACACAGTGAGTTGGGGGTGGATAATACCCCTTTTGGTGACACAATGTCTGGCGTACCTGACACCACTAGCGATATGTTTGGTTCTTATAATTTGGATCCTGACAAAATTACGAAAGACTCGACGTTGGGAGAAATTCTGCAGGACAACGCGATAGAATGGAATTTGGGGATTAATCTAATATCGGGGGGGGATTTATCAGCTTCTGCTGTTGACTTAGCGATTGATTCCTCGGATGTAGCCAATCAGCTCATGCCCCGTAATATTTATAAGAATGACGTGGATAAATTTTTTACAATATACAAGGGTTATTCGGCAAGCCTAACTGAGTTTAGACAGATGTTAAATCAGCCCCTGAAGGCGTATAAATATTATCAGTATGATGAGGATGGCGTGACCAAAACGGCTTCTGCCGCGAATGCGTTTACAGATAAAAATGGAAATAAAAATCTCGCCAAAGGGTATTATCTTGTGCTTCCACAGGGGCACAAAATCCAGTATCAAAATAATATTGTCATCAGTGAACGTGGAAAACCTATCATCACGCAAACGATAACTTCAGCTTATCAAAACGATGATTTTCTATTGATTGATGCCCCTGACTCCCTCACGGATCCGAGTACCTATGCACCCGGTACCGATAAATTGATGAAGGGGTTAGGAGAGGATACCTCACAGGTAATTGATACCGATACAGGGACAGTCGTTAAAACGACTGAAAAAAAGCTAGGCGGAGTATCTGTTTACTTAATGCCGGTTAAGCTACCGTTCGATCTTCAAACGACTCCCGATAAAACAGACCATTATGCCATCGTGGCTAAAGATCAGGTGGCTAAAGCCAAAATTGAGTATAGGTTGCCGGATGGTTCTGAAGCTGCGCCGACAAGAGAGCTCCAAGGGAGTTCCGATCAGGCGATGGCCATTACGTCGCCAACTGTTGCGGATTACACGCCGGACCAAAAGCAAGTCAAAGTTGATTTTACGGCTAAAGACAAGACGTATACCGTCACGTATCACCCGACAGCAACGGGTTCCACGACAACGGGGACCAACACAACTAGTACAAGCGATTCCAGCTCCAGCGTCGCGGATGAGCTCAGTCCAATAACGCCGTTTAAGGTATATGGTAAGCAAGCCCTTTACAGATACAACACGCCGACCTTTAAGAAGTCCCAACGAATCAATCGTTATGCCAAGAAGGCCAAGGCTTACGCACCCGTCTTTAAAGTTGTCGACACAGCCAAGTCAGCCAATGGCGTCTTGCGTTACAAGTTAGCTGATGGCACCTACATTACGGCTAACCCGGATTACGTTGCCAAGCTTTACTGGCAAGGTAATTATCAAAAACTCTACGTGACTAACGCGCGGGGAATCCGGGCGCACAGCAAGGCCGTCTTTGCCAAAGCGACTGACGAAAAGCACTTCAAACAAGGCACCGCAATCAACGTGGTTAAACGCGTCAAGGCCGGGCAAACGACCCGTTACGAACTGACCGATGGGACGTACATCACTGGCAATAAGCAGTGGGTCTCCCCAACTAAGCCGCGCCTAGTGCGTCAAATTAAGGCCAAGAAGACGATCAAGTTGTACCGCAATGTCAATTTGACGCATAAGGTTAAAGCCATTAAGCAAGGTAAAACCGTGAAAGTTGTTGGCTGGGATTACTCCCGGCAAAACAGCCAAACAGTCAGTGGCACGTTGCGCTACCATGTCGCTGGTGGCGGCTATATTACGGCTAATCCTAAATTGGTGATGGTTGAGAAATAAGGACATAAGAAGTCTATGCAAGAGGACTCGTTTTTCGAGTCCTTTTCGTTTGCCCGGAGAAACGGTAAAAAGGCGACTGGCGGCTAGATGCTATAATTGTGAGAGAGTTTACCCAACTAGCAACGAAAGAAGGCTCCAAAATGTACTTAAATGTCACCCAAAAGAGTCGTGACCTATTTCGCGATTACCCGGTGGTACGGTCGACCGACCGGGCGCAAGCAGCCGCCTTAGCGAACCCGTTGTTTTCCTGGCACGCCACCACTGTGATGGCGCACCACCAGCGCTTATTGCTTTTTGGCCACGATGCCAGTGCGTTATGTGTCGTGGTGGATGCGGCGAACGTGACGGCGACCCAGCGCTTAGCCGACCAGTTCTGGGATCAGTTAGCCCAACAATGGCCCCAGTACGGGTTGCAATCAGCTAACTTGAAAGCGTACCGGCAAACGGCGGGAAGCTGGCAGATCAACGCGCCCATCGTCCATCAACACGTCCGACGGCTTAATGAACAGGGGATGTACGCCAGTTTTCTGCTTGACCAAGGGATCACGATACCGTTGGAGTTGGACCTTTTAGTGGCCAAAACACCGCCGTTGGGTCGCCAACAACCGCCTCACGTGGTGGCTAATATTGCCGCAGACCTGGCGGTGCAAGGCAATCACTGGCGCGACCCGAAAGGCTAAGGCGTGTGCTATAATGGAAATCACCCTTGGCAGGAGTGACCGAAACGAGTCACTGACAGACGGTCGTGTTGACCGTCTTTTTTGATGCGTTGATGATGAGCTTATTAGATCTAACGCCAGGAGTGACGATGATTTGGAAAGCATATCACCTGTGACTTACTAGGAATTCCCCCGATGAGGTTAGCCCTGGGGGAGGCGGACCCAATCGCCGCTGAGGATACGCCGGTTACCGTGGGGAATTAGGTCTACAAGTCGGAAAGAGAAGCACCTGGGAGGCGAAAATTCCAAAGCTAAAGACATCTTTGGCCAATGCCAGCATATCGACGATAGTCTGCAGGACGGCACCTTGTCAGATAGCTTAGTCCGCTATAACTTGACGTGGTCACAGCGTTACTGACCCAGACGGAAAGGGAGATGCTCAATGACGCGTTCGACTGATGCCGCAATAATGACGCTTGCAGGTTGGTTGGTGGGATTTTTAGACGGGAAAATACCGCCAGGCCATCTTATCGTTGGTCAAACGTGCATTACCCAATCGAATCAGCTACACTACAGTAAAGATGACCAAACTAATGAGGTGGACAAGCATGTTGATTAATGTGGTTCAAAAGGCCCAGGGACTGTTTCAGGACTTTCCGGCAGTGGCAGATTCCGCGACGGCCAAGCAACTGGCCCTGGCGAACCCGCTGTTTTCATGGCACGCGACTTACACGACCCGGCAGCATAAGAAGATAGTGTTGCTGGTGAACGATGCATGTATGTTGACGGTGGTGTTAACGGACGTGAACGCCAAGAACCGGCAACAGCTTGCAACTCGTTTTTGGGCGCAATTGGAAGAAATCTGGCAATATAATAACTTGCCACCTGCGGACTTTGACTTATATCGGCGAGTCGCTAAGCCGTGGGAGACTAATCGGACCGTGACCCGCAGCCGGGTGGGGCGGATGAACGATACCGGCGCGATGCTGACCAGTTTGTTGGAAGATGGACCGGCGAGGGACGAAGCCGAACTAGCCATTCGCCTGACACAGGGGATGCGCAAGGATGATGCGGGTCACTACCACACCGGTCGTGATTTGGCGGCGGATTTGGCCGCCGCTAACATGCAGTGGCACCCCGTCGTAGCCGTACCAGCTCCACCCAAAGAATCAGTGGAATTTGGTCCGGCCGTAGCCCAGCTACAAGCACTGCAAAAGACCTGTGATGACCTCAGTGTGACGGCAGATTTAGAAGAATTGGATAAATTGACGGCGCAAATTCAAGCCGCTAACACCACGTTGCTGGAAAATTTCGACCAGGCCTTGACGGGGGAAGTTTCAGCTAAAACGAAAACGTCTTATTTGCGGGAATTGACCTTCTATCTCAATGAGTTTCTGGCTTACCGGTATGTCACGATCCTTGACGACGATGCAGCGGGGGTGGATGAGCTCTTGTTGCACGGTGTGAGCGTGACGGAAGCCAAGCGGATTCGGACGGCGCTGCGCCGGCTGTACCGCTTATTAGCCCAGCAAAACTTAGTTACCGAAGACTTTGCCTCGACTGCCCGTGAAATCATGAGTAACACGTTGGATGAGGACTGGTTCCAGTTTTAAGCAGCTGCACCAAGTGGTGTGGCTGACTGGCGACCACTAAAACAGGTCAGAAAAAACGTCCCGTCGTGATTATTCCCCACGACGGGACGTTTTAGATTAAGCCAATTTAGATTGAGTGTTAGCTCCTTGTTGCAAGATGGCCATAATTTGTTGGTGGGCTGCATCTGCGTCCCAACTACCGTTGACTCCCGCATAATGGTGCAGGGAGGCAACCGGACGGTGGGCGTAGTGGGCGAGCGGGTGCTGCGCCGTGGGCCCTAGGGCAATCAGGGTGCTGGTTGCAGGAATCCCCAACTGATCTAAGTGTTGTTCGAAAGCGGCCACGTCTTGAGCGGTGAAGCGGACCCGCCGACTTACTGGTGGGGTGATACTGGAAAGGTCGGTCATGAAGGTCCCCCAGAGCGGCTTACCGTAGACCGCCGCCGCTAAGCGGTAGTTTAAACGGCCCTTGCGCCCGTGAAAGTTAAGGAACCGCCGTTCCCGTAGGTGTTCGCGCGTCACGTAATTGGGGTTGATCCCCACTAACACGTAGTGCGTTTCCCGTAAGCGCTGTTCAAGATTGCCGTTGAGCAGGTCTTTGGGGAAATGTTCAGCCTGATAGGCAGTGCCGAAGAGACGCTGGCGTTCCTGATTTGAGCGGGTGCTCAAGTCGGCAGCGGGAACGTCCCACAACGCCCAACTGTCGGCGGAAGTAAAGGGTAAGTCTTGCATGGATATCCAACCTTTCTGTACAACATAAAATGAAATGGTGGTACACAACCACTTCTTAAAATATAGGATACCAAATCAAGGTGACATAATATGACATTTGCCGCACGGAAGCGGAAAAAAGTTGGGTGAAGTCTGTCCAAATTTGAAATTAAGGCTAAACTAAGGGGGAAGGCTCCTGGTCATGATTACTGTAAACGAAAGTTGGTGACCACCGTGGCCCAGTTAACCTGGTGATAGGAGGAATTTAAGATGGCAGAACAAGCAGAACACGTCGCTAATATCCCGAGTACGATGCGGGCTTGGCAAGTGACCACACCGGGACCCATCGACGGCCCGACGGCGCCAATCGAAATGGTGACCAAACCCGTGCCGCAACCTGGTGTGGGCGAAACCTTAGTCCGGGTCTTGACCTGTGGTGTATGCCACACCGATTTACACGTGAGTGAGGGCGATTTGCCGGTCCACCAAGCCCACGTGACCCCCGGCCACGAAATCGTGGGGGAAGTCGTGGCGAATGGCCCGGCGACCACACGTTTCAAATTGGGAGAACGCATCGGCATTCCGTGGTTACGGTGGACCTGTGGCGTTTGTCGGTACTGCCGGTCCGGGCGGGAAAATCTTTGCCCGTACTCCAAATACACCGGCTGGGATCATGACGGTGGCTATGCCGAATACGTGACGGTTCCTGAGGGCTTTGCCTACCGGATTCCCGAGCGCTTGGATTCTGTAACGGCGGCCCCGTTGTTGTGTGCTGGGATCATTGGTTACCGGGCATTCGAACGGGCCAACGTGCCAGCTGGTGGTCGGTTGGGCCTCTACGGTTTTGGCGGGTCGGCCCACATCACCGCCCAAATCGCCATCGCCCAGGGCATTGAAGTCCACGTCTTCACTCGAGGCAAGGACGCCCAAAAGTTTGGTCTAAAATTGGGGGCGGCTTCGGCGCAGGGCGCTTACGATAAGTCGCCGGTCAAGCTCGATTCGGCGATCATGTTCGCGCCGGTGGGCGACATGGTGCCCAATGAACTGGCTAACTTGGCAAAGGGCGGTACCCTGGCATTAGCGGGCATTCATTTGAGTGACATCCCGGCGTTGAACTACCAGTACCACATCTTCCACGAAAAGAACCTGACCAGCGTGGAAAGTAATACCCGGCGCGACGGCGAGACCTTTTTGACGCTGGCGGACCGGTTGAATATTCACCCGGCCACCACGCCGTACGCCTTGGACCACGCCGATGAAGCCTTACGGGTGGTCAAGCACGGAGACATCAAAGGCGCTTGTGTCTTACGCGTCGGTAACGATTAACCTAAATTAACTTCCAAAATCCCCGGAACACACTGAATTGGCAGATGTTTCGGGGATTTTGTATCTGCTAGTCGTGGCTAACGGTCACGGTTGTGCCAGCGTAGACCGACTAAACTGCCAAAGCCTAAGACGGTTAGGAGAAGCCCCAAACTGACAAAAACGTTTTGGGACTCGGCCACGTCGTTTTCAACTTGGGGTAAATCGAAGTCGGCTTCGGTAGTTTTGGGTGCTGTACGCAGGGCCGCTTTTGATTTAGAGGGCGTTGACGGGTTAGCCGTTGGTGTGGTGGGCGTTACGGCTTGCGACGTGTTGGCAACCCTGGTGGGGGCGCTGTGTGGCTGGGTGGTGGTCGGTGTCGGTGCGGGGGATGCTTGGTTGGTGGTACTGTCAGTTGCGCTGGAGGTGGTCGTCGTAAACTTAGTTAGTATGGTTGACTTACTAGTGGTTGGGTTTGAAGCGGGAACGACTTGGTCTTGGTCGGTGTTACTGACGGTCTGGTCGTCAGCGCTGTCAGCGATGTTTTGGTTATCATCGGCAGTACTGGTCAAGACAGGGCGGTAAGTAAAGATGATGGTCTGGGGCGTTTCGGTGTAGGTGCCGCTTTGGCTGGCGGAGCCAACGACCTGGTAACCAGCTAAAGTCGCCGCTGAGGCCTGGTAAATTGCCCCCACTTCACCGGTCATCACTTGCTGATTCAATAAGCTCCCCGTTTGGTTGACACCGTTGACGGTGACCATTCCGGTCGTGTTTGGCGTGACGGGAACACTGGAGTCAGAATCCTCATCGGTTCCACCGGGCGTGGTGGTCGTAACCTGATCGGGTGTCGTGACTGTCGTAGTGGGTGCCGTTGAAGCTGGAGCTGCTGTGGTGGGGGCTTGAGAGGCAGGAACTTTAATTGTTGGTTTAGCAGGCTTGGCTGCTAAATCGGCGGAACTAGATGGCGTTGCGGTCGGTGTGGTTTTTAAGGGCACACTGGATTTGGCAGGGGCGGTCGTCGTGGTGACGGCAGAAGACGTTGGTTGAGTGGTGGCCGGTGTGTCGGCACGGGCGACCATGGTGGTGCCGAAGACCCCGAGAGTGAGCGAGGTCACGGTTAAGCTAGTGGCCAGCCAGTGGTGTCGTGACGAAAGAATATGGGGTGGCATGGTAGTCACTTTTAATTTTTGGGGCACAGTGAACTCCTCCTCTCGATTGATAGATTAGATGACAATTGATGCCATTTAAGAAGTGCATTAAATTTACGGTTGTAACACATTGGAACAAGTGGACAACTTTTAATAATTTTATTGTAACTGGTTTAGGGATAAACAGCAACGATATGCCTCATTAACGGCCAATAACATCTGCTGGTGAAACCGTTTCGGGGATTCCAACTGCTAGCTGAGAAAAGAGAGCAATTGAAAGCAATTAAACAGTTACATTGCTGAGTTAAATGAACCAGTAAAATGGCTGACTCGCTAGTCAATCCGTGAAACTAATGGAAGTGAAACGACAGAGTCCTGATTAAAGTTTGTACTGTAAATGATAAAGTAGTGCTGGCAACGAGCTGGTCGGTGAAAAGGGGACCACTTCATGCCTTTATCAGGAATGGTAGTGTCGCGGCTGGGGACAGTCTGAAGGTCGACCAGGACTTCGTCGAAGGCTATTTAGGAGTCGATGACTAAACGCCTGAAGGCCACTCGGGAACAGGATGTGCGCCGAAGGACCCTAGAAATGAGGTCACTAATACCACACAAAATTCGACGCTGGCCAACTTTGTGATCGCCACCCCCAGGCTATCCACCCCGACATGGTGATCGACAGTCTAGGCAATATCCTGGCGTTGGACCAATCTCCATGGCAACTCAAGCGCAATTGAAAACTGAACTGGAAATGTTTCTTTTCCGGTAACGGGTGGGAGTTGTTTTTCGTTCAAGCGACGCGAACAAACGTTTGCTTTTTACAAAAATTATGGTAGGCTAAAGGCAAACAATTGAAAGGGAGCAGGACAAACATGGCAGATCAATTGGCGGTGTTGGAGAAAAAGGGACCGGACCAATCGCGGAACCTCTACGTAGTGGGTGCGCCGGCTTATCGGGTAGAGTCAGCGGAAGTCATCATTCGGGCGCCGGAACACGTGCGAATGGGGAAGGTGACCCAGATTTCGCGCAATGATCAGCATTATGTGGTCGGCTTCGCCAATGGTCACCAACTGGTCTTGAACCCCAATAAGGTCGTGGTCTACCAGACTTTTACCACGTCGCAAGCCCAGTGGACTTACCTGTCGGAACAGGGTTACGACTTCTCCCGGTCAAAGGGCGCCCAACCAGCCACACCGTTGGGCAACATTCGCCTCCTTAAAACGATCCCTCAACGCTATATTGCCGTGGACTGTGAGTTTGGCTCGTTTTACGCCGTTCAGCACCAGGGCAAGCAAATCGAGTGGCAACTGACGACGATCGATGGGGTGAATTTTGGGTTGTTTCAGCTCAGCGCCATTGGCTACGCGGGGACACGGCAGTTACCCATTTACTTCAACCGGTACGTCGACCAACCCGAATTCAGTCCGGAACAAAAACTTCAAGGTCTGGCCGCTACCGGCTTGACCCTGGCGGCCTACCAGCAACAGGCCCAGCCGCTAGCCGTGGTGCGGGCCTTCATTGCCCAGGTCCTAGCCCCCGGCTTACCGTTGATGGCCTGGGATTATCACAACGACTATAAAGTCTTACGTAGTTTAGTAAAGCGTTGTGAACCCCAATTGACGAAAGACGAACTCGCACTCTTGAGGCAGCCGATTCGCCTATTTGACGGGGAAGCGTATGTGAACCAGGTGATTAACCACGCCAACAAGGGGCGTGGAAAGGCGAGTTATACGTTACCGCTCAGCGGGATAGCAGGACTCTTGAACATCGCCACGCCCAACGCCCATAACGCCCTGTGGGATGCCCAAACGGTCCACACCGTGATGCAGACGGTCCAACGGTTGCAGAATCATCCGGTAACCGTCACGGCGCCGCACCGCCCCCCAATGGCGCCGGCCACACCTGTCGCCACTCCAGTCGCGTCTACTCAAGCCAAGCCACAGCATCACGCACTGGCGCGCTGGTTTGGTCCCCGACATTGGCGCCGGGGCAAACGGGCCCCGCTACGGGTCAAACATCAAAGGTGAGGCTCGATAATCAGCTGCTCGTACCTGGGCAACAAAATTGATAAAAAAGTAATGATAATTAAAGCACTTTCTTATGTAACCGAACATACCAAAAATAGGTCGTTGCAGGCCGAAATCCCTTCACTTACATTTTTTTAGTCAAGTTGAGGTAAAGCAGTTGATTTATCCACGGTCTTGCCACATACTGAGGTTAGTTGGTTCGCCAAACTAGAACCGCTGCTTAGTTTAACGGGGGTTCTGTTGGAGGACTAAAGTAGACAGTTGGCGTGGTTAGTTGGGGGACTAAATCATTATAATTGGGTCTAACCACTAATCTTGAAGGTATGGGGGGACGTAAAATGGTCCAGCGAAGTATGACACGTAATCAGCTACACGATCAAAATCTGAAGTTTGTCTTGCAACAAGTTTTTAACAATCACCCAACGTCGCGGATTGAAATCTCCCACCGACTGCACTTGAACAAATCGACCGTTTCTTCCTTATATAACACCTTGATGGCGAAAGGCTACTTAAAGGAACTGGGTTACGGCGATGCGTCGACGGCCGGCGGGTGCAAACCGACGCTAGTGGCCATCAACCAAGATTACGGGTACACGCTGACCTTTGATTTGGGCTATCGACACCTGCATGCGCTGGCCACGACGTTGAATGGCAAGGTCTGGAAGTACGACCGCGTTCAAACGCGGGACCAATCGATTCATGAGATGGTCACCCAGATCAAGAAGTATATCGGTAACGTGCAGGCCGAAGACGAATCGGCCCACGGCTTACTAGGCATCTGCTTCTCCATTCACGGCATCATCTGCGATAATCAGATTCAGACGTCACCGTTTATTAACATGGAGGACGTTGATTTAGTCAAAATCTTTTCCACGGCGTATCATGTACCGGTGGTGTTGGAGAATGAAGCCAACCTATCTGCCATTTACGAACGAGACTTCAACGGCGCCCGCGAGTTGAACAGTACGGTGACCATCAGTATCCACCGGGGGATTGGGGCCGGCATTATTTTGCACCGCAGTCTGTTCCGTGGTGAACACGGGGATGCCGGTGAAATCGGTCAAACGGTGACCCGCCTAGAAATCGATGGCGAAGGTCAGGCCACGCCGGTCCGTGCTGAGGACATCAGTTCCGAAGATGCCATCATCCACCAGGTTGAGGAACAAAAGGGCCTGCATGATTTGGGTCGCGAGGACATTGTGCGGTTGTATCGCCAGCACGATACGGACCTCGCGGTGATCCTCCAGCGTTTCACGATTGCCATCAGTAGTTTGTTGTACAACACGATGCGCACGCTGGACCCGGACGCCTTCTTCATCAACTCGCCGTTGATCGAAGAGTTGCCGGAACTGCTCGAACAGATTCGGGCGGGGTACCGCCGGTTGGCGCACCAGGACTTCCCAATTGAACTGACTACCAATGCGCGGTTAGCCACGGTTTTGGGCGGCTGTTCGGTCATCACCCATCAAGTCTTGGGGTTGAACGGGTACGCTTTGAAATTTGAACGCATTCCAGAAAAATTTTAATTAACACGACGGGTCTGCCAGGACTAACCTTGGTGGACCCGTTTTTTTAGTTAGCCAGCTAAAATCACGACAGACTAACGGCGCGTATGGCTATTGGCAAACAAACATTGGAAGCGGTGGCAAAAATCCAGATTAATTTTCCGAAAACGCTTGCATTAACCCCAAACCACTGTATAATAAGACTTGTAAGTTGGTTGTCGCAACGAACTAACTAGGAGGGTTTTATTAATTATGGCAGAAGAATACTGGAAAGGCGTCGACAAGATTCAATATGTCGGCCATCAAGATAAAAAATCAGGTTTAGGCTTTCAATACTACAATCCGGACGAAGTCATTGGTGGAAAGAAGATGCGCGATTGGTTACGGTTCGCCGTGGCTTACTGGCACACCTTTGACCAACGCCTAGTGGACCCATTTGGTGATGGGACCGCCCAACGGCCATATGACAAGTACTCCGATCCAATGGATTTGGCATTAGCCAAGGTAGACGCCGCATTTGAATTTTATGACAAATTAGGTGTGGACTACCTTTGCTTCCACGACCGGGACTTAGCGCCAGAAGGGGACACGTTACGTGAAACCAACAAGAACCTGGACAAAGTCGTTGATAAGATTGTGGAATACCAAAAGACCAGTGGCATGAAGGTTTTGTGGAACACCTCGAACATGTTCACTAACCCCCGGTTCGTTGAAGGGGCTTCAACCTCGCCATACGCGGACATCTTCGCATACTGTGCCGCTCAATTGAAGCACAGTCTGGAAATCGGGAAGCGCGTTGGTTCTGAGAACTACGTCTTCTGGGGTGGCCGTGAAGGGTATGAATCCTTATGGAACACCAACATGAAGGAAGAACAAGAACACGCTGCGAAGTTCTTCCACATGGCGAAGGATTACGCTAACGAAATTGGCTTCGACGCCCAAATGCTGTTGGAACCAAAGCCAAAGGAACCAACGACGCACCAATACGACTTCGACGCCGCAACCACGATCGCCTTCATGAAGGAATACGATTTGGACAAAGACTTCAAGTTGAACTTGGAAGGCAACCACGCCAACTTAGCGGGTCACACTTACCAACACGAAATTCGCGTTGCGCGTGACGCGGGTCTGTTAGGCTCCCTGGATGCAAACCAAGGGGACAAGTTGATCGGCTGGGATATCGATGAATACCCATCCAACTTGTACGAAACGGTTGCTGCCATGACCGAAGTCGTTGAAAACGGCTCCATCGGCCCTCGCGGTGGCTTGAACTTCGATGCCAAGCCTCGGCGTTCATCCTTCGAACCAAATGACCTGTTCTACGGCCATATCGTCGGCATGGACAGCTTTGCGGCTGGTCTGCGGGTTGCCTTGGCGATGAAGAAGGACGGCTTCTTGGATAACATCGTCAAGAACCGTTACAGCTCTTACGATTCCGGTATCGGTGCAGATATCGAAAGTGGTAAGGCTGACTTCAAGTCCTTGGAAAAGTACGTCATTGACAAGCCACAATCTGAATTGATTGCCGCAACGCACTCCGACCACTTGGAAGAAATCAAAGACACAATCAACCACTACATCATCGACACGTTAAGCAAATAAGCCTTAATGCGCGCGACAGTAGCACTTAAAATGGTGGACGGACGGGAGTCCGTCCACCATTTTTGAGCCCCACCCCTCAGGGCGTTGACCCGTACGAGGGGCCGGTGGGGTACACTGAACGTAATGACAGCGACAAAGACTGATTGGAGGAGCAATTATGGGAAAGTATGTACTTGGGGTGGACCTCGGCACTAGCGCCGTCAAGGTCTCCGCACTGGACCACAGTGGTCAAATCGTCGCCCAAGAAAGCTTCGGTTACGACCTGATTCAGAAGCGCCCCGGCTATAACGAACAGAACCCCGAAGACTGGGTCTCCGGGACGACCGTGGCCATCGTCCGGTTGATTTTAACGGATCACCTGGCCGCCGAAGACATCGAAGGGGTCAGTTTCTCGGGCCAAATGCACGGGCTGGTCTTACTGGATGAGGACAAGAAGATCTTGCGCCCGGCGATTCTCTGGAACGATACCCGGACCACGCCGCAACGCCAAGAAATCATGGACAAAATGGGTGACGAATTTATCGACATCACCCGCAACCAACCGTTGGAAGGGTTCACCCTGACCAAGCTCTTGTGGGTTAAGGAAAATGAACCCGACATCTGGAAAAAGGCGAAGTACTTCGTCTTACCCAAGGATTACGTCCGTTACCGGATGACCGGCAACCTTGCGATGGATTACTCCGATGCGACCGGGACGGTGCTGTTGGACGTGGCCAAGGGCCAGTGGAGTCAACGCATCTGTGACGTCTTTGACATTCCGATGAGCATGTGCCCACCGTTGATTAAGTCAATCGACTTTGCGGGGACGGTCACGCCGGCCTACGCCGAATTTTCCGGTTTGACCACGGCCACCAAAGTCTTTGGCGGTGCTGCCGACAACGCGGCCGGTGCCGTAGGGGCGGGCATTTTACAGCCCAACATGGTCATGTCTAGTATCGGCACGTCGGGCGTGGTCTTGAAGTATGAAGACAATGCTGACGTCAACTACCACGGGGTCCTGCAGTTCGAAGACCACGCCATTCCGGATAAGTTCTATTCGATGGGCGTGACCTTGGCTGCGGGGTACTCGCTGAGCTGGTTCAAGAAGACTTTCGCGCCGGCGGAGGACTTCAACGACGTGGTTGCCAGCGCCGAAAAATCGACGGTCGGGGCCAACGGCTTGCTCTATACCCCGTATATCGTGGGTGAACGGGCACCGTACGCCGATGCGAATATCCGCGGGAGCTTTACCGGGATCGACGGGATCCATCAGCGCCATGACTTTGTGCGGGCGGTACTGGAAGGCATCATCTTCTCGTTTCGGGACCTCTTTGACATTTATGAGGAAAACGGGGGCGACTTCGACACGGTGGTTTCCATCGGTGGTGGGGCCAAAAGCCCGTTGTGGCTCCAGATTCAAGCCGATATCTTTAACCGAAAGGTCGTCAGTCTGAAGAATGAACAGGGCCCCGGCATGGGAGCGGCCATGATGGCGGCCACTGGCCTGGGATGGTTCGATTCTCTGCAGGACTGTGCGAAGACCTTTGTGCACTTCGGTAAGGAGTACCGGCCGATTCCGGAAAACGTCAAGAAGTACAAGAAACTCCACGATATTTACAAGCAAGTCTACGGTCAGACTAAGCAGATTAGTGCGGAGTTGCTGGACTTCCGACGTGAAAATATGAAATAAGCATTGTTTTGAAAATAGGTTGGCAAATCGGTGGAGAAATTTGGGCCGTTTTGACGATTTATAAGCCAGGCACAACTGGTTAAATTAGCGTCCACGATTGATTGCTCATCAATTGCGGACGTTGATTTTTTCCAACTGTTTGCCCGTATTGGTGGTAAATATCTTAAGTTTATCTTGTTTTGAGTAATTCGAATTTAATTGGATAATCCTGATAATCACGAGTAGTGAACGATTATTCATAATTAATTTTAGAAAACTCTTTCAAAGAAGTGAAGGGTGTGGTATATTATCTCTAAGGTTGGTCGCGTGAGCCAACCAACACTAAATGCGACAGTCACCAACTTACATTTGACTGGGAAATCACGGGCACAACTTACTAAGGAGCTAAAACTATGCGACAGGTTTCGACAGGGTTTGTCTACTTCTTTGGCGCACTTGGCGGCCTCCTCTTCGGATATGATACCGGAGTTATTTCTGGGGCCATTTTGTTTATTCAACGGCAAATGAATTTGGGGTCTTGGCAACAAGGTTGGGTCGTTAGTGCGGTCCTGCTGGGAGCCATTTTAGGGGCTGCTATCATTGGCCCATCATCTGATCGTTATGGACGACGTAAGCTACTACTGTTTTCTGCGATTATTTTCTTTGTTGGGGCGATTGGCTCAGCCTTTTCGCCAGAATTTTGGACGCTGATTATTTCTCGAATCATCTTGGGGATGGCCGTTGGGGCCGCCTCAGCGTTGATTCCAACGTACTTAGCTGAATTGGCTCCTGCCAGCAAGCGGGGGACTGTATCAAGTTTATTTCAACTGATGGTGATGACCGGGATCTTTCTGGCCTATGTCATCAATTACACGTTCTCGGGTATGTATACCGGCTGGCGCTGGATGTTAGGATTGGCCGCGGTACCCGCGGCGTTGTTGTTCTTGGGCGGGCTGGTTCTGCCTGAAAGTCCACGGTACTTGGTAAAAACGGGTCGGGGCGAACAGGCACGAGACGTGTTGGATACCATGAACCAACACGATACGGCGGCCGTGAACCAGGAGCTAGAACAGATTCATGAACAGGCCAAGATTAAGAGTGGCGGTTGGTCCGAACTCTTTGGGCCGATGGTGCGACCATCCTTGATTATTGGCTTGGGATTGGCCATTTTCCAACAAGTCATGGGGTGTAATACGGTGCTGTACTACGCGCCGACTATTTTTACCGATGTGGGGTTTGGGGTCTCCGCGGCGCTGATTGCTCATATCGGAATTGGAATCTTTAACGTGATCGTCACGGCGGTGGCCGTGGCCATCATGGATAAGATCGACCGGAAAAAGATGCTGAATATTGGTGCGATTGGTATGGGAATTTCCTTGTTCATTATGAGTTTCGCGATGAAATTCTCTGGGGATTCCTTTGCTGCCGCCGTTATTTGTGTGATTGCCCTGACTATCTACATTGCGTTCTTCTCCGCGACTTGGGGACCTGTGATGTGGGTTATGATTGGGGAAGTCTTCCCGCTGAATATTCGGGGGTTAGGGAATTCCTTTGCTAGTGTAATCAATTGGTCGGCAAACATGGTCGTTTCTTTGACCTTCCCCTCGCTATTGGACTTCTTCGGAACTGGAAGTCTGTTTATTGGTTACGGTGTTTTGTGCTTCTTGTCCATCTGGTTCGTCCACAAAATGGTCTTCGAAACCCGGAATCGTTCTCTGGAAGAGATCGAAGCCACTTTACGGCGGAAGCACGATGCCAAGACTGCTCATGTCACCACGCAAAATTAAGTTAAAATTATTGATTGACGAGGATTCTTGTGGGGATTTTCAGTCAGAACCCCAATAACTTTCTTGGTGCTCAGGCGGTACTTATAGGCATGCCGAGTTATCATGAGTATAAATATGAAAATGGCGTCCCCAGTGCGGGGACGCCATTTTTGCGTAGAGCGTTAAATGAAGTGGTTAGTCGTCGCCCCAGGCGAGATCGACAGCCGTTTCCCGGTTGCGGCGCGTCCAGCGCTTGGCCAGTTCGAGCACCAGCGTGGGGATGAGCATCGCGGGGATGACCAGGGCCCAAGCGCTCAGTGGCAAGTTAACTAGGCCAAAGAGGTGTTGGAGTCCGGGAACCGTAGCCACCACGAGGACCACGCCCACGGCTAGCAGCATCGCCCAATTCAGGACCGGGTTGCGTTTGAGACTGGCCAGCGACAGCGGTTGGCGGTCCTTGATGGCGTAGATGTCGACCATCGACCCGACGGCCAGCACCAGGAAGACCATGGTCGTGCCGATGGTGGCTTGCCCGTTGCTGAGGCCGAAACGACCAATCGCGTAGATGCCGAGCGTCAAGACGGTAAACGTGGCCGCCCGTAAGGCTAACCGACCACCCAAACCGCGGGCGAAGAGGCTTTCGTCGTTTTCCACCGGTGGCTGGGCCATAGCGGCTTTCTCGCCAGGTTCACGGCTAATGTAGAAGCCAGGAATCCCGTCGGCGAGCACGTTGATCAACAGGAGCTGTTCCGCCAGCAGCGGGGCGCCCCAGCCCATCAAGACGGCACCGACCATCAGGAAGATTTGGGCGAAGTTGACCCCGACCAAGAACTCGACGGCCTTCAAAATGTTTTGGTAGACCGTCCGGCCTTCACGGACCGCCGCGATAATCGTGGCAAAGTTGTCGTCAGTCAAAATCATGTCCGCGGCGCCCTTGGAAACCTCGGTCCCGGTAATCCCCATGGCAATCCCGACGTCGGCGGCCTTTAGGGCCGGGGCGTCGTTGACCCCATCACCGGTCATGGCCACGGTCTTGCCGGCCGCCTGCCAAGCCTGGACGATGCGAATCTTGTCACTCGGGGAGACCGGAGCGTAGACCGCGATGTCGTGAATCTGGTCGGCTAAGTCGGTGTCACTCATGGTCTGGAGTTCCGTTCCCGAGAGGACTCGTTGGTCGGGCGTCAGGATGCCGATTTCTTCGGCGATGGCCGCGGCGGTCACCATGTGGTCTCCGGTGATCATCACCGGCTTGATGCCGGCCCGTTTGGCCTCTTGGATGGCGGGGATGACTTCCGGCCGCGGTGGGTCGATGATGCCGACCAGTCCGGCAAAGGTCAGATCCTGCGTCAGTTCTGCCCAGTCAACACTGGTGGTTTGCGGCATCAGCTTGTAGCCGACCGACAGGACCCGTAAGGCTTGCTGGCCGAACTCATCGTGGACTTGCGTGGCCGCGGCCCGTTGAGCGGGCGTCCAGTTAATCGGCAGGCGGTCAAAGGCCCCTTTAACGATGACCAGTTGTTGCCCGTCGGCTAGGTGGTGGACCGTGGCCATGGTTTTCTTAGTGGAGTCGAAGGGGTCTTCGGCTACCCGCGGCGCCAGGCGCTCAAACTTGGCCCGGCTGCGGTCGTGGCTGGCTAGCCAGCGCACGATGGCCAATTCCGTAGGGTCACCGTGGGTCTCTTCTTGGCCGGCCACCGTCTTGATTTCGGCGTTGGTCGCTAGCCCCAGGTAGCGCATCAGGTCTTTACCCGCCGGTGTCAGGTCATCGGCGGCAAAACTGGTTTTGGACTTGGGCGTCCAGTAGCGGGTGATGGTCATCTTGTTTTGTGTCAACGTCCCGGTCTTGTCCGAGGCGATAACGTCGACGCCGCCGATGGTTTCGACCGCGTTGACCCGGCGCATGATAGCGTTACGGTGAGCCATCCGCTTGACCCCGTGGGCCAGACTGATGGTTACGATAATTGGCAGAGTTTCGGGCACGGCCGCCACGGCCAGGGAGATCCCGATCATTAGGCTGTCGGCGATGCCTTGATTTTGCATCCAGATACTCAGGGCAAAGATCACCAGGCCGCCTAAAACGGCGAAACTGGTCAGCCAACCGGACAGGCGGTTCAAGCGGCCTTGTAAGGGCGTCGCGCGTTTCTTAGTCTTATTCAACAGGCCCGCGATTTGGCCGAGTTCCGTGGCCATTCCGGTAGTCACGATTTGCACGATGGCGGTTCCGGCGGTCACGGCCGTGCCGGAGTAGACGTGTTGCTCGTCGACGATAGCGGTTAGGGTGGTCAGGGAGTGTTTGGCGACGGGGACGCTTTCCCCGGTTAGAACGGCTTCGTCGACGGTCAAGTTCGTGCTTTCGAGCACCACCCCGTCGGCGGGAATCTGGTCACCGGCCTTCAGCAATACCAGGTCACCCGGGACCACGTCTTTAGCCGCGATACTTTGGGCCACGCCGTCCCGGCGAACCGTGGTGGTTGGTAGGCTCATGGACTGTAGCGCTGCTAGGGCTTTTTCGGCCGAGGCTTTCTGGTAGAGACCAATGGCCACGTTGATCACCAGGATGGCCCCAATCACGATGGACTTGGTCCAGCCACCACCTTGGAATAGGGCCATGTAGCTGGCCAGTCCGACCGCAAACAGCAGGACCAGCGAGGACACGTCGTTTAAATGGTGGGCAATTTGCCGCCATAAAGCGGGCTTCTTCGCCGCCACCAGTTCGTTTGTCCCGGCGGTTTGCCGGCTGGCTTGGACTTCTTGTGCGGTCAAGCCGTGTTCAGTTGTCAGGTTAAAGTGCGTCATCTCTTTTCTCGTCATGATTAGGATCCTCCGTTACTCTATAAAAAGATTAGATTGTTTATTAACATAGTCTTATTATGACGAAAAGTTTAGTGTAAACTATGCGGGATTTGTGAAGATTTTTAGGAGATGGAAAAAGTTGAAATTAGTGTTTTTCTTTGGCTTCTCGTTCTAGCCGTAGCAGAGCTTTTTTGGGGACTGGTAACTCAGGGTCAACATAAGGATTATTAGTATGAATGGGCCCGTGAATTTGGCGGTAGTGGAGTGGTGTGGTGCCAGTTAATTTACGAAACTGTAGAAAAAATTGTTTTTCATTTTTGAAGTAGGCGAAGTTCGAAATTTGTTTCACGGAAAGAGTTGTTCGCAAAAGGAGTTCGCAGGCAACTTTTATTTTTTGCTGGTTAATATATTCGATTAATGTTTGTCCTTGATTTTGCTTGAAAAAACGCGAGAGATACTGCGGAGTGAGACCGAAGTTATGGGCAATGTCGGTAACGGTTAGACGGACAGACATGTGAGATCGAACCCAACTTTTAATGTGCATCATGCGAGTGTAATAGATATTGGATGTATGTTGCGTTCGAATTCCCTGGAGAAATTGACTACTGATTTTTAAAAGTAAGTAGGTCATCAAATAGTTGCTTTCTTCAAAGTAAAAGGTGTCATGGGTATGACTATCTAAGAGTTGATAAACCAGGACGGAAATTTCCTGGGTGTCCAGTAATTTAAACTTATCGGGAAGAATGAAGTAGTCGGATAAGCCATTCTGGGCAATTTCGCTGAGCTGAGTGTCAGAATAGCGTTTGGTTAGGAAAGTGTGTCTGTCGTTAGCTGCAAAATGCAACCAAAAGAAAATCACACTATCACTTTTTTGATAGCCCTGGACTTCAGATGGGTAGGGAACTAATAAGACTTCGTCCGGAAGCACAGTATACTTTTGATGATTGATTTGAAGATAGACCGCTCCCTTAAGGCAAATAATGAGTTCGTAATCGCTGAAGCGTTTTTTCTCGTGGGCCCACGAAGAAGAACTGATGAATTTACCGCCAATCGTAAAAATAACAGGTTTTTGGTGTGAAAAAAGATAGTACATCTGCGATGCCTCTTTTCTGGGTAAGATAAAAAAGGTTATTAATTGACCGTTTATGGACATTATAATCATTTGTGAAAGGGGTTACAATTCAATTGATAGTTAATTATCACAGCTTCAGAAATAAAAGGTCGCTAGCGAAATGGCGTTAACATCAGGTTTTTACACATTTATATAAGTAAATTCTTATTAGACAAATAAGGTGATACATTTGGAGATAAAAAATACGGAAATAACGGGCCAATCGGTAACTTTCCAGGTTAAGACGGATGCGCAAAATCAGGTGGTTGGGCTTCTCAACCGCCAGGATCAATACCACATGAATTGGGTAAAAGCCCACGAAATTTGGGGAAAGGTGCACACAACAGTGGACCTCAACGTAACTGTTAGCCGTCAATTGACTGACGAAAGTTTGACAGAAACCTATGTTTTTACGAATTCAACTAAAGATGGACACTCTCGACACGGATGTGGGCATCGATGTCCCGTTACCGGATTACTACACTAAAGCCAGTGTTGGCTTAACGCAATGTAGCAATACTCATATCTGGTGCGGGGAAACCTGCAGTTACCTCATGGCATTACGTCAAGGAGGCCAAGCCCCGCACTTAGGACTGCTTCTGCAACAAGGGAGTTTGAAAGGCTACAGCATTCAACGTAGTTATGACTTTTCGGGTCGGGAAGAAGAAGTTAGCAATACCCGTGGTGTGATTAGACTGCACCCCGAAAACTTTAAATTACAACCAGGAGAATCCTATACGCTAAGTTGGAAACTCTTCTGGTTTAACGGAAAAAAACAGTTCAAGGAGGTTTTGCAACGAACACCAGATTACATCGATGTGACAGCCGATGATTTTGTAGTGACGGGCAACCAACCACTAACGTTCAGAATTCACGTGGGTGGGGGAACGACGTCAACGGTAGGACCACAAGTTTGGTGGCAACATCATTTGGTCGCCACTGATTGGGACCAAGCAACGGCTACGGCCGTGGTAACTCTCCCGGCGGGGGTTAATGGTGAAAATCTCGTGGTCATTGATTGGCACGAGCAGCATACCCATGCACTGTTCTTCCGGACGTTACCGTTAGTTGAACTGGCCAGTCGGCGGGTACATTTCATTGCTGAAAAACAACAATGTTTGAATCCCGAAAGCGTACTTAACGGTGCTTACTTGATTTACGACAATGATGAGCACCAACAGTATTACATCCACGTGAATGATCATAATGGCGGCCGTGAACGGGTCGGCATGGGGGTTTTGATGGCGTATTATCTCCGGCATATCCCCGATAAAAAATTATATAAAAGTTTGTTGGCCTATATTAACTACGTCACGACTAATTTAGTT
The DNA here is from genome assembly GCF_004115745.1 of Levilactobacillus suantsaii. Classification (GTDB taxonomy): domain Bacteria; phylum Bacillota; class Bacilli; order Lactobacillales; family Lactobacillaceae; genus Levilactobacillus; species Levilactobacillus suantsaii. The sequence goes on along the minus strand of NZ_QXIL01000018.1, from coordinate 6,062 downwards.
GATGTTGAGACGGGCACAGTCTATAACGATGCGCCGCGAAATAATGATGACCCCCGGTTGTACAACTATCCATGGGTCGCACAATTATTTCTGGAAATGTTCCAATTGGAAAATGACCAAAAGTATCTGGAGTGGTGCTACCGCGTGATGATGCACTTCTACCAGATTGGGGGAGTTGAGTTTTATGCTATTGGCATTCCAATGGCAGAATCGATGCGGCTTTTTCGCCAAGCAGGGCGCAAAGAGCAAGCTGATCAGCTACTCGACTGTTATCGACAAAACGTTGATTACATTGTAAAAAATGGCGTTAACTATCCAGAATCAGAAGTGTCCTATGAGCAAGCAATTGTTGGCCCGGCGGCGTTGTACGTTGTCGATATGTATCACTTGACGGGGGAAGAAAAGTACCTAGCGGCCGCTAAGGTTCAGTTACAATCGTTGGCCCAGTTTGAAGGGTTGCAACCCGATTATCACTTGAACGAAGTAGCTTTGCGCCATTGGGATGGCTATTGGTTTGGTAAGAATCGGATGTTAGACGACACGTTCCCGCATTATTGGACCGCGTTATCCGGATTGGCATTTGCTCACGCTCAACAAGTGGTTGAGGCCAGTTATGAGCCTTTAGCGCACAAGTCTTTACGAGCCCCGTTGTCACTCTTTGGGGAAGATGGGAGTGCCTCGTGTGCCATGATCTACCCACTAAAAGTAAACGGTCAAGCCGCTCATCAACTCGATCCCTGGGCAAACGATCAGGATTGGGGCCTGTACTTTGCCTTGAAATATTGTGAATTTAAATAAAGCGATAGGAGGTCAGAAACATGACGGATCAGAAAGTGCTCCACGATGGTTGGGACGAGTACCGTTCCAAGCGTATCTATCGAGCAAAAAAGAAAATTGGATTTTGGCGGTCGATTGGCTTTGGTGTTTTTTCATCGTATAGTCAAGCGATGCAAGGTATGGTTGTGACGTGGCTGCTGTTCTTCTACACGACATTTTGTGGGTTGAGTGCGGTCGAAGGGGCTTCAATCTTTGCGATTGGCCGGGTCGTCGATGCCTTCACCACTTTACTTGCCGGAAATATTTCAGATAAATTCTATAAATTAAAGTTCGGTCGACGATTTGGTCGGCGGCACTTCTTCCTCTTGTTGGCAGCCCCAGCGGCGTTAATTGCTATTATTCAATGGGTTCCCAACATGAATTATATCTACTATCTAGCAACGTACTTGATCACGAATATGATGCTGTCATTCTTGGAAATTCCGTACGATACGCTGTCGAACGAAATGACCAAAGATTACAACGAACGGACCAAGTTGTCCACGTCCCGGATGGTCTTCGCCGGTGCGTTTGCGCCCCTTATTCAGTGGGTGATTGCACAGATGTTCAAGATGTGGCCTAAAACCAGTCCAGTCCCATACATGACTGCGCAAGCCATCTTCTCCGTTGGCGCTTTCGTCTTGATTTTAGTCACTTACTTTAGTACTTGGGAACACTTTGTGACCAAGGAAGAAGCAGCGGTCGAAGAATCACACAGCAATGGTCAAAAGCGGAGCGTCTGGGTTCTTTTGAAGTCAGCGGTTAAAAGCTATGTCTCAACGTTCAAAATTAAAGCTTACCGGATTCACCTGTTGATTTTTGGGGCTTCTTATCTGGCCGCTTCTGTTTGGGGCACGGTCTTTGCCTATTACATTGTTGATGTCATTGGCTTATCTTCCGCTACGGCGGCTTACCTGAGTATGTTTAGTTTAGTCTCAATTCCAATCACGATTATTGCCGGTTGGGCAATTACCAAAATTACGCCTCGAGCCCTTTACATGTACGCTTACGTGCCGATTATTGGCGCGTGTGCTGCGACGGCCTTTGTTGCCTTTAACCGGCCAGCGCACATTATCGTTTGGTTGAGTGTGATTTGCTTCTTCTACAATATTGGGCAATACATTCTCTGGTTTATTCCATGGAACGTCTTTCCGTTTATTCCCGATATTGATACGGTTGTGACTGGTGAAAATCGGTCAGGGGTCTTTGCTTCTGTCATGATGTTCATCATGCAGACGTCCATTGCTTTGGGAACGATTGTCGTTGGATTGATGCTGGATGCTTCTGGTTTTGTGAAGTCAAGCTCTGGGTCGGTCGGCGAACCTGAAAGTGCCAAGTTAATGATTGTTGGCATTATCAGTATCGTTGTCGGACTCTTGATTGTGATTGCGTTGATCGGGGCCATGAAGTTTAAGGTCACTCGGAAGACGTCCAAGGTGGTTAATGCCGAAATTAAGCGGTTACGTGATGGCGGTAAGATGGCTGACGTTGATCCACAGACGGAAGCTACGCTGAATGACTTAACTGAGATTAATTATCACGATATCAAGGTTTGGCAAAATAATTAAATATTAGTTGTCTGACTATAGAAACGGACTGCCACATTCTCGCTTTGACGAGTGTGACAGTCCGTTTTGAATTACTAGACCAATAATTCAGGTCTTTAAAATTTCGGTTGTTGCTGATTCTTCTCACTGACCGCCGGGATATCGATGGGGCGGCGGTCCAGGTCGGTCCGCACCACGAAGACGTCAATCGAAGCCGTCCGACTAACGTAGGCCGTGACCGAGCCTTCGACCATCCGGGCCACGGCGCTGAGGCCGGTGGCACCCATCATGATGAGGTCGTTATGGTGGTCCTTGACGAACTCGTGGGCGATAACGGTCTTGGGGTTACCGAAGCGCACGTGCGGTGAAATCGCGTGAAAGCCGGTGGCCGCCGCGGTGGTGTCGACTAGTGACTGTAAATACGCCGTGGCGTCTTGGGCCAACTCGTGGATGACGCTCCCTGGCATGGATTCCCGTGAGGATAAGCCGTGGGTGATGCGCAACACGTTGAGCAAGTCGATGTGGGCGTTGTCGTTACGTTGGGCCACCAGCACCGCCTTTTTCAACGCCAGTTCGGCTTGCACGGACCCGTCGACCGGGACCAGAATGTTTTGGTAATTTGCTGACATGACAGCCTCCGCTTAGACCCGACCGCGCAACGTGATCGTTGCGGTGTCGAGCACGTGACCGTTGATCTGGTGCAACAAGTCGTTCAACCAGAAGCCGTCTTCCAGGTCCAACTTAGTGTCCAGCGCGTAGACCGTCAGACTGTAGTCGTGGTCCTTGTCCGGTGGCACCGGGCCGGTGTAGTTTTGGTAAATGGCCGGGTCGGTGTTGCCGATTAATGAGCCGGCGTTACTGTTGCGACCGTGAACGTGAGGAATCGCGTTGGTCCGGGACACGTCGGCCGTGATCTCCCGGGTGGTACCAGGGAAGTTGGCAGCGACCCAGTGAATCCACGGGAAGCCGGAGACCGGGACAGCGTCGAAGTCGATGAGGTTCAACGCCAAGGTCTGGGTCTTCTTGGGGAGTTTACTCAGACTAATGGGAAATGACTTAACGGGGTTGTGCCCGTTCATGTCCTCCTTGGTGGCATGCTTACTATAGTCGTCGGCCAGGTAGCCGTTGTCAGTTGGTACAAAAATACGCATGAAATCCCTCCTAAAATGAGTCCTAAACTGCTTTCATTATACCGCAGGATCCCAGGAACCTCGACTAAGAACATTATGCAAATCAATGTATAAAAATCCATATATAAAAATAAATCCGTATAATTTATTAAAATAGGCTTGATTCTTGATTAAAAGATCGTAAGCTAGGTTTAATCATTTTTTAATTGAAAGGACTTGATGTGCCATGACCCCAGCGCAAAAAATTGAAATTCTGCAACAATTGATTCAGATTCCGTCCGTTAACGCCCACGAAGCAGAAGTGGCGGATTACCTGGCCAGTCTCTTTGCCCCGTACCCGCAGGCCAAGGTCGAACGTTTGACCTATGCACCTGGCCGGGACAATCTGGTGGTGACCATCGGCGACCCCACTGGTCCGCTGCTGGGGTTAGCCGGGCACATGGACGTGGTGGCGCCGGGCGATGAAACCGCCTGGCACCACGCGCCGTTTGGCGGTGAAATTGTGGGGGACCAGCTCTTTGGCCGGGGAGCTTCGGACATGAAGAGTGGCTTAGCCGCCATCACCATCGCCATGCTCGAAGCCTTAGAACAGCACCAACCACTGGCCGGGGGCGTGCGTTTGTTGGCTACGGTGGGTGAAGAGACCGGTGAATATGGTGCCGCGCAACTGACCGATGCCGGATACGCTGATCACCTCGCAGGGCTGGTCATTGCCGAACCCAGTGGGCTGGACCAGGTAGTCTACACCGCGCGGGGCGTTATCGACTACAAGGTGGTCTCCACCGGCAAGGGCGTCCACAGCGCCAGTCCGGAGCTCGGTGTCAACGCGATTACCAATCTCATGAAGTTTTACAACGCTGTGGGGCCCATGATGGCCCAACATACCCAGGTTGACCCGGTCTTGGGCGGGTTGTTGCACAACGTTGATTTGATTTCCGGCGGTGAGCAGGTCAATTCTATTCCGGCCCACGCCGAATTGATGGCTAACATGCGGACGATTCCGGCGTATCCCAACCAAATGTTATATGATGAACTCGAAGGACTAGTGGCCAAGCTCAACCAGGAACCGGGCGTCGACCTTGAGCTGACCTACAGTTTTCCCGAGGAGGCCATCCCCGGTGATCCGCAGGCCCCGCTGGTCCAATTGGCCAAGCAGATCAGTGACCAGGTCTGCGGCCACGACACGCAAATCGTGGGCTCCGGGGGCGCTAACGACGGCGCGGAATTCTTGCGGGGCAAGGGCGACTTCACCAGCATCGAAATTGGCCCGGGTAGCAACACCTCCCACCAACCGGACGAGTACATCAGTTTGGCCGCGTACTTGCAGGCCATCGACTTCTACGAAGCGTTCGTCCCAGCGTTTTTCCAGTCGACCGTTGTGACGCACTAACCAGTCCTAAATCGATAACAAAAACAGGCTGACCAGGAAGATGAATTCCCGGTCAGCCTGTTTTTGTTGCGCGCACCCCTAGTACTGGGGTGCACACTCAAATCAGCGAACAAATTGTAAATTATAATTGCCTTGCCCATCGGACGTGATGGTGTAGGTCGAGTAGCCGGCCTGTAACCACTGACTCTTGGACGCCTGGGCCCAGTTTTGGGCGTCGGCGACCGACGAGAAGGTGTGGGGCGTGTCGAACGAACTGGCATTTTGGCTCTGTTGGGCCTTTTGCGTCGAGTTGGCGCTCGACTTTGCCGCATTGCTCGAACTCGACGAGCGTTTGACCTCGGCCTGGTTCAGGAGCTTTTGTTCCCGACTTTGGACCGCGCTGTTATCTTCGTTGTTGATGCTCTCCTGGAGCTTCTGCTTCTGAGTCAAGGTCAACGTGCCGTTTGATAGGTAGCGTTTGTACTTGGTCTCAAATTGGTCGTAGGCCGACTGTTGCGAGGTCGAGGACGATTTGGCCGCTAAGGACGCGTCGGCACTCGAAGCCGTTGCGGTCCGCGACGATGAGGACTGGTGTGTGTTGATGGCCAGGACTAACAACACCGCGATGGCCAGCGTGAGCAAAGTCATCAACCAGGGCCACCAGCGCCGTTGTTGGCGGTGCCGCCGCGGCGGCTGGTGGACGTCGTTAAAATTATACCGTTGTACGCGTGATTTTGGTTCTTGGTTGTTCAACTGAAAAACCTCCATGTCCAGTAAACGGTGGTTCCGTTAACGTCCGGGTAACGCGATGAGTAACAACACGGTGGGGCAGACCCCCACCCAATAAAGCTAAGTGGACGTTAAGGGACACAACGCCGCCCGACGAAAAATTCCCCCGGGAGGCGACCGTTTCTTTGCTGTAAATCCAAAAACGAGTTTGCCGTTACCCACGACAAACTACCACACCTTTCATCTTAACGCAAAATCTTAATTGTTAGAAACTAAAACCTCTAAATTTTGAGGATTACGTCACCAGATGTGCGAAAGTGGGTGGGGTATTGTAAAATGGATGTATTGAAATGGCAAATTCTATAATTAATCCGAACAGAAATTAAAAAGCCCAAAGCAATCACTTACAATGGTAGTAGCTAATTCCAACCAATATAGGGAGTGATTACTTTGAGTACATCTACTTTATCA
>NZ_QXIL01000017.1 GCF_004115745.1 Levilactobacillus suantsaii | reverse complement strand
TCGGCAGAGCTCATAATGGCTTCAAGCAGTGCCAAGATACTTTAGAATCAATGTTTTAAGCTAGACAAAATGATACGAAGAAGTCTTCTTGTTATTTACACAAACTTCTTGACACTCCCGTTTAAAATCTAATATATTTGGTATGATAGTTCAAAAAAGATGATTAGTCATGAACTACCCAAGCAATATTTCCCGCCAACAATTTGAACTCATTCGTCCCGACTTAGAAGCTGCACGGCGTTCAACGAGGCCTCGAAAGTATGATCTTTATGAGTTGTTCTGTGCAGTTGTCTATGTTTTAAGAACTGGCTGTCAATGGCGCGAGTTACCAGTTGATTTTCCTCGCTGGCAATTGGTCTATTACTATTATCGCGTATGGTCTGAGGAACAGATTATTGATGAACTATCAATCTTAGATCAGTGTTTAAAAAAATTGTCTTTACCCTACGGGAAAAACAGTCACGCTCGGCTAGAACATCTTTCATAATCATTGACGCACAAAGCGTTAAAAATACCGATACTGCTGAGCATCGCGGCTACGACGGTGGTAAACGCATATCCGGCATCAAACGCCACCTAGCGGTTGATATTAACGGCTTACCACAAGCAATTCACATCACCACGGCCAATGTTTCCGACCGTAATGGAGCCAGTGCCATGTTAGCTCTAAATTCTGGGCATTTACAGCAAGTTAAATCGGTTCTTGTCGATGGTGGCTACACTGGATCGAATTTTGCCGCTGATGTTTACACTAATTTAAACGCCACCGTCCAGGTGGCTAAACGCAATGAGCTTCATAAATTCGAAGTACTGCCACAACGCTGGATCATTGAACGTTCCTTCAGTTGGTTGGATAAATGTCGACGACTTTGGAAGAACTGTGAGCGTAAACTCAATTCAAGTCGTCAAATGGTTATCTTAGCGTTTCTGGTATTACTCCTAAGAAGATTTTAAACAGGTTCTGAAACTAACGATTCATTGATTATTATACCGCGCTGGCCTTCAAATAACGACTCAACGCCCCCTCGACAAACGCCTAAGCCCGCGGTAAACTAGTTATGCCTCAAATTTAAGCCCCATCAAATTTAATTGGAGGCAACTAATTTTAAGGAAGCTGGTCATCAAATGGAACAAGAATTCTTAGACGTGATCAAGGACCAAACGCCCGCGACCATCATCACCATTAATGCGCATCCCGCAAGTGTCGTCAACACCTGGAGCCACTACATCAACGTGGTGGACGACCATACGCTATTGATTCCCTCCGCCGGCATGCATTCCATCGAAAATGATTTGACTGCCGATAATCATCTGACCGTGACCATCGGGAGTTACAAAGTTGAGGGGAGCCAGGGGATGGGCCGTGGGTATCACATCCACGGGACCGGAAAGTTTGCAACGTCCGGCGCTAACTTTGACCGTATGAAGCAACAGTTCGACTGGATTCGCGCGGTCCTCGTGGTCACCATTGACGATATCCAGCAAAAAATCTAATTTTGAAGTGTGACGCTGCGACTGGACTGGGCACCTAAAAAAGGCACTCGGTGCAGTCGTTTTTTGCGTCACCGGGAGAAACGACCACTAAGGTTTTAAGTTACATTTAAGGTTGATTGGTCAAAAAGATGGGTTGGCACCTGGACAAATTCAAAAACTATAAAATGGCGACATACCGGTAATTATAAGAAAAAAGCGGTAACGTCTAAACCTGATGTTAACGGGTGAATTATTTTCTTATATAAACCTTAAAACCCTTAAGCTTAAGCGAAAACCCCAAAAATTACGACATGATTTGTTATACTGAAATTGTTCTAGCGGAACTAACTATTGTTTAGCGGCTCCAGCGATATGAGCCTAAGCAATCGCAATTTAATAAAGTCAATTGACTTACTTTAAAGTTAGCGGCAACGATTTTCGGTGTCGTGGCTATGGTGGTACTGACTAGTACGGTAGCAGGTGCTTAGTTTGCCAGCATAGCGGGTTCCTTATCAGAACCAACTGTAACGGTAGTAGCAGACTGTTACAGATAGTGCCGACGATTAAGTCGGCTAACAACTACACGATTAAGGCTTAAGCACCCTTAATCTTAAAAAAGATGCGTTCCTCCAAACACATCGTGAAAAGGGTTCAGCTGGTTAGATTGCGACCAGTTGAGGCCTTTTTATTTTTGTCTTAGTTATCCGGAATTAGCCCGAGACTTCCCTTAGCGCATTTTTGAAATGGGGGGTAAAATGGGTGAGTACTTAATTTCGTGTAAAGAAGGACAACCTATATGGATGATACTAAGATTCAGCCCCGAACCTGGGGTGCGATTTGCTCGGTAGCGCTGTTAAGTCTCCTGGGAATCATGACCGAGACCTCGATGAACGTGACTTATCCGGAGCTTTCCCGGCTATTCCACCAGTCGTTGGACATGACGCAGTGGATCACCACGGCTTACTTGTTGATGGTGACCATTATGATGGGGACGACGGCTTACTTATTAAAGAAACACCAACCGCAAATGTTGCACGCGTTGGCCGTGGTCTTCTTTATGGTCGGTGACGTGGTGTGTGCGCTGGCCCCAAGCTTTGGCTTGTTGTTGGTCGGTCGGTTAGTTCAAGCTGCCGCAACGGGGATTGCAACGCCGCTACTGTTTCACTTGATTTTTACCCAGATTCCCCGGCAAAAATTAGGGATGATGACCGGGATCGCCGGGATGATCATTTCCTTGGCGCCGGCATTGGGCCCAACTTACGGGGGCCTGGTCTCGTCGACCATGAGTTGGCGGATGATTTTCTGGTTCCTATTACCGTTTGGCTTGGTCAGTCTGATTGGAGGCCAGCTCTGGGTCCGCGGCAAGGTGACGCCCAACGTCAGTCCCTTTAGTTGGGGCAGCTTTATTCTGTTAGCGCTAGCCATGACGACCTGGATCTACGCTTTTTCCGTCATCGGCAAACATGGATTTCACGCCGAGTTCTGGGGCTTATTAGTGGCCGCACTAATTTTATTTGGCGGCTTTGTATGGCAGAACAATCGTGGGACGTCGCGACTGGTCAATTTGAGTGTCTTTCGCATCCCCGCGGTACGCTTAGATGCCATCACCTACTTTGGCTTACAATTCTTGAACATCGGGATTTCCGTCGTGATTCCTGTTTACGCCCAATATGTCTTGGGGAACGGGGCACTAGTCGCCGGCTTGATTCTGTTACCGGGAACCTTGGTTGGTGCGGTGATCTCGCCGTTAGCTGGTCACTTAGCGGATCGACGGGGATTCGCCTTACCGGTTTTGACCGGAAGTGCCCTAATGATTATCGGAGCGGTCAGTTTTATCAGTTTTCAGCCTTGGCTGACCGCCATCCTGTTGATGGTGTTCTTCATCATTTTACGGGCCGGGTTCAACCTGTGCTTCTCCAACACGATTTCCAACGCAACGACTAATGTGCCGCTACAATCTGCCACGGATATCAGTTCCTTGTTCAACATGACCCAGCAACTGGCCGGCGCGACCGGGGTCGTCTTCCTGACGGCGCTGATGGCTATTTTCCAAAATCAAGGTCAGGGGAGCCTCATGACCCGGACTTATCGTGGTGGTCGGGTCGACTTCTGGTTGACCGGGGCATTAGCCCTGTGTATCGCCATAATCAATTGCATAAACTACTGGCAACAACACCGAAAAGCTCAACGCACTGCTTCCGGCCAAGCTTGACGAATCATGGTTAAGACCGGCATAACCCGTTGGCGTTGGGACCGCAAATAGCTGGCATAGATGGGCATTTGAGCGGCGGTATCGCTGATGGGGATGCGCACGCGGTTGTCGTTAGCTGCCTGGTCAGCCGGAATGGCGGTCGATAGGTTGGTACTGAAATACGGAAAGTCGGAGTACTGGGTGATTTCGGTAAAGGCGGTATGTTCCGCCTGATAAAGGAAGTTAGCTCCCGGAATCTGGTCTTGGATGATGTCCCGCCACTGGCCAATGTCTTGGAGTACCAAGAAACTTAAGCCCCTTAACTCTTGGAAACGAATCGTGGCCTGGTTGGCGTGATACATGAACTGGTCCAGGTTGACCGCAAGACTTTCGGTCCCTAGGTATTGGGACTCGATTTGCTTGGTCGTAAGGCCGTGACTAGACAATACCAGGCTGGCGGCGTGACTTAACAACGTCTGGTCGGGCACCAAGTTGGGGTCGAACTCCGTCTGGTGAGCGGTGGTGTTGAGGACGCGGTCAATGAGTAGGAGCGGTCCTGGCAGGGTGCTCTTGATGATGAATGTTTGTTGTTCCTGGTCGTAGGTGTGAATCTGTGCGACGGCTTGGTCGTTAGCCGTGACCAGTTGTTGGGCCAGAGTCGCCGCGAGTTGGCCCGTTGGCGTCAATGCCAGCCGGTTGGGGTGACGGTCAAACAGGGTCACCCCCAGCAAGTCTTCCAATTTTTGCATGCCCCGGGTGACCGTGGGTTGGGTGACGTTCAAGGCCGTCGCAGTCTGGGCCAGGGTGCCAGTCCGTGCGAAGGTGGCGAGTTCCATCCATAAATAAAGGTCAATCAAAGATGTTCAGCTCCTTAGAATACGTTACTCGTATACTAGTATAGCAAACAGGTAATTTTCAATTAAACCGATTGTGATTATACTAAAGTCATCCAGTCAAGAAAGGACGATTAGATGACGATTCCAACGACGACCCTGAGTAACGGGGTCCAAATGCCACAATTGGGGTTTGGTGTGTTTCAAATCCCCGATTTAGCTGAATGTGAAGCGGCGGTCACGGCCGCGATTAAGGCCGGGTACCGGTTGATCGATACCGCCACGGCGTACCAAAACGAGGCCGCGGTGGGCCGGGCCATTCAAAAGAGTGGCGTGCCCCGCGAAGAGTTCTTCGTGACGTCGAAGCTCTGGGTGTCCGATTTCACTTACGACCGGGCCAAAAAGGGCATCGATGCCTCATTAGAAAAGTTGGGGCTCGATTACCTCGACTTATACCTGCTGCACCAGCCTTATGGTGACGTGATGGGCGCTTGGCGGGCCATGGAAGAGGCCTACCACGCCGGTAAGATTCGGGCCATTGGGGTCTCGAACTTTTATGCTGATCAGTTGAAAAACTTGGAATTGACCATGAGTGTGGCTCCGGTGCTGAACCAAATCGAGGTCAACCCGTGGTACCAGCAACCCGAAGAAGTTGCCTTCAACCAACGCGAGGGTCTCCGGGTTGAAGCGTGGGCACCGTTTGCGGAGGGCAAACACGACATCTTTACCGATGCGACCATCCAAAAAATCGCCCAGGATCACGGTAAGACCACGGGGCAAGTCATCTTACGCTGGTTGCTCCAGCGTGGCATCACGGTGATTCCCAAGTCCGTGCACCCCGACCGTATGGCGGAGAACCTGGCCGTCTTTGACTTCGAGTTGAGTGACACAGAAATGACGACCTTGGCGGGATTGGACCGCCAGGAGAGTCAGTTCTTTGACCACCGTGATCCGGTGACCATCGAACAGATTTTTGGGTCCAGTTTACAGCAGTTACACGACTAATTTTTCAAAGGAGTGTTTTTGAAATGACAACGACACCAACGATTCAATTAAACGACGGCAACGCCATTCCAGCCATCGGCTTTGGAACCTTCCAAAGCCCGGATGACGGCACGACGTATCAAGCTGTTAAGGACGCTTTAGCGGCAGGCTACCGCCACATCGACACGGCGGTCGCTTACTTCAACGAAGACGAAGTGGGCCGGGCCATCCGCGACAGCGGCATTCCGCGTGATGAAATCTGGGTCACCAGTAAACTCTGGCTCCAAGACTTCGGTTACGAGGCCGCCACTAAGGCCATCGACCGCTCATTGAGCGAATTAGGTCTTGACTACATCGACCTCTACCTGATTCACCAACCTTACGGAGATGTTCCGGGGGCTTGGCGTGCCATGGAAGCTGCGAAAAAGGCGGGTAAGCTGAAGTCCATTGGGGTGTCCAACATGACACCGAAGATTTGGAACCAGTTCGTCCCGGACTTTGAAACGTTGCCATCCGTCAACCAAGTGGAATTCAACCCGTACTTCCAGCAGACCGAATTACGGAAGCTTTTGGCACCTAAGGACGTCAAGCTTGAAGCCTGGGCGCCGCTAGGTCAGGGAAACCAAGACCTCTTACAAGAACCCGTGATTACCAAGCTGGCGGCTAAGTACAATAAGGACGTGGGCCAAATCATCCTGCGGTTTGAACACCAAGAAGGCATCATCGTCTTCCCGAAGTCGGTCCACGAAGCCCGTATCAAGAGCAACCTCGACATCTTCGACTTTAGCTTGACCGATGATGAAGTAGCGCAATTACGGCAACTCGACAAGGGCCAGGGGCAACACGATCCTGACACGCCGGGAACGAAAGACATGTTGCTCAACGCCTTTGACGTTCACGCTAACGATTAATTTACCGTAGGCCCCACAACAGAGTGACTATGGGGCACGGAGACACTAACGCTAACTCATAGGCCGCCGCTAGCAAGCCTTTCTTCAATTGAAGAAGGGGCGTTGCTAGCGGCTTTTGTAATTGGTCAAATTTAACGTTTCCTCGGCACCCAGAAAGCGGTACCATAAACTTGAGGTGATAAGATGAAAATTGGGGTACGCCGTGGATTACCATTTTTGGTGACCGACGATCAGCACGGCCAAGCGGTGTTGAACGCCGCTACGGTCTTAGAGACGGTCCAGACGCCCGTCAATCAACTGCAGTTAGGGGACGTAACTCGCTTTGACCAGGCCGACTTAGGTCTACCAGTCCATGCGCCCGGGCAGATTTTTGCGGTGGGGATGAACTACCAAGACCACTCGGCGGAGATCCATATCGATTTACCCAAGACACCCAGCATTTTTACCAAGTTCAGTAGTTCGCTGGCGCCCTCAGTAGTCACGGTGGCCGCCCACGGCCCCCGGACCGACTGGGAGACGGAACTGGTCGTGGTGATTGGTGACGGCGGCCGAGACATTCCGGTGGCGTCGGCCCTGGACCACGTGGCTGGCGTGATGGTCGGGGAAGATCTATCCGACCGGGAAGTGCAATTTGAGAACGACAACCCTCAATTTTCCATGGGCAAGTCGTTTCAAAACTACGCGCCGGTGGGGCCGTGGCTGACGACGCTCGACGAGGTGGCCAATCTGGACCAAGAGGTCATCACGACCATCGTGAACGGGGCGACGAAACAGTCGGCACCGTTGGGGCAGATGATTTTCAAGGTGCCGGATTTGATTCACTACCTGTCGACGATTGTGGCCCTCGAACCTGGCGATTTGATTTTTACCGGGACGCCGAGTGGAACCGGCGTCGGTCACCAGCCACCACTCTTTTTGAAGCCCGGTGACCAGTTGACCGGAAGCATCACGCACTTGGGTACACTGAAAATGACCATTCAATAAGTTAAAAAATCACCACCATAGCGATTCATTCGAACCGTTACGGTGGCGATTTTTTAACTCATAATGCATCGTGTCGTTGTAGGTGCACGTACCCGATATCGAGCAACAAACTAACCAGTAAGGTGCCAACAAGCGTGCTAACCAGCAGCGTCACCGTGATGGCGGTGACGCCCCATCCCGTAAGCGCCAGGCCAATGGTCAAGGCTAAGTTGGTCCCGATAGCCACCATAACGGGCCGGCTAGGCTGACTCTGCCACCAGTGATGTGGTGTTCGGGTCATCAGAATCGTCAGCATGGCGCTGGTGATCAAGTAAACGTAAAGCACCGTGCTGAGCTGTCCAGTCGGGATACCACTTGCGCTTAGAATAGCCATCAGGAGTAGCCCGATGATCGTCCAACTCCCGGCCAGGACCCCGGCTAACCGGCTAAGCCGCCGCAAATTCCAGTGTTCCGGTTGAACCGTGGTGATGGTGTGGTCGGTCCCTAAGACCAAGGTGACCACGTCGTTTAGAATGGCGACCAAGATCATAGCGTTCAGTGCCAACGGAATGTGGCGCAACCACAGGTAACCCAGGGTCAACAATAGCGTCAGCTCAGCTGTTCGGGACAGTTTGGTGATCGTCCAGGTCATCATCCGTTGGTAAACGCGGTGGCCGCTGTCAAGAATGGTGGTCAAGGCGGTCAGCCCCGGCGTCAATAAGACGACTTTCGCGGCACGCTTGGCCAGATCGGTGGCGTTGGCCACGGCGATGCCGACCTCGGCTTGTTTCAAAGCTGGGGCATCGTTGACCCCGTCACCGGTCATACCGACCACGTGGCCTAGTTGTTGGAACCGTTCCACGACGGCGAGTTTATTTTCGGGGACCACGTCGGCGATGCCGGCGAGCTGGTGCGGGTCAGCCACTTGGTCGAGGTGGTCAAAACTCACGACTTGGCCGGTCAAACCGACTTGTTGGGCCACTGCTTGGGCGGTGCGCACATTGTCGCCGGTCAGCATCATGACCTGTACGCCGCGGTGTTGGATGGTCTGGATTGCCGTAGCGCTGTCCGGCCGCGGTTGGTCTTGCAACACGAAGATACCTGCTAACGCATCGTTGACCGTCAGCGCAACGGTGCGGCCGGCTGCAAAATCAACGGTGATTGGGATGTCGTCTGACAACAGCGCACTTAACTTGGTGTACCCCCCTAGGTGCAAGTTAAACGTGGTGTCAGCGGTGACCACGGTCGCTGAAGAATACCCCGTGGCAGCGGTAAACGGAATGAAGCGCTGTGGAACCAACGCGGTCAACTGCCGAGCCGCCGCATAAGCGCGTAGGGCCTGGTCGATAACACTCGGATGACGTGGGTCCGTGGCACTAGCTGCCAGTTGGATCAGCGTGGCGTCACTGAGCGCTGATAGGTTTGTGAACTGGACGACTTGGGGTTGGTTGGCCGTGATGGTCCCGGTCTTATCGACCAACAGTAAGTCTAAATTAGCGGCTTCCTGAATCCCCGTTAGATCACTGACCAACACGTGTTTTTGGCTGAGTACTTTGGCTTCAACGGAGTTAGCGACCGCAAAACTCGAGGGCATGGCAATCGGAATCGTCGCAATGAAGAGCATCGCCAGAAACGGCAACATGGTAATCAGGTTTTCTCCCCGCAAGAGGGCGACGCCAATCAAGATGACCGCAAGTACCGTATCGAGTAGCGCCAGGTAACCAATGATCTTACCCAGTAAGCGCTGGAGATGTCCCGGGGATGACGATTGGTTGACCAGGCTGATGGTCTTGCCCGCACGGCTGTTGACCCCGGTTTGGGTGACGGTAGCCAGGGCGTGGCCATTTAGAACTTCGGTGCCGGCAAAAATCGTGCTCCCTGGATCACGGGTGAGGGCGTTGGCTTCCCCGCTGATCGAGCTTTCGTTGAGCTCTAAGGGGTGGGTCAGAACCTCCGCATCGGCCGGGACCAAGTCGCCTCGGTTGAGACTAATCAGGTCGCCGACGACCAGGTCTTTAGTGGGACGCTGTTGCCAGGTCCCGTCACGTTTCACGGTCACCGTGGGCGTGAGTTGGTGGGCCAAGGACTGAAGCACGGTGGTGGCCCGTTTGGCTTGAATCGCCCCGTCGATGGCGGCGAACAACAACATCAGTAAAATGAAACCGGCCTGAACAGTCTTGCCCAGGATGATTTCTAAGACCAGGGCGCCTTCCAAGATCCACGCCGAGGGTTCCCAGAGGCGCGCAAGCACGGCTTTCGGAAAACTAAACGGGGTCTCGGGAACGTCGTTGGGCCCGTCAGTGGTGACCCGTTTGGCTACTTGAGCGGCGGCCAGACCGGTCGCGTTAAAAGTGGTCAGGTGTTCCATGACCAGTCACTTCCTTCACGAATAAGACTCCCCACAGTCTAGTGTGAAGTTAATCGGCGTCGACCTCGTTGGGGAACTTCGCTAACCGAGTCCCGTCTTGGCCCAACTCTTCTTCGATCCGTAAGAGTTGGTTGTACTTAGCGACCCGTTCGGAACGAGCTGGCGCCCCGGACTTCAGTTGTCCGGCATTGGTCGCGACCGTGAAGTCGGCTAAGAAGGTATCTTCGGTCTCACCGGAGCGGTGAGACATCATGGTGTTGTAGCCGTTCTTCCGAGCTAAGCGCATGGCTTCTAGCGTTTCGGTGACCGTCCCAATTTGGTTCAGTTTGACTAAGATGGCGTTGGCCATGCCGTCCTTGATGGCCTGACGAATCAACTTCGGGTTGGTGCAGATGTTGTCATCGGTGATGATTTGGACCCGGTCACCATACTTTTGGGTGAACTTCTCGAAGTTTTCCCAGTCATTTTCATCGTACGGGTCTTCCACGGAAATGATTTCGGGGAACTCGTCGAGGAGCTTACCGTAGTAGTCGCTGAGTTCGTCCGGCGTGTAGGTCGTGCCCTCGAGGTCGTAGTTCTTGGTCTGGTCGTTATAGAAGTACGATGCGGCGGCATCAAAGGCGATGGCGATTTCCTTGCCGGGTTCGTAGCCGGCCTTGACGATGGCTTCCCGTAACATCTTTAAGGCTTCTTCCGACGAATTAAGGTCCGGCGCAAAGCCCCCTTCGTCACCTAATCCGGTAGTAAAGCCGGCGTCTTCGATGACCTTCTTTAAGGTGTGGTAGGTGTTGGCGATCTTTTCGAACCCGTCCCGGAAGCTAGTCCGTTCCACGGCGGTGATCAGAAATTCCTGCATGCCGATGCCGTTATCGGCGTGTTCGCCACCGTTGATGACGTTGTGGAAGGTCTGGGGCAGTTCGAGGTCTTCACCGCCTAAATACCGGTACAAAGGTTGGTGGGTTTCCAGCGCCGCCGCGCAAGCCGTGGCCATGGAGACACCCAAGATGGCGTTAGCCCCTAAACGCGCTTTATTTGGCGTCCCATCGAGGTCGATCATGATTTGGTCCACGTGGGCCTGGTTGAAGGGGTCTGCGCCGCGTAACGCCGCGTTGATTTCGGTGGTCACGTTCTTGACGGCCGTGGCGACACCTTTGCCTTGCAGACGCTCGCCGCCATCCCGTAATTCGACGGCTTCCTTCTCCCCAGTGGAAGCGCCGGATGGGACCGCCGCGCGACCCCGAATCCCGTCGGACAGGATGACGTCGACCTCAACGGTAGGGTTTCCCCGTGAATCGAAAATTTCCCGTGCTTTAACTTGTTCAATCACAACAGACATAAAAATTTACTCCCTTTCGCGCTTTCAAAAAAAGACATCTACCGGTTTTTCCCGGGCATCGCAAGTTATGCAGGGGGAAATAAAGCCAGTAGACGTCATCAATTGATTGCTCAATTATTTTGGCGAACGTCATCGCCATTAGATTTTACGCTCTTAGTGTACCCCACGGCATTGACCCGCGCAATCGATGATAAGCCGGCAGACCGAGTTGGTAAGGCGAGCGGGAATACTAATGGGGCACAACTAATGACGGGACCATGGGTTTGACGGCAACGGTGCGGCTTGAGCCAGTCCCTCCCAAAATAATTGAACATAGCCTAATGATGGTTAATAGTCGCGATTAACGTTGGCTCCGCCGCCAGAGTAGTTGGTTAGGATACGGAGCAAGCTAGTGAGGTGGGCGCGCAGGGACGGTGTTGGGATTTATTGTGAATTAATTATCTATCTGGATTGCTTTTGAACATAATTTCAATAAATTCCTTTACAAATGTGCAGAGATTCGGTATATTAAGGGTGACAAATGAAAGGGGTTTCATAATCATGACATTAACGACTGCAGAATTGGCGAAATACCTGGACCACACCAATTTAAAAGCGGATGCGACCGAAGCTTCAATCCGCCAAACCTGCGAAGAAGCCAAACAATTCAACGTGGCTTCTGTCTGCGTGAATTCTTACTGGATTCCGTTCGTGGCTGAACAATTGAAGGACAGTTCCGTCAATCCTATCGCCGTTGTGGGCTTTCCACTAGGGGCCATGGCCACGGCTAGCGAGAGTTTCGAAGCGGCGACGGCCATTGATGACGGGACCGAAGAAATCGACATGGTCATCAACGTCGGTGAATTAAAATCGGGTAACAATGAGGCTGTAAAAGAAGATATTCAAAGCGTGGCGGCGACCGTCCACGCCAAGGACAAAATTTTGAAGGTGATTTTGGAGACCAGCTTGCTGACCAACGATGAAATCGTCACGGGTTGCCAGTTGAGTGAACAGGCCGGGGCCGACTTCGTGAAGACGTCCACCGGGTTCTCTACGGCGGGGGCCAAGGTCGCCGACGTGAAACTGATGCGGCAGACCGTGGGCGACCGCTTAGGCGTCAAGGCGTCCGGCGGGATTCACAGTAAAGAGGAAGCGCTCGCCATGATCGACGCCGGGGCCAGCCGCTTGGGGGTCAGTGCCACGGTGGCAATCTTAACGGGTCAGCCCGCCGCGAAAAAGGCCGGTTATTAGGATGACATGACAGTTGTAGGAGGCAGAACAGTATGACATTCAAACGTATCTTTGGCATTGTAATGGATTCCGTCGGGACTGGAGCCGCTCCCGATTCCAAGCAGTTTGGTGACGCCGGGGCCGACACCATCGGCCACGTCGGCGAACATTTTGCCGGGAAACTAGCGTTGCCGAACCTGGCTAAACTAGGTATCTCGAATTTACGGGACACTCCGATTGTCGGCGTACCGGTAGCTCAGAACCCGCATGCTTATTATGGCAAGATGCAAGAGATTTCGGCAGGTAAGGATTCGATGGATGGCCACTGGGAAATGATGGGCTTACCGGTCCGCAAAGCGTTGAATACCTTCCCCAACGGTTTTCTGGCTGACATCATCCAGAAAATGGAAGCGTTCTCAGGACGGAAAGTCATTGGGAATCGCCCGGAATCTGGGACTAAGATCATCGCTGAATTAGGGGAACACCAGATGCAGACCGGCGACCTCATCGTGTACACGTCGGGGGATTCGGTCTTACAAATTGCCGCCCACGAAGACGTGATTCCCTTGGACGAGCTTTACAAGATCTGTGAGTACGCCCGGTCGCTGGTCAACGGTCCCGAGTATCTGGTCGGCCGCATCATCGCCCGGCCATACGTGGGTCCGGACGGCCAGCACTTCACCCGGACTGCGAACCGGCGAGACTTCACGTTGGAACCCACCGGCCCGACCGATTTGGACCGACTGCAACAAGCAGGCGTCCACGTGGTGGGAATCGGCAAGATCAACGACATTTTCTCCGGTCATGGCATCGACGAAGGCTACCATAACGAAAGCAACATGGACGGGATGGACCACGTTGATCACGTGATGCAAGAAGACTTTACTGGTTTTTGCTTCACCAACTTGGTGGACTTCGACGCGATGTACGGCCACCGGCGCAATCCTGATGGTTTTGGTCAGGCGTTGATGGCGTTTGACCAACGTTTGGGCACCGTGTTAGCGAATATGCACGACGATGATCTGTTGATGATCACCGCCGACCACGGCAACGACCCGACCTACACGGGCAGTGACCACACGCGGGAATTCGTGCCGTTAGTGGTTTATTCCCCGAGTTTCAAGCAGGGCGGTTCACTCGGGATTCGAACCCCATTTGCGGATTTTGGGGCAACAGTCCTGGACAATTTTGGTGTCAAGGGTAACAATGAAGGTCAGAGTTTCTTAGCGGATTTACAGTAGTTATGACTCACTAAGGAGGAAACATCATGAGCAACCATTTGGAAGCCAAATCAGGCGATATTGCGGACACGGTCTTGATGCCGGGGGACCCGTTACGGGCCAAGTATATCGCGGAGACCTACTTTGAAAATCCCGTGTGTTACAACAAGGTGCGCAATGCATTCGGGTATACCGGGACCTATAAGGGTCACCGCATCTCCGTTCAGGGGACTGGGATGGGAATCCCATCGATTTCCATTTACGCCCACGAACTGATCACGGAGTACGGGGCCAAGAAGCTGTTTCGGGTCGGCACATCTGGCGGGATGAGTCCCGATGTTCACGTGCGCGACGTGATTTTAGCCCAGGCGGCGACGACCGATTCGTCTATCATCCACAATGTCTTTGGTGGGGGCATCTACTATGCACCCATCAGCGACTTTGGTTTGCTGGACAACGCCTACCATGCGGCGCAAGATCTGCACATCCCAGTAAAGGTCGGCAATGTTTTAGCTGAAGACCGGTTCTACAACGATGAAATGGACCGGCAAAAGTTGGTCGATTACGGTGTGCTGGCTACCGAAATGGAATCAGCGGCTTTGTTCCTGATTGCGGCCAAGTACCACGTCAAGGCGATGTCCGTGTTGACCATCAGCAATCATTTGGTCACTGGTGAATCGACGACGCCTGAGGAACGGGAAAAGTCCTTTGATGACATGATTAAGGTGGCGCTCGAAGCCGCCATTCGATAACTGTGGGGGTCATCTAAGTGAGGTGACCACCCAAACGAGGGGGCAATGACATGGCAGAGACTACAGATGAACGGATTGCCCAAGGGTTGACCGTTGCCAAGCTCTATTATCAGGCCAATCAAAGTCAAAGTCAGATTGCCCAACGACTAGGGATTTCCCGGCCTACCGTTTCGCGGCTGTTACAATTTGCCCGTAAACAGGGGTTGGTTCGCATTCAGATTGTGGATCCCGTCCAAGACGTCCAGACGTTAGAACAGGAGTTGCACCAGGCGTACCAGGTGGAAGTCCACGTGGTGCCGACGCAGCTCACGGCCGCTAGCGAAATCCTGAATACCGTCGGGCAGTACGCGGCCCGCTACCTCGAAAGCATCGTCTCGGAACACGATGTTATTGGGATCGGTTGGGGGAAAACGATTTATGCGATTGGCCAGAATTTGCAACCCGACACCCTGACGGGGGTGGAGGTGATTCAGCTCAAAGGGAGTGTCAGTTATTCGACGGAGTATACCTATGCGTACGAAAGCATCGATGCCTTTGCCAATGCCTTTCACGCGATGCCCCAGTACTTACCGCTACCGGTGATCTTTGACCACCAAAAAACCAAGGAACTGGTGGAAGCCGAGCGGCACATCCAGTACCTCCTAGAGCTGGGCGAAAAGGCCAATATCGCGATCTATTCGGCAGGGACCGTTCGCAGTACCGCGCTGGTGTTTCAATTAGGTTACCTTCAAGATAAGGAGAAACACTACTTGCAACAGCACGCGGTCGGCGACATCTTCTCGCGCTACATCGACGAAAATGGTGAAATCGTCGATCCCGAATTGAATCGGCGGACGATTGGCATTGAGTTGGCCAGTTTGCGGCGCAAGGACCACTCGATTTTGGTGGCCGCGGGCGACGCTAAGGTGGCTGCGGTGCAAGCGGCATTACGGGGCAAGTATCCCAACTGCCTCATCATCGATCAACACGCAGCAGCGGAATTACTTAAAGTGACTTAAAGCTGGGGGCGGTTAGCTGGCAACATCAGCCGACCGCCTTCTAGTGGCTAAATGACCGATTAGCAACGTCCAACAGGGCGTGACCAGTAGAAATGGAGTGAACTTCAGCATGAGAATGGTAGACATTATTGATAAGAAACGAAATGGTGGCGAACTGACCGCTGATGAGATTCAGGACTTCGTTAGTGGCGTGGTCTCCGGTGAGATTCCGGATTACCAGACCAGTGCGTTTTTGATGGCGACCTACTTTCAGGACATGACCGATGCGGAGCGTTCCGAACTGACCATGGCCATGATGAAATCGGGGGACCATCTGGACCTCTCCTCAATCGACGGCATCAAGGCCGACAAGCACTCGACCGGTGGGGTTGGCGATAAGACCAGTATCCCGTTGGCACCCATCGTGGCCGCATTAGGCATCCCGGTACCGATGATTTCAGGTCGGGGTCTGGGCCATACGGGGGGCACGTTGGATAAATTGGAGGCCATCCCAGGTTACACCGTGGAAATCAGCGAACAAGATTTTATCAACCAAGTCCAAGACGTGAAGTGTGCCATCGTGGGGGCCACGGGCAATATCGCCCCGGCTGATAAGAAAATCTACGCCTTACGCGACGTCACGGACACGGTCGATTCGATTCCGTTGATTGCGAGCTCCATCATGAGTAAAAAAATCGCGTCGGGGACCGATGCATTGGTCATCGACGTCAAGACCGGCTCCGGGGCCTTCATGAAGACCCTGGATGATTCACGGGAGTTGGCCCACGCCTTAGTGGAGATTGGTAAGGGCGTCGGCATGGACTGCATGGCTATCATTTCTGACATGAATCAGCCGTTAGGAAACGCCATCGGTAACGCTCTGGAAATCAAAGAATCCATCGACATCTTAAAGGGTAAAGGTCCAGCCGACATCACCGATTTAGTCTTGACGTTAGGGGCGCACATGGTCGTTATGGCCAAAAAGGCCCCTGATTTGAAGACGGCCCGAGCCATGTGTGCGGGGACCATCCAAGACGGGTCAGCGTTGCAGAAGTTTGGTGACATGGTCGCCGCACAAGGGGGCGACCGCAACGTCATCGACCACCCCGAAATCATGCCGCAGGCTAAATACCAGATCGAGTTGCCTGCTAAGACCAGCGGGGTCGTGAGCAAGGTGGCGGCCGATGAGATGGGGATTGCCTCCATGCTTCTCGGCGGAGGCCGGCAAAAGGCCGACGACCAGTTGGATTACGCCGTAGGTATCATGATGCACAAGAAGATTGGGGATTCGGTGCAAGCTGGGGAGTCGCTTCTGACCATCTACAGTGATCGAGAAGATATGGCCGAGATTAAAGACCTGCTCTACGCGAACATTGAGATTAGTGACACCGCCGAACCCCTTACACTGATCCACGAAACGATTCGGTAGCTCATACGACTGGAAAGTTTGAAACGACTGGGGGAACCCGGTCGTTTTTGGTTGGGCAGGCTAGAAAGTTGATTTTAGCCCGCTGGTTATGACGATGAACGTTTAGTTAAGTCACCGAGATTAGCTCGGGAGAAGCTTTGGGGGATACCGCCGGGTCAATTGCCGGTTTTTGTGAAAAAATTAAGCCAGATTAGTGACAGGACCGCCGCTTTTGGCTAAACTTTAAGTAAACGGGTTATTTGTAGTCAGGGGATGTTACCGCCATGTTGGAAAATTTATTAGCGGTTATTCGAGAAGAAAATTTATCAGAACAACTTTATCATAGTTTAGTCGGCATCAAGCTGACGGAGCAACGCGTCGACCGACGCGGCCGGTTAAGCCAGCGTCCCCAGCCGCAGGCGTGGTCCAATCGACCAGACCATCCATATTTACGCCGCGGCCGACGACCCAACCAAATCATGGTGGTGACGGAACCCAATCCGAATATCGGGGGGGCGCTTGACCGGTTGGATACTTTACAGACCGTAGCGTACCATTCGTTAGAGGCCGATGACCGAATCTGGCCAATGAGTTTGCCACCGATTACCGATGCCGCTGAACTGGCAAGCGCCGGGGCGGGACACCAAGCCGACTGGTTAACGGGAGTCAAGTTGAGCTATAGTATGCCGGACCCCGTGATTCACCGCCTCTACAGTCACTACACGGCCGATTTCGATTCCGTCGTGGCCTTTAAAAACGAACTCTATTTTCGGATTGCCCAAAATTTCGTGCGCTACCAGTGGCTTCTGACCTACCTCTTTGGCGCGGCCCCGTTAGCTGAACGGGGGTTTTTAGACACCTTACCCGAGATTCCCCAACGCCCCGTCCGTAGCTTGCGGCACTGTGGCGCTTTTCCGACCGGAACACCGGTAACGTACACCTCATTAGGGGCGCATCTAGGAGCCTTGCAACGCTTGGCGGCTACGGGAGATTCGCCAGCCGCGGGTCCCGTGACCTTGAAGGGGCAAGTGACCCCGCAAGACTTTTTGACTGGGGGCATCGGGTACCTGGAATTCGGCGGTTTTGACAACACGCCGTTCACGGCCAACGGTGTCAGCCGCCACGCCCTGTATTTCTTAAAAACGTTTATGATTTACCTACTGGTGACGCCATTGCCGACGACGAATCTAGCTGCCGTGCTGGCCGCGGGTCGGCAGAAAAATACGGCCGTGGCCCTCGAACGTCCAGACCAGCAAACGCAGTACCAGGCCGAAGGGGAGCGTATCTTTAGCGCCATGACCGAGATGGCCCACCACTTGCACGCCCATACGGAACAGTGGAGTGCCATTGATGACCTCGCCGAGATTCTGACCCATCCCGAACTGACGCCCGCCGCTAAAATCATGGCACACGTCAGTCACCAAAGCTTGATGGCGTATGGGTTACGGGTCGCCAATGCTTGGCGCTACCAACGGTTGAATGGCACGGCGTTGTTGCCGGTTTACCGGGATTTGAACCTGCGGAGTCAGCGGTTCATCTTGACGGCAATGCAGGCGGGGATTCAGTTCTACCAGGTCAAAGACGAACTGGGGTCGGACTTGTTGATGTTCACCCACGGTGGGGTGACGCAGGTCTTGCAGGAACGGGATACCCAGACGACGGATCCCAAAGGGCAATTGAATCAATTGTTCCCGGAACTCGCTGAATCTTAAAGGAGGATTGTTGCTGTGGAACTCCGCGTTTTACGTTACTTTTGGACGATTGCGGAAGAGGAAAACATCTCACGGGCTGCGGCAATCTTGCACGTGACGCAACCTACGCTGAGTCGCCAATTACGCGCCCTCGAAACCGAACTGGGAACGCCGCTCTTCGACCGTCAAAGTAAGGGCCTGGTGTTGACCTCGGCGGGCTTGTTTTTAAAAAGCCGGGCCGCCGAGATCCTCCAACTCACGCAACAGACCACCCAGGAGTTCGTTAACCGGCGTCAACAATTATTTAGCGGGCACATTACGGTAGGGTGCGTTGAGGCTGATAACTCTGACACCTTAGCCATGTTGTTGGAGGACTTCGTCAGTGATTATCCCCAGGTGACCTTTGATATCTTTAGTGGGGCCAGTGACATCATTACCGATCGGTTGGATAAGGGCTTATTGGATATGGCGATTCTCTTGGAACCGGTCAACACCGACAAGTACCACACGCTGACGTTGCCGCGGACCGAGACCTGGGGGCTATTGATGGCGGCCGACGCCTTCTTGGCCCGGCAAGATCACGTGACCCCAGCGGACTTGGCGGGGATGCCCCTGATGATTTCGAATCGCCCGGAAGTCCAGCGACTGTTGACCAACTGGTCGGGGTTGACCCGCCAGCAGCTCAACATCATCGGTACTTTTAATTTGAGTTTTAATGCCTTACCGTTGGTGGCCCACCAGGTGGCTGCGGCCCTAATGATTGCCGGGGCCATCACTAACCGCCAACCGGCCGAGACCAAGTTTTTGCCCTTAAAACCGGCCATCCAGACCAATTGTGTGTTGGTCTGGCGGCGCGACCGGGTCCTGACTCCAGTCGTTACCGAATTCATTCGTTATTTCAAAGACGCTTTTGCCCATTAGGGGCGGGCGTCTTTTTTCGTGTGTGTCGAATTTTCCATTAAAGTGTAAGATACCATTGAATGACCGGCCCCAAGCATAAATGTTTAACAGCTGCGTAAAACAAAATAGTACCTACGACGATCTGTAGGCACTATTTATCCGGGTTTAAATGCAAACGATGCGCTTTTTGCGGAGCTGATAGCGAGTACAAGTTAGACCTGTATCTGGACAAGGACGTCGTGAGTAGCAATCAACATCTTCTGGAACAAAAATAATTCAGCATATAACAACTGAACCATGTTCAATCTGAACAGTTTGATGTAAAATTATCCTGGACCAGCCGGGGGATGGCACCACGGAATCTAGGCCGTTTTACGTTTTTTGAGTTAGTGTTAGCAATCAAATCTTATTATCAACAATCAAACCAAAGGAAGCCATCAATTATGAATAGAGTAGCTAAGAGTTTAATGTTAACGGCGGCAATGTTAGGTGTTGGGGTGACGTTAGGGATCACAAAGGCCAGCGCTTCAGAATGGGTATATAATGGCCATGATTATGGAACTTACGCTAAGATGGTTGCAGCAACTAATGCCGATGCTAAGAAAAAGCAAGGGGCTAAGAACTGGGCGGCAAATATTAAAGACCAAGAAACTGGGCTGTCTAAAAAGGCTAAAAAAGAGCTTGAAGCTAGTTATTCGACTGATCCGAGCAAAATTAAGAATTATTATGATGGAACGACATCAAAAAAGACAACTAAGAGTAAAAAGGCAGCAAAGAAGTATGCCTACAAGGTAACAAATTTAAAAGCAACCAAGACTAAGTCCGGTAAGTACATTAAAGTAACGGGTAAGATTAAAGTTTCAACTAAGAGTCTTGCAAACAAGCACCATGCCAAGTGGGCACGCATTCACCTTTATAAAGGCGCCGACAAATATGCCCGTTTGACTAAGAAGATGACTTTCAGCAAGGCCATCAAGCGGTACAACGCCAAGCATGTTTACGTTAAGGCGGCGTACAAAACAAAGAACCAAAAGAAGTCAACCAACAAGCAGGCAGTCTACACTAACCATATGCTTTCTAAGAATTACGCTAAAGCAATCGGAGCTTACAAGAAGTAGTCAGCAACACCCAATCCGTCTTTATCGAGCGAGCCAAACAAGCAGGGTTCGCTTTTTTTGTTGGATCTAATAGTAATTTAACGGTAACAACGCCTTGTGGGTCACACTCGCAGTATGGCGGCAGTTGTCAGTGGTGATTATTCAGGAGCGGTCTTCCGAACAAAACGCTACATTTAAAGACTGACAGCTTTTTGGAATGTAGAAACGTGGAAAACAGCTGAGGTTTTTAGCAGGTTAAAGATAAACGGCATGCTTAAAAGGCATTAATCAAATAATTATAGGCATTAGACCTATATCAAACTGGCGCCTATACTAGGTCTTGTTCATGAGGCCCGTTGAAAGGAGAAATTAAATGCTCACGGTGATTGATTTTTCATCCCCCGGAGAAACCCTGGTTCGTGGGCAAACGCCGGTGGTGACAGAGGGGCATACCGCCCAAGTCGCCCGGTTACTGGGTGAGCGGTTGGGCATTGCGCCCGTGGCCTTACATCCGCAAGTCCCTTATCCAATGACTTACCCGGCACGCTTGAAACGGGCCCGCGCTGAACAAACGCAACACGCGTTCCCAGCGATTGAACCGGTGGCGTCCGCTGCATTACGGGCCCCCGTATGGGTCTTAGGTTATCCCATCTGGTTCGGCGGTGTACCACGCGTCATCGCGACATTGCTGACTCAGACCACCACACCACCGCGTGAGATTTATCCGTTTGCGACCCACGAGGGGAGTGGTCTGGGGCACAGTTTAGATGACCTGCAACGGTTATGTCCAACGGCGGTCATCCATCCGGGGCTCCCAATTCGGGGGTCGCGGGTGGACCGGGCCGCGCCGGCCGTGGACCATTGGCTCCAACAAGGGTTAGCAGACAACAAATGACGGACAAAGGAGATCATCAAATGACAGTTCGAGACAAAGTAATCGTGATTACCGGGGCTTCCTCCGGTATCGGCGAGGCGAGTGCTAAGCTTCTCGCCCAGAATGGTGCTAAAGTAGTCTTGGGTGCGCGGCGTGAAGCTCGACTCCAAGCAATTGTGACGGCTATTAAAAATGCTGGGGGTCAAGCGACTTACCAGGTGACCGACGTGACCAAGCCGGCTGAAGTCCAAGGCTTAGTTGATTTGGCGAAGACTACCTTTGGTGGCCTCGACGTCATCTTTAACAACGCTGGCATTATGTCGAACTCCCCAATCAGCGCGCTACACACCGACGAGTGGAACGCGATGATCGACATCAACTTGAAGGGGGTCTTGAACGGCGTGGCGGCGGTCATGCCGACGTTTACCGGTCAAAAGCACGGTCAAATCATCACGACGTCTTCCGTGGCCGGCATCAAGAGCTTTGCCGGGTCCGGGGTCTATGGGGCGACTAAGTTTGCCGTCCGGAACCTGATGGAAGTCATTCGGATGGAAAGCGCCCAGGAAGGTACCAACATTCGGACCGCTTCGTTGTACCCGGCGGCTATCAATACGGAACTGCTCCACACCATTACCGATCAACAAACGGCTAATGGCATGCAGAAGTTCTACGACGCCGTGGGCATCACCCCGGACGCCGTCGCCCGCGTGGTCAACTTTGCGGTCGACCAACCCGAAGACGTCAACGTTAATGAATTTACAATTTATCCAACCAAACAAGCTTAAAACTCAGCAAGGAGGACAATATAATGGCTAAAAATGAAGCAATCAAAGACGGAATTTTCCCAATGGGTGCCAAGAACGATGCGTACGCCAAATTCTTTACGGGTCAAAGTTATTTACAAGGGTTAGTGCGCGATCCCGACGTTAGTGTCGGCGTCAGCAACGTGACCTTCGAACCCGGTTGCCGGAACAACTGGCACATTCATCACAATGGGTTCCAGATTTTACTGGTCACCGGTGGCGAAGGCTGGTACCAAGAAGACGGCAAGCCCGCACGGCATTTGACGGCCGGTGATGTGGTCGTGACCCACGACGGCGTCAAGCACTGGCATGGGGCCACTAAGGACAGCTGGTTCTCCCACATCGCCATTACGGCGGGGACACCAGAATGGTTGGAGCCCGTTTCGGATGAACAATACGCTGCAGTGGAAGGAGATAAAT
The DNA here is from genome assembly GCF_004115745.1 of Levilactobacillus suantsaii. Lineage (GTDB taxonomy): Bacteria > Bacillota > Bacilli > Lactobacillales > Lactobacillaceae > Levilactobacillus > Levilactobacillus suantsaii. Next base: position 20,824 of record NZ_QXIL01000017.1, on the reverse strand, counting down.
AATTATGGCTGAAAAACAAACGGCTGGTCGCGACAACTTAGGTGACTTTGCTCCGAAATTCGCGGAACTCAACGATGATGCTTTATTTGGTGAAGTTTGGTCACGTGAGGACAAATTATCGGCCCGTGACCGGAGCTTGATCACGGTGGCTAGCCTGCTCACGCAGGGGGTCCCTCAACTTGAAGCGCACATGAAGATTGCCAAACAACACGGCGTGACTAAGGACGAGATGGTGGAACTCATCACCCACTTGGCCTTCTACACTGGGTGGCCAAAAGCTTGGTCCGCATTTGGTTTAGCTAAGCAAATCTACAAGGACTAATCTGCATTTAAAAATGACTGTTAAAAAACATGCCTCAGTGGTGACCGGATAAGCCGGTCGCGTTACTGGGGCGTGTTTTTGAATTAGAACCAAGTGGCTTGTTTGTCGGCGACCGTGGCTTGCAGCGCATCGATGATGGCGGTGAAGTAGGTCTCTTGCTTGGTAGCACGCAAGTAGCTGACGCCGTAAGTCATAGGGATGTCTAGATCCAACGGTCGGTAGACCACGTCGGTGTTTTGCGGGTCGATGGCAAAACCGGGAATCAAGCCGAGGCCTTCTCCAGAAGCCGCATACATCGCACATTCTGCAATATTTTTGACTGTCGTCAATTCCAAGTTAGGCAGTGTTTGGCGGAGCGTATTACTGAGGCGAATGGCAGAATGGACGGGGGGCGTGCTGTTCCAAATCCAGAGCTTGTGCTGGGCGAGGTCGGTGAGGCTGAGCTTGGATTTTAGGGTCAGGAGTTGGTCGCGGGGGATAATCACGCTATAGTGGCCGCGCAATAGCGGCGTGAAAGCGATACGCGGGTCGGCATGGAAGAAATCTTCCTGCATTAGGATGAAGGTCGCCTGCTGATTTAGCAATAAGTTTAAACTCGCGGCATATGGGGCCGGACGAAAACTGGAGAGTTGGATTGGTCGATTGTGCTGAGCGGTGAAGCGGTGGAAAAACGCCGGTAAAAAGACCCGTTCGAAGGGGATGATCGAGTGGCAGACCGTAATGGGTCGCGACGCTTTATCAGCGTAAATGTGCTCGAGCACCTGATTGAACTGCGCGGCAAGTTGTTGCAGGTGGGTGTAGAGGTAGTGGCCCTCGGGGGTCAAGTCGGTCTGGTGGGCGTGAACCGCGATGATTTTAAATCCCAGTTCGGTTTCGAGGCGCTTTAGGTTTTTGGAGACCGTGGACTGGGACACGTAGAGTTGGGTAGCGGTCTGAGTCACGCTTTTGGTTTGGCCCACGGAAAGTAGGCATTTGAGCTGTAATGAATTCACAAGTTACCATTCCAATTCGTCATAAAGGTATGCGATTTACGCGTGATCAGTCCGCAAAATTTGCCGTACCATGAACGTGTAAGCGATAACAATTGCAGACTAACGTAAAGGACTGATTAAATTATGACACAAACAACTTACGATGTCATCGTTGTCGGCGCTGCCAACGCCGGGGGCTTTGCTGCCGGAGCCGCCGCGGAAAAGGGCGCCAAGGTCTTAGTTATCGACAAGAAGTCGTCGAGTGATCACCTGTACCGCAATACGATTGCCTCGGTCGATAGCGCCGCGCAGAAGCGGGCTGGGGTGCACATCGACAAGCGTGAATTAGTTGAATTTCTGTCGGCGTTTGCCCAGGACAACGTTGACCAAAAGCTCCTGTGGACTTGGGTCAACCATAGTGGCGAAGCCATGGATTGGTTGGAAGAGCAGGTCTTAAAAACCAATGGTGACCACCTCCATGCCACTGGCGATGCGTATTATGAACACTTGATCAACAAGGCATTCCCATCTGGTAATGAGGTCACCCGCGATGAAAAATCCTGGGACCAGGGCTGGGGCAAGTACGTGATTCAAAAGGACCGTGACTTGGGTGTGACGTTCAAGTATCGGACCAAGTTAGAAAACTTATTGACCGACGCCCAAAATCGGGTCGTTGGTGTACGGGTCAAGGACACCGAGACCAATGCCATCAGTGAGTTTACGGCAACCAAGGGCGTTATCCTGTGTACCGGTGGCTATGGGGCCAACGAAGCGTTGATGCAGAAGTGGGCGCCAACGTTGCTCCAGAAGAACACCTATACTCAAAGCCCCCGCGATGATGGGTCTGGTCAATTGGCGGCCTTGGCTGTGGGGGCTGCCCGCGACGACGAACCGGCCAGCATCATCTTCGATCGGGGCGCGGTCCCGGTCGGCACCAATATTGATGATTACTACGTCAAGGACTGGAAGAGTCACCAGTTCGTCTTAGGCTCCTACCCACTGCTCAAGGTCAACTTGAAGGGGGAGCGTTTCTTCAACGAAAGTGCCCCGTATCAGTTTGCCATGAATTCACTCCGGCACCAACCAGGACATTTGGAAGTCATGGTCTGGAACCAAAAGACCATGGACAACCTGCAACAGTTCCACACGTTAGGGTGCTCACGGTTAGGCTGGCCTGGTATCTTCGGCGCAGACGGCGAAAAGAAGCTGGTTCAACAGTACCTGGAAAAAGGTTACGTGAAACAGGCGGACAGTATTGAAGAACTGGCCCACAAGATGCAATTACCAGCTGACCAGCTGCAAAAAACCGTGGCACGGTACAATGATCTCTGTGCTGCTGGCGAAGACCAGGATTTCGGCAAGGAAAGCTACCGGATGTTCCCCGTCGATGGTGGCCCGTACTACGCGGTCACGTTAGGGGGAATTTTACTTGCCACCTTGGACGGGTTGCACGTCAACGAACGGATGCAAGTCCTCGACCGGAATGCTGATCCAATCCAAGGGCTTTACGCCGCTGGCAACTGTGCGGGGGGCTTCTTCTGGGGCGCTTACCCGGACCGGGTTCCCGGTTTGACGGCCAGTCACGCGGTCACCTTTGGCCGGTTAGCGGGTCAGACTGTGCTAGCCTAACGTTTGACGCCTGGTTTGATGCCATGATGAACACCAAATAACTTAAAACGTGCACCGCTTACAAATGGATTTTCCATTTAAAAGCGGTGCACGTTAGTGTTTTGTCGGTGATACGTTAAACGGGGGAATGACTAGTCACTGGCAGGTTAATGGATAACTAGGCTCAGCAACAGCACGATAATGATGCCGACCACGGAAATGATACTTTCCAGGACCGTCCAGATACTTAACGTCTGTTTGACGGAGAGGTCGAAGTATTCCTTGAACATCCAAAAACCGGCGTCGTTCACGTGCGAAGCGGCTAATGACCCGGCCCCAATGGCGAGCACCATCAAAGCGGGGTCCACGCCGGCTTGGGCCATCAGAGGGGCCACGATGCCGGCGGCGGTCAAGGCCGCGACGGTCGCAGAGCCTAAGGCTACCCGTAAGACCACGGCGACCAACCAGCCTAAGAGTAAAGGCGACATATTGGAATTGACGAAGATCTTCGCCACTTCGTCCCCGACACCACCGCTGATTAAGACTTGCTTGAAGGCGCCACCACCTCCGATGACCAAAAGCAGCATGGCAATCGACTTGATAGCATCTTCTAGACTTTGCATGATGGCGGACGTTGGCCGTTTGCGGGCCCAGCCCATGGTGAACATCGCCACTAACAGCGAAATCAGCATGGCCATCGCCGGATCGCCAATCAGGGCGATGATATGGTCCAGCATGGTTGCTCCCTTGGTCGGCGTGGCCCCGCCGTTGACCGTCATCTTGTAGATGGTGGTAATCGCCATCAAGATAACGGGGAATAAAGAGGTTAAGACGGCCATCCCAAAGCTAGGGGATTCGGACTTTTTGAACGTCTTGACTTCCCCTAATGACGACAGGTTCCCTTTTTGCTGGAAGGCACTGGGCGCAAAGCGTTGGGCCAACTTGGTAAAGAGGGGCCCAGCCACGATGGCACTGGGAATCGCAACCACTAACCCGAGTAATAGGATTTCTCCGTCGTTAGCATTCAAGACGGCGGCGATGGCAACCGGCGCCGGATGGGGTGGTAAGAACCCGTGGGTCACGGACAGCGCAGCGGCCATGGAAATTCCCAGATACAGGATCGGCACGTCGGCTTCAACGGCAATGGCAAAGACGATTGGAATCAATAAGACCAGGCCGACTTCAAAGAACAGGGCGATCCCGATAATGAATGACGCCAGCATAATGGCAACTTGCAATCGTTTTTTACCGAATTTATCAATTAAGGTGGTGGCAATCACGTAGGCCCCACCAGCATCGGCGACCAGCCGACCCAGCATGGCCCCGAAACCGAAGACCAAGGAGAGTTCTCCCAGTTGACTGCCGATTCCTTCTTCGATGGTGGCCATGATCTTGGTCAGATTCATGCCCAGTAATAGCGCAGTCAAAACGGAAGTCATGACCAGCGAGACGAAGGTGTTGATTTTGAAACGAATAATGAGGACCAATAAAAAGATGACCCCAACAACAAGTGCTAAAAGTTCCATAGTAGTAAGCCCTTTCATCTTGATATAGTGTGAAAAGCCAGCTTCCCCCAAAACAGACTTTTCGTAAGCGCTTTATATTATACTTGATGGTACACAATTTGTACATAAAAGAACCTTCTTTTGTTTCATTTTGACGCAACTAAAATAGGCTAGTTTTCTGAAAAATGATTTGGTGGGTCAAAGGTTGCGGCCAGTCGGTGGCCGGGGAGACAAAAAAGGGGGCCTATCCAAGTTTGGATAGGCCCCCTTACGGGTGATTAACCGTTATTTTTTAGTAGTTTGTTGCGGGTGCTTTCGCTGGAATTCCGCAATGTTCTTGTACTCGGATTGTAACTTCCGGCTCAAACGGATGTAGATTGGAACTAACGTCCGGTAAGCTTCGTAAGTGTCCGGGTTCGGGTGGTGCACGTTAGCAACCCCGATAAAGTTCTTCACTTCAGTCAGATCATCGATCAGACCCAAGGAGTACATCCCTAAGGTCACAGCCCCTAAGGCCGTTCCTTCAGGACTTTCGGGAATCGTGACGTCTTGTTCGAAGATGTCAGCTAACATTTGGCGCCAGAGCGCGGAACGCGCGAAACCACCAGTTGCCTGGATGCTGGATGGTTTGCCCACGACTTCTTCCAGAGCCAACATGACCGTGTAGAGGTTGTAGACGATACCTTCCAAGGCTGCCCGGACCATGTGCGCCCGGGAATGGGTCCGCGTTAACCCGAAGAAGGAGCCCCGAGCGTTAGCGTCCCAGATTGGGGCCCGTTCGCCACCTAAGAATGGGTGGAAGATGAGGCCATCGGAACCGGCCGGAATCTTAGACGCAATTTCGGTCAACAGGTCGTAAGAATCGACTTGCATTTGTTCCGCCGTAATCTTTTCGGGCGCGAAGAGTTGATCCCGGACCCAACGGAAGACAATCCCCCCGTTGTTGACCGGTCCACCAACGACCCACCGGCCTTTGGACAGGTAATAGCAGAAGACCCGGCCTTTAGGGTCGATCTTTGGCTTATCAGTGACGACCCGGACTGCACCAGACGTTCCGATAGTCACAGCGACGACTCCTGGCTTGATGGCGTCGACCCCGAGGTTCGCTAACGGACCGTCGGAAGCTCCCATGATGAACGGAATGTTCGGGTCCATACCAATCACACCGGCGTAATCAGCTTTCATACCGGAGATTTGGTCGGTGGTGTCCACCAGCTTAGGAAGTTGGTCGCGGGTGATTCCGGCGACTTCTAAGGCTTGGTCGTCCCAGTCCATCTTGAAGATGTTGAATAACCCAGTGGCGTTAGCAACAGAGTAATCTTCTTGTAAGACGCCAAATAACTTGTAGATAACGTATTCCTTGATGCCAACGAACCAACGGGCCTTGTTGAAGAGGTCAGCGTGTTCATTGCGCAACCAGATTAACTTGCTCAGCGGCGTCATTGGGTGGATCGGCGTCCCGGTCTTTTCGTACAATTGCTTACCGACACCGTTTTCACGAAGTTCGTCAGCGTATTGCACGGCCCGGTTATCGGCCCAGGTGATGGCCCGCGTCAATGGCTTGTGGTCCTTGTCTAATAAAATCAAACTGTGCATCGCAGCGGAGAAGGAGACCCCGTGCAATTGACCATTCTTCAAATCAGCCTTCCGTAGCACCGTCGTTAAGCCATCAATAATTGCGGAGAAGATTTCTTCGGGATCTTCTTCGGCCATGTCGGGGACATCTTGGTACAACGGGTACAGGTTGTTTGAATAACCCTGCATCTTACCTTCAGTGTCATAAAGGACTGTTTTGACACTGGTCGTACCAATGTCGACTCCAATCATGTAATCCATAAAATTCTTCCTTTCGTGGTAACTCGATTAAGTCACTAGCGTCTTACGGTACCTTGACGTCGCAACCGGGTAAAAACTCTCGGTATCAGTCAGTGGAGACCGTCGTTCCCATGACGAAAACGTTATCATAGATAGCGTACTGGGTCGTTTGTTGAAAAGCAAGCGTTGGCCCTCATCAAAATGTGACTTACGGCCCATTTTAGACAAAAACGCTCCCAAAGGCAACGCTGTTTATTATATGTAAAAAAGTTTCACTTTTCAAGTGGGGTGTTGTAAAATATTTACAAAAAGATTTCTAAAAACAGGAAAGGTGATGGTGGTTATCGCACGTTCAGCATTGGGTAAGCTACGGGGGAAATATGATAGTCTCTCGACCACGGAAAAACGGATTGCGCAATTGGCGCTGAACAGTCCGTCGTCGGTCAGTGAGATGACGATTCGTGAGCTTGCCAGTGCCGCCGGAGCGTCGACCGCATCGATCTCCCGTTTCGTCAAACGGTTAGGTTACGCCAACTATCGGGAATTTACCATGGAGTTGGCGCACGTGGTGGTGGTCGACGCTAAGGAAGGGGCTAAGCTCTTCAAGGAATTAGGCGAGGGGGACTCGTTGGGTGTCATCGCCAACAAGGTGTTTCATTCGTCGATGGCCTCGCTAGAAGAGACCAACGATGCGCTAAGTGAAAAGGACATCGCCCGGGCCGTATTAAAGTTGATCAACGCCAAGAACGTTGCTTTCTTCGGCCTCGGGGGGTCCTCCGTGGCAGCACTAGACGGCTACCATAAGTTTGTGCGGACGTCACTTACGGTGACCTATCATCCGGATTATGACATCCAGTTGATGCAGGCAGCCAAAATGACCAAGGATGACTGTGCCGTGGTCATCTCCCATTCAGGAAAAAACTACGAAACGATTCAACTGGTCAAGGTCCTCAAGGAAAATGAGGTTCCCATCATCGGGATTACCAGTTACAGTGGCTCACCTTTGGCGCGGGCGGCGACTGTGACCTTACTGTCGTTGACCGATGAGATCCAGTATCGTTCCGAGGGCTTGTATTCCCTGATTTCACAGATCGCCATTCTCGATAGTCTGTTCATGATGACGGTCCTACGCAGTTCGTCGCGGACCCAACCAGTTTTGATGCACGTCAGAGACGTTATCGAACGAACTCGCGAAGAACCCTAAGCCACCACATGGTATAATAAACCAAAGTGGTTAGACGGGAACGGTGACGATGGTGAAACGACGGGATTATCAACCAATTTACATTCGTGCGGCACGCCGGAAACGACGGTGGCGGCACGTGGGCTGGTTTGCGTTGCTGGTGGTCTTGGTCACGTTAGGCATCTTTGGCTGGCAAACGTGGCAGGAAAATCAGCAAAACCAGCTTAATCAGTATCCCGTTCAGGGGGTCACTATCAATCAGGGGAGCGGTTACCTCGATTTTCAGCAGCTCGCCAAACACCATCAATTCGTCTACATCCAGGCCACGTCTGGGGCCACCTATAGTGATAATGATTTTAGTAATAACTACTCGCGAGCTCAGGGAGCGGACCTGAAAGTGGGTGTGATGCACACGTTTAGTTTCACGTCGTCAGCGCAACGGCAAGTAGCTCACTTTAAGCAAACCGTAGGCCAGAGGACGGGAGGGCTGCCCATCATGGTGGCGGTCAGTTACTATGATCAATACAACAGTAGTAACCGACGAATGGCCACTCAGGGGCAGAAACTCAAACGAGTCGTCACCAGGCTGGAACGGACCTATCACCAAGGCGTCGTGGTCTATGCTAGTCGCACGGTCTTGGCCCAGTTTGTGCGGCCCGTTTTGCCCAACCAAACCGAATGGGTCGCCAATAGCCAGTTGGGTCACTATGGCGACCGGGTGGCGTTGATTGAATACGACGCTAACGGTCACTTGTCTCAAGATGGGCAGTCGCAGGCCGTGGGTTTTACGGTCTTTAACGGCTCACACCAGCAATGGGTGCACTTTTATCAACAGGACTAAATCAAAAACGGATCATCCGCACGTCCAAATCAGCATTTAGGCGTGTGGATGATCCGTTTTGAGTTTTACGGGCGTGAGGCCATCAATGGGCCGGAGCGGACGACGAGTTATCGACGGGGTGTACCGTATAGGTACAATCGTCAGCCTCATCAAAAAACGAGATGGGCCGTTGCTCATTGGCCCGGATGACTAAGTGATACCCAAATTTATCTTGAAACGTCAGCTTGTGGTCGTCGAGGCCCTTGACGTTGACTTCCAGGGACCGACCATCGATGTGTACATCCAGATTCGGGCTGATTTCTAACTGGTGGCGCCGCTGATTATACGGGTCCACAAATTGCCAGGTACCCGCATAAAATAGCGGGGACTCATTGGATTCATCGTGTTGCTTTTTGCGAAGTGAGAAGCCACTAGTTAGTCCGGCAAGTAGTGAAATACCAAATAGTGCAAGTTCTCGACCTTTCACCGGAAATCCCTCCTTTGAACTATTGTCTACCCTAAATATAACATGTTTTAAGGGATAAACCACGCAAGACCCTCTCCATTTTTAAGAAAAAACAAGGTGCTGACTATGCCTTTGCGGTGGGGACTGGTAGAATAAGGGAAGACTAGATAATGACCTGTGGGGAGGGTGGTCACGGTCGTGCGTCGCTGCCCCCACAACTCAGACTTGTATTGGAGGAATGACTCATGATTCGGATCGGAACAGTTGGGACCCATTGGATTACGCAACAGATGGTTGACGCCTTGGCATTATCACAGCAATACGACTTAGCGGCGGTATACTCGCGGCATGCAGAGACCGCGACGACTTTTGCCCAGAAGAATCATGCCGCGGCGACTTATACGGACTATGCTACCATGTTGGCGGAAGCCGACCTGGATGTGGTATACCTGGCCTCCCCGAACAGTCTACATTTTCAACAGGCGCTAGCAGCGATTCGCCAAGATATCTCGGTCATCGTGGAAAAGCCCGCTGTGAGCAATCAGGGTGAGATGACGGCGTTGTTAGCGGAACTGGCTCGTCATCCCCACGTGCGTTTATTAGAAGCGGCACGCAACGTCCATACCCCGAATTTCCATGCCTTGGAAAAAGCGGTGGCCGCGTTGCCGACGGTTCAAGGGGCCACGTTGAGCTATATGAAGTATTCGTCGCGCTACGACCAAGTCTTAGCCGGCGAGCGGCCCAACGTCTTCACCAAGGAATTTTCTGGTGGGGCGTTACAAGATCTCGGAGTCTACCCCATTTACTTGGCCGTGGCGTTGTTTGGTCAACCAGCCCACGTGGCCTATTTTCCTACGTTAGTTGCGACCGGTGCCGATGGCAAGGGGATTGCCATCTTACGCTACGGGGACTTCGACGTGACCGTGAACTTCGGTAAGACCAGTAACGCTTACGCCTGGTCCGAGATTTACGGGTTGAAAGAGACCTTAGCCCTGGACGATGCTGGTGAAGTGACCCAGGTCCACGCGTATGCGGCTGATGGGACCGTGACGGATCTGACCGAGCCAGAGCTGGCTAACCCACTATTGCCAGAAGTCGCCGACTTCGCTCGGGTGCTTCAAAACCCGGACGACGCCCAGAATGCGGCCGACTATCGGCGCTGGTCGCGGTGGAGTCAACAGGTGAACCAAGTCTTGTACGACTTACGGGTCTCAGCGAATTTATATTTTCCGGCCGACGAAAACTAGAAAAGAAGAGGAACAACTATGTTAGAACAGTATCAAGCACATTTTCGCGCCCTAGGCTACACGGAACCCACCGCGATTCAAGCGGCGGTTTACGGTCCCATGACCAGTGACCAGAACGTTTTGGGGTTGGCCCCGACCGGGTCGGGCAAGACCGTAGCCTTTACTTTACCTGCCTTGGCGACCTTACTGCCTGGCGACGGTACCCAATTGTTGGTCTTAGAACCTTCCCAGGAACTGGCGATTCAAACCAGTCGGGTGATGCGTGATTGGGCCAAACTTTTGAATTTAAAGGTTGCCGCTTTGACCGGTGGCGCCAACGTTAAACGGCAGACCGAACGTCTTAAAAAGCGGCCCGAAGTGGTCGTGGGGACGCCAGGTCGGTTACTGAACCTGATTCAGGACCGTAAACTCAAGGTCCACTTGATTTCGATGATCATTGTGGACGAAGCCGATGACTTGTTGACTGGGGACACCTTAGAAACGGTCCGGGCTGTGGCTCAAGCAGCTCCGGCCGACGTTCAACTGGGCTTCTTTTCCGCGACGGATACGGCCATCTTGAGTGATTTAGGGAAATGGTTCGGTCAAGAAGTGACGCGGATCGACGTGCGCCAGGAAGACCACACCCAAGGCGATGTCCGCCACGTCCTCTTACAGGTCGGGATGGGGAAGCGCGATCAGATGTTGAAACGCCTCCTGGCGGTGCCCAACTTTCGGGCATTGGTCTTCTTCAAGCAGACCAATACGCTGAAGCACACGGCGACTAAGTTTTATCACGACCACGTTTCGGCGACCAGCCTGACCAGTGACTTACGGCAAGTCCAACGGGAAAAGGCCCTCCAAGACTTCCGCCAGGGACGGACTCGTCTGTTACTGACCACGGACGTGGCGGCGCGAGGATTAGATATTCCGAAGCTACCGGCCGTCATCAACTATGATCTGCCTAGCACAATCAACGAATACGTTCACCGAGCGGGGCGGACCGGGCGAATGGGCGAACCAGGCCAGGTCATCAGTCTTGGTGACGACCATGACTTGCGAGACCTCAAGAAATTGTTGCGCGAGACGGACTATGACCTGGTCTCTGTGTACTTTTCCGGCCGGCAGTTGACCACGGAACGGCCGAGCGCTACGCCCGCGGTTCGGGCCGAAGTACGACCGGCGACGCAGGCGGCACGAACGGTAGCTACGCGACCGGCGCACGACTCATTGACGCCAACCGTGACGGCTTCACCGGCGCAGGCCCCAGCCACGCACCAAGAGACACCAACGCCCAAGAAGTCCAAAAAGCACAAGAATCGGCATAATAAAAACAAGGGGATGCGTAAAAAGTGGCGTGACCGGGATGCCCAACACGACCGGGAACGCTCTTAACCCGTCCTTTACAATTAAAACAATCCGTGTCAAAATTAACTCACGGGTTGTACACTGGCCCTATAGCACAACTGGATAGGGCACCCGCCTCCTAAGCGGATGATCCCGGTTCGAGTCCGGGTGGGGTCATGAATGAACCGACCGTCACGTCAAACAGACGTGGCGGTTTTTTTGTGCGGCTAGGTAGAGGTGGTGAGAAGTCTGGCGGGTTATTTTGAACTAGTGGACTATTCGGTGAGTGAATGACGTATAATGGAACCATATCCTTTCCTTAGGTTGAAAACTATGCACGGTAGAGGAGAAAGGAGGTCTGTTTCCGTGGGCACCCAATTAAAGCGCTTTATTCGAGGCATTTTTTGGACGGTTTTAGCAAGCTACTTTTGGTACACTAATGTGCAAAATCACGCGGCCGGAATTGTTGGGATTATTCAAGACATTTTCGTGGTTTTGTCGGTAATTGCGGCATTATTTTACTACGTCACTTTGGTCGTAGATTTCTTTCAAATTATCCGGCACCGTTCAAAATAAGTTGTTGAGACTTAGTTAGTGGTCACTTTGGAGATTATCATCAGTGTTGCGTTGGTCAGATTATTAGTGAGGGAAGGTCACTGAATTTAGCAGTGTCCCCATGAATAAAATTGATTTTATAAAAACGCGATACTTTTTTGATTAGTTATTGATTCCAGAATTTGGGGGTTAGCAAAGAATATCGTAGGGGAGTCAAATAGAACTATATTAATAGAAGAAACTGAAAAATCAATTTGACTTTTTTATAGAAACGAGTAAACTTTCAATTATTAAGTAACCATTAACTTTATAAGGAGATTTTAACTATGACGACTTGGACAGCACGACAATCGAAACGATATTATAGCTGGTTTCAGTAGTCGTGCTGGCAGTTGCTGCGGGCACGACGCTTCGCAACAACTGTGACCAGTTCATTTCGGGAGGTAAAATCTACGGAAGAGTCACAGCGGTGATGGGTAAATAGCTGCGTGACTCTTCTTAATATTTGGGGGCGACTCAGGTTCATCCGCCGATATTTGAAGAATCGTCCGTATCCGTCTACGCATCACCAGCGGTTACGATTGGATTGAGAGGGCGATTTTATGACAAACAGCGAGATGGTACAATTTGGACTTTTGACGGACGCGACGCACCAGGAAACTTGGCTTCCACAAATACTGACTTGGGGCGCGGCCCGTTGCCAGACGTTTACCGTGGTTCCTGGGAAATTACCGGCTGTAATGGCAGACATTCGTGGCCGGGGGCTAGTGGGAGTTAATTTGGCAGGTCCCTTCAGGCGCGCAGTGGTGCCCTTGGTAGATACTTTAACGTTACGGGCGCGACAAACGCAAATCGTCAACACCGTTCGCAACGACCACGGCCGTTTAGTCGGTGACAACACAATGGGCGCGGGACTGTTTCAGGATCTACGAGCGCGGGGGTTACAGGTCACCGGTCGACGACTCGTCGTATTAGGAGCAGAGACCTTGGGGCAGGCCATCATTGCGGCAGCCGTAGATACCGGTTGTTCGCAGATTGATGTCATCGTACCAGTAACTGCCAGTTACGCTAGCCAAGCAACGTGGCTCAGTGGCTTGGCCCAAATGATGGACGGGACCTTACGGGTGCATCTCGCTACGGCGACGACCATCCTAGCTCGACTCGTCGCCCAAGCCGACGTGGTAATTAAGGCGACGCAAGGTACCGACGACCCAGTTTCCTTAGCAATCATGCGGCAGTTGCACCCGGGACAACTCGTTGTGGATGGGAGCGCATTGGTACGTACGAGCCCCTTTTTAGTTCAGGCGGCGCAGCAGGGAAGTGAGACCCACACCGGTTGGGGCTGTTTGATCTGGCAAGAAGCCTTGGCTTTTCAGTTCTGGACGGGGAAGGTCCTGGCGGTACCGGCGATGGAAGCGGAATTAGCCGCCCACCTCGCGCCCCAGTCAGTGGCCCGGCCAAGCGGCAGATAAGTTGATATAATCGCCGAATGAGCTAATCAAGTAAATAAATTCACAATGAAGAAGCTCTTCTATATAGGTAGAGCTTTTTTTGTTTTATCAGGCTAAGGTCAACCGTCGGCTAGCCACTGGGATGAGCGGCTCTCATTTGGGGTGGCATTTTACGCCGTCGATTAGTTACGGGGGAGGAATCGTAGTCCGGCAGTTTGCGATGTAGGCGTAAAACCCGAACGACGGAATTCGTAACCACAAACGATTATTTTTTAAAGACACTAAAATATTCTTAACTAGACCAAAACCTTTTGAAAGCAATGTAAGCGGCGGCAAATTAGTTTTTATTTAGTAAAACCATTTATATATTTCAAATGAAAAGTCAAATTGCAGGCGCTTTCTAGAAAACTTTCTTGTATAATATAGGTGGTGTTTAAAGATTTGAGGAGGTTGTCAAATTATGGATAATACAGAAACGATGAATCCCAAGAAGTTTAAGCGCATTTTGGTCGGGGTGGACGATTCTCCGGACGCCCAATTGGCTTTTCGGTACGCGATGAATCGGGCAAAATCCGATGACGCGGAGCTCGTGATTTGCACCATCATGGAGTCCGCTGATATGAATGTTTACCAAGCATTGAACAAGGATTACGTGCATGGTCAGCGTGCCGAACTGGTCAAACACTTGGAGGGCTACCAGGATTTAGCCCAACGGGTCGGCGTTCAAAAGGTTAAGTTGGTCATCGGTGAGGGCGATCCCGGTGAAGCGATGGTGAAGAGCATCATCCCAGAAGTTAAACCTGATATTTTAGTTATCGGGTCCTTATCGAAAACTGGCGTGCGGAAGTATTTTGGAAGTCAGGCCGCTTACATGGCAAAATATTCTCCGATTTCTGTAATGATTGTGCGCTAACGTTTTCACGGACCTTTCATGATGAAAACGAAAATAATATTCGGTGAAACGCTTGCAAGTTGAAAAAAAGTTTCATACAATGGGGCCTATGCGAAATGATTGAATTAGCACTAATCAAGTAATTCGTCAGAATCTGGCATAGGAAAGAGAGAGAAAAATGCAGTTCGTGATTTTATTGTTGGGTATTCTACTGTTACTTTTCCTGATTATTAAAGTTAAGTTGAATACTTTCGTGTCATTGATCGCAACATCGATCCTAGTGGCGTTAGGCCTCGGGATGAACCCTGCTAATATTGCGACTTCCCTGAAAGATGGGATTGGCAGTTCTATGGGTGAACTCATTATCGTCTTTGGGTTCGGGGCCATGATCGGCCGGTTGGTCTCAGATGCCGGTGGGTCGTACCGAATTGCGCGGACGTTAATTAACATCTTCGGAAAAAAGCGCTTGCAAGTCGCTATCTTGGTGGCGTCATTCCTGATTGGGATTTCGTTACTGTTCGAAGTTGGGTTAGTTCTGGTCACGCCAATCGTCTTTGCCGTTGCGCTTGAAGCGGAAGTGCCATTCCTGTACTTAGGAATTTCCATGGCCGCTGCACTGTCAGCGACGCAAGGCTTCTTGCCACCACAACCATCCCCAACTGCCGTTTCCACGGCTTTGGGGGCCAACTTGGGTCAAGTCCTGTTAATCGGGATCGTCGTTGCCATTCCTTGTGTGATCGTCGCTGGTCCGATTTGGACGCGGGTCATTCGGCACTTCAGTCCAGACCTTTTCGTTATCAAGAAGTCCTTACCGGCTTTTGGTGAAGTGAAGGAATTTGATTTGAAGGAAACGCCTGGTTTTGGGATTTCTGTTTTGACCTCTTTGTTCCCGGTTATCTTCATGGCTTTGGCCACGATTTACCAAATGACGGTTGACGGTGGGACAACGCCAAAGAATCCACATGGTATGGATGCGGTTGTTTCGATGTTAGGGAACCCCGTTATCGCCATGGTGATTGCGTTGCTCTTTGCCATCTGGTCCATGGGTCTGCACCGGAAGCGGACGATGAAGGAAATCAGTGGCACGATTGAAAGTGCTGTCAAGTCCATTGCGATGCTCTTAATGGTCATCGCTGGTGGCTCCGCTTTCAAACAAGTCTTAATCGATGGGGGCGTGGGGAAGGCCGTGCAACAATTGATGGTCAACTCTTCCTTCTCACCACTAATCTTGGCTTGGTTCATTACCGTTATCTTACGGGTCTCCTTGGGGTCAGCGACTGTTGCCGGGATGACGGCTGCAGGACTGATCACGCCGTTGATGCACTCTCTGGGTGCCGATCCGGTCATGATTTCGTTAGCTATCGGTGCTGGGTCCTTGGCCGCTTCTCACGTCAACGATGCCGGTTTCTGGATGTTCTCTGAATACTTTGACTTGAGTGTCAAGGATACCTTCAAGGTTTGGACGTCCCTAGAAACGGTTATCTCGATTGTGGGGATTATCATGGTCGTGATTATCAACGCCATCTTACATTAATTTCTCTTGATTATCCCGAACGAGTTGTTAACGGACTTCACTGCTAATACCCGTTTGCTAGGACCCAGGCTTGGATGCTTGGGTCCTTTTGTTTGGTCAAATAACTAACAAAAACAGCCCCGTCAAGCGGGATCGTGATGGACTCACGGTCGCGTTGACGGGGCTGTTTGACCTGATAGGGGCCGCGATTACTTTTCTTCTCGGACGATGTATTTTGGTCGATGTTTGGTTTCGAGGTAAATTTTATTGATGTATTGGCCGAGAATTCCCAGACAAAAGAGCTGGATTCCACCAATCAATAGGACAATGACGACTAAAGATGGCCAACCAGCAACTGCACCACCCACGGTCAGGGCGCGAACCACCACGAAAATCAGGCCGATCAGCGACAAGAAAAACGAGATACTGCCGACCCAGGTGGCTAAGCGTAACGGTGCGTTCGAAAAATCGATGATGCCTTCGATCGAATACGAGAACAGTTGCCGTAAGTTCCAATGCGTGGTCCCCGCCGCGCGTGGTTGACTTTCGTAGGTCAGGTAAGTGGTCTTAAACCCGACCCAGCTAAAGATTCCCTTGGAAAAACGGTTGAATTCAGGTAGATCCAGGACCGTGTCAACGAATTGCCGGGTCATCAACCGGTAATCCCGGGCGTTTGGTTCAATGCGCACGTCCGAGATGCGGTTGATGACGCGGTAGAAGCTACTAGACAAGAACGCCCGTAACTTACTTTGACCCTTGCGTTCCTTTTGAATGGTGCCCACGCAGTCGTAGCCGTCGTTTTCGATGAGCTGAAACATTTGGGGCAACAATTCGGGTGGGTCTTGCAAATCGACGTCCATCACGGCAATTAAATCACCAGTCGTGGCCTGAAGTCCAGCGGCTAAGGCCGACTCCTTGCCAAAGTTACGTGAGAACGACCGGAAGTGGACCGTCTCGGGGTGCGCTTGGTGGAGCGTCTTCATTTCCGCTAACGTCTGGTCCGATGAGCCATCGTCGACGAAAATGTATTCTGGTGTGACCGTTTGGGTCGGGGTGTTCATGGTGTCGATCACCTTGCTAACGGTTCGGTAAAACAATGGAATTGACTCCTCCTCGTTATAGCAAGGAACGACTAAACTCAGTGTTTTCATGTATAGACATTCCTTTCAAACAACACGCTTAATTTTACAGCAAACCGGTCTAAATGACCATTACGATTCCTTTATGTTTCGGTATCTTTCTTAGCTAGAGGCGAAATACAAAGCAGGAATGGTGGGGAGTGAGTATGCCCTTAGACAGGCGCTCGTGATTGCGCTATGCTTGAATGGTTCTGAACGAAACCCATCAGAATAAAAAAGGTCATTCGCCCAACTTAGGCGGGTATCTGCTATAATTGGGCATAATGAATCCGGAAAGTAGAGGAAAACAATGACGAAACCCATTAAAGTGATGACCGTGTTCGGGACCCGGCCAGAAGCCATCAAGATGGCCCCGATTATTTTGGCCATGCAACAGCGACCGGCCGAGTTCACCCCGATTACCGTGGTGACGGCCCAACACCGGGAAATGCTGGACCAGGTCCTGGAGATCTTCCACATTCAGCCAGACTATGATTTAAACATCATGCGGCCCAATCAGACCCTAAGTGGGATTACCACCCGGGTCTTAGACCACCTCGACCAAGTGTTGAGTGAGGCCAAACCAGACATCGTGTTGGTCCACGGTGACACCACCACCACCTTTGCGGCCAGCGTGAGCGCTTTTTATCACCAAACCTTGTTGGGCCACGTGGAAGCTGGCTTACGCACCTGGAACAAATATTCGCCATACCCTGAAGAAATGAATCGCCAATTGACGGATATTTTAAGTGACTTGTACTTCGCGCCAACCGACCTTTCGCGGCAAAATCTTTTGAAGCAGGCCCATCCCGATAACCAAATCTACGTGACCGGCAATACCGCTATCGACGCCTTGAAGCAGACGGTTGATGCCGATTATCACCATGCGGTGTTGGACCAAGTCGATGCCGCCAACCGCTTGATTTTGGTGACCATGCACCGGCGGGAGAACCAGGGCGAACCGATGCACCGGGTCTTACACGCCATTCGGCAGGTCGTCACTGCCCACCCAGACGTGGAAGTTATCTATCCGGTCCATTTGAGCCCGGCTGTGCAAAAAGTGGCCCACGCCGAACTAGACGGGATGGCCCGGATTCATCTGATCGAACCGCTAGACGTGGTCGACTTTCATAACCTAGCGGCGCGGAGTTACTTTATCATGACCGATTCCGGAGGGGTGCAAGAAGAAGCCCCGTCGTTGAATAAGCCCGTGCTAGTTTTGCGTGACACCACGGAACGGCCAGAAGGGGTCACCAGTGGCACCTTGAAATTAGTGGGGACGGATCCCGCCAAGGTCACCACGGCTATGGAGGCGCTCTTAGATGACACGACGGCTTACCAAGCCATGGCCCAAGCAAAGAACCCGTATGGGGACGGCCACGCTGCCCAACGGATTTTAGCGGCGATTCAAGAGACTATCAATGGAGGCAAGCTTAATGGCTGAAACAGCGTATGACCGCGCGGAGATTAAGACGACCGAACAGTTGTCCGAAATCATGCGGCATATTCATCACGAGGCAAGAAAGCACAATGAACGGTTTGATTATAAAATCTTACGGAATGTGCACTTTGCCAATAAGGTCAAAAATCCCGTTACTCAGGAAATGAATGAAGGGGATTCTTGGCGCGTGATGCAGATCGATAACTTATTGGTCACGTCGTTTGGCGTGATCAATGTCGAAAGTAAGTATTGGCGGGGCATGATTTTTCATGATCTGTCGGACGAGATTTTTTCGTCGAGTTTGGATGACTTTTCCGCGGTCAATTTACGACGCCACCACGAAAAGGACACGACTAAAGCGTTGACGGCCCAGTTGGACCGCTTCTTCTTACCAAACCTTTCTGAAGAAAACGAGTCATTGACGCGAGGATATACGTTGAGTCTTGAACAGGAAGGACGCGAGAAACGGTCGGTGACCTTACACACGGGAATCGGCAATCCCGCTACCCAAGCGGAGCTGTCCTCCAAGTTGCTGGTGCGTTACATCAACAGTGAAATCACCATGCACAAGCAATTGGAGAACAAAAACGACCGCATCATCGACTTCGTTAAACCACTGGTCTATTACAACTACTATGATCGCTATGAGCGCAGTAACTCGCTCGTGGTCGGCAATAAAACGAAGCTGAATCCTAAGGACGCGTACAATTGTACCGCGGTGGCCAATTATCAAGACTTGGCGACCTTTATTGAAACGTTCCGGCAGGCGAAACGGGTGCGGTTTAGTCGGCGGACACTGAAAAAGATGATCAAGACGTTGAAGTTTGCGGAAGATTATGGATCATTCTAACGAGGGGAGTCGACCTGCCGTGGCTAATCGTTGGCAAAAACTAGTGGCCAAAGCGCAACCGGTAATCAAGGCCGTGGCGCGGCACTATAAGATGGCAAATGTTTCGGATTCGGCCGCAGTGCTGGCCTATTATTTGTTACTCTCTTTATTTCCAGCGCTCTTAGTTGTGGCCAGTTTGTTGCCCTTCTTACAGTTGGATGCCAAGACGGTCATGGAGGGCATTGAGCCCATCGTGCCCGCGGACATCTACCAGATGCTGGGACCGATTATTCATGCCTTTTTGACCCAACGGAGCGGTGGCGTCCTTTCCGTAGGGGTCGTGGTGGCCATTTGGTCGTCGTCACGGGCCGTAGCGGCTTTTCAACGAACCGTGAACCGGGCCTATGGCGTTGGGCGTACGCAAAACGCCCTCATCAACCGGGTCGGGGCGTTCTTTTGGATGGTCGTGCTGATTTTGCTCTTATTTGCATTAATGCTCTTTTTCAGTTTCAGTCAGCTCATCATGGAACACCTGATTCCGTTATTTCACTTTCCCGAGTACCTATTGTCGTACTTCAACGCTGCACGGTGGCCGGTTACCTTTGTGGTCACGTTCTTTATCCTAGCCATTTTGTTTTACTTTGTGCCCAACGCACGGGTTAAGTGGCGCTATGTCTGGCCAGGGGCGTTAACGGCGGCATTGGGTTGGTTACTTCTTTCACAAGCGTTTTCGCTGTATTTAAAGTATTTTATGCATAGTATCGATAGCTATAAGACCATTGGGACGTTCATCGTCTTGATGTTTTGGTTGAACTTTACCGGGATGATTCTGATGTTCGGGGCGGTGTTGAACGCTTCAGTCCAGGAACTAGTGGATGGTCCCGCGGAGGAACAGACCCGGTTGCGCAGCTTTATTCAGCAGCATCAACCGAAAAAAAATCCCCGGCACGATTAGGTGCGGGGAATAAGCGATGTGGCGGGTGACTTCGAACGGAAGTTGCGCGCCACGTTTTGGCCCAAACGGCCGTTATTTTTGGTCTTGATGACTCGAAACCAACTGCTGGGCAAAGGCGTCCAACTGACGGATGTCGTCCTTGTCGGGTGCCAGATTGATTTTAACGTCAGGAGCACCCGGGGTGGCGTGGGCTTGCTGGAAGGCCGCGGCGAATTTATCAACGGAAATGTTGTAATACTGACCGTAGAAGGTGTCTCCAGAACCGGCCACCCCGTAAAGCTTCCCTGTTAGATCGAGGCCTTGTAGGTCTTCGTAAAAGTCAAGACCTTCGTCGGGCAACGCGCCCTCGTCATAGGTGTACGGGCAGACCACGCAAATATCGGCGGTCTGAAAATCAGTGGCGTCGGCTTGAGAGATCTCGGTTTCGGTGACCTGACAGCCAAGGCTCTCAAGTTTTTCGGTAATGATGTCGGCAATGTCTTCGTTATTGCCGGTAATGGTGGCAAAAACCACCTGTGCTGTAATCATGGCATTTTCCTCCTACTGGCCCTACGCCGCGGACGGTCCCGGTCCGCTAAGGTTTAGGGTTAACTAAATTAATTATAACAGGTCTACCGAAGGGTGACTAGGAACCATTCAGGGACGTGATACTATGTTGGATGAAAAGCTAATCGATTAACTAATATTGGGTTTTTCGCCCGACGAATTGTCAAATCAAGTGTAACTTTTTACCGAAGAAAACTTCAGATGGTGTCTTCCAGCCTAAGACCTTACGGGGGCGATTATTTAAATTCCTGACAAACTTCGCGA
>NZ_QXIL01000016.1 GCF_004115745.1 Levilactobacillus suantsaii | reverse complement strand
TCCGGCTAAAAGAGGGCAGTTACGCGGTCCCTGGTGGGCATGTGCTAGCCTTTGACCGCCAAGGCCGGGCGTATTTCTGGTCTTGTCCGGCCGGGGAGTTGGCGTACCTTTATCAGGGCACCATCACCGACCAACAAGTCAAGTTTCGGTTGACCAAGCAAATTTTGCGCCATGGACCGGGGACCCGGATTCAAAGTATGGGGTATAACCCGCATAACAATCGCTTGTACTTGGTGGCCGACGATTCGGTGGCCAGCTTACCAATCAGTAAGCTGGCGGGACGCGGGCGGTTGACCAGCGCAGATGTGCGCTGGACTCGCTTTGCGTCTCACCGGGAATTTGAGGGCTTAGACTTTAGCGAACAGGGGCTGCCGTACCTATTGAGTAATCACCAGCCGGAGATCTTGACGGGGAACAATTTTGATTGGTAAACTGACCGCCCAGACCAGTAGGTGACCCATAATGGCCGGTTCAAACGAGCACTAGCTTGAACCGGTCATTTTTAGTATAAACAAATTTGTAAGACGTCTACGCCCGCCTCGTGCTGGAAGCACGTATAATGGGGGCTAGGTAGTCAGCAAATTGGGGGAATTTGGATGCACACACTTTGGCGGTGGAATCAGGTGGTGAGTGATTGGCGCGCGATGCAAGTGATTCGCCGCGCCTTGATTATCACGTACCCGTTTATTTTAGTGATGACGTTGATCGATGCGGTGGGCAGCAGTGTGCTAGCAGCCAACGGCTTTTTCTTTCAGATTTACCATGTCGGGACCTGGTTGCCGGAGGTGGCTTTGTGGCGACAGGCTTTTCAAATCATGGGGCTGGCCATTAATAATATCGTGGCCGTCATCGTGGCCTTTGCGACCGGGTACTTTTTAGCGTTGACCTATAAATGCAACGCGTTAGCGGTCGGCCTAGTCAGTACTATCGCTTTTTTAACTTTAAACTTCAACTACACGGTGCTCAATCAGCAGTCGGCGACCGAAGCAGGGGGGCAGTTCGTCGAAAACAACTTGGGCCCTCAAGGTATCTTTTTGGCTATCGTCGTGAGACTGGGCGTCGCGTGGTTGGCCCACCAATTCGTGACGCGAACCAGACGCTGGGCTTGGGTGAGTCGGTTGACGCTGACCGGGCGGGGTTGAGTCTGGTCTTAGTGGTGACCATTGCGGTGGGCTACGGATTGAGTGCGCTGAACCCCGGTGGTCTGAATGGCTTGGTCTACGCGGGGGCGACGGCGTTGATCATGAACCCTGGCCACTATGGGATCCGCATTCTTGCCGTCACCACGTTCAATAATCTGATGTGGTGGCTCGGCCTGATTGGGCCGGTCGAGTTGTCTGGCAATAACTCGGTCAAGTCATTGCAAAACTTGGCCGTCGCGGTCCAACATGGGTCGGTGTGGCACGCCCCGAATGCCATCACCCTGCACACGCTGGGTGACGCTTACGCCAACTTTGGCGGGGCCGGCATGACGTTGGCCCTCATCATCGCCATCTGGTTGGGGTCGCGTCGGCCGCGGGACCGGCAGATGGCGACGCAGACCTTTTTGCCCAATCTGGTCAACCTGAACAACGCCACGTTGTTGGGGCTACCAGTTCTGTTCAACCCGTTATTGCTGGTCCCGTTCTTAGTTGCGCCGGCCGTCAACATCGTCTTGGCCTGGTGTGCCATCACCTGGAAATTGGTGCCCCCCATCGCCTACCCGATGCCGCGGACCACGCCGGGACCCCTTATGGCGTACTTGGGGACCGGCGGCGACTGGCGCGCTTTGCTACTTAGTCTGGTTTGCCTAGCGGTCTCCGTGGCGATTTATTGGCCGTTCATCAAGCTCTTGAACCGGGTCGAAGGAGATGACGCTGATGAAACGTAAGGTAATCCTGGCCGCCATCGTGGTGGTCGTGGTGGCGGCCATCTTTTTTCCGAGCACCGCGTGGATGCGCCAAAAAATCACCCACTACAAGTCGGCTTACCGGACCCCACTGGATCCGACCATCATGGTTCCGGGCTCCAGCGCCAGTCAGGACCGCTTTGACACCTTGATCACCCAGTTGCGAGAAGAGACCAAAACGGCCCACAGCGTGTTGAAGGTCAAGGTGGCGACCAACGGGCACTTATCCTATACGGGTGCCATTAAACGGGGCGATAACCACCCCTTTATCGTGATTGCCTTTGACAATAACCGGGACGGCTACGTTAATATCAATAAACAGGCTAAGTGGTTAGCCATCGCCTTTAAGGACCTGGTCAAGCCGTACCATTTCAATCACTTTTCGGCGTTGGGCCACTCCAACGGCGGCCTGATTTTGAGCCTCTTTTTGGAACAAAACGAACAACAACTCAAATCCGTGACCATCGACCGCTTGATGACGATTGCAACACCGTATAACATGGAATCAAACAGTACGACCGAACGCACGGCGATGCTCAAAGAACTCATCGCCGGGCGGACCCGGTTGCCGAAAAA
Organism: Levilactobacillus suantsaii; assembly: GCF_004115745.1. Classification (GTDB taxonomy): domain Bacteria; phylum Bacillota; class Bacilli; order Lactobacillales; family Lactobacillaceae; genus Levilactobacillus; species Levilactobacillus suantsaii. Next base: position 45,108 of record NZ_QXIL01000016.1, on the reverse strand, counting down.
GTTGGTCGTTTATTCGGTCGCCGGCACGGAAAACTATTCCAGTGACGGGACGGTACCCGCCAACAGCGTCAACCAGGGGAAGTATCTCTTTCAAAACCACGTCGCGCACTACACCCAGATCACCGTGACGGGCGATGATACCACGCACTCGGATTTGCCGCAAAATAAGCAAATCGTGCTGCTGATTCGGCAATACTTGCTGAAAGAAAACGTCCCAAGTCGGGCACCGACCAAGAAGCGGCGGACCATCACGCCGACCGTGGCGACCCGTGAGATCGATGGCGGGGGCGAGACCCCCTAAACTGTGGCACACGAGTCCGGCATTTTCCGGACGGAAAGGCGGTCAGCATGACATTTCGCCAACTTGATTATTTTTTGATGGTGGCTAACGTGGGGCAAATCACCGCGGCCGCCAAACAACTCCATATGGCGCAACCACCTCTGAGTTATCAATTGAAGCAACTTGAATCGGAACTGGGGGTGCAACTCCTGCGTCGCGCGGCCAGCGGCGTGAGCCTAACTCCGGCCGGTGAACGGTTGCGCGACTATGCTCAGCAGTTGATCGATTTACGGGACTAAGCGACCACCGAAGTCCGGGGTTTGGGGCAGGGGATTGCCGGTGTCTTGACGATCGGGGTGACCTCTTCGTCGATTGGCGCCACCCCTAACGCTAAGTTACGGACGTTGACCCGCCATTACCCGCAAGTCCAACTCAAGTTGGTCGAAGCTAACACCTATGTCTTACTGGACCAATTAGCGCACCACCAACTGGACGTGGCCATCGTGCGGACGCCGTTTAACGCGGCTCAGCTGACCGTCAAGCCACTCGCGACCGAACCAATGGTGGCGGTCGTGCCACCAAAATACGACTACGTTGCGGGGAACACGTTGCGACTCGAGGCGTTGCAACCCTTACCCCTGATTATTTACCGCCGCTTTGCTCGGCAGTTTCAGGCCACCTTTGCCAAGCACGACCTTACACCATTTATCGCCTGTACCTGTGATGATGCCCGCACTGCGGTCCAGTGGGCCAACGCGCAACTCGGAGTGGCGTTGGTGCCACAGTCCGTGGCCGAACAGGAGCCTACGGAAAAGACCGCGGTCCGGGTGATTCGCTATCATGCCTGGCAGACTACGCTTAAGTTGGTGTGGCCGGAGGCAGTTCCGATCAGTCCGCTCCTTCAGCGGTTCATCGACAGTTATTGACGCCACGGTGACTTAAAAAGACAGACCAATTTAACGGGGGTGCCATACGATAAAAGTATGGCACCCCCGTTGTGTTGGAGTGACCGGGATGGGGCATAGTGGCAGGATTTTTACGGGTTCGGGGATACCGGTAAATTACCAATCCGGTGGCGGGAAAGATTGAATGGCCACGCACAAACTAGCGGTAAGCGTAAGTCATGGACCGATAAGATTCCATTTTGGCGCCAGACTACCGGCTCATTACGGCTAGTTGGGGTTTGTGCGGTCATCACAAGTAAGTTGGGGGCCGAGACTTGCCCCTGCGGACGGAAAAGCCGATAATCAAAGTTATAATCAGACGAAATGATGGAGGGGTTAACTCATGGGAGAAACTGCATTGCTCATGCTTGGCGTGGGCGTGTTTGCCGGCATTGCCGGCGCCATCTTGGGCATCGGTGGTGGGATGATCATCACGCCAATCTTGACCCTGGGGATGGGCTTAAATATTAAATATGCGATTGGGGCCAGCATCATTGCGGTCATCGCGACCAGTTCGGGGTCGACAATCGCGTACTTGCGCGATAACGTGTTGAACCTGCGGGTCGCCATGTTTTTGGAGATTGCGACCACGATTGGCGCTATCGCTGGGGCCTTATTGACCGGGGTCTTAGATCCGAAGTATCTGTACCTGTTGTTTGGGTGCTTGCTGGTCTTTTCCAGTTGGAACATGTACCGCAAGTTGCGCCGTGGCCAGGAAGTCTTACAACGGGTAGAACCCGATAAGATTGCCGCGAAGCTCAAGCTCAACGGCAGTTATTACGATAAAGTAGAGATGAAGGACGTGGACTACCAGGTCGAAAACGTGCCGGCCGGCTTTTCCGTAATGTTTGGGGCCGGCGTGGCGAGTGGGTTATTGGGTATCGGGTCAGGGGCCTTCAAAGTGATGGCGATGGATACTTTCATGAAGATGCCCTTGAAACCGTCCAGCTCGACGTCGAACTTGATGATGGGGGTCACCGCCGCGGCTAGTGCAACGGTGTACTTCTTCAACGGTTCGATTTTACCCACGATCGCCGTCCCGATGGCGTTGGGCATCCTGATTGGTGCGGCGCTAGGGTCGCGTATTATGCAGATCCTGCCGTCACGCTGGATTCGCATCGTCTTCATTCCGGTGCTTCTGTACATCGGTGGTCAGATGCTCTTTAAGGGATTGGGGGTTCACTTCTAATGGCAGATAAACCAGCAACCGCCAAAGAAATGGCGCAAGTCGAGACCGTCATCGGGCGCATTTTACAAATCGGGGTCATCTTTTCCGCCATCGTGATGGCGATTGGCCTCATCCTCTTCCTCGCTACTGGTCAGTCGGGGTATCCCGGCGATACCCTGCCACTACAGTTTGGGGCGATTCTAGTGGGGACTTGGCACCTGAAGTCCTTTGCGATTATGATGTTAGGCATTTATTGTTTGATTCTGACCCCCGTTTTACGGGTGGTCGTCTCCATTTATGCTTTCTATCGGGAAAAGGATCACCTTTACGTGGCCATCACGACGACCGTTTTGATTATTTTGATGATTGCGTTAGTGATTGGGATTTACGACAAATAAGCACAATGATTATTAGGATTGTGATAACACACAAAAAGGACGCGCTAGATTTCGCGTCCTTTTTGTGTCCTAACGTTTGAACTTGGGTAACACGTGGAACCGGATAGCCTTACCGATTTCGGTGACCACAAGCACCACGGTCCCCGCTAGTAGTGGAATCCCCCAGCCGTCCCAAAAGGCGATGCTGGTGGTGTTGAAGATCAGTTGCATGGCGGGCAGATAAATGATGCCTAACTGTAAGAGAATTAATAAGCCGACGATATAAAAGGCCATCTGATTTTGGAAAAAGTATCTGGAGATGACCGGATGGTCGTTTCTCAAGTTGAACAGGTAGAAAATCTTGCCGAAGATGATGACGTTCAAGGTCATGGTACTGCCAATGACGACGGGCAAGCCCAGGCGGGTCAGGTAGTCGAAAACCCCAATGCCTAGCCCAGAAATCAAAAGTGCCACGTAGGTGATTTCGAAGGTATCGAGTTTGGATAGTAAACCGCGACGAACGTCTCGGGGGCCGCGGGTCATGATGGTGTCGGCGGCGGGTTCAAAGATGAAAGCGAACTGGATGGTCAGTGCCGAGACCATGTTGATCCACAGCAACTGGGCCGGATAGAGGGGCAGTTGCTGGCCCAGCAAGATGCTTAAGATGACCACTAGTCCTTCGGCAAAACTGGTCGGCAATAGGAACCGGATAGTCTTACGGATATTATCGAAGACGTGCCGGCCCTCGAAAACGGCGGCGACGATGTCGGTAAAGTCATCGTCGACTAAGACCATGTCGGCGGCCTCCTTGGCGACTTCGGTCCCCTTGATGCCCATAGCGACCCCGATGTCGGCCTGCTTTAAAGCCGGCGCATCGTTCACGCCATCTCCGGTCATGGAAACGACGTGGTGATTGGCCTGTTGGGCCTGCACGATGCGGAGCTTGTTGGCCGGGGTAGTGCGGGCGAAGACGTTATAGTTATCGATAACGGCAGCCAATTGGGCGTCACTTAACGCGTCCATCTCGGGGCCGGTCAATGCCCGGACGTGGTCGGCCAAACGCAGTTTTTGGGCAATGGCGACGGCCGTATCGGGGTGGTCACCGGTGATCATTTTGACCTGGACGCCGGCACGTCGCAAATCGGCGATGGCCGTGGTGGCTTCCTCGCGCGGTGAATCGATGATGCCGACCAACCCCACCAGAGTCAGCTGGCGAATCAAGTCCGGTGTGATACGGGTCACGCTGGGGTCAACGCGCCGTTCGGCTAAGGCCACGCCCCGTAAGCCACTGGTGGTCAATCGGTGGAGCTGGGCGCGCCAATAATCGGTGGCGGTGTCCGCCGTGGTCAATTGTAAGAGACTAGTCGGGGCGCCCTTGACCATCAAAACGTGCTGGTCGTCCTGTTCAACCAGGCGGGCCGAAAAGCGGTTGGCCGAATCAAACGGCAACGCGTCGAGTGCGTGGACCACGGGGTCGTGGCCCGTCAATTTACGGTACAGCGTGGTCAGTGCGCCGTCAGTCGGTTCACCGGTCAACTGCCAATTCTGGTGGTCGAAGTGCAACTGCGCGTCGGTAGTCTGTCCGGCGATACGTAGTAAGCGGCGCATCGCGTGGTCGTGCTGCCAGGAATACTTTTGGTGGGCCAGTTCCAAATCGCCGTCAAACGAAATGTGGCCGTTGTCGTCGTAGCCGACCCCGGTGACCGTAAAGGCGTGTTCCGGGGTCACGACCTTGGTGACCGTCATTTCATTTTTGGTCAACGTGCCGGTCTTGTCGGTGTTGACGATGTCGACGGCGCCCAGCGTTTCGACGGCCGGTAAAGTTTTCACGATAACGTTTTGCCTGGTCATCTTGCGGGTCCCCATAGCGAGGACCACCGAGGTGCTGGCGGGCAGACCTTCGGGCATCGAGCCCACGACCATGGTGATGACCGCGATGGCCACAGATAGGCTGACACCCAAACTGTTCAGGTTTTGCATCAACGGGGTGGGCTTGGGCTGGACGGTTTCGACGGCCCCCTGAATCTGACCGATTTGGGTCGCATCCGCCACCGCCAGCACGATGCCACGGCCGGAGCCGTTGGTGACGGCGGTCGAGGCGAAAGCCAAGTTACGCTGCTCGGCTAGTGGTAAGTTGTTGGCCGGTAGTGGTTTGGCCTGTTTAGCGACCGGGTTGGTTTCTCCGGTCAAGATAGATTCCTGGATGCTTAGGTTATCGGCGGCGACTAAACGCAGGTCGGCAGGGACCGCGTCACCGGCTTCGAGGACCACTAAGTCGCCCACGACCAAATCACGGGCGTCAATCTCGCGTTTGACCCCGTCCCGGATGACGATGTTTTTGGAAATCAATAGCTCACGAATCCGTTCAAGGGCATTGCCCGCTTGGCGTTCCTGGACGTAGCCGATGATGGCGTTGGCGATAATGACCAGGCCGATAACGATGAAGTCCGAGTAGCGGTGCATCAGAAAGGTTAAAACGGCCGCGGCGGTCAGAATATAGATGATGCTGTTGTTGAACTGTTTGATGAATTGAATGAACCGCGACTGTTTTTTAGTGGTTAATTCATTGCGTCCCAACTGTTTTAACCGGTCACGAGCCAGTTGGGTAGTCAGTCCAGTCTGGGGATTCGTGTGGTAGTGGGCCGCCAGAGTCTTGGCAGATGGTTGCCAAGGTTGTGAGATCAACTGGGGCGAAGCGACCGTTGGCGGTGCGGTAGATTTTGGCGAAGTGGGAACTTGATTTTGTATCACAAAAATGACCCCCCAACATAAAAATCGCACAGGGCCTCCGTAATTGGCTCGGGAAGTGTATCCATGGAACTCACTAGTAAAAGGGGACTGGTCGTTGGTACCAGTTTTAAGTGCCGTTATTAACTAATGTAAATCATCGTGCGGAGACCCAATGTGGTCAGTTTTAGCTGACGGTTTTAGGATAGCAGGTTAGCGAATCGCCGGGCGATTTAGTGACTTTCCTAGTAATCTCATCATCTTTACTAGCCTCAGCTGTCAAATTAGTTACAATTGCGGCGGTTTCCCCGTATGATAGAGGAGGAAACGACGTCTAGCAACGTGACGTCACGATTGAACTTTTTCGTTGTGCGACCGCGTGAAGCGGAGCCGCAACGAGCACGGGAGATTTTTTCATGACTAAGGAAACCCCTGACCGGAACCTGCCAGCGACGTTCGTGAACGACCCCACGTCACTGCAGGCCATCGATCAATTTCGGCAATTAATGTTGAATTACCGCAGTGCGATTCAGGTCATGCGGACTAAGATTCGTTACCTGGATCAGGAGTACCAGATTCAAAATGGGCATAGCCTGGTGGATAGTCTGCAATCGCGGATCAAGTCGCCAGAAAGTATCTTGGAAAAGGCCCAACGCAAGCACTTTGACTTCAACTTAGCGACGTTACCGCACGACATGCACGATATCGCGGGGATTCGGGTCATCGTCCGCTTCGAAGATGATATTCAGGCGATGGAACAGCGGTTGGCCCAACAACCGGACCTAAAAATCATCCGGCGCAAGGACTACATTACCCACCCCAAGCCCAATGGGTATCGAAGTTTACACCTAATTTTGGCGGTGCCGGTCTTTTTAGCGGCGGGGACGGTTCAGGTGAAGGTGGAAGTCCAAATCCGCACGATTGCGATGAACTTCTGGGCCTCGCTGGAACATGAATTGAACTATAAGAAGCAGTTACGTAACCAGGCAGCGTTAAAACGCCAGCTCTTGGAGAAAGCGCAGTTGGTCCACGAGTTGGACCACGACATGAACGCCCTGAAAAATCAAATTCGGGCGGCCGGACGACCGGTCGATCCGAATGCGCCGGATTAGACATTAAAATGGTGCCCCCCAGATTACGGGGAGCACCATTTTAACGTCTAAAGTTTTCTAAGTGGCTAACGCGACCACCAACGGAATGGTTAGTAAACTGAGCAACGTCGATAGACTCATCACCGCAATGGCTGGCGCCGCATCCGCGTGAATCTGTAAGGTGAACAGGACCACGACGCCAGCGACGGGACAGGCAATCATGATCAGCGTGGTGGTGTAGGCGATGCCGCTCACGCCTAACAGGGTCAATAGCCCTGCCCCCAAGAGGGGAAAGACTAGGTTCCGGAAAAGAAGCGTCAACCCCAGCCAAGGGTTCAACATTTGTTTACTGAAGGTGATTTGGGCCAGGCTGTTGCCGATGACAATCATCGATAATGGCGTGTTGACGGAACCGACCGCCGTGACGATGTGGTTGAGCGTCCCCGGTAAGTGCCAGCCGCTCAAGAAGAGCAAAAGGCCCACAACGATAGCGATAATGTTGGGGTTGAGCAGGACTTGACGGGCCTGATGGGTCGCGGGGGTGTGAAAGAGCCGCACGCCTAAGGTCCAACTGAACAGGTTGAAGCCGGCTAAGGCCACGACCGCGTAGAAGACGCCAGTGCTCCCGAACAACGCGCTGATTAGCGGGATACCCATGAAACCAGCGTTAGAATAGATACTGCCGTACTGGGTGATGCGCCGCAGGTTCGGGTCATGCAAGTGCCCGAAAATCAGGCGCGCAAGCAAAGTCACGATGAGGTACCAGACGAAGGTCCCTAACGCGGCCAGGAGGAATTGGTGCATCCGCGACCCCGAGAAGGGTTGCTCGAAGGCCCCGATGATCAGACAGGGCGACACCACGTAGAGCAAGATGTTAGTCAGGTCGTTAGCCGTTTGGGCGTGCATCAGATGACACTTATTGATCAGGACCCCAATCAACATTAGACCGAACATCAAAATGATTTGGGTGGTCAGTTGACCGATTTGCAAGTGAGGACTTCCTTTCACGAGGTGGTCCGCGCACTAAAAAGGACCTGGAACGAATCCAGGCCCGTTTTTAAAATCCGGAGTTGTTCAACGTTGCCGTTGAGCAGCGGCGAACGAGTTAGTTCTTTGCAGACTTCTTGTCGCTACGACCTAATAACGCGATTCCATTAACCGCAATGACGGCCACGACAGCCATCGTAATCCCCAATTGGAGGGGTTGGTAAGGCATCTGTTCCAGGGACTTTCCAACGTATCCGATGATTTCCCCAAAGATAACTGACCAGAAAATTACGACGATGTTTGCTTCGACCCACTTCATCCGCGTCACCTCACAATCTCATTAATCGTTATTAGTTTAACACGATTGGCCGGCCACGGGTAGTTAAGATTTCGCGAGCGACCAGTTAGAAAAGTCGCAAAGGTTGCGCTGTTTGTGAAAAGTCGATATACTAAGGAAAAATTAAGAAATTGGTTGAAGCGACTGCTTTTCAAGAATTCGGTCTGCCTTGGGTTGGGTGGATGGTACGGGGAAGTAGGCGCTTTTTTTGCGCTTGAAGGAGGATTTATGGAATTATTAGGGAACTTAACACTAATCTTATTAGCCACCACGATTGTGGGGCACTATAGTACCCGCATCGGGATTCCCGCGGTGATTGGCCAACTGATTGTGGGGATTGTCTTGGGGCCAGCCATGCTGGGGTGGTTGCACCTGACGCATAATTTGGACAGCTTTGCCGAGATCGGGGTCATCGTCTTGATGTTTATCGCCGGGCTGGAAAGTGACCTGCAATTATTGAAACGCTATTTAAAGCCCAGCATCCTGGTCGCCGTCTTAGGGGTCATCGTACCGGTCTTGGGGACCTTTGCCATCGGCGAACTGTACCACTTGCCGTTCAATGAAAGTTTGTTCTTAAGTATCATCTTCGCGGCCACGTCGGTCTCCATCTCCGTGGAAGTCTTAAAGGAAATGAACGCTTTAAGCAGTCGTGAAGGGACGACCGTTTTAGGTGCCGCGGTGGTCGACGACGTGTTAGCGGTGATCATCTTGAGTGTCGTTATCTCGACGACGGGGACCTCGGTCTCTAGCGGGGTGTCGGGCAATCGGCTCGTGACGACCATCTTACAAGTTATCTACTTTGCGGCCATCTACTTCGTGGTCCGTTGGATTGCGCCGTACATGGCTAAAATTGGGGACCGCTTGTTGATCCCGATGGGGCAGGCGTTGATGGCCATGATCCTGTGCTTCGGGATGGCTTACGTGGCCGAATTGGTTGGCTTGAGCGACGTGGTGGGGGCTTTCTTTGCCGGAATCGCCGTTTCCCAGACGCCGGCGAAGTTGACGGTCGACCGGCATATCGAGCCCGTGGGTTACGCGGTCTTTATCCCGGTCTTCTTCGTCAGTATCGGGCTCAACATGGACTTCGACGGCTTGAGTAAGCAACTGGGCTTCATCGTGCTCTTAACGGTCGTGGCCATTGCTAGTAAGCTGGTCGGGGCCGGCGGCGGGGCTAAACTCGCCGGCTTCTCGTGGGGCAGTTCCGCCGCCGTGGGGGCCGGGATGGTCTCCCGGGGTGATGATTATCGCCCAAATCGTCTACTCGGCTAAGTTGATGTCGCCGGTGCAGTACTCGGCGGTCGTGGCGGCGATTATCCTGGCCACGTTGGTCGCACCATTCCTGTTACGCTGGACCATGAATCACGTGACCCGCAACCAAAAGGATCGCTCGAAGGTCCGGCCCATGAGTCACGATTAAATAAATTATAGCAAATCAAGGCGGGCCTAGCGGTGCGCCTTTTTTGCGGATGAACGTCGAGTTTAAGTGTTGGTAAAATTGATTAACGTGGTAAAATAAGTCTGTTAACAGATTCAGGGGAAATTAGGTCATGAACAAAACGGTGGGGCGTTTTGGCTCAGAGGAGCAGGGGGAATTGCGATGCGACTGAGTTTTAACCCGAAGTTTTACCGAAACTGGCCCTTTTGGGTGGGCGTGATTTTCCTGCTAGGCGATTGGGGATTGCGAATCGCAGGAATTTTCACCAGCGACCCACTTGGGGTCATGATTGGGATTGTCTGGCTGGTTATTGGGGTGTTATTGCCGATAGGGTCAGATTGAAAAAAGACAGCTAACGTATTTTGACGTTAGCTGTCTTTTTGCTTAGGCCTAGATTCAATTAATGACGCTTTGCTGCGTGGTGGGCTTTTAATGGACGTTGCCCCTCCGCTAAAAACCACAGCGCACCAAAGAGCAATAGGGACACGAGACTGATGACGGCGCCTAACTTGAGTCCTGGGGTCTTGTAGACCAAAGTGACGTGGTTGGTGCCGGGCTTGATGGGCACTCCGATCATGCCCGGATAGTTTTTGACCACGGGGATGACCGATTGGGCGTGCATCGCCGATTTGATGGCCACGGGTTTACCGTTGACCGTTGCGGACCATCCCGGCGTCTTCGGAATGGCGACGTACAGCAGGTTACGCTGTGCTGTACCGGTCACGGTCCCTGAGATCCAGGACACGCCACTCTTAGCAGATAACTTCAAGCGGTGTTTGGCCAGGTGTTTGGTGAAACGGTGGTAGGCCTTCTGGTTCAAGGAGACAAACTGGTTATGGTAACCGGCGTCCGGCTTGCGGGTCACGTAACTGACCTTGACGGTACTGCCCTTGCGGTGTTGGCCCAGACTGAAGACGTAACGGAAACCATCGGCGTTGATCATCGGCTTGACCTTTCGTCCGTTGACTCGCAGACTGGAGTAGATGACACCGTTTTCTGGCGAGTATCCGTGCAGGAGGCCCGTTGCGGTGACGCGCAGCGTGACGGTCTGATAGTACATTGGGCCTGCATGGTGGGAGTGGGTCATGGTTTTATCCGGAATCGGTGCCAGGTCCTTGGCCGTGGCGCGGTGTTGCGTCATACTGATGACGCCCGCGGGGGACAGCGTGTTGGGCTGGGCCCCCATGGCGGCCAGGACGTGTTGCTGGTTGTTTAACGCGTTTTGGTCATCGAGTTGGAGGTCTGCGACCTGTGCGGGCACGGCAAAGCCAATCCCGGCGTAAGTCGATAAGGTGTTGATTGGCGGTGTCTTAAAGGCGTTCAAACGGTACTTGACCCCCAGCAAAGTATCGGTAACGTGGGTGTAGCCTTGGGCACTGATACGCCGGACGTTGGGGCTGAAGTAACCCAGGTCGTGTTGGAAGACCCGTGACTGCTCGTTGAGCGTGGAGGAATACGCGCTAATGCCAGCATAGTTCAGGAGCAGGGGGTCGTTGTAGTGGTTGTAGGCACCCAGATAAGCCTTACCAATGGTCGAGTGCAAATAGTCGATGCGGTGTAAGCTGTTGGTTTTAGCACCGACCTGTTTGAGCAGAGCACGGTTCGCGCGGTAGTCCTTGGCAAATTGGGTCTGGGACCCGAAATCGATGCCGTGGGTTCCGACCAAGAAGCTCCCACCGAGCTCACAAGCGATGATGACGCCCATGAGGCCGATGCGGACCGGGCGCCACTCACTGATGAACAGAAGCATGGTATTGAGCAACAGGAGGCCCAACGCTAACCATAACAACTTGAAAGCCGGTTGACTCTGTAAGTAGAGGTGGTTGTTCAACGATGGGTCGAACTGGTAGTAGAGTTGCGGTAAGGTGCGCGCGGCGATGAAGCCGATGGTCAGCAGTCCCGCACCCCAGACCAACGCCAGGACCTTTTGTGGGTCGTTCATGGTCTGCGCCGGGTGAGTCTGCCAGGCGCGGTAGGCCGTCACGATGGCGAAGAACGTGAAGAAGTAGACGTTTCTAAAGGGAAAGCCGGCCGGTTGCTGGAACATGTGCCAGATGGTATTGAATAGAGTGATAAAGAGTCCCAGTCCCATGAGAATCAGCAACCACATGGTCCGCTTCTTTTCCACGGCTAGAATCCGGGGCGACACGAAGTAAACGATGAGCAACAGGAACATCAAGGTGCCCATGAACAGTGACGGCGTGTGGTAAAGGTGACTGGCGTAGTTACTGCCGGCCGGGCCGAACTGGGCTAAGATCTCGGGACCGAACTGGGGCGTTGGCAAGTAGTTCTTGATAAAGAAGTTGCTTTTACCGGTCAACAGCATCCCTAACCCCGTGGGAATCAAGACAATCATGGTCATGCCCCCGGCTAAGAGGGAGCCAATCAAAAACTGCCGAATGACCGGCCGGTGCAAGCGCCAGACCGTCGTCAGTGAGGTGACCGAAGCCTGATGTTCCTCCAGCAGGTAACTAAAGTACAATACCGAGAACAGGCAAGTCATGTAGCCCATATAGTAGTTAGAAAAGATGGTTAGGGCTAAACTAATGGTGTAGAGCCCAAAGTGGTGGTGCTTAACCAACCGGTGGAGCCCTAACGCGACCAGCGGCAAGAGGATCAAGGCGTCCAGCCACATCATGTCGTAAAAGTACATGGTAACGAAGCCACAGAGACTAAAGGCGGTGGAGAACAGCAGTAATGACCAGCCAGTTTTTAAAAAAGCGTGGCGCAAAAAAATCGCCATCGTCAGGCCAATCGTGCTAATCTTTAAGATGATGATCCAAGTTAAAGCCGTGGTCATATTGGTCGCCGGAAACAGGAAAATCAATAAATTGAACGGGCTGATCACGTAGTAGGCTAACAGTGGTAGTAGCCCACTACCGGTGCCCAATGAAAGGGAAAAGAGGTGGAACTGACCGTGCAGGATGGTGGTGCGCAGGTATTCCAAAATGGGGATGTACTGTGCGCCCATATCGCTGAATAGAAAGTTCTGGTTCCCAAATGGGGTGATTTTTAGGGCCCAGAAAGTGACCACTAAAATAATGAACGGGACTAAAAAAGCGCCCCCATATACCCAGCGACTGACTCTCAGAGCCGCGAGGGTATCCCGATGTTGTTTCATGACAAACTCCTCCGTATAATTTTTCAAAAAGCGGGCCCGTTGCGGCAAGCTCTTGACGGTACTGCGAAGTAGGCAAGCAGTCGGGGGCAACGGGCGGTAGCTAGTCTTCGATACTATTTAGCATAACACGCTGGCTAGCCGGGACAAAGCGCCCCTGGCTGATTCGGTCAAATTTTAAACAAGTCGTATCAATCGGCATTAGCCGCAAACCACGGGGCAGTAAAAAGTGGCTTAAGGTGCCGTTATCCTTTAACCGGTAAACTAACGGATTAGAGCCGGTCAGGGGAAGTTGGCTGGACAAAACAGTCCCAACCATCAATCAAAAAGGCCTCGAAACGATGAGAACACGGGGCCAGTAATCATAAGGAGGAATGCCCGTTGAGTGCAACTGCCAAAGTATTAGTTGTGGAAGATGAACGTGAATTAGCCGCGGACATCGTGGAATTGATCAAACCGATTTGTGAACCGACGACGGCTTACGATGGGGAACAGGGGGAATTTTTAGCCAATCAGGACGTCTTTGACGCCATCATTTTGGACCTAATGCTTCCCGGCGAAAGTGGGTTGGACCTGTTGTTGCATATTCGCAACCAGGGGATTGCCACCCCGGTGTTGATTTTGACAGCTAAGGACACGATTGCCGATAAGCTGCGCGGCTTCAATGACGGGGCCGACGATTACGTGACCAAGCCCTTCCACAGAGAAGAATTGCTTGCCCGGATGAAAGCCTTGTTGAAACGCACGGGTCACTTGAATAACAGTGACGTGATCCAATTGGGGCAACTGGCTATCAACACTAGTAAGCACCTCGCAACCTATAATGGTGACCCCCTGACTTTAAAGGGGCGCGAGTTCGACTTATTGGCGTATCTTGCGGCCAATCCGGGGACCATCATCACCAAAGAACAGATTTTCAACCGGCTGTGGGGCTTTGATTCTGAGACCAGCCTGTCCGTGGTGGAAGTCTACATGAGTAACCTGCGCAAGGAATTGAAACGCGCGGGCAGTGATTTGTCCGTTCGCACGATTCGCAACGCCGGGTATATCGTGGAGGCCCCCGATGAGCAATAAAGTCAATCGTTCCCAACAGTGGCAGCTGTTTTGGAGCAGTCTGATTGGGTTTTCGATCATTTTCATCTTATTGGGTGTGATAGTGTTCATCCTGTTCAGCCGCGCCATGCTGACCAGTACCGGCCAGGCACTACAAGTTGAAAAAACGGCTCAACTCCAGGGACCACCCCGCCAAATGCCGGTCAAAAAAAATCAAGTAAACCAAAAAACGCAGTACAAGCATAACGCCCAGCAGCACCCCTTTATGACCACCACGCTGGTCTATAATCAAAACGGGAAAGTGGCGAACAAGGGGCAACTGGGCTCGCGCTATGACACGTTAAAAAATATTACCCTCCATCCTTCACAAGTCAACGAGTTGCGGACCATTCAGGTAGCGGGGAAATATAACTTCCGTACGCTACTGGTCAAGGCGCCGAAGAAGGTCGCCGATAAGACCGTGGCCGGCAAGTATCTCTTGATCATGGAAAATATCGACCCCCAAAAGGCCGCGATGAGCAACTTCACCCAGGTCATGTTAATCACCATGGGGGTCTTCTGGGTCCTGTCAATCGCGATGAGTGTCTGGATGTCACGACTGACCATGCGACCGATTCTGCGGTCCTGGGGCCGGCAGACTGAGTTCGTGGGCAACGCCGCCCACGAGTTGCGAACGCCGTTGACTATTATTCAAAACAAGTTGGAGTTTCTGTTGACGCGGCCCAACGATAAAATTATCGACCAGGCAGCTAACATCGCGATTGCCAACAGTGAAAGTCAGCGCCTGCAAAAATTGACCCACGACTTGCTGGCGTTGGCCCGCTCGGACTCCAATAGTATCCAAACGAACTTTGAACCCACCAAGGTCGCCGCGTTCTTGGCCGCAACGGTGGAACCCTACACGGAAATTGCGGCTAGCCAGGGGAAGACCTTGCGCTTGGCGACCGTGATGCCGTTCAAGGCAGTTTTGGACCAGGCCCTGATTCATCAATTGATGAATATTATGATTGATAACGCCTTGAAGTACTCGCCTAAGGGCAGTACCATCACGATTTCGGCACATAAAATCACGCCGCGGCGGTGGCAACTGGTGGTGGCTGACCAAGGTATCGGTATTCAGGGTAAGGACCGTCAGCGTATCTTTGACCGCTTTTACCGAATTGACACCTCCCGGGCCCGCCAAACTGGGGGCAACGGCTTAGGGTTGTCGATTGCCCACTGGATCGTCGATTTGCACCACGGCTCGATTGCGGTGCGGGATAACCACCCTAAAGGAACTCGATTTATTACCACGCTTCCGTTAACACCGCCTAGTGGTGGTCATCACGGAAAGTCGAAGACCACTAAAACTAAATAAGACTCAGGCTGATCAGTACGGGATTCTAGGAACAGACTAGGATGCCGGGGTTGGCCTTTTTTGATGGGGTAAGGGTTCTGATTGAAGAATAGAAGTTGTTAGGAGTATACTGTTTTTAACATTTGAAATCACCGTTTAAAAATAACGAGTTAATCAAAAACGGCGATTTCCGATTTTTAGAATGCCGGTCTGACGGGATTTGTTTAGTGTAGTCCCCACGTATGTGAGGGTGATTCTCGCAGGCTGCGCAGCCTCAATAGTTCCAGCAAGTAGTCCCCACGTATGTGAGGGTGATTCTTGATGGACCGGGCAACTGAAATGCTCATCAAGGTAGTCCCCACAGGTGTGGGGTATTCTTCCCGTGTATGTAAGTTTGATGCACAAGGGACTGGTACATAAAATCAACTTAACAAACACTTGTAATTGCTTTGTTAAAAGTGATCTGGTGTGGCGGTACTAGAAGTTGTGAATAGTGGCTTCAACCATAAAGTAGTGGAATTAAAGACGTTTTTTTTGATAAATGAATCAAAAGGAACTATACCTTAAATTAAAGAGGGAAACGAAAGATGTTGTAATTATTGAGAATAAAAATTGAAGTTAACTGTGATAAAGCACATGGTAATATGCTTGATGATTACTTAAAGGAGGCATAACGTGGCCTTTATAGTAGCGTTTAAATTCAGATTAAAACCAAATAAGGAGCAAGAAAAACTAATTTGGCAAAATATTAATGGTGCTAGGTTAGTATATAATCTCTTACTCGAGGACAATAATAGGATTTATAAAGAGTACAAAAAATCATCGACGTTGACAGTAAAACAAATTAAGGATGATCCTAAGTATGCTTTTTTAAAAGGGTGCGATGCAAATGCTCTTGCTTATAGTAAAAGGCATTTAGATCAGGCTTTCAAAAATTTCTTTAGGGGATTGAAAAAACATCGAAAGATAGGTTACCCTAAATTTAAAAGCTTAGCGCATAGTGCCCTAACGTATACGACTTATAGAGCTTCTAGTTACAAGAACTCGCCAATAGAAGAAGGAAATTTGGCTTTAAATGAGAAAAAAGGGTTAGTGAAATTACCAAAAATTGGGTGGGTAAAAGTTATTAATCATAGGCCAATTCCAAAAAGTGGGAAGATAAAATCTGGAATTATTAGTGCTGATCGCATTGATAGATATTATATATCTATATCAGTAGAACTGCCGGATGGTTATTTTCTTAATTTAAAGGAGAGGTCGGCTAACCGTGTCGGGGTAGACGTTGGAATTAAGTATTTTGCTACGTTGAGTAACGGAATAAAAATAAAAAATAAGCATTTTTTAAAAAATCAGGAGCAGAAACTAATTAAGCTACAGCGGAAGCGTGATCGTATGCAGAGAGGAAGTAATAATTATCGTAAGGCCAATATGAAATTACGAAAATTACACGCAAGAATTGCAAGGCAACGACGCGCTTTTGTACAGCAAACTTCGACCGACTTAATAAAAAATAATTATGTTATTGCTATTGAAAACCTGAATGTAAAGGGAATGGTTTCTAACCATAAACTCGCAAAAAGTATCGAAGAAGAGGGATTTAATGAGTTTAAGCGAGAGCTTGTTTATAAATCAGAATTCTATGGACGGAAAGTAATTGAAATTGATCGTTTCTATCCCTCTTCTCAAATCTGTTGTGTGTGTGGCTATCAAAATAAAGAGACGAAGAACTTAGCCGTTCGTGAATGGCAGTGTCCTAAATGTGGCACAATTCATGATCGAGATATAAATGCAGCTAAAAATATTCTAAAAAAGGGATTAGAAAAAATCTAATTATACATTTTAACCGTCTGTCCTGGCGGGGATAGCCTGTTTATGAAACTGACGCCTCTATATACTGCTGGTGAGCGGTTTACAAGCGTTGTTGCTGGCAGGAAGTGTAGATGTTTAATAGGTTGATGAAGTCATCAAATGACACCTATAAGGAACCTGCAATACGCAGATGAAAACGGCCTGTCAGGTTGATGAAGTCATCAAATGACACCTATAAGGAACCCGTTAGGCGCGGTCGAATTCTGCATCCGTGGTTGATGAAGTCATCAAATGACACTTATAAGGAACACCTTCACGCAAAAACCGATCACGTTGCCGGGTTGATGAAGTCATCAAATGACACCTATAAGGAACCTAAGTTCAGGATACCTGACCGTGGCTAAAGGTTGATGAAGCCATAAGTGAAACATGTAAAAAGAATAGTACAATTAAGACTAAGTAACTGTCAGGTTGATCAATATGGCATGCTGGTGACAAACTAGGACGCCAGGGTTGACCTTTTTTTGATGGATGAGGGTTCCGATTGAAGAATTGAAGTAGGAGTATACTGTTTTTTACATTTGGAACAGGATTTGAAAATGACAAGTTAATCAAAAACAATGATTTCCGATTTTTAGAATGCCGGTCTGGCGTGATTTGTTTAATGTATTCCCCACGTATGTGGGATAATCCGCTGTACTGCCTAAAATGCGCCTTTAAATCTACATAATTCTGCGCCTTAGCCCTTGTGCAACGGTTTGCAGAATTTTTTTAATATGGTAAGCTTTGTTGATCAAGTTAAATCGAAATTGGTACAGGTCTAAGGAGCTTTCTTATGTTAACTATCCGTGATATCGCCGCTAAAGCTGGGGTCTCCGTTTCCACCGCTTCACGCGCGCTTAATAATAATCCACGTATCAGTCAAGCGACGCGCGAACGTATCCAGAAATTAGCCGCCGCGGAGGGCTATTTGCCCAACTATAACGCCAAAAATTTAACGGCGGGGGAGGCCAATGCCGTCGGGGTCGTGTTCCCGACGACGGCCCACACCGTTCCCGAAAATCCGTTTTATATCGACCTCTTACGGGGAATCAACGCTCAATTGGTCCAGCGCCACTACGTCTTGTCAGTCGCCATCAGTGCGACCGCCGACGAGCTACTCAAGAACGTGCAATCGATGGTCGCTCAAGGTAAGATTAAGCGCTTCATCTTGTTTTACGCCCATGAAGACGATCCCATCGCTGATTACTTACGCCAGCAACATCTCCGGTTCGTCACGATTGGTCAACCGGACCAACAACACAACGACCTGTTCGTGGATAACGACAACCTCCAGGCTGGTATCGGCGGGGCGACCTTTTTGTTGGATCAGCTCCACGTGAAGCACCCAGTCTTCGTCGAGTCCGACCACGATTGGGCCTACGAACACCAGCGCCGCGAAGGGTACGCCCGCGTTGCCGCACGCTTCAACGTCAACCCGCTAACCTGTAAGCTAGGGGAGTTGAACCGGGTGCGAGCGTTTATCAAGCGCCATCCCGAAATCGACGGTATCATGGCAACGGATGACTTTAACGGTATCGAGTTTTACCGCTTACTGCGTGAGACGGTTGCTGTGAACCACTTTCCCATTGTGAGCTTCAACCGCTCCTTACCAGCGGGGTTGACCGATGCGGACCTGCATTCGGTGGACCTGTTTCCCGAAAAGATGGGGAATGCGGCGACCGTGTTGCTATTTAGCGACCGCGAGCCCTTAGCCACCCCAACACCGGGGCAGATTCGGATTCCGTACGCCATCGGTTAACGATTGGTGTGGGCCATTGTTGCACGGTCTTCGCGAAAAAAATAAATTAGTTTTGACCGTTAAATTCGGTTTTGACACCATTTTGTCACGGGTTATCGCCCGGCAGAGTGGTGTTTTTAATTGTCAGGCGGCCCAATCGAGAATTGGACCGGGCCACCGAAACGAGGAAAAAGTTTTGTGCAAACGGTTGCGTTATAATGAAAGCGGTGTCATAATGACTTATGTAATCGGTTGCGCAGTATTTAACGCAACGTCTTAGCTATTATTTTTTCATGAGTTGGTTTAAGGAGGTTTTACATCATGGCAGATGTCACAAAAGATACCACGACAGTCGATAATCCCAAGACGGGACTACCGAAGTTGTCGGCCAGCACGATTTGGATGATCAACTTTGGCTTTCTCGGGGTCCAAACAGCGTTTACCCTGCAAAGTTCACAGATGAGTCGGATCTTCCAGACCATTGGGGCCGACCCGAACAACTTGGGGTGGTTTTTCATTTTACCACCACTAGCCGGCATCATTGTTCAACCGATCGTGGGGTACTATTCCGACCGGACCTGGGCGCCTAAGCTCGGGGGACGGCGGTTACCGTACCTGTTATTAGGGGCGATCGTCGCGGTCATCGTCATGTGTCTGCTCCCGAACTCCGGGAGCTTGGGCTTCGGCTACGCGTCGTTTGCGGCGCTATTATTCGGGGCCATCACCGTGGCGTTTCTGGACTTGTCCTCTAACGTGGCGATGCAACCATTCAAGATGATGGTTGGGGACATGGTCAACGATGATCAGAAGAGTTATGCTTACGGGATTCAAAGTTTTCTGTCCAACACCGGGGCCGTTTTGGCCGCCGTTCTCCCATTTCTGCTTGCCTACTTTGGGTTGAAGAACGTGGCCGCTAAAGGGGTCGTTCCTGATACGGTCAAGGCTGCCTTTTACATCGGGGCCATCTTGCTGGTGGTTACCAGCTTGTTTACCATTTTCCGGGTCCATGAATACGATCCAGATACTTACGCCATGTACCACGGCATCACTAAGGAAGCCAATTCCACTGGTGGGAACTGGTGGACGTTACTGAAGTCCGCGCCAAAGGTCTTCTGGACCGTCACCTTAGTTCAGTTCTTCTGCTGGTTTGCTTTCCAGTATCTCTGGACTTACTCCGCTGGGGCCATTGCCGACAACGTTTGGCACACCACTAACGCAACGTCCGCGGGCTATCAAGCCGCTGGGAACTGGTACGGGGTCTTGGCCGCCGTTCAGTCCATCGCCGCTGTGGTTTGGTCTTACGTTTTGGCCAAGTTACCGAACCGGGTCCACAAGTTAGGCTACGCGGGTAGTCTGTGCTTAGGGGCCATCGGATTCATCTCCGTGTTCTTCATTCACAACCAGTACACCCTGATTGGGTCGTTCGTTCTGGTCGGGATTGCTTGGGCCGCGATGAACACTTACCCACTGACTATGGTTACCAACGCCTTGTCTGGGGCCCACATGGGGACTTACTTAGGCTTGTTCAACGGCTCGATTTGCTTGCCACAAATCATCGCGTCTGTTGCCAGCTTCGCACTGTTCCCACTGTTAGGGAGCTCACAATCTAACATGTTCCTGCTCGGGGGCATCGTGATGGTGATCGGGGCACTCTCCGTCTTCTCCATTAAAGAAACTTACAAGGCCTAAACGCCGACCACAATCCACAACGCGAGGTCCTTCAACGTTGTGGATTCTGTGTTCAATTTGACTTTTGACGCTAACATGATTTTACGAAAGGGAGTTTTTTACCATGAAACGGATTTTTGAGGTGCAACCCTGGAACGTCAGCACGCACACCTTCGACCCTCAAGACAAACGACTGCAAGAGTCGATGACTAGTCTGGGGAACGGCTACATGGGCATGCGTGGCGACTTCGAAGAAGAGTACAGCGGCGATTCACTCCAAGGTATCTATTTGGGCGGTGTCTGGTATCCGGACAAGACGCGGGTTGGCTGGTGGAAGAACGGCTACCCCAAGTACTTCGGCAAGGTCGTCAACGCGGTCAACTTCATCAAGTTACCCATTGAAATCGATGGGCAACGGGTCGATTTGGCGCAAGACAAGATCAGTGATTTCAACTTAGACCTGGACATGCACCGGGCCGTCTTGACCCGGTCGTTCACCCTTGACCGTGGGGCCACCAAGGTCGCTTTGACCTTCGAGCGCTTCTTGAGTGTCGCCCAAAAGGAGCTGTCCGTCCAAAAGGTTACGATTAAAAACCTAGGTGCTCAGGACATCACGGTTAAGCTCTTACCGGCCATCGATGCCGACGTCAAGAACGAAGAGGCCAACTACGACGAACGCTTCTGGGACGTGCTGGCCACTGACCAGCAGGCCGACCGGGGCAGCGTCGTGGCTAAGACCACGCCGAACCCGTTTGGCACGCCTCAGTTCACTTCCGGCATGGAGATGCGGGTCGTGACCGATTTGGCCAACGTGGCCGTGGACCAACCGAACGACAAAGAAGTCGCCATGGCCTATCAAGGCACTTTGGCGCCTGAGACCAGCACCAGTCTTGAAAAGCGAGTCATCGTGGTTACGTCGCGGGATTACGGCAGTCAAGCTGAGTTGACCCAGGCGATGGATCAATTGAGTGACCAGGTCGCTAAAATCAGTTATGCCGATTTATTGAGTGCCCACACCAAGATCTGGGCGCAACGTTGGGAAAAGTCCGACGTGGAAATCACCGGTGACGATGAATCACAACAGGGGATTCGCTTCAACCTTTTCCAATTGTTCTCGACCTACTACGGCGAAGATTCGCGGCTGAACATCGGGCCCAAGGGTTTTACCGGTGAGAAATACGGCGGTGCGACTTATTGGGACACCGAAGCCTTTGCCTTCCCCGTCTACCTGGGCATCACCGACCCGAAAGTCACTCGCAACCTGTTGATGTACCGGTACAATCAACTGCCAGGGGCCTACGTCAACGCCAAGGAACAGGGACTGAAGGGGGCCTTGTTCCCGATGGTCACCTTCGATGGTATCGAATGCCACAACGAATGGGAAATCACGTTTGAAGAAATCCACCGTAACGGCGACATTGCCTTTGCGATTTACAACTACACCCGTTACACTGGCGACACCTCCTACGTCTTACACCAAGGTGCCAAGGTCTTGACCGAGATGTCACGCTTCTGGGAGGACCGGGTCCACTTCAGCAAGCGCCATAACCAGTACATGATCCACGGGGTCACGGGACCCGACGAGTACGAAAACAACGTCGACAACAACTGGTACACCAACATGTTGGCCCAGTGGACGTTGAAGTACACGCTGGAAATCTTGGACCAAGTCGACGCCGATGTGGCCAAAGACCTGGCCGTTTCAGCAGACGAAAAGGCCCAGTGGCAAGACATCGTCAACCGAATGTATCTGCCATATGACAAGGATTTGAACATCTTCGTCCAACACGATGGCTTCTTGGACAAGGACATCGAACCAGCCAGTTCGATTCCCGAAGACCAACGGCCTATCAACCAGCACTGGTCTTGGGATAAGATCCTGCGGTCGCCGTACATCAAGCAAGGCGACGTTCTGCAAGGTATCTGGGACTTCATCGACGACTACACCCCAGAACAGAAGAAGGCCAACTTCGACTTCTACGAACCTTTGACGGTCCATGAATCGAGTCTATCGCCGGCTATCCACTCCGTCTTGGCGTCCGACTTACACTACGAAGACAAGGCCGTGGAACTTTACGAACGCACGGCGCGGTTGGATCTGGACAACTACAACAATGACACCACGGATGGCCTGCACATCACGGCCATGACCGGGGGCTGGATTGCGGTGGTTCAAGGCTTTGCGGGCATGCGGGTCCGTAACGGTCAACTGCACTACGCGCCGTTCTTGCCAAAAACTTGGCAGAGTTTCTCGTTCCGGCAGGTCTTCCGCGGTCGCTTGGTCGAAGTCACGGTCGACAAATCTGGCAACCACTTCAAGCTCTTGAGTGGGGACCCCTTGACTATTGATGTCGCGGGGAAGAACGTGACCCTCACCACGGACGTGGTGGCCGAAGGGTAAGGCGACCTTGGAGGAGTGCGCTAAAAAATGAGTTACTAAAAATGGACTGCTTACGACAATTGATGCCGCAAGCAGTCCATTTTAGTGTCCAGTCATTAGACCGGCGTATAGGTGGCACCCCCATTGGGGGTATCCGGATGGTGATGGTCAGCCGGTTGGGGCGTAGTCGGTTGGCTAGTTTGGGGCGTCGGGTTCAGCGGCATCGGTGTTTGGCTCTGGGCCTTTTGCCGCACCAACGGAGCCCGTTCGTTCCAGAACAGCGGCCACTCGCCGGCCAGCGTCAAACTTTCGAGGTCGAGCTGAGCCGGGACCAGGATCTGGGCTCTGAGCTGGTTGCTGTAATCGGTGACTAAGCGCTGGATGATCAGCGCATTTTGGGCCAAGTCGGCACTGCCCAGGGTGGATAAATCGGCTTGATGCTTGTGTCGTAAATCGCGTTCTAAGGCCTTGAGCCGGCGTTCGATGGTCCGGTTAAACTTGGGTTGGTTCTGGGCGTCGTAGGCCACCGCCGGCGTTCGCCCCACGAAGAGGGCCTCGATGCGCGGGTAGCTGTCGTCTAAGGCGTCGGCCTGTAAGACGTCGAAGGCCCAACCAATGGATTCAACTTGCATGAGTTTAGAGAACTCCTTTAAAAAATCAGATTTAATCTTAGTCTATAAAAGGGATAGGGGGCTGTCAAATGCCCAGAAAAAAGGCAGGGACCGCGGTCTCTGCCTTAAAGGTTATTTGGGGTTAAGTGTGACCTCAGCAACACCGTTGGGTAAGGTCACAACACCGACGGGGCAATCCCCCCGTCGGTCACGGGAACGGCTGGTCTACCAGCTCGCCTTTCTGACGCCTGGGATCTGACCCTTGTGGGCCAATTCGCGGAAGTTCAACCGGGATAACCCGAACTTACGCATGTAGGCGTGTGGCCGCCCGTCGAGGTGGTCACGATGATGAATGCGGACCGGCGAGGCGTTGCGGGGAAGCTTGGCTAAGCCGGCGTAATCGCCCGCTGCCTTGAGTTCGGCGCGCTTAGTCGCGTACTTTTCGACGGTCGCTTCAATCTTCTTTTCCTTTGCAATCTTAGACTTCTTTGCCATAGTAAGGCTCCTTTCCTCAAAATAGTAATCGTTACGTTTTACAATGTACCATAGGGGGTATTTAGTGTCAACCCGGGTCCCCAGCCAAAAACGCCCCCGCAACTGAGGATTGGGGAGGGCGTTTTCGCGTGGTTTAGTAAGTTAAATCATAAGTGATTTGATAGCTTTGGGTCTGACCGGCAGGCAGCGTCACGTCGCCAAAGTCGGGGTGGTTCATGGTATCCGGTAACGTCTGGGGTTCTAGGGCGACCCCCATGTAAGGCTGGCCGGAACCAGTGGCCAGTTTCAAGTTGGCATCAAACGAGTTAGCAGTGAAGACCACGAGCCCGTTGCGCGGCGACTTGATGGTGACGGTGCGCTTGCTGGTCGGGTCCGTCAACTTGGCGATGGTATCGTTGGAACTCGGAACCACGTGGTAAACATCGTCAAAGCCCTTTTCGGGGATGTCCTGGAGACCGCGGATCGCCTGGCCTAAGTTTTGGCCATCGCTGAAATCGTACGGCGTATCGGCCACAGGCAAGAACTTCCCGGTCGGCAACTTCTCGCTGTTGAGCTCTAGGTGTTCGTGACTGTTGACTTGCAGCGTCTGACCGGTGACCAACGGGTCGTCACTGAGATTGAAGTACAAGTGGGCCGTTGGGTTGAACAGGGTCGTTGCCGTGGCGGTCCCACTAAAGGTCAACGTAATCTGGTCGTGCTGGTCCAGTGTCCAAACAATCTTAGCAGTCAAATCACCGGGGTAGGAATCGTCGGTGCTCTTGAAAGTGTGGGTCAGGCTGATCTTGGCCAGGTCCGGGTCACTGTCATCGATGGTGCCGTCCCAATTGACTGTGTTGAAGCCGTGGGGGCCTCCATGGAGGGTGTTTTGGCCTTCGTTAGGGTCGAGATGGTAGGTCTGATCGCCAATCTTGGCCGTCCCGCGGGTGATTCGGCCACCGGTTCGGCCAATCCCCATGCAAACGTAAAAGGGATTATCTAGGTAGTGGGCCATTTTATGGTAGGATAACACCAAATTATGCTCCCCCTTGGCACTGGGGACCAATAACTTGTGCAGGGTCGCGCCCCAACTGAGGACGGCTAACTTAACGCCGTTAGCGTTTTCAATTTCGTATTGCGTGACGGCTTGGCCCTGATACGTATCCCATTGACTGGTAGTTGTTTGCATAAACGTTCCTCGATTCTGTAAGTTTAAATTGTTAAAGCGGTTTCATAATTATATCTATTCTATTTTTTGTCCGTATAATTGTCAAACGCTTTTCGGGCGGCTGCCGGGGGTGAACCGGTCTTGAAGGGGCCCTTATTTCAGTGATTTTAGCCATTTGACCGAAAATAAATTTATCCAGATGAATTTTATAAATGACGTTTAAGCGGGAAAATGGCCACCAAGCCGAAAAGCTTAGCTTGTGTACAATTTAAAAAACTGGCATAATGGATGAGTTTAGGAGGGTGCCGGATGATAAGGATAAGACGTTGGCTACCCGTACTTTTGGGCGGCTGGTTCAGTTATCATTGGTTCAGTCGCCGCGCGATTCGGCCGTTACACCGGTCATCACGCGGTCTTCAGGTGGCGTCGGCCGTTCCGACCCTGTTTATTCCGGGATGGGGCGGCAACGCGTGGACCTATAACGGGATGCTCCGGTGGTTCGCCCGGCACGGGTATGCCAGCAAGGTTCTGACGGTGCGCGTGGATTATCGCGGTCGCTTGCACTTTACCGGCACCTGGACGGGAGCCGCGGAGAACCCGACGATTCAGGTCTTGTTCGACCGCAATCTTACGCAAGGTTATCAGCACCAGATTCGCTGGATCACACAGATCTTGCGGGCGCTGCGCCAGCATTACGGCATCACGACCTATAACGCGGTGGCCCACTCGTGGGGCGGCAGTGCGATGGTCCAAAGCCTATTACGCGACGGGGCGGACCCGCAGTTGCTCCGGTTGAACCGGCTGGTCCTATTAGGGACGCCGGTCGATGAG
Organism: Levilactobacillus suantsaii; assembly: GCF_004115745.1. Taxonomy (GTDB): domain Bacteria; phylum Bacillota; class Bacilli; order Lactobacillales; family Lactobacillaceae; genus Levilactobacillus; species Levilactobacillus suantsaii. The sequence goes on along the minus strand of NZ_QXIL01000016.1, from coordinate 19,537 downwards.
AGTGGGGACCTGCACGTCCCGGACCCGGCTTACCGGCGACTCTGGCGGTGGCGGGGAAACCTCTGGGCCAATGCCGGCGCCGAGATCCATAACGTCTACGGCTTCCTAGCCGGGCGGAAAACTGACGGGGAAGTTCCGGTGCGCCAGGCGCGGGCCTTACGTCCAGTCGTGGCGGGGAGCCCGTTGCGCTACGCCGAGTACCCCCTGGCTGGGTTGGGCCACAGCCGCCTGCACTCCGCTCGGATTGCCCGACAACTGATTGCCCGTTTATTATGGGCACCCAAACAAAACGACTAGGACTTTTAGTCCTAGCCGCCGTTTAGGTTTGGTTAAACTTGTTGATTTAGAATAGCGTCAATCACATTGAGCACGCCGTCATGGTCGTTATCCGTCGGGGTGATGAGGTTGGCGGCTTCTTTGATGGTCGCCGTACCGTTGCGCATGGCGACGCCTAAGCCTACGTGACGGACCATTTCGAGGTCGTTATCGTTGTCCCCAAAAGCAGCGATTTCACTGGGCGCGATGCCCCAGGCCTGTGCCAACTTGGTGAGTCCCACGGCCTTGTTGATGTGCGGGGCGATGATATCGATGCTGCCAAAGCCACTGGCCACGGCGTGAATCTGGTGGGGAAAGCGAGCGTTGAGGGTCGCTGCTTGGGCCTTACTGTCCTGGTCGGGCCATTCACCGTTGAGCTTATAAATCGTATCATCAACGGTCAGAAGGTCATCGACCAAGACGGGATTGTTGACGTAATAGTCCTGTGACGCTTGGGCGTCAGTGTGGTCGTTTTTGGCAATGTAGGTCCCGTGTGCCCCGGACAGCCGGAAGATTTGCGGGCGAAGGGTGGGGTCTGTTAAGATGGCTCGCACCACGTCGCGCACGATGGGCAACGGAATCGGATCGGCGAACAACGTTTGGTCGTGGTCGACGATTAGGGCGCCGTTTTCGGCGATGAAAGTCTGCACGGCCGGCGTGGGAGCAAACACGTGTTGTAAGTGGCCTAAGTGGTTGCCACTAGCCACCACAAAACGAATGTTAGCGGCTTGCAGGCGTTGCAGTTGCCGCGCAAAACGTGCGTGATCGTAAGTTCGCTTGGTGGTCAAAAAGGTGCCGTCGACATCAGTTGCAATCAGTTTGATAGTTGGCATAGGGTCCTCCTCGATTCAGGGTAAATACTTAGGGTCATCATACAAAGTTTACAAAAAGATTGCAACGATGCAAAATACGTTAAATCCAGGTTAAATTGAGACAGATGGCTAGTGTTTTCATTCGCAATGCTATAAACTGTTAATCAAACAGTAACATAAATGCTGAAAATAACGGTTATAATAAAAGGTTAGTGGGTCATAATAGTAACATCTCCAAGAACCACAATCGCATAATTGAAAGGAAGAGTAGTAATCTATGACGCAAACGAACGAGCTGAGTCAATCTTTAGAGTGGTTTTCCCAATTACAGAAGATCATGCGGCCGGTAACGACTATCAAAACCGAGGACATTACGATTTCTTTGGAACAATTTAACTTGTTACACGCCATCACTGATCAACGGGACGACTTTACATCCACTAAATTTGCCAACCAGATTGGCGTTTCCAAATCCATGATTTCCGGGCAGATTTCCCGGTTATTGCGGGCAGGGCTGATCGAAAGTATCGCCTCTAAGGTCGACCGGCGCCAACACAACCTGAAGCTGACGCCAGACGGAGTCAAGGTTTACACGCAAGTTCGTGGCCAAGTCGTCGACCAATTGAACCAACTGCATGGCGATATCGCCCAAATGATGTAATTTTAAACTAAATAGTTCACTTAATAATAGACCAGAGTTAGCTGAGAACCTCTTCATCGCTAAAATCTTTCAATCATGTGACAATTGGGTTACGAGGACCCAACGGTTTCGTGTCTTCGCTATAATGAAAGCGTGGAAAGATTTTTATGAATGGAGGGGTTTTTGATATCATGAGGGGCAAAAAATATTTGCTAACCGCCGTTACCATGGGGATGACGGCACTTAGTCTGGCCATTTTTGGGAGCGGTTTCGCCGCACCCATGACTGCTCACGCATCGACAACAGTTAATGCAGTTCACCAGGGGATGAGCGGAAATGCGAAGACCATTAACAACGCGGCATTTCAGGCTATGATCAATAAGTGGACCAACAGCGATGGAGTGACGGTCCACGTGCCAAAGGGGACTTACGTGTTCAATTCGGGGACCATCAAGCTGCATTCGAATTTAAAATTTAAGTTTGATAAGGGCGCCGTGTTCCGGATCACCGATGGCCAACGCCTAAACATCGCGTACCCGAGTCCGAAAGCCGGTTATAACGGTGGAATCAACGACATTACCTGGAACGGGGCGACTTTCCAGGGGGACAACACCGCCGCGGGTCAGAGTGTCTTTGTCCAAAGCATTCACCATGCGCAAAACGTCAAATTCAACAATTGTGTCTTTGACAATGCCGAGTCGCCGACCGGACACTACATTGATATTGACGGGAGCCATAACGTGACCGTCAAGAATTCTGTTTTTACTGGATTCAACGGTTCGATGGACTTCAAGGAAGCCATCCAGGTCGATTACTCGAACAAGAAAGCCATGTCGCACAAGCTGGCCGGTGACAAGTACGATAATTTACCGTCGTACGATGTCACGGTCGACAATAACCAGTTCTTACCGGTCTCCCGGGAGTCCGGCCAGGTCCAATCTTATGCGCCGAACCCGATTGGGGAGCACGCGGTCTATAAGAAAGGCCAAGCCGGCATCATCCATAACGTGTACTTTACCAACAACACGGTGGTCGATCCGAAGCCGTTTCTCGGTGACGGGGTCGCTACGATTCACTTCAAGTGTGTCTCGGACCTGTACATCACGGGCAACAAGTTTATCAACCAGCACGTTTTGGGATCCGGAAACTACATCTACTTGTACAATTCACAGGCGGATTATGACATGACGAACTTGAACATTACCGACAACACGTTCACCAACGTCAACCCGACCAAGCAGTACGTTTACTTGGACAGCAAGGATACGACTAATCCGATGACGAACGTGAACATCAGCCATAACGACATCAACACGCAGACGAAGGGGATTCCGTTCGTTCAAGGGAACTTCCCGTTGACGAGTGCGGGCATCAAGATCACGGATAACGACGTCAAGGTCGTGGACCCTATCACGACGACGGTCACGGCCCAAAAGCCAATCACCGAAACGACCATGAAACCAGATAAAAAGAAGCCGACCCAGAAGTTAAAGAAGCGTAAGCAGACCAACAAGGAAGAAAAGTACTATGGTGGGCTGAACACGCAACACGCTCAGTTGAAGAGCAACTTCAAGAAATACTCGCTGTACAATCATGTCCGGGGGCACAAGAACTGGAACATCGTGACCTTCAACTGGAAGAAGCTCAAGAACAAGCGGGTCTACTTGGATATGCGGGCCAACGCCGATACGGGCAAATGGTACCGAATTCGTTTCTCTAAGAACTCGACCACGAAGTACTGGATCCGGAAAGGGGCTTTACAGTTCGACAAGATTGAAACTGAAGAGTACGACCGGGAATTAAACCTGATGAAGATTTACCCCGTCTACAACCGGGTCTTCGATGATTCTCTTTTAGCCAAGCAAAAGGGCACCACGGCTAACATCTCAGAACGGCGGGTTACGATTACCCACCGGGCTTACCGGACGGACTCCAATGGTCACCAGACCGTTTATTACCAAATGAAGAACGGGTTGTGGACCCGGGCCGGAGCGTTTGATTTGGATTCGTAACCTAGACTGAACTGAAAATAGCATCTCGCGGATAGCGGGATGCTATTTTTTTCGGCTTTTTCGGGGGTGGGGTGAGACTTGTTTTCGTAGATAGCAGGGGGATAGTTACGATTTGAAGTATACGACAATTGTATAAAATAATTGGTATTTCGGGTGAGAAGGTCACAGCCACTCTCGTGTGCATCGATTATAAATGCTGTTGTATCGGCTTTTTCTTAGCTGAAATGGAATTAGTTTTCTAAAATGTTGTCACTTGTTAGTTTGCATAAACTCGCTATAGTTGAAGTAACTTAAGCAGAGCTGTTTCAACGAGAGACGGAGGCAATCAGGAATGGGAGTTAGGCGGGAGACACAGCGAACAAATAGTGATCCAAGGATGTGGGCATCGGCTAGTTTAGTGACAATTGGGTTAGTCTTAGCAGGGGGGAGTAGCGTAGTGGGACACGCCGCAACGGTACCACAAGAAGCGGCAGTTGTGACGCCAGCACCAACCCCCGCTAAAGCAACCGATGCGCCGCTGGAACAGCAGTCGGCAACTGACGTCACTACGGAAACGGCACCGACCACAACGGAGAAAGTCGAACCAGCGAAGACACCAGCAACGGTGCCAGATAAACCGGTAACGACAGATGATAAGGACCTAGTGGGAGTGGATTCCACCACTGTGGCTACGTCATCAGAAACAACGGTACCCGACCAATCAACGAAACAACCACTGACTGATATGCCAGCGATGCCAGCAAAAAAGAAGACATTGAAAACCCCAAAGAGCCAACTCCAGAACCTAAGGTACGGTCGTTAGAGGTCATTAAAAAAATAGGGAATCAGCCGCAACCACCGGTAACCTCACCAGGGGGGAAGGTTGATTCCAAGCAGCCTTCAATAGATCAATGGATGCCGGATAAACATTTACAGAAGTTTGTGTTGAGTGCAATTATGGCGGAAAACAAAGGAGGATATACTAGCGTTCAAGATAGTAAAAACAATGCAGGTGAATTTCCCGGTATCACTAAAGTGAGTGATATTACACCGGCTGTTTTAAGTAGGTTAGTAGTTTTGGAAGAATATGATACTCTTGATAAAAATCCAGATTATATCACCAACATTTTACAAATTAAAAGCTTAGAAGGGCTTGAAAAAGCTACTAGTTTGGAGCGGTTGGATATAAATATTAGTAATACGCTACTTAAAGATTGGTGTAATCGTAATGCACAGTCTACTAATCCGTGGATACAGACTGAAATTATGAGATTAAAGCGTAATTATTATGCACAATATGGATTAATTACTAGTGTTAAACCATTAGCAAATTTGAAGAATTTAGGTGAAGGAACAATTAGTCTTCAAGGACAAAGTATTACCAGTCTTTTACCAATCAAGTGGGCTTGGGAAGACGCCAAAAACACAGTAAATTTATTTTTTCAGAGAAACAGTATCTTAGATTTTTCTGAATTTAAATGCATTCGGAATAATTCTGTGAGTTTGTTTAACGTAGAAGGGTCATCATATGTTGAAATGAATCCTATAGTTATTCATGTAGGAGAAAAAGTAAGCATTGCACTTCCGAAAATAGTGAATGTAGATGATAAAAATGAAATTGATAGTAATACTAATACATATGTGAATAGTTCTGTTATGAGTGATGATGAACGTCCTAATATCGATGATAATGACGTGACAATTGAAAGGGATGGAGGTGAAATGAAGCTTAACATTACTAACCATGATAAAAAACCAGGAATAAAAAGTTATTTTAGGGTGTGGCTTAGAGCTAAAAATGAAGACGATTTTTATTTTTATATTCCATACACTGTTGTACCATTCCCCATAGAAAATCCAACGTTTATCCCCCAAATTATAGGCCATACTGTACCGATATCGACTTCTACGGTACAAGAAAATACAATATCAGAAGAATCTGGCCAAGTGACAGTTCAGTATCTAGATAATATGGGCCAAATTATCGCCCCGGATAAAGTCTTGACGGGGCTAGTTGGTGATACCTATTTAGCTCCTGAATTGACTTTAAGTCGGTATCAACTACTACGTGAACCACAAAATGAACAAGGGTATTTTACGCCAATGCCACAAACGGTCATCTATACGTATCAGCCTATTGAGCCTACTACGTCTACTAAGAAAATCCCCAAGGGAAACGGTGATAGTGGCCAGCGACCGCAAAAGCCCAAACAGCCAAAACCGCGACCACAAACGACCGGGCCAGCAACGCCGGCACATCGATCTGGTATCACACCGACACATAGGACTCTCTATCGCTTGACCTCTCACCAGCGAAATGGACAAGTGGTAAAGCTATCAGTAGCGACACTTCAACCGAAGTTGCCACAGACTAATGGGCAAGAGACGAGTTGGCTACAGATTCTAGGAGCCGCATTACTTAGTAGTGTTAGCTGGGTGTTCTGGCGGCATCGCAATTAAAAAGTTTAGATTTTAGTGAGCCAGTAGTGCATTTTCTACTGACTCATTTTTAGTCGTGAGGTGTAGATTAGTGGCTGATCTCAAGCCAATTCCACGCATCCCAAAACGTTTCCCACCACATCTTCAAGAAATCTTCATGTTTCCAGCACGAAGTTCTCCGATTTGCCTGCTAAAGTTGAGTTAGACTACTGAGAAAGCCAAAATTGGCGCCAAATTTTTTTGCGAAAAGGTTAAACCTTACTTAGTTAAGCCTAATGGGTTTCATCATCGCCGATTGTGGTGTACAATTATTAACATAAATTAGCACTCAAACAAAAGAGTGCTAAAATCTCAGGTACCTCATCGACAAGCACATCATTGGAGGGCGATTCTATGATTAAAATGTATTTTCATGCTAAAACAACCGCTGTCACGAAAGCAATGAAGTGGCTAGCAAATCACGACGCAATCTTCACGGCACGCGATATTAAAAAACAGCCGTTGACTCGAGACGAAATCCTATACATGTTATCCTTGACGGTCGACGGGACCGACGATTTAATTTCCACGCGGTCCAAAGCCTACAAGGCACTCCCGACATCCGTTCAGGATATGGGGATGAATGACCTGGTCGAGTTACTCCAGACCAATCCAGGAATTCTAAAGAACCCCATTGTGGTCGATCGCAATAAATTGGCCACTGGGTTCGACCTCGAAACCATTCGGGAATTCGTGCCGGCCTCTTACCGGAAGAAGGAACTGGCGAGCTTCTTTAAGATTTTAAACGGGACCAAGAAGTCCTTGAACGTGACACCAGCATAGAATAGATGAAAAAAGCGTGTGACTTGACGAATTGTCGAGTCGCACGCTTTTTTGGCTTATTATGATGAAACTTGTCTTAGTCTAAGGAAGCTGGGCGAGAGTAGCCGACCGTGTTCCACCAGGAAACGTTGGTGGCTTCGTTGACGACCCCACGCAATTGCGCATCGATCATCTTGTGGCTTCCCTTGTAAATCCCCACGTGGGTGATGTTTTTCTTGCTGGTTCCGAAGAAGATTAGGTCGCCGGCTTTAGCGTTCTTGGCGCTCACGTGTTTGTAAGAATTGTATTGGGATTGTGCCGTCCGGGGAATTGTTTTCCCAATCGCCTTTTTGAAGACGTACTTGGTGAACCCAGAGCAGTCAAAGGAACTTGGGCCGTTGGCACCGTAAACGTAGGGTTTACCCAATTGCGCCGTAGCGACCTTCTTGATGGAGGCGTAAGTCTTAGACTTCTTCAAGTAACCGTGCCAGATCCAACCAGAAGCGGTCTTACGACCATTGGTGACGTAGTAGTACAAGTACTTCACACCGTTCTTCTTGGTGATGTAGCGCTTCTTGGTGGCATGCCAAGTGGTGTGCGGGTAATTCTTTAAGTAGTGAGTCTTTTTACCGAACTTCATGTTCTTCTTAGTGCCGCTTAGGTTGTAAGTCCAACCCGTAGCGCTCTTCCGCACGTATTTAGTATCAGTCATCTTACTGGTACTGTTAATCACGTTGGTGCTATTGGCAGAAGCCGTGGTCGTTAATCCCCAGATGGGTAAAAAGGCTGCGGCTGCCGCGATTGTTAAACTAAGTTGTTTGATCTTCATTAATAAGCCATCCCTTAATTATGTAAGTCTGATAATCCTCGCTTGTGTATACTATCTAAGATAGACCATTGGTTTTACAGGAGAATTGCAGATAAATATCAATGTGATGACGCTTTGAGTTTGACTTGTCATACTTAGTGGCATTGTTGTCACATTTTAAGTTAACGTTAAGGTTACGGGACGGGCTGAGTTAAGCGGGTTAGTAGTTTATGAGGTAGGGAGATAAGCAATTTTAAAAAGCAATTCGGTCATAAATGCCGTTATTTTGGGATGTCATGTGTGGGTGAAATGGAGTTGAATTAAGAAGGCAAATAGCCGATATATCAGTGTTTAGCCCACGTTTTTCGTAGTAAAGATCATGGCTTAAATGGGAATACCTGAATGCGAATCTACGAAAACGATAGACGCAATTGAGGGGAGCTGGTAAGTTATTAGCTGTATTTTGCAATTTAATTGCTTAATTTTACAGCTAAAGACTCGGAGGGGGAGCCGACTATGAACATTACCGCCACATTAAGCCAATTATGCCGTTACCGGTGGTCACGCTATGTGATTGCCCTGAGCCTGACCGTTGGGTGTTGGAGTAGCCTAACGGGCGTAACGGCTGATGCGGCGATTAAGACCGCAACGATGATGACGTCACAGGTCACTGCGCGCACACAACCAACGTCTGAGCCGGAATCGGTGGACAGTTGGATGCCAAACAAGCGCTTGCAAAAAGCCGTTTTAGCAGGTCTTCAAAAGGTGGGGAAAGCTCCGGAAGATGATGTTTCGGGCCTTACGAAGGAGAGCCTTGAGAAGTTGAATGACGTTGTGGATCGCCAAACCGCCTACATTGACGGGACCAGCGAGTACTCATTGGAAGGTCTGCAATACGCGACCAATTTAAAGACAATCAACATTGGGATGGGGTTTCAAGGTCCGACAGAGCACTGGTTCGGCGACGTGGTCGATGTATCGCCGTTAAAGAATTTACAATTCTTATGGCGCATCGACTTAAAAAACAACCGGATCAAGGACGTGACGCCGCTGAAAGAATTAAAAAACGTGACAAGTCTGGATTTAAGGGACAACCAGATTGAAGATTTTTCTAAATTGTCACAGGGACAATACGCAACGTTGGAGATGACCAACCAGTTAATTTTCAGACCGCGTACAACAATTAATCAAAAAGCTCGGACTGCCCACATGGAAGGCAATTTTCACTTACCGGGGGACCAACTTGACCCCTTGACGCAAATCCATTATTACCACGCGCCAGTTGCAACTGGGACGGAAGGGGTAATTAAGTCATCCTATTTTTTTGGCGGCCACGCAGTACCGGATGGCCACGGTGGGCTTGATATTAATATTATTTTGGATCAAAAACCCGGAATTACTGGACCCAATTTACGGCCGTTACCAGATTATTATTATCTGATGGGTCAGAGTAAGGATCAGATTTTTACGGTTATTCAACCCTATGCATTAGCCGCCGGACCAGTCACGGTGCACTATCAAGATATGGTGGGACAGGACTTGGAAGAGCCAGAAGTGATTCAAGGATTGGTGGGAAAAACCTACGCCACGAAATCGAAAAAATTTACGGGGTACTATTTAAAGAAAATTTCCGGGCAAACAACAGGAACCTTCACCGATAAGCCGCAGACTGTTACCTACGTCTATGCCAGGGATGCACCGGTGATTGTTCCCCAGCCGGACGCCCCTAGTGGGGATACGGACGGTAATGTGCCGGATAGTTCCGACCCCGATAATTCGACTACAGATAATACGACCAATACGCCAGATGGCTCTAATCCTGATGGTTCGACTACGGATAACACGGGCAATACACCGGATGGTTCCGACCCCGATGATTCGAACACGGATAACACGATTAATGCGCCGGATGGTTCTGATCCTGATGGTTCGACTACGGATAACACGGGCAATACACCGGATGGTTCCGACCCCGATGATTCGAACACGGATAACACGATTAATGCGCCGGATGGTTCTGATCCCGATGATTCGAACACGGATAATACGACCAATACGCCAGATGGTTCTAATCCTGATGATTCGACTACGGATAACACAGGTGATACGCCAGATGACTCCAATCCCGATGATTCGACTACGGGTAACACGACTAATACGCCAGATGGTTCTGATACCGATGATTCAAATGCGACTAATACAGTCAATGTGACTGATGACCCCAATCCCGATAATTCGCAAGAGACGATTAATTTGCCTGGTAGCTCTGGCGCTAGTAATCCAAATGCAACTAGTAACTTGAGTACCAGCAATTCCAGTACCAGTAGTTCCAGCAGCACAAGTAGTATGACGAATGGCTCGAGTACCATTCAGGAATCAGAGACGCCCCCGCTAGGCATCTGGGATAACCAACAACCGCCTTTGCTGCCGCTTTTGCACCAGCAACCGACACCGTTTCAGCCAGCCGGGACGACAGCAACCGAGATGCCGATCCCCACGTTAGTGCCGACCTCAATTATCTTCACGTCTCAGGGGCCTGCGACCGGAAAGTTGCCACAGACTAATGCAACTTCAGGACAGTTAATGGCCTGGTTGGGCGCCGCTGGTCTTTTGGCGGGTGGCCTGATTTGGGTTAACCAGCGTTATACGGACAACGACTAAATTTTAAACAGACGGGAACCACCGTATCAGCCATGCGATGAAAATTGTGCGGCTGGTCTTATGGCTCCCGTTTTTGCGTGTCGCTAGTCCAGTAAACCGTAATATCTAAAAATGGATAACTAGATTATCTATTTAAAAATAAAATATTTTTCGATATCATGTTGAATGTTGACCAAACTAGGCCCAAAATAGAGATGTAATCGTTTGAGAAAGGTAGGGAGTACTTAGTATGGAAACTAAACGAACGCATTTTAAGATGTATAAAAGTGGTCGTCGGTGGGTCTTTGCCTGCGCGGTGATGTTGGCCGTAGGTGTACCCGCGACCGTTGTGCATGCGGATAGTTCATCGAGTACGGCGACTCAATCGGCAGTCATTTCGTCATCGAGTAGTAGTGAGAACAGCAGTAGTAGTAGCAGTAGCTCTGATAGTAATAGTAGTAGCGCTGACAGCAGCAGTGACAGTAGTCGTAACAGCTCTAGCACCGACCAACAGAGTTCTACTGAAAGCTCAAGCAAAACCGATGCGACTAACGAGTCGAATGCGACCAAGAGTACTTCGGCAGCGCAAACGACCGAGACGTCAACAGCGAACACGACGGACACCGATGATAGCGCTGACACTACCACTAACCAAGCGACGACAACGTCTGATAGTGACGCGACGACAACCACCACTGATGACCATGCCGGAATTGCGAAGGCTTCATTGGACGTGACTGATGAGGATTCGACCAGTGACGATAGCGCGACAGATTCGTCGACGGATTCATCAACGGAAGCGACAGCTGCATCAACGGCGGCAACTGCTGCAACTACCGCGGCAGTGGAACCGGAAGCTGATAGTGACATCCAATCCGGTGGCAGCGTTTATGACGATTTTCCCAACATCGATGATGACAACTTACTGGGGATTTCCTCGGTCTTTCACATCTTTGCCCGAGAAGCGGAATTAAACGCCCACACGAACGGCAATTTGGCCGTGCAATACTTGACGGGGAACGTCAACTTCGGCACCAACATCATCGAAGAACTCCTGGACAAAGACATTTCTTACATTCAAAATATCAATAATATCGCCAATAGTTCCTTTGTATCGAGTGGGGATACACGGTATAACAAGGTTATTTTTGGTCAAAACGTCACGATTGATATCAGTGACCCCAACCGGCCTACGGTCAACGGGGTTTCAATTGACCATCTGCTCGCATCGGAAATTTTCCAAGATCAAAACGGACAAACCTACATAGATTTCGACGCGGAATTCGCTAAATTACGCGAAAAGAATAAGGCCTTTGCGGAACTACCAAGCGTGAAGGATTACACCTCAGCAGATTTCTCGGATCAAAACAACCGGGTCATTGACGTAAGCGATATGACGCCCGACGAGAATGGTCGCATCGTCATCAATCTATCGCCGGAAGTCTTACAAAGTGGCACGCCGCTAACCATCAAAGGCGTGTCACCCGATGCCGATGGGGATACCATCATCATCAACGTCGATACCGGTGGTGAAGACGATTACACCATCACCTCGCAAATCAAAGTTATTTACAGTGACGGCACCGAACGGGACAACAAGGAAACCGAAGACTTTGGGGACAACCACCTCTTGTGGAACTTTGTCGACCGGACAGCCGATGACTTACAATACACCGGCACGATTCACGTGGACCGGCCGTTCCAAGGTAGCATGTTAGCACCGTCCGCAACGATTGAAACTAACCAGAATATTGACGGTAATATCATCGCCGATAAAGTCATCGTCAACGCCGAAACGCATCGGTGGGACCTCCAAGATAACCAAACTTCGGAGACCGATGACGAAGACGACAACGATGAAGATGACAACGACGAAGACAATACCGGGGACGAAGATAATAACGAAGGTGAGGACGACACGGACGAAGATGAGGATGATCCGCAAATTGCCGTGCCGTTACCAGGAATTGACGTGGAGATGCCAAGTACTGAAGAACCCGGGACTGAAGCACCCGATGAAGAAGAGGAGTTAACTTACGAGCACCAGCACGAAGACGATGACGATATCGTTGAGGACTTCGAAGAAGAGTGGGCCGCCGATGAGTCTGTGGCACAAGAAAAAGAGACGTTGAATGACTTGCAAACAGCTATTGCTAAGGCAAAAGCCGAAGGTGATACCGCACTGGCTGCCAAGCTAGAGGCGCTTGAACAGAAGTTCTTGGCTGCGTTAGGTCGCGGTACGGGAACCGGCAATGGCACTGGCGTTGGTACCGGTTTGCCACAAACGGGCGAAGCTCCGAACAACTGGGCGCAACTACTGGGCTTAGCTTTAGCCAGTGGGTTAGCTGGCGGTTGGTTCCGGCGTAAGAAGCACCAACAAGATTAAACTCGAACGAAAAACGGTCGACGCTAAGAGGCGGCGACCGTTTTGTTTACCCGTATATTGGGGAGAAACCCGACGCGCTTGAATTTCAGAAAACTTTTAACCAGGTGATTTAACGGCAATTGGACTACAATGAGCTTAAGACTAAAGGAGGTCATTGGATGACACTAGATCAGCAAACCATTCTTATCGTGGGCGGGAGTTCCGGTTTCGGTTACGCGGTGGCTCAGCGCGTGGTGGCCGCGGGAGCGGACGTTTATTTGATTGGCCACAACGCCGAACGCTTGCAGCACGCTCAAGACCGCTTAGCGGCTGGTTCGGCCGTGACCACGGCGGCGTTGGATGCGCAGGACCCGCAGGCGTTGCGTGACTTTTTTGCCACGGCACCGGCCTTTGACCACATCATCTCGTTTCTCGGTGGTGCGATGGGTGGCGGTTTTTTGGACAACTCGGTCGCCGCAATTCGTCAAGCCATCGAGGATAAGTTCTTCGCCAACCTCCAGCTGGCCCAGATTGCGGTCAAACACCTGAACGACCACGGGAGCCTGACGCTGACCTCGGGGGCTGGTGGTCACCCTTACGACGCCTCCGGGGCGATTATTGGTAACCAGGCCATCAATACTTTGGTAGCGGGGTTGGCCGTCGAACTGGCGCCCAATTACCGGGTCAACGCGGTGGCCCCGACCTGGACGCCCACGGGCTTGTGGCGAAAACTGACGCCCGAACAAATCAAGGCCCAACAACAGGCTATGAGTGCGTCGATTCCGTTGAAGCGCACCGGTACGGTCGAAGAAGTGGCCGCGGCCTACCTCTACTTATTACAAAACGGCTTCGTGACCGGCCAGGTCTTGGCGGTCGATGGCGGGATAGACTTGTAAAATGACAGTGAAAAGGCCCCGACAAGAACGTTGTCGGGGCCTTATGTGATTGATTAAAGTTTTGAGATTAGTGGGTCCAGCCACGGTCAACGGCCATGACCATGCCGTTGACGTCGTGAGACCGTTCTGAGGCCAAAAACAGGACTGCTTGGGCGACCGCGTCACTGGTCTTAGTGACGACTTTGAGGTCGCCGGCTACTTGAGCTTCATGCACCCGTAATGGTTCCACGATATCGGCTTGGATATCGCCCGGCGTGATGGCGTTGACCCGTAGGCCTTGCTTGGCCGTTTGGTGAGCCAAGCGCTTGGTGAGGGTCGTGACGGCTCGTTTCGTAGCGGTGTAGGCCGTTTGGGCTTGGTCATCGGTCACGGGACCGACCGTGGCCACGTTGACGATGATGCCGTGCTGTTGGTCGGAAAAGAGGGGGGTGACGGCTTGGGTGATCAAGCGAACACTCGCCGTGTTGATGGCGGTGACTTGATCCCACAGCTTGTCGCCGAAGGTCTCTGGGGCAATTAGGTGGTCGGGTAACCCAGCATGAGTGATCAGCCCGTCCAACCGACCAAAGTGTTGCTTGGCCGTGGTGACCAGATAGTTGACGTCATTGGCCACGAGCGTGTTGGTAGGCACCGCGATGGCATCGTAGCCCGCCGCTTTGAGTGTCGTCACCGTGCGGGTGAGCGCGTCACTTTTGAGGTCGGCGGCAACGATTTTAGCGCCGGATTGCGCCAGTAACGTGGCGGATTGGCGGCCTATTTTGGACCCAGCACCCGTGACTAACATAACTTGGTTCGCTAATTGTTGACCCATATAAATCACTCCCTTATTGAATTCATCTTTATTTAAACACGGTGATGTAAGAAAGGTCTAAGCAAACCGTTAAACCGTCCTAAGAGAGCCATGAGAAAGCGCCAGGAAGCGGCTGACTAGTCCAGCGGGGGAATGGTTAGCCCACTAATTGGCCTAGACAGGGGACTAAAGAATTGGCAGTGGTGAGAAAAAATGGGACACTATAAGGAAGGACATAAATCGAAAGGAAGTTTTGTGGATGCAATATCTGATTACGGGCGCCACGGGCCACTTAGGCCGAGCAGTGGCGCACCAATTGGCCCAACTGGTGGCCCCGAAGGACATCGCGGTGGGCGTGCACACACCGGCCAAGGCGGCTGATTTGGTCGCGGCGGGGATGGTGAACTACCCACTGGAATACCAGGACCCACAGACCTTGACGACGGCATTCAACGCTGCTGACGTGGTCATCTATATCCCCAGCAAGAGCCACACCAGTTTGAGCCGGGTCGAAGAGTTTGAACGCGTGGTGACTGCCGCTGAGCAGGCCAATTTAAAGCAGTTGATCGTGATGGGCTTCATTGCCGACCAGGCGACCAACCCCTTCACGTTGTCGGCTTTTTACGGCTACGTGCCGCGACGGTTGGCGCAGACGCAGATTCCGTTTACGCTGATTCGCAACGCCCTGTACGCCGATCCGCTGGTACCGTACTTACCAGAATTGATTGACCGGCAAAACGTCATCTATCCCATGGGGGACGCGTCATTGAGCTTCATCAGCCTGGAAGATAGTGCCGCGGCCTTCGCCAAAGTAGCGGTCACACCGAGCCTGTGGACCCAAGCGACTTACACCTTGACACAAACGCGGTCGTACACCATGCCGGCGTTGGCCCAAGTCTTGAGCCAAGTCAGTGGGCATGCGATTGGTTACGCCCCGGTCACGCTAAGCGAATTTGCTGAGATGTACAACCAGGGCAACGAGGGCGCCATGTTGGCCTCGATGTACGCCGGTGGGGCGCAGGGCTTACTGGCGACGGTGACCGATGATTACCGCCAAATCATGGGTCATCCTGCCCGGAGTTTGCCGGACTTTTTGACGGCGGCCTTAGCGAAATAACGAAAATAAGTCCCGTTGACTGCTAGAACGTGGTAGTCAGCGGGACTTATTTTTAGGGACACAGGGTCCCGGAATTTGGTCGATTATTGACGAACTGATTGTGGCATCACTAATTATCACGTGTGTTCTCCATCAACAACAGCCCTGGAATCATTAATTATTTTATAGTGCGGCTTATAAAAATAATTATAATTAATAGTATTAACCATTTCGTTTAAAACGTGGTATTATCAGGGGGAAATAGGTGAGGAAAAGGGGCACACACCATGAAAGGATTAAGCCAAAAGAAGCAAACTGAGTTGTTGCAGGGACAAACGAAGACGCATTTTAAACTGTATAAAGCAGGTAGACGTTGGCTAGTGGCGGGGATCTCAATCGTTAGTGGGTTGTTAGGTGGCGGCACCGCCATGACGACGGTGGCCAAGGCCCAGACCATCACCAAAGGGGCCAGCAAAACGGTCGCGCCCGATGAGGTGACCGCGACGCAGCAAAGTGCCACCATTCCGGTGTCGTCGCAAAGTGCTACCGAGACATCGACAAGTGAGCAATCGACCAGTGAAACTAGCGTTAGCGACGAGAGTCAGGTGACTAGTCAAACGGACGTCACTAGTGAGAGCCAGACGAACAGTCAGGAAAATGACCAGACGAAAGCACCCCAGAGCCAAGCGGTAGAGCAGGAGAATCAAGCGGTTCAATCACCTACAGCCCCCGTGGCTAGTCAGAGTGCGACAACTTTGAGTTCAGCGGCTAAAACGGAAAGCCCAATGGCAACAGCGCTACCAGTAGCGGCTAGTCAGCCATTGCGGGTGGTGTCACAATCAACAGTGACGGTCAAAGCGACTACTAGAAAAACGGTGGGTAAGCAGTTACGGACGTTACCCATCAAGACGTCGATAGCGGCTCAAAAACCAGCAGAGAGTGAACAATTTGCAAAAGGCGAGGGTGCGGCTAAGACTGATATTAGTAGGATTGTTGGAAGATTTGATGCCACAGGATTAGTTGGTGCTGTCAACGTTACGATTAATCAACTGGATTCCAGTATTTCGGATAATATCAAGAGTATGTCTGAGCTAATGGATATTTACTATAATAACGGGTCCTTCCAACAAAACGACGCCTACAAGACACCAAGTTGGAACGGTTCAAAGTTTAATCGTGTAAAGAATCTTGATTATAATAATGGTTACGCCCATTATCTGGAAGAATTCACTAAAGAACTAGCAGGATGGGTCAATGGAATTACGGACAAGTCGAAGACTGTAAAAAACACGAATCAGTTAATCGATGCAGCTAGTTATGATCCAACACAGTTAGCAGGAGCTAGTGTCCCGGGTGGATTTTATATGAATGGTGATTTTACTAAAAAATGGATAAAGAATGAATTTGGCATCGGTCAGAAGTATACCGAGCATGCCGGTTTAGGGTATACCCCAGTGACTAAGGATGGTACGGTTCGCGCTGATGTCCAGCAAACAGTCAATGCGATTAATTTTTATATTTCAGAAGTGGCCCCGGTAATTATTAACGGGATTGCCCACCAGGCATTGTCCGATATTCGTTCGATTGGCGGTAGTATTACCGATGATGGTAAAAATGATTATGCTCCTCAGAACTTGTCGGATGCCGTTAAATTGAATGGAAATCTTGGTAAAGCGCTTCAAAGATGGGGCTTGGCGGATGTAGTGTCTAAACTAATTATCCAAAAGGTTTACGCAGCGATTCGTACTAATGCACAGTACGCTATTGAGACTAATTGGGAAAAAGGTGCTGATGAAGCGCTAACCCGCATGTTTCATGGAGATCAAATTCAAAAATCGACCGAGTATGACGTAATACACCCCGAAAGTATATTGAACGGTTCCAAGCCAAGCAAAGAAAAACTATCTAAAATTGCACATGATGCCGGTTACTCATGGTATCGCAAAGTCATTGCGAACATTTTGTCTGTAGCAAGTAAAGATGCATTGCATGCAGTTATGAACTCACAAGCAGAACCATCGTTTGAAAAAATTATTGCAAGCATTACTGAGAAAAATAATGATACGGCAGCTGGTAATAGCACTCAAGAATATGAGTTATCTCCAACGGAAGAAGAGCAATTGGTACAACCAGATAAGAAACCGGTCCCACATGAATTTGGCAAAGGTATTATGCCATATACAAGGGATAGTTCTGGTGCCCGTAAAGTCATTCTGGGAATTTATAACGCTGAATATGAGGCCGTTTTTGATGCAGCTACTGATTATCTGAATGACTTTAAGAACGGTATGTTTTCAGGTTCGAAAAATATCAAGGATATTCAGGATCGGATTCAAGAAAGACAGCAAAATCATTATTATCTGAAAACTGAGAAAAAGTACATGGTAGGAGATTATCAAAGAACGTATTCTGAATTAATGTCACTGAATACAGCTTATGCGGGAATGGTTTGGGCAGATAGTGGTAGTGCTTTCAAGAATGAAAATGGGAAATTTATCATAGATGATTATGAAAATAAAAAGAGTGCCGGATTAGCAGTGGCAGAATCGGATATGAAATTTCTTCTTGGTAACAACGCATATATAAAGGCTTTGGATTTAAACTCCATTGCGACGGAAGTCTTTGATGAAGCTGCTGACCAAGAAATTGATTTAGCACAGCGAGCTTATCAAAATGGGTATGATTGTGCACATGATAGATACCAAAAGTCATTGTCAAAAACAATAAATCCTGGTTTGATTCCAAGCCCTGAAGAAGCCGGAAGTTACGCTGGACAGTCCGCAATGGATGATGGGACAGGGGTAAAATTTCAAAATTTTGATGATTCTTCTGATGCCCCTTCTAAGGTAGAGCGGCCTTTTGTAGCGGGATATAATTTAGCTTTGGACAAAATTATATTGAAGTTTAAATCGGCAACAGACAATCTAAAAAAACGTACTTCTAATAAATTATCTGAAATATTAAAAGTGGATGGAGATAATTTAAAAATTCGAGCAGCTAATACTGCACGCCAAAGAGCTTTTGATAAAACATCAATGGCCAAGCAACCCGAAATTCGTTATACCTTAAAAGGACAGGAAGCCACTATTACTACTCCTGAAATTGCTCCAGGCTGGGTGGTCGTTGAACCGCAACTAAACGTAATTGGAAGCTCTGATCCGAAAAATCCTGCTTCAGTGACGTTTACTTGTCGTCAAGCTGTAACTTTAAATCGTCCAACGTGGATTAATCAAACTGGTGTTTATGATGGTCAGCCGGTCAGCAAGCAACTCCAAGATATTGAATTTACGCCAAGTTGGTCAAATGGAAAAAAAGGGGCCGATATTAAAATTATAGCGAGCGACTTGACTGTTGATGATGACGGGACGCACATCGGTAATTATCGATATCATTTATCGGTAGCGGGAGTGAATAAAGTATTAGATCAACTTGAAGCTGATAAAAATGTTGCGCACCCCTTGAAAGAACAATTGCAGCAGTGGGCTAATCAGTTACAACAATGTACTGGTCAACTAACAATTAGCCAAGCGATAATGAAACACAAGAATCAGGAAGCCACTCACACGACGCCAACAATAAGCAACCAGAATCACAATTCGGGGACGACGATTACGATAGGTAATCAACAGTTGTCAACCGAGGGCAGCGGTCAACCGTTATCACCGGCAACAAATGGACCGGCACCGAGTCAGCCAGGGCATCAATTAGCGACGAATGTGGCCAGCGGCCAGTCAACATCACCAGAAGCGGGTGGCGCGCCGAGTCAGCCAAATGAACAACCGTCGACAAATGTGGCCGGCGGTAGTCAAGTGACATCACCAGAAGGAGAGTGTAAAATATTTTGTGTAAATGAGTATTGAAAAAGGGAAGACCTTCCCCGTATGATTATAAGCGTCTAAACCAAATCAACGGAGGTCTTCCCCTATGAATCAGTTTAACAAAGA
>NZ_QXIL01000015.1 GCF_004115745.1 Levilactobacillus suantsaii | reverse complement strand
TCGCGAAGTTTGTCAGGAATTTAAATAATCGCCCCCGTAAGGTCTTAGGCTGGAAGACACCATCTGAAGTTTTCTTCGGTAAAAAGTTACACTTGATTTGACAATTCGTCGGATAAAAATAACCCGGGAAATGTGTCCACATTTCCCGGGTTATTTTTTCGTTTTATGGCTTGCTACCCACTACAACTAAATCAAGCATTACTCGCGGTAACAAGTCACTTGGTTCTTACTTTATTTTGCATCATCACGACTAGCCAAGTACGTCAACATGGCTTTAGCTCCCGCCGACGTCAGGAGGGCTGGCGTCTGGCGCATGGCGTCGGCCACCGGCATATCCGCCGGGGTGGACACCACCACGTCATCCACGCCAGCGGCATGAATCGCAGCGACATCACCCAGGACACTACCGGCTACTAAGGCGGTCGGAACGTTTTGAGTTCGCGCCAGTTGAACTACCGCAATCGGGGCCTTGCCCCGCAAGGATTGTCCGTCGACCCGGCCTTCGCCGGTAATCACCAGGTCGGCACCGTTTATCCGCTGCGCCATGTGGGTTAGTTGCTGGACCGCTTGGGCCCCAGATTGTAACTGACCGCCCAGAGCCAGGAGACCAAAGCCGGTCCCACCGGCTGCGCCAGCCCCCGGCGTACGACTGAGTGCTAAGGCATTTGGAATCGGGACGAAGGTGCGCAAGCGCGCCAGACCTTGATTCAAGCGAGCCACCATTTCGTGTTCAGCGCCCTTTTGTGGGCCAAACACCGCGGCGGCGCCTTCCGGTCCGGTCAACGGGTTCGTCACGTCGGTCAACCCAATCAAAGTGGTCTGTTTCAACCGCGGGTCAAGTCCCAAGAAGCTGACGTGCCCCAGGCGCATCAAACTCCCGCCACCCAGGTCGAGCTTCTGTTGGTTACTGTCGATGATGCCGGCCCCTAAGGCCGCCATCATCCCCGCACCACCATCGGTAGTCGCACTGTCACCTAAACCCACGTAGATCGTGGTCGCACCCTGGTCCAGAGCGGCACTAATCAATTGGCCCACCCCGAAGGTACTCGAGGAGACCGGGGCCAGATTAGGTTGGGCCAATGTCAAGCCCACGGCCGCCGATACTTCGATGATGGCCGTGTGAGCATCTAATAGCCCCCACTGAGCCTCAACGGGTTGGCCTAACGGGCCCAAGACTTGGGTCGTCTTGAACTGGCCTCCCACGGCATTGATCACCGTTTTCACGGTGCCCGCACCGCCATCGGCAATCACCGCTTTTTCCACGGTCGTTCCCGGAGCGACCCGGGTCACGCCCGCGGCTAAATAAGCATTGACCTCATTGGCCGTTGCACTACCCTTGAATGAATCCGCCGCAATTACTACTCGCGTCATATCGTCACAATCCTTTAATCAGATTAGCCGGCGTTCCCCTGGGCAACCACTTGTTGTCGTAACTGGGGCCGGACGACTTTACCGGTGGCGTTGCGTGGGTAATCACGGACGAACAAGACCCGCTTAGGCTGCTCATATGGGGCTAAGGTCTGCTTAGCTTGGTCCAAAATGGCCTGTTGTTGTTCCGTCTGGTCACCAGGTTGACTGATGACTACCGCGGTCACCGCTTAACCATAGAGGTCGTCCGGTGTGCCAATTACCGTGACTTCCTTAACGAATGGTAACTGACTCAATACATTTTCCACGTGAGCCGGGGCGACCTTTTCACCACCTACACTAATAATATCCTTTTTCCGGCCATTAATAAATAAGTACCCGTCTTCATCGAAGTACCCTAAATCACCGGTCAAGAACCAGCCCTTGTAAAAGGCATCGGGATGTGGATCCAGGTAAGACTGAATCACGTGGTCTCCACGAACGGCGATTTCGCCGCTGACCCGGGCAGCGTGGCTCACGTTGCCATCCACTAAGATTCCAACGTCGGTCCCCACGGGTTTGCCCACGGAACCAACTTTCGGTGCATCAAACGGATTCAATGTGCATTGGCTAGCGGTTTCCGTCATCCCATAGCCTTCAAGGATACGGGTGTGATACGTTTTTTCAAACTGCGTTAATTTGTCGAGGGGTAAGGAGAACGATGAGCAACGAACGAACCGCAAATGGGTCTTACCCGTGTAGCTCTCCCGGGCCGCCGTGTTCAACAATAGAATGTTGATGATCGTTGGCACAGCGGAGACCCAAGTCACGTTGTTCTCCTGAATTTGCGGCCAGAACCGGTGCGCCGAGAACTTCGGTGTGATGACGATTTTCCCACCAGACAAGCGGGTCGAAAGGACCGAGACCACTTGCGCGTTGATGTGGAATAGCGGCATCACAATCATTGTCGTGTCCCGTTCCGTCAACCGGTGACTGTCAATATCGTGTTGCGCCCCGTTGCGCAAAAGCTCATGGGTCAAACCGACCCGCTTAGGCTTCCCGGTCGTCCCCGACGTGTTGAGAATCAACGCCAGGTCCTTTTCGGTTGGGGTCGCGGCGGCATGCCCAGTCACATCAAGGTCCCGAATCAGACTTAGATGGGGCGCAGTATTGAGTTGTAATGCTGCCACCGTGGTGTTCCGGTCAGTCATGACCGCGTCAACTAAAGTTGGGGTCACAACACTGGCAGCGTAATCGTGTTCGGCTAGTGCCGCTTGTAATTCGGCAGCTGGCGTCTTAGCGGCGATGGGATGCATGATTGCGCCGACTTCCCAGATAGCCTGGGTCAAAACGGGGTAAAGTGCGGTGTTGGGTAAGCAGACCAGAACCACGTCACCGGATCCGACATTGAGACTCCGGAAATGGTCAGTCAACTGATCCACGTCGGCGGCTAGTTCGCCGCCGGTAAACCAACGATCTTGCGTGGTATCTTTAATGGTTTTCTGATTTGTCATTCGCTGCAATTGCTGCGTGAGGCTTAGTGTGATTTTGGACATAAGCATAAACTCCTTTCAACGGGTGCCATTGTGGCCGATCAATTAAGGCGCCAAATGGTGGGACCCGGTAACAGAACCAAGAAATAGCAAATGAGCCGCCTAATACCCAGGCATAACCCACAGGTAACAGAATCAATAAGAGCCAGGCTGGCAGATGAATCAATGGGAGCACGGCGTCAAGGACGAACAAGGGCAAGCTTTGGACCAGATACAACCCAAAGGACACTTTGGCTAAGGACCTAATGCCCCGGTCCAAACCGGCCGGCAAGCCATGCTCACGGGCATAGGCGTACCGCCGACCGATCCAGAAGACGAAGGCGATCATAAAGAGGTCGTAAACCATAATGTAAGGTTGGTGCACCGAATGCGTGGCAGCCATGCTGAGGTGCAAAATCTTTTGGTCGCCAAAGTACAGGGCGATGGTCCCCAACGCGAGAAGCCCGGTAAAGCGCCCAATCAACTTAGCGTGCGCTTTAATCCAGTTATCGACTTCGTGGTAGTGAATGGCCACGAAAGCCCCCGCCAAGAAGTAGACCTGGTAAACCAAGACGTTGTTGCCGTAGTAACGGAACAAATACCACCACTGGGTCCGATCAACCGATGGCAACCAGTACTTCAAGTAGATCAACAGGAAGAACTGGAGGGCAATACTGACCCCCATGATGACCTTGTGCCCGTCCGGAAAACATTTAAACAGGGCAATCAATAACGGGAAAATCAAGTACAGCTGGAAAGTCACTAAGATATAGTACATATAGTAGCGATTCCCATACTGAATGGCATTACCGAGATGCGACCAGTAAGCCGGCCAATTGATAATCCCCCCAGCGCCCAGGGTCGCCACCAACATAATGATGGCGTTCCACCCGACGTAAGGAATACCGACACTGATATAGCGCTTCTGCCAGAAGTACAACCAGTGTTGATCACGATGGTAGTAATTCAAGACCAGTACCAAACCGGTCATGAACATGAAACCCATCCGGGTAAAATGAAGCATCAGATGGGTCATTTCCAGAAACAAGTGACTATTACTCGTGGCCGCCAAACGTTGCGTGAAGGCGGTCGTGGTGTGGTTCAATAGCACCCCACGGATGAAGATAACTCGCATCAAGTCCACTTCATATAGGTAGGGGCGTTTCTTTGTGGAGGTCACCCACTCACCTCTTTTTCTAAACTCGTTGCTGAAAATCAAACAACATGGTTTCGTTATAGCACCAGTCTCCGGCGCCGTCTTAACGATCCTCTAAGCGTCAAATATGAATTTCTTAGAAAGCGTTACCAAAAAGTCAAGTGTTTAGCCGGTGTTGCTAAGTTTTCCTGCCAAACTTCATAACTTCATCACACTTTCTCCCCAAAAATGTCGAGCTTTTGTAATCGCTCTGATTTATAGGCATGGTATATTATATGTGTTACGGATTCTGGGGGGAGTGCGGCGAAGGCCGCAATACCCCTTTTTTTGACTCAAATTTATTAAGGAGATGGATTTCTTGCAAACAACTCATCGGCGTTGGCGGCGGCTCGTCATTGCTTCCCTCGCCCTAGTCACGGTCGGCTTAGCAGGCTGCTCTGCCAACAGTTCAGAGGCGGATAAGTCTTACGGTATCAAGGACAACAAGGTAGCGTTAAGTACGGCTCAAATCAAAAAGAACCTGGACGTTAAGGTTCTGACGACGCGACAGGACAAACAGAAGAAGGCAACCGCGACCTATAAGGCGGCGGCCCAAAATTCGAAATACACGTTGGACGACCCCTACGTCAAAGTTAATCCTTACGGAACGTCACCCCTTTCGGCGTTAGTGACGTTCAGTACGGATGACGCTGAGAAGGTTTCCTATACAGTAGTAGGAAAGACGGATCACACATCAATCACCAACACGGTTAAGGGTGGCTACACTAAGAGTCACCAAGTCCCAGTTGTGGGCCTGTACGCGGACACCACCAACAAGGTCAAGATTACGATGACCAACAAGAACGGCAACACTAAGACCAAGACGTTATCCATGAAGACCGGTGAACTTCCGAAGTACATCAAGAGCGCTAAGCTGACGGTCTCCAAGAACGATAAGGATAAAATGAGTATTGGGAAGAACAAGTTGACGATCATGAATCGGACCACCAAGGAACCTTTCGCTATCGATGCGGACGGTGAAGTTCGGTGGTACGACACGAATTACTCCCAACACACTATTGAACAATGGCAAAATGGGCACATCATGATTCTGTCCAAAAAGAATGTGAAGTCCGAAGTTTACAACGACTTGTTGGAAACCGACTACTTAGGTCGGGTTTACAAGGAATACAGTTTCTCTAGCAAAACCAGTAGTACCGATGCCGGAACTGGACAAGGCAGTAAAAAAGCAGCTAAGTCCAAAAAGGAAACTACGGTTATTCACCATGACTTGCTTGAATTACCCAACCATAACTTCTTAGCCACGGTCTCCGACGGATCGAAGTACAAGGAAGACACTATGATTGAGGTCAACCACAAGACTGGGAAGATCGTGAAGGTCATCGACATGAAGAAGCTCTTGCCGAAGTCCATGTGGTCTTCTTACAAGAAGGGATCCGATGGTAAGGTCGATTGGCTCCACCAAAACGCCGTCGATTATGATAAGAATGACAAGAGTATCATTATCTCCAGTCGGAATCAAGATATGATTATGAAGCTCGATTACAAGACCAACCACATCAAGTGGATTTACAGTGGGAAGAAGAAGTCGAGCTGGCCAAAGGCTTACCGGCAATATCTCTTGAAGCCTACTAAGGGGACGACCATCACCGGTGGTCAACACGGGTTATACCTGTTGAACAACGGTAACGGCGCCAAGGCTTCCAGCGAAAACATCATGTTGTACGATAACAATATCGATGTTACGAACGGGAACAAGAAGACGTCAGGTAAATACTCTCAAGCGGTTGAGTATCACGTTAACAGTAAGAAGATGACCATCGACCAAACTTGGGCCTATGGGAAGTCTCTGGGCAAGGACAACTTCACGTCCGTTATCGGGTACGCTGAAAAGCAACCAAACAACAACGTCTTAATCGACTTTGGATACAAGCACAAAGGTGCTGAAAGTAACGTCATCGAAGTCACCAAGTCAGGCAAGCAAGTCTTCAACGTCACGATGAAGAATGCCAGTTCCAAGGCATACGCTTACCGGGCTTACCGGGTACCGTTCTACAGCTCCAGTTACCAATTTGACGCCACAAAATAACAAGGTTCGTTAGCTCAAAAAGCTAACTAGCGCCTTAAAAAGGACCACCCGCAACTGTTGCGGGTGGTCCTTTTAGGTCTGGGTTGGCATCAGACAGCGGTTAAAAATGGCTAAAAAAAAACGCTCAAGGAATTTTCCTCGAACGGCATCTCTCGCTTTGATTGGGCTAGCTGGGTTCGAACCAGCGCATCACGGGATCAAAACCCGTTGCCTTACCACTTGGCTATAGCCCAATGAGTGTGCGTCATCACTGACCCAACAGATAATAATTTTAGCATTGAACCCATGAGTGGCGCAACCCTTTTTTGTATTTTTTTCTAAATGAGTCCCCTTAATCTTGGACCCACGCGGTCAGGCGGGGAAAATACGTCGTGATTCCATTGACCAAGCGTCCGGTGAGAATGGCGGACAACACGGTCCCTTCCCGCACGCCAATCAAGCTGTGCGCGCCCAATAACACCAACGCCACGGCCCCCACCACCATGGCCAGGTCACAGCGGACCTTCATGGTGCCAAACGGGCGGTGAGTCCGCAAGGAAACGGCCGCCGCGATGCCCTCACCGGCCATTACCAACGTCCGCGAGTTGACCTCTAAGAAGACGCCCAGGGCCAGAACTACCAGGCTGATGAGGGTAAGCCCTAGCTGTTGCCAGTAGACGACCGGTTGCAGGGCGTGAAACAACCGCATACAGCCGTCAATCAGCGTGCCGAACACTGCCGAGGGTAGTGTTCCCCCAGCCAAACTCACGGCGTAAGATCGCCCATTCTAAGGCGATAAGCACCACCATAAAGATGATGGTCACCTGACCAATCGTCAGCGGCGTCAAGAGGCTGCCCACGTTGGGGATACTTGAGATGGGCGACGTTCCCAATCCTGCCAACTTCGCTAACTCGACGCTAGCTGCCATTAAGAAGATCCCCAGTAACAATAGAATGATGTGTTTCAGATACCACCGGATCATACGTCACGCTCCCGGGCAATCAAGGTCCGATAAACCGTGGCAAGTTGTCGGTCAAGTTCCGGCGCCGCTACCCCGGCAGCTTGCATCAGTTGTTGCCACCAAGCCGTCATGGTTGTAGTCAACTGGGTCGCGACACGTTGCCCCGTCGCCGTCAGGGTGATTTCCTTGGCCCGCCCATCCGTAGTCGACGGGGTCCGGGTCACCCAGCCTTTTTGGGTCAGAACGGTCAGATCACGGGCCAATAAGCTCGCATCCACGCTCATTTCTCGAGCGATTTGTTGCTGTTGCCGTCCAGGGTGCTCCGCGATGAACATCATCAGGTCACTTTGCGTGGCGCGGATATTCAAGGCTGTCAGTTGCCGATTGGTCTCGTTTTTCGACCGCCGATAAATTCCTGCGATGTACTGGCTAAAATGCATATCCGGCATCGAAATTCCTCCTTAAATTTAATGGACTTATCCACCTTACGCGTTCCTGGCAACCATTGTCAATCCCCAGTTCCCCTGAGTTGACGTTACCGTCCTTGGCACGCTACCATAGAGGTTGTGCACCAGTGATCAACTAATACGCACTTATTTTATGCATTTTTATAATTAGTTATTATTAATAACAAGGAGGTAGTCCTATGGCACCTAAAGTCACCATTAAAACGGTCGCGGCTCAAGCTGGCGTTTCCGAAGCGACCGTTTCGCGGGCCCTAAACGATAGTCCCCAAGTCAAACCCGCGACGCGTCGACGAATCCGCCAACTCGCACAGGATTTGGGCTATCATCCCAACGGGTTGGCCCGCAGTATTCGTACGCAACGCACCAATACCTTGGGTGTGATCATTCCCGACATTCTCAACAACTTCTTCACCAAAATCAGCCGTGCCATCGAAGACACGGCTGCCCAAGCCGGATACAACGTCCTGCTGGTCAACACCGACGAACACTTGGACCGCGAAGCCGATGCCATTGATCTGATGCTCGAAAAACAAGCGGCCGGTATCATCATCGCCAGTGCGGGAGACGCCACCGACTACGCGACACGGTTGGGCACCACCCCCGCCGTCTTCGTTGACCGCATGCCGCCCGCCCAACTTGTGCCGCACTTTGACCGCATCTTAGTCGATAACATCCGTGGGACGCAAGAGCTGGTCAGCGAGATGCTAGCCCAGGGCGCTCAACGCATCGGCATCCTCAACAGTGCCGTGTCCACGACCGCGACCGAACGACTGACTGGTTACCACCAGGCTTTGAAGCGCGCCGGCATTGCGTTTGACCCCGCCATTGAGGTAGCCGCCCGTAGTGACAACAGCAACGTGGCGCAGATGACGCGTCAACTGCTAGTCAACCAACAATGTGACGGCTTGTTAGCAGCGGACAACACCATCGCTAACGGGGTCCTGCGTAAGTTGCCTGACCTCCACCTGCATGGGGTGCATCTGGGGAGTTTCGACGACCAGGACTGGTTCGATTTTCTCCCCCAGCCCATCGTCACTGCCAAGCAACCCATCGCGGCCATTGGCCAAACCGCGGTCGAACGCCTCATTGCCCGCATCAATGAGCCCACCCTAGCTCCTGAAGAATTCCGGTTAACGGCCCAAATCATTACCCACCGACTGACCGCGGACCAAGTTCAAACCGATTAAATAGACCCCAAAACGAGCTGTTCAAGACCTAAAATCCGTCTTGAACAGCTCGTTATTGTTAGTTGTTAATTTCCAGCGACCTTGGCTCCCTGGTCAATTCGGGTCGTTAGGTCAGCTTGATGGGCTTTAATGAAACTTAGTGTCGTAGGCGGAACCAACTGGTCTAATCCCGTCAGATTATGTGCCGCAATGGCCCGCCGCACTTGAGTTGCTGTGATGATTTGCTGACTTGTTTGGGTCGTCTGACGCTCAACGATTTTCACCGCCACTTTGGGGGGCAGTTCCCGTTGAAGGACCTGGTTATAAGTCGCCGTGGTCGTTGAAAACGGCTCGGCACCCAGATACCGGGTGGTGATATTCAAGGCTGGCGCAATCTCATCCCGAAAGAGGCGCGCATCCAAGGTCGTCTGGTAAGTGACCGTTTGGGTCGTCGAAGGTAGGAAGTACGCCGGAAAGGTGGCGTAACTCACCATGTAGTCCCCACCGTTGACGACTACGACGTTATCAAACGCCGCGGTGCCTTGCTGGACGAGCTTGACCCGCTCAGTGGTCCGAAACAGGGACGCATCCGTGTTGACCACGAAAACGTAAACCAGGTCATTTTCGTGGGCGGCTTGATCGATTAGGGCATAGTGCCCGTAGGTAAAAGGGTTGGCATTCATCACGATGCCGGCGACCTTAGCCGTTTTGCTCAACGACGCCGGGGGACGCTCTGCAGGTAATCCTGCACGGTGGGACTACCGGTCTCCAATAAGGCGGCTACCGCAGAGTGCGTTAGCTCGGTGAAACCCACGTGCTGAAAGCTCTGCGAATACTTCAACTTTGTGAAGACCATCAGGTGGAAGATTCCCCGCCGAAAGAGGCGGGTCGTCAGTTCACTGACGATTTGGTTGAAACGCGCCCCGTTGGTCACATCCTGGTTGCAGACGCCGATGTATTTCAAGACGTTGCCCGCTGCAGAGCCCGTCGCGACTAACCGGTCCCCCTCGTAAATACCAATGGTGAAATCGATCTGCTGGACCTCTTTGGCCGAAAAATTCGTAATCCCCAACGATGTGAGAAACGTTTGCCACTCGTTTTTCACCGCTGGATCGGTCAAGAAGAGATCTACGGTACTTGCTGCCATTTTCTAATTCCTCCCGTTCAACGGTCTTAATCTAAGCTTTTCGGTTTCCGAATCGCATCGATGATGGTCCCGTCACGGTATTCGACTAAGGCAACGACCTGGTCGGTAAATTCGACTGGCTTTGGCTTTGCCGGCATATTGGTAAGCCAAATCACGCAGTTCTTCGATGGTCTTCAATGGAATGTTGGTATCCTTGAAGGCGGCTAACAAATCCTTGCGCCGTGGGTTGACTGCAACCCCGTAGTCCGTGACCACGATGTCGATACTTTCACCTGGCGTGGTGACAGAAGTCACCTTGTCCCGCACCGTTGGCATCCGGCTCCGAATCAAGGGCGCAACGATGATGGAGACTGAAGCCCCGGCAGCCGTGTCTGGGTGACCACCTGGAGCGCCCCGTAAGATGCCGTTGGACCCTTGAACCACGTTGACGTTGAAGCCCGTATCAATTTCCAACGCCCCTAAGATGACGAAGCTTAATTGGTTAACGAACGCGCCCTTGTTGAATGGGTTGGCGTACTGAGACGCCGAAATTTCAAAGTGATTTTGCGTGTGGGCCGAGGCAACCGCCGCCAAGTCAAAGGACTGGTCGTCCAAGATTTCATTGACGTAGCCGGCTTTGAAGAGGTCTACGATGGGTTCAGTGACCCCACCCATGGCCCAACCGCACTTGATGTGATCCTTTTCCATGTATTGCTTGAGGAAGGTCGTCGTGGCGAGTGATGGGCCACCGGCACCGGTCTGGAAACTAAAGCCGTCTTTGAAGTAGCCGGAGTAGTATATGCATTTCGCCACTTCTTTGGCCATGTTGAGTTCTCGGGTGTCCTTGGTCAACCGCAGGGCACCGGTCGCAATCTTTTCGGGATCCCCGATGGAGTCGACCTTGACCACGTAGTCCACGTCGACACCTTCGATGCTGGCTGGGAAGTTCGGCCCATCGACCAAGGTATCGGTGATGACCACGACCTTATCGGCGTACTTGGCATCGCCGTCCGCGTAAGCTAAGACCCCGGTATCAGACTTACCACCTTTCCCGCTGGCATTACCGTACGCATCACTAGTCGAGGCCCCGATAAAGGCCACGTCGATCTTGACGGTGCCGTCTTCAATCGCGCGGGCCCGACCACCGTGCGACCGGATCACAGCCGGGTGTTTGAGCTTACCTTCGGAGACCACTTCCCCGATTTCGTCACGAATCCCACTGGTGGAGATGCCCGTGACCGTGCCATCTTCAATGCAGGTGACTAAGTAATTATGCGCTTTCCCTAAACTCGTGGCACAAACGGTCAGGTCCTTGATGCCTAACTTATGGATTTCCTTCATGACCATGTTGACCACGTAGTCCCCATCACGTAAATGGTGGTGGAATGAAATCGTCATGCCGTCCTTTAAACCGGACTTCACAACGGCATCATGGATCGAGTCGACCAACTTGTTGCCATCAGGCTTAACGTAGGCCCGAACCGTTGGTGCCGCCTTCTTGTATTGATAACCGTCACGGTAATAGATGCCTTGGAACGGTTCCACACCATTCTTTAAATATTCATCTGGGATGTCGCGTCCGATTTTGTTAATCATACTAGTGCCCCCTTGTAAATGCCGGCCGCTTTAGCCAGCTTTAAGTTCCGTTGTGCACCTTCGACCCATGCCACGTCGACCATCTTGCCGTCGACCGTTAAGACCCCGACACCATTTTCCTTGCTGTCGTTGACCGCTTGTAACACGTGTTCCGCGTGCTTGATCTCGGCAGCCGATGGGTTGAAGATTTCGTGGGTGATTCCGATTTGCTTGGGGTTGATGCAGGATTTACCATCAAAGCCCATATCCTTAATCAGTTGTAATTCTTTCTTGAAGCCCTCTTCGTTGTCGGTATCGGTGTAGACCGTATCGAAGGCCATGACCCCGGCTGCCCGAGCGGCAATCAACATCTGCGAACGGGCGCCAAAGAGTTCGGTCCCGGCAACGGTCCGCTTAGCGTGCATGGTCCGGGTGTAGTCCCCGGCACTGAGCGCGATCCCCATCATCCGGTCATCGGCCGTGGCGATTTCGTAAGCGTTCATCACGCCTAATGGCGATTCCAACGCCGCCATCAGCATGGTACTGCCGACTGGCCGGTCAAATTCTTTTTCGGCCGCGGTGATCTTTGCGGACGCTTCTTTGACTTCCGCCGCCGTTTCGGTCTTCGGTAACCGAATCCCTTCGGTTCCCCCGGCAACGGCCGCGCGAATATCTTCATTGACGAGGTCCGAATCCAACGCATTGACCCGCACCCAGCGTTCAACACCCTGATAATCCACGTGCTTCAACGTTTGGTAAAGTTGGATCCGAGCTGAATCCTTTTCTCCTTCAGCCACAGCATCTTCCAAGTCGAAGATGACACAGTCCGGATGGTAGACGAACGCGTCCTTAACCAGGGCTGCCCGTTGGGTATTCAAGAAAATCATGGACCGGCGAATACGATTTGTTACAGCCATTTAGAGCACCTCCCAAGGTAAATCAGCCGTTTGGCCTGTCATCCGGTAAAAGGCCGTTTCAATCCGGGCCTTAATCGTGCAGTCCAACGCCCCTTTATCGACAATCTTAATCAGGCCATCTTCCAGGCCCAACGTCTTCGCCGTGTCCTTGGCGAGTGCGATGATGTGATCACCGTACTGGTCAAACACGCTACTGGTCAATTCCACTTTCACACTTCCGGAATGCGGTAAAATCATGACTTGTGCGTCACTTGATTCCAGCGTTCCAGCAATGGCTTGCGTCGTTACTTTCATCTTGTTCCCTCCCAAGTTAATTTCTTTACAACTTTATCTTAGCCACCGGTCGTTGCTGCTGTAAAAGGTTAAAAAAGCATTGGCGCCATGCACAAACCGCCTGGCGGTAAAACTTGATTAGGCCGATTTGCAATGGCCGGGTATAATGAACCATAAGAAGGGATGGGTTTGTATGGATGCTAAAGATATCGAAATGTTGCTGGCCCTCGATCGGACCCACAGCATTACCCGCGCGGCCGAGTTGCTCTTCATCAACCAATCGTCACTCTCCAAACGCCTCAAGCACTTGGAGACCAGTCTCCACCGAACATTGGTCATCCGGTCGAACCAGGGCATCACGCTGAGCCCCGCGGGAAACTTAGCGGTCAAAACAGCGAAGCAAATGCGCCAACTCGATACCGAACTACGCCAGACTTTAGCGACTCCAAACGACCTGCCCATGCAAGGGACTTTAAATCTAGGGTGTTCCGTCAATTATGCTCAATATGGGTTACCAGACCTGTTGGTAGCGTTTCGGCGGGCCTATCCGCAGGTACAATTGAACATCACCATTGACTACAGCCGAACCATCTTTCAACGGCTGCAGGCCGATGACATCGACATCGGCATCGTACGCGGCGAATTCACGGGGCACCTCTATAAACAGGTGATGACCCGCGAACCCATCGCCCTGATCTGCAAAGAAGAACGGGACCTGACCCGGTTGGGAGAGCTCCCGTTCATCCACCGAAAAACGGACTACCATTTCCAAGGCCAAATGCACCGTTGGTTGGCGGCCCATCACATTTCCGCCATCACCCACCAGACCATCACGGTCGATAGCCTGTCCTCGTGCGTGGCGTTCGTGGCCCACGGTCTCGGTTGGGCTTTGGTCCCAAACATTGCGTTGCACCACTTCACCGGCTACCGTCAAATCCTCACGTTAGATGGCCAACCCTTCACCCGGCAGACCTACTTGATGGTCAAACCGGCCCGGGCCAACACGCCCATCGTGAGTGCGTTTCGCGCCCTCGTCCCCCCGGTCTCAGCGGGTTAATCAAAAAAGCTGCCACCTCTCATGCGTTGATACGCGTGAGAGGTGGCAGTTTTTACAAATAAGAGGACTAGTCTTTAGGCCCCATGATTTCAAATTCAAAGTCGTAATCCCGGTCGGCGGGCAACCGGTACTGCGGTTCGATGTCGGCGCCCCAACTGTCGATGCCGCCAACACCCCGGACGGCCCCGAAAACGGTCAGAACCGTCCGCCGCAGCGGTGGCAATTCCTCGATATGGGTCGCATTTTCCAATTCTTCGGCCGTGTACGGCAAACAACTGAAATTGAACGGTTGACTGGTCTGTTGCACGGTCAGGGTAAATGGGTCGTCATCCGGATCCGCGTTGTTCAGCGTGGTCGTCCGGGTCACCGTGACCTGACTGTTGGTCATGTGCATCCCGCATTCCTGCGGCACTAAGTAAGGCGTGACCGGTAAACCCGTGACGTCATAAGTCCCAGGTTGGCCGCCAGCTAGCCGGTCCGGGTAGGTTTCTCCAGACAGGCCCTGGTACTGAAAGCCCTGAGCAGCGGTCGGCATGATGACTCGCAACCCTAACGCCGGTAACGCGGGCAAGCGGTCTTGCCCCGTAAAGTGAGCGTGGACCACGATAGTTCCCGTCCCATCGACGCGGTAGCTGACCGTCATGGTGGTCTGCGGTTGGGTGGCCGTGGTGTAGGTGAAGGTCACGGTCACGCTGTTGGCTTGTTCGTGGTCGGTGTACTGGTTGTTGACCGGCGCAATCGGCAGTGGAATCGGTTGATCATCCACGGCCACCTCGACTTTAGTGCAGGTGCTGAACAAGTCCGCTCCCAGCCACATTGCCGAGGTCTCCGAGAAATGGTTGCCGCGGTCATTATCGGTCGTGGCCCGCCAAAAGGTCGGCTTGGGCACCCGGTAGAGCCATTCCTTGCCGTGGTGCTTGAGCGACTCCAAGCCACCCCGTTCATAACTGAAAATGTACTGGAATCCGGAACCGTTCAATCCCAGGGTCCCATCACCATAAACCACGTTCACTTTAGCGGTCGTATTTGCCATAGTAGTAGCTCACCTCCTGCAGTGCGGGCTTGGGCGTCCGGTCCGCAAATAATAAGCCATCGCCCGAAAATTCATAGTCGGAGTGCCGGTCGTCGAAATCCCCGCCGTAACGCAGGACTGGCCGCCCGGTCACTTCATCGTCAATCAATAATGCTTGATCGATATAGTCCCAGATGAACCCGCCTTGATACATCGGATACTGGTCAATCAGATCCGTGTAACTATTCATACCACCTAAGGAGTTGCCCATGTCGTGCATGTACTCACAGTTGACGAACGGCTTTTGCGGGTCGTGGTCGAGGTACTCGCGAATGGCCTTGGGTGGATCATACATCATACTTTCCATGTCCGAGATGCGGTCCTGGTAGACCCGGTTGCGGCAAACGCCTTCGTAGTGGGTCAAACGTGTCTGGTCATGGTCGTGGTAGTACTTATCCATCGCCGCGATGTCATCGCCGGCATAGGACTCATTGCCTAATGACCAGAAGAGGATTGCCGGATGATTCTTGAAGGCCTGGTAATTACTCCGGGCCCGGTCCAAGACCGCCCCCTGCCATTGTGGCAGTGACCCGGGAACGTTATCAGAAGCTTCCACGGCGCCCATTTTTTGCCAGGTCCCATGGGTCTCCAAATTGTTTTCGGCCATCATGTAAATACCGTTTTGATCACACAGGTAGTACCAGATAATCTGGTCCGGATAATGACAAGTCCGCACTGCGTTGATGTGGTGGGCCTCAAAGACTTGCAGATCGTATCGCATATCGGCCAAGGTCACACTGCGACCGCGCTTAGCATCCCATTCGTGGCGGTTGACGCCGTTTAAAATAATGCGGTGACCATTCAACTGCATGACCTTGTCCTTGAGTTCGACACGCCGGAAACCAACACCATAGGGGATGACCTCTAAAATCTTTCCCGTGGCGTCCAGGACTTCCAGACGTAATTGGTAAAGGAATGGATCCTGATGGTCCCATAAATGAACGTTGGGGACTGAGACGTGGTCGACGTGCACTTCGGCCTTGACGGGCAGCGTCTGGTCAATGACCACGTGGTCGTCAGTTTGCAACATGACTCTGACCTGCGCCTGAGCTTGCGCCGCATCATCATTCAACTTGAGGCGCAAATTAAAGTCTCCGGTCGTCAGATCGTCCAACACGTTGGCTCGAATCGTCAGGTCGTTGACGTGTACGGTCGGTTGGGCAACTAGCCGCACGCTGCGAAAAATACCAGAAAAACGGAAGAAGTCCTGGTCTTCCAAGAAGGCCGCGGTACTGCGCTTAAAGACCTCGACCGCGAGTAGATTTTTGCCGGCTTGTAAGTACGGCGTCAGGTCAAATTCCGACTGGCTGAAACTGTCTTCGGCATAGCCGATGAAGTGACCGTTGAGCCACAGGTACATGGCTTCTTCGACCCCGTCGAATTGAATGACCACTCGGTGTCCCTGGAGCTCGGGGTTCAGGGTGAAGGCTTTGAGATAGGCGCCGACCGTGTTGTCAGCCCCCTGGCTAAACATCCCCGGCATCCCGGTGGTGTCACCTAAGGTGTAGGCCGGACGTCGATAAGCCTTTCCTTCCCACGGGTACAGCGTATTGGTGTAATGGAGCTGACCATAACCGGCTAACTCGATGTGTCCCGGCACCTGGATCTCGTTAAAATCATGATGGTCATAATCCGGCTGTTCAAAACCTACCGGCCGCTCGCTGGGCGTTTGCGCAAAGGCGAAACGCCAGGTCCCGTCCAGGCTTTGAACAAAGCTGCTTTGCTGCGCCTGCACTTCAGCCACGGACCGGTAGTAGCGGTGGTCACTGTGCGCGGGTAACTGGTTGACCCGGTAAGTCTGCGGATCATCTAACCATTTCAAATCAGCTTGCAACAATAAGACCTCCTTTTCAAGTTTATAAAGCGTTTACATTTACTTCCATGATTATTGTACTACAGGCGACCGGTGATTGTCGCCACCGGTCGGTATTTTTCGTCTCCTGGCCCCCAGCCCCTTAATTTTCACAAAGAAGCGCTTTAGTTTGAAAATATTGCTGAAAACGCCCGGCATTAAGCGTATGATTAGAAATGCTGCTGTTTCACCCACGCTTTCTCACGAAAACGCTTGTTCACTGAGTGGTAGAAAAAATTAAATGGGGTTTAAATTGCACATGCACTATTCATTATTGATTCGCTGTTTCGCCGAGTTCCTCGGGACTGCTATCATGGTCGGTTTAGGAAACGGATCCGTAGCTAACGTTGAGCTCAAAGGTACCAAGGGTTACCACGGTGGCTGGGTCTTGATCGGCATCGGGGTCATGATTCCGGCGCTGATGTTCGGCACCATCTCTGGCGCCCAAATCAACCCGGCCATGACCATCGCCCAAGCGGTAGTCGGCAACTTTGCCTGGGGTGAGGTCCTTCCCTACATAGTGGCGCAACTACTCGGCGCCATCGTCGGCCAACTGGCCATCGTCTTGGCCTACAAGCCGTACTACGACAAGACCGAAGATGCCGAAGCCATTCTGGGCACCTTCGCCACCATCGACGCGGCCGACAGTAAACTGAACGGGTTTATCACCGAATTTATCGGGACCTTCCTTTTAGTCTTAGGGGCGGTCTTCATGACGGCCGACAAACTCGACCCGCGCGCCGATTTCATCGGCCTGGGCTTTCTGGTGATGTGTCTGGTCATCTCCTTCGGGGGCCCGACCGGACCCGCCTTGAACCCAGCCCGGGACTTAGGTCCACGCCCGCTACACGCGTTGTGGCCGTTCAAGTATAAGGGTGGTTCGCAATTCGGTTACAGTTGGGTGCCCATCGTGGCGCCAATTGCTGGAGCCACGGCGGCCACGTTACTCTACCAAGTATTTAGCTAATCGAAAAGGATGCTTAGTGACTACCTCCGTAGCCACTAAGCATCCTTTTTAATGTGTCCTAAAGTTAAATTTTAGTACGTGAAGGGTTCCTCACCTAAGGCATGTTGGGCCGCCAGGTTCAAGAGGCTCCATTGCCGGTCGAAGCCTGGTTGGAAGAAGAAGTCGGCTTCGGCTAAGTCTTCTAGCCGCAGACCATGTTGCACGGCTAAGGCAATCACGTTGCCTTGAGCGGTGATGTCGTAAGAGGATAAGACGGCACCCCCTAATAACACGTGCGTCGTTGGGTTGAAGAACAACTGAACGTAAACGTCCGGGTTGCCCTTGTCACTTGGCACGTACTTTGGCCGCAAGGTGGTGTGGTAGAAGTCCTTGGCCAACGTCACACCAGCGCGCTTGGCGGTAAAGGAATTCAAGCCACTTTCGGCAAAGTGGTCGTCAAAGACACTCAAAGCGGAGGAACCAACTAAGCCCTTGAAGGGTTCAGCGGGTTGCTTCTCGAATAAGTGCTTGACCACGTAACGGGCTTCACGCCGCGCAACCGTAGCCAAAGCAATCGGCACCTTGGTTTGGGCCGGAATCGAGTACGCTAACGTGGCGTCCCCGATGGCGTAAACGTCGGGTAAGTTCGTCCGTAAGTAGTTGTCGACCTTGATCCAACCACGGTTGTCCAAGTCGATAGTGCCCTTCAACCAGTCGGTGTTTGGTTGGACACCGGCCGCTTGAATGACCACGTCACTGGCAACGTCGCTGTCGGTGGTTTGGACCGTTTGCACGGCCTTGTCACCGGTGTAGGCGGTAATCTTAGCATTCATTTGTAAGTGAATGCCTTCGTCGGTCAACTTTTTGGCCAAGATGTCGGTCATTTCGCTGTCCAGATAAGTCCCCAATGGCCGGTCGATGACGTCCATTAAGGTGACGTTCTTGCCCGCCTTGCGACTGGCTTCGGCCGCTTCGATACCGATGTAGCCGGCACCGATAATAGTCATGTTCTTAACGGCTGGGTCGGCCAGTTTTTCTTTAATCTTTAAGGCCCAATCCTTGCCCCGCATCAGAAAGACGTTGTCCAGGTCGGTCCCCGGAACGGGTAAGGATTTGGGTGTCACGCCAGAACTCAAGATCAACTTGTCATACGGTTGGTCCAGCGTTTCGTTCTTGGCGTGGTCCACTACCGTCACGGTCTTTTGATCAGCGTTGATCTTAGTGACCTCATGCCGGTCTAAGACGTGGACGTTCGGCTGTGGAAAGTCATCAGCGCTGAAATTACGAACGTCGTTAACGTCGGTCACGCTGTTTTCCAAGTAGAGTTCCATCCCACATGACATGAAGGAGATGAAATCCCCCGCTTCAAATAACGTAATGTCAACATCGTTGTAACGACTGAGTGATTCTAAGATTGCTTGGTGGCCCCCATGGGAAGCACCCACAATCACGATTCGTTCTTTTGACATCAAAAGCCTCCTCTAAATTAGAATGATTCTTAACTGACAGATTAAGAGTACCGCAGTTGCCACGAAAATGCAAACCAATTTGACCAGCGAAATTTTAAGAAAATAGAGCTTGCACCATCGGTTGGCGGCGTTGCCAGTCGACCTGCCGTTGGAGGTTGTAGGGCTGCTGAGTTAGAAAAGTCAATAGGTCGGCTCGTTCCGGCTGGTCTAAGCGTAGATAGCCCCGCGGAATGGTCACGGTCGGCACCACGGCGCGCAGGTCGGGCAGCGTCACGGTGTGGGCGAGTCGATACGTGGCCGTGATAGGAATTGCCAGGCCACTGGTTTTGTCTTGAAAGTACCCCATGGTCGCCGCGAAGGTGTCGTGTTGCATCATATTGCCAAACTTCGCCAACGTCGCCGGCGTCCCTTGGTGGGCTGCGTCGCAACGCATGAAAAATTGCACGCCGCGACCAGTGGTGTAGACGAAGGCCTGAAACGCCTGCGGGAAAAAGCGTTTGCGAAACTCGACAATCTTATGACCGGATAACACGGCCGTAGTGGCTTTCGGATGCAGTGCCATCAACAGCGTTGGCACCTGGGGATCATAAATCGTTGTAATCGGTTGGGTCACAAAAAAACTCCTTTAATCGCGGTAGCGGGTCCTGCCCGCACCGCGTTTCAATAGTACAGTCTTCTTTATCATAGCGCACTTGCCCCGATTTTTCGGCCCCTAAGTTTCGAAATAACCTGCGACTAAGTGGCTATAAGCATTTTTATTATTAATAATTAAATTATCAATCGGTTTGATTTTGGGCAAACTGACCTGGTCAAGCCACTGATTATAAATATATTTATGCAAGGGATTTCTTAATGTTCTAGTTTTACGTTTTACTAGTGACTACAAAGTCATTTTTTGCAATATAATTAAATAAATATCGAAATTTCTAAACGAAAAACGTTGAAATCGTTCGGTTATTTGCTAAACTTAATGAGAATCAAGCTTTACTACACGACATATTTGAGGAGTGAGTCACATGCAGTTACGTGGTCAGGCCAAACATCTCGTTTTAGGCTTAGCCCTATTAGCCCTGCCCCTAACCTTGTTCGGGTGTGGGAAAACAACTAGTGCCACCAGTTCATCCAGTTCGGCGGGCTATAGTCCCAAGCAACTGACGGTCGAATTCGTGCCGTCCCAAAACGCCGGCACGCTGGAAGCCAAAGCCAAGCCCTTGGAAGGCCTGTTGAAGAAACAACTCGGCATCCCCGTGAAGGTCAGCGTCTCCACCGACTACAACACTATCGTGGAAGCCATGGGATCCAAAAAGGTCGACGTCGGCTTCTTACCACCTGACGCCTACGTTCTGGCTCACAAGCAATACAAGGACAAGGTCCTATTACAAGCCCAACGGTACGGGTTGAAGGAACCTAACGACCAGACGACCAAGCAATTGGTCAACTACTACCGGTCTGAAATCTTAGTGCGCAAAGATAGCGGCATTAAGAATTTAAAGGACTTGAAGGGCAAGAAGATTGCCGTGCAAGACACCACGTCGACGTCGGGTTGGATCTTCCCGGCCGTTGAAATGTTGGAACACGGGGTCAACATCAACAAGGACCACATCAAGACCGTGCAAGTGAAAGGGCATGACCAAGGCGCTCTTTCCGTCTATAACAAGAACACCGACGCGGCCTTTGTTTTCCAAGGCGCCCGAGCCATCGTCAAGAAGGATGCCAAGGATATCTACCAAAAGCTGACACCCATCTACACGACTGGTAAGATTCCTAACGACACTATCACCGTCCGTGGCGACATGAACGCCAAGTGGCAACAAAAGGTGGCCAACGCCTTTAAGGCCATCGCCAAGACCAAGAAGGGCCACGCCATCATTTCTAGCGTATACTCCCACGAAGGTTACGTTGACTCTAAGGACAGTAACTTTGATATCATCCGTCAATACGATAAAAAGGCCGCCGAATTAAACAAATAAGCGGCTCACTAAAAGTAGCGAAGGGCCCGTCCCTTGGCTACTTTTTTACCAGGTTCCCATTATTTTTCAAGGAGGCAACACCATGGCAGCCACGCAACCCGCTACCGATTCAATCATTTCGTTTCGTCACGTCAACAAGGTTTACGCCAACGGCACCGTTGGCTTAAAAGACATCAATTTCGACATCCCCCGCGGCCAATTCTTAGTCGTCGTCGGCTTATCCGGGGCCGGGAAAAGCACCCTGCTACGGACTATCAACCGGCTTCACGAGATTTCCTCCGGCGAGATTCAAATCGACAACGAAGCCATCAGTGCCTATAAGGGCAAGGCCCTGCGACAGTTACGTTGCCACATTGGCATGATTTTTCAAAACTTCAACTTAGTCAAACGTTCCAGTGTGGAAAAAAATGTCCTGTCCGGGTTGGTCGGCTACTACCCGACTTGGAAATGTGTGCTAGGCCTCTTTAGTGCCCACGACCACCAACGCGTCGTCCAAGCCCTCGACCGGGTCAGTCTGACGCCCAAGATCTTTGCCCGGGCCGACGAACTGTCCGGGGGCCAACAACAACGGGTCGCCATCGCCCGCACCCTGATGCAAGACCCGCACATCATCTTGGCCGACGAACCCGTGGCCTCACTAGACCCGCGGACGTCTAAGGACGTGATGGATACACTCAAACGCCTGAACCGCGAAGACGGCATCACGGTCATCGTCAACTTGCACTCGGTCGCCATTGCCCGTCAATACGCGGACCGTATCATTGGGTTACGCGCCGGTGAACTGGTCTACGATGAGCCCATCGCCAACGTCACCGAAGCTAACCTCGACCAAATCTATAACTAACCTTTAGGAGGGTTTTGCATGGCAAATCCAGAAGTGCCCCACCGCCCCTGGACCCAACGCTACCACGTGGCGGCGATTGGGTGGAGCGCCCTGTTAATCGCGCTACTCGTGGCGTCATCCATCATGACGGGGGCTAACTTTAGCATCTTCTTAGCCAATATCGATCAATTCTTTGCCTTACTGGGTCAAATGTCGCACCCCACCTGGGCTTATACCAAAATCATTATCCAACCGCTTTACGAGACCATCCAAATGGCGCTGTTGGGGACCACGATTGGGGCCGCACTGGCGGTGCCATTTTCCTTACTTGCGGCCAGCAACTTGGTCACTAACCAGATTTTACGTAACCTGATTCGGTTTTTCTTGGACCTGGTGCGGACCCTGCCCGATTTATTAATGGCCGCCATCTTCGTGGCCATCTTCGGCATCGGGTCCACCGCCGGGGTCGTCACCTTGGCGATTTTCTCGTTCGGGATGGTCTCCAAACTCTTCTACGAAGTCATCGAGACCATCGACATGGGGCCGCTGGAAGCTTTGAAATCCGTGGGCGCCAGCAAGGTGACCTTGATTTGGTACGCCGTTTTACCGCAAATTTTGAACCAATTCGTCAGCTACTTCCTCTACACCTTAGAAATCAATGTACGGGCCTCGACCGTCCTGGGGTATTTAGGGGCCGGGGGAATCGGGGTCTACCTCCAACGCTCGCTGGGCGAATTCAACTATGGTGCCACGGCCGTCATTATCCTGGCGACGCTGGTCGTCGTCTTGATTATCGACGGCTTGAGTAACCACCTAAGGAGGGTTCTGTTGTAATGCAAACCACACTCTCGCACCATCCTTTGCCCAACAATCTTTGGCATCGCTGGCGCTGGCTCTTGTGGCTGGTCCTCGTGGCCATCGTTTACGGCTGGGCCGTTGGCGGGCTACACTTCACCGGGATTCAAGAATCGGCCGGGAGCGTCTCCCGCTCGATTCTGGCCGGCTTAGCCCACCCCGATTGGGCCTACGTCTATAACGGCAGTGGTGAAGACCTGGTGTCTTTGATTATCCAAAGACCTTCGTGTCGGCTATCATCAGCGTGCCGTTTGCCTTCTGGTCCGCCCGAACCGAGCACGAATGGGCCCACTTACGCTCCGGGAGTGGTAAGGTCGTTTTGACCCTGATTCGGACCTTCCCGGAAATCGTCTTAGCCATCATGTTCATCAAGGCCGTGGGGCCGGGATCCTACGCCGGGGTCTTGGCCGTCAGTATCCACTCGATTGGGATGCTGGGCAAGCTCTTCAGTGAATCGCTAGAAAACATGGACCGCGGCGCCGAAGAAGCCATTTTGAGTTCCGGGGGCAATCGCAGCGAGATCTTTACGCTGGCGACCATGCCGACCATCATGCCCGAGTTCATCTCGTACACTCTCTACCGGTTCGAAATCGCCGTGCGGTCCGCTTCCATCTTAGGGATGGTGGGTGCCGGCGGGATCGGAACGCCCATGATTTTTGCGATTCAGACCCGGAACTGGCCCCGCGTGGGGATTATTCTTTTAGGGATCATCGTTATGGTTTTATGCATTGATTCGTTATCCGAACAACTACGAAAGAAGTTGATTTAATGACGCGTTTAAAGCTCATTTCGACCAGTGATGTTCACGGGTACCTCTACCCAACCAACTATAGTAGTCCCGCCGACCGCCGTCCTTATGGCTGGTTACGGGCGGCAACGTTGATTCGTCAGCTCCAGCAAGCCGACCCGGACGCGGTCACGTTGACGCTAGACTTAGGCGACTGGATCCAAGGCTCGTCCTTTGCCAGCTACCTGGCCACCCAGGCGCCCCAACAAGCCCCAATCTATGCCAAGTTACTCAACGCGTTGCACTACGATGCCAGTATCTTGGGCAACCACGACTTCAACTACGGGTTACCCTACCTGCGGGCCAGTCAAGCGGGACGCGACTTTCCCGTTCTAGCGGCCAATATCGCGGGCGCTCACGACCAAGACATCAGCGATGCGCCCTACCAGATTTTCGAACAAAAGGGCTTGAAAGTCGCGGTCCTGGGCTTGACCACCACCTATGTCCCCGTCTGGGAAGTGCCGAGCCACATTCCCGGACTAAACTTTCAATCGGCCGTGGCCACGGCGCAACGCTGGGTCTCGAAACTTCATGATTTGGCCGATGTGGTCGTGGTGGCCTACCACGGCGGTTTTGAAGCCGACCTGAAGACTGGGACCCCGACCGAACGGGATACTGGCGAGGACGAAGGTTTTCGATTATTGACCCAGGTCCCCGGTATCGATGCGCTGTTGACCGGTCACCAACACCGGCAAATCGCTGGCGTCTACCACGGTGTGCCGACCACTCAACCGGGCGACAAGGCCGTGGCGGTGGGTGAAATCACCCTCGAGGTGGTCGACCACCACGTCGTTTCCAGTAGCGCCACGCTCCATTCAACGGCCGCTGCCGTGCCGGACCCGCTGATGAGCGCCCAAACGATTGCGCTGGAGCACCACGTCCAAGACTGGCTCGACCAGCCCATCGGCAAGTTGACCGGCGCTAGCATGGCCGTGACCGACCACCTGGCCGCCCGGCTTCACGGCCACCCGTATTTGGAATTCATCAACCGAGTCGAAATGATGGCCGGTCACGCCGACATCGCCGCGACCGCCCTCTTCAACGACGACGTTTTAGGCTTACAAGCCACCGTGACGCGCCGGCAATTGTTGAACAGTTACCCGTACCCCAACACTTTGGTGGTTGAACGCATCACGGGTCAAGACCTCCGCGCGGCCCTCGAACGCTGCGCCAGT
This sequence comes from Levilactobacillus suantsaii, assembly GCF_004115745.1. Taxonomy (GTDB): domain Bacteria; phylum Bacillota; class Bacilli; order Lactobacillales; family Lactobacillaceae; genus Levilactobacillus; species Levilactobacillus suantsaii. The sequence goes on along the minus strand of NZ_QXIL01000015.1, from coordinate 25,094 downwards.
TTCTTTACGGTCCAGCCGGATGGACGCGTCGAAGTCACACCGTCATTCATCCATCCCAAAACGCAACTTTACAACTACGACGTTTACGACGGCATCGACTACACCTTCGACCTCCGCCAACCCGTCGGTCACCGGTTAGTGCGGTTACGCTACCACGGTGATCCGGTTCGTGCCGACCAGGAACTGACCATCGTCATGAACCAGTACCGCGGTCACGGCGGCGGACAATACCCGATGTTTCAAGCCAATAAAATCATTCGGGAAGTCAACTCGGACATGGCCGCGTTAGTCCAAAACTATTTCCACGACCATCCCGTGGTGACCGGGATTACCCCGAAAAACCTGACCGTGCACGCCTAAAGTCAATATTCTCTTAAACCGCCACCGCAAGCGTCTACTCGGTGGCGGTTTTTCGGGCAATTGACCCCACGCTTTGCGGTTTTTATCAAAAGAGATTATAATTAATTGTCAGTATAGTTTAGATTAAGTGATATTTTGTTCGTTAAATGTCATCCCATAGGAGCGCGCCAACATGAAAAAATGGAAACCAATCGTCGTTGTAGCCAGCCTGTTACTCCCGCTGATCGCGGGATTTGCTCTCACCACCACCGCCCAAGCCGCAACGACCGCCACTAAGACCACGACCACTACGAAAAAGGTCAAAAAAGCCGTGAAGAAGTCAACCAAGAAACCGCACCATTACCTCATCGTCATGGGACACGGTGCCGGCGATCCAGGGGCTCGGGGAAACGGGACCACTGAAGCTAAGGCGTTGCGGAAAGTCTTATTACCGCAACTCCGCAAGTACGCCAAGCAGGTCAAGCATAGCAAGGTCACCTTTTACAATCCGAAAAAGAATCTGGTCTCGGACACCCTTTATCATCACAAGGGATCGTATAAGATCAACAAACATACCACGGTCATCATGTTCCATCTGGATGCCGCTGGGGGCCAGGGCGGTCACGTCATCATCCACAAACGCCATCCCAACAAACGGGACAAACGCTTAGCCCAGGTCATCAAAAAATACATTGGTTTAAATCGTGCCTACCGCGGCTACAGTTTTCGGACTGACTTACACAACTGTAACGTCTTACGACACCGCGGCATCGACTACAGTTTGGTCGAATCCGGATTCATCACCAGCAAACACGATTACCGCAACTTAAAGAAACATCGCGCGAAGCTGGCCAAGGCCTACATTGAAGCCATTACGCACGAGAATTTGAATACCAAAAAGAAATAGTGGGTTTACTTGCCACTGAAAATACGTACACTGCCGTGTTGGGCAGTGTACATATTGTTATTAATAACAGAAAACACTTAATTCATCTTTGAAAAAACTTTCGTCAGTTTCTTTCTATATAGGCCCCACATTTTTCTCATCAGCAGTTAATTTTATCCCTTGACACCCCCTGATTTCCGGGGGTACACTAGCCTCAATTCAAGAATCGTCCGAAACAAACCATTGAAGTGGAGATCAAGCTGATCATGCCCGTTTAGAGAGCCGTCGTTGCTGCGAGTACGGCCGGAGACTAGTCAGTAAATGGACCACCGAGGGCTTTCCCGAAAGGTTATCGAGTACGGAAAGACGTGCGACATACGTCAGTTGTCAGGGAGATGTTGGTCTCCTGTGAGGGGGACGGTGGCTGGGTGACCAGTCTTCGTCCAATTAAGGTGGTACCGCGGTTAAATTGACCGTCCTTAACGCATTGGCTGTTAAGGACGGTTTTTGTTTACCCTTATTAATCGAGGAGGACTTTACATATGATCAAACGATGGCCAAGCTCACTAATGTTGTTTACGCTACAGTCACACCTATTTGGAGGTAAACATTATGAGCATCTTAACCAAACGTTCCACTTTAGTTTTAGCCGGCCTCATCGTGGTTCTTGGCGGGGTCTTCGCCGTTAGGGCCCACTCGCAAACCACCAAGTCCACCGTCGCCCAGGACTTGAATCTGTACGAAGCGTCTCCCATCACCAGCTTAGATGTCGCCCACATCACCGACAACGTCTCCAGCGGCCAGCTGGCCCAGGTCGGCGAAGGGTTGTTTCGGCTCAACGCCAAGAGTCAACCGGAAAACGCCCTGGCCAAGAAGACCACGGTCTCGCATGACGGGACTGTCTACACCATCGACCTCAAGTCGACCGGCCGTTGGAGCAACGGCGATCCCGTGACCGCCCAGGACTTCGTTTATTCCTGGAGACGAACGCTTGACCCCAAGTCGAAGTCCGAATTCACCTACCAGTTCTCCAAAATCAAAAACGCGAATGCCGTTGCGGCCGGAAAGAAACAACCTAGCGCTCTTGGCGTTAAAGCTACGGGTAAGCACCAACTTAAAATTACCCTAGCCCAACCGACGTCGTACTTCAAAGTCATTTTAGCCAGCACGACCTTCTATCCGCTCAACCAACGTGCCGTGCAAAAGTACGGCAAACGCTACGGCTCTTCCGCCCAAACGACCGTCTATAACGGGCCGTTTAAGGTCACCAAGTGGAACGGAACCGGTGACACCTGGACGCTCAAAAAGAACCCGACCTATCGCGACAAGCAGGCTATCAAACTCAACCAGCTCAACTACCGGGTCATCAAGTCCAGCGCCACGTCGTATAACCTGTTTCAATCTAAGAAGTTAGATGCCGTGACCCTCGACGGCGAACAGACCCGCCAAAACCAACACAATAGTAACCTCAAAACGCTGGCTTCCGGCCGAATCGGCTTCATCCAGTACAACCAGCAGGACACCACCGCCGCCAACCGCAATCTGCGGACCGCCATTTCTCTGGCCATCAACCGACAACAATTGACCCAAAAGTTCCTGCGTAACGGGTCGTTGCCGGCCCACACCTTTGCCGTGCGGCACATGCAGACGGCGCCAAAAACCGGCCACGACTTCACCCAGGACGCCACGGTCGCTCAAACCGCCGACTACGCGCCCAAGCAAGCCCAACAACATTTCCAAACGGCCCTGAAACGGTTGCACCGTTCCAAGATTAACCTGACCCTGATCTGCGCCGACGATGACACGACCAAGCAACTGGCCGAATTCATCCAAGGGACACTCAACGATAAGTTAAAGGGCCTCAACGTTGACGTCAAGGCCGTGCCGTTCCCGTCCATGTTAAGCGCCGTTTCAAAGGGGAACTTTCAAGCAAACCTGACCAGTTGGGGCATGGACTACGCCGACCCAATCGAGTCGCTGCAAATTCTGAAATCGGATAACAATTCCAACATGGGCCACTACCACAGCGCCACCTACGACGCAGCGTTGACCAAGGCCGAGGGCGCAGACGCCTTAAAGCCCGCCCAACGCTACCAAGACCTGGTCAAGGCGGCCCAAACCGCCATGCACGACCAAGCCGTCACCCCACTGTACGACGCACGTACCAATATCCTGGTCAATCCCCAGGTTAAAGGCGTCGTCTACAACCAGTTTGACGGGTCCGCCGACTACCGCCACGCCTATGTCGCTCAAAATAACTAATTAGTCGTTAATTAAGTCACGCCATTTTAAAAATGGGTCATCCAATCTATGTCCCGGGAAATTTTATGCACGAAAAAGCCGTGTGCCCCGCCGCCTTATTTCAGGCAGTGGGGCACACGGCTTGGTGTTATCGCCAATTTTTTAGTTAGCCATTCGTGGTGCCAATCCAGTGCCAGGGGTCCTCGTGCCAGGCCCGGAGTGAGGCAATTTCGGCCGCCGTGAATTGATCGGTCGCTTCGGCCACCGCCACTAAGTCATGGTAGGTCGTCAGCGTGGTCAACGTCAGTCCCGCCGCTTGAAAGTTGGTGACGCTGTCCGGCAAATCATAGGAGAAGATGGCGACGATGCCTAGGACGGTAGCGCCAGCTTGCTGGACGGCCTTAGCCGCCCCCAAGACACTGCCCCCGGTCGAAATCAGGTCATCAATCAAGACGACTTGGTCGCTAGCGGACAATTCGCCTTCAATTTGTTTGCCCGTCCCGTGGTCCTTGGGCTTGGCCCGCACATAAGTCATCGGCAAATTCAGCCTCTCAGCGACCAGCGCCGCGTGAGGAATCCCGGCGGTCGCCACGCCGCCAATCACGGTGGCGTCAGGATAGTTATCGTGAATCAGCTCTGCCAGACCGTCCGCAATGTGGGTCCGCACCTTGGGAAAGGCGATGGTCCGCCGATTATCCGTGTAAATGGGCGCATGTAAACCACTGGCCCACAAGAAGGGCTGGCTGGGCCGCAAGGTGACCGCCTGAATGTCTAGTAAGTCCGCTGCAATTTGTGCTGCGCGTGTTGTCATTGAATCGCTCCCCATTCTTGTAAAATTTGGTGGTACGCGGCCAATGGATCCGCCGCTTGCGTGATGGGTCGCCCCACCACGAGCCCGTTACTGCCCAATTCGGCTGCTCTTTGCGGGGTGACCACCCGTTGTTGGTCATCGGTCGCATTAGTCGCCAAGCGGATGCCCGGGTTGATGCACCAAAAGTCCGGGCTGGTCGCATCGTGGATGGTCGGGTCTTCGAGCGCGGCGGCGATGACGCCGTCCGCCCCGTTTTGCCACGCCAAGTGCGCCAGGTGTTTGACCGACGTGAGTAAATCCGTGGTGACCAGTTGTTCGGCTTGCATCTGCGCTTCCGACGTCGAGGTCAACTGGGTGACCGCCAGCAACTTGGCGGGCGCCACGCCAGCGTCTTGACTGCCGGCCAAGAGTCCGCGTTTTGCGGCTTGGATCATCGCCGCCCCACCAGCGGCGTGAATCGTGACCATCGCCACCCCCTGGCGGCCCAACTGTCGCATGGTCTGTTCCACAGTATGGGGGATGTCGTAACATTTTAAATCCAGAAAGACTTGAATCTGCCGGTCCCGGAGTGCTTGTAAAATCTGGGGACCCGCCGTGTAAAACAGTTCCATCCCCACTTTCACGAACAGGTTCGGTGTCGCGGCGAACGGGTCTAAGAACTCTAACGCCCGTTGTTGGCTGGGAAAATCTAGTGCAATGATGACTGGTCGCATCGAAAAACCCCTTTCTGGCCTCAAAAAAAGACCGTCTAGCCCTAGCGCTAAGCGGTCTTTGCCCCCATTTTTCAGGTGGCGCCGTTCCTCTTCTTAGCCTCACGGGACTAGTTTAAAGACGATATATTGTGCTTGAGTTTACGCGCAAATCCGACTCTCGTAAACCTCTATTTTTCGGTAACCCCAAAATGTTCCACGTGAAACAACTTTAGTCACAACACCCGTTTTATGCCGGGATTAACGGTATAATGGGGTAACGACTCAATCGAGGAGGCACGTTAAAACATGCGTACAGGGATCAAATGGGGACTCACGTTGCTCTTCGGGGGCCTGATTTTGGGCGGTGGGGAGACCGCTCAGGCTCAAACGGAGGTACCGGGATCACTCGTCAAAGTTGGCAATTACACGGCCAGCACGGATTATCTTAACTTAAGCCAGTATTATCAAACGACGCGGACCACCAAGGTGACCGCTCAATTTCGACCGACCTACCATCTTGGTAAAACCATCCAGCGACAATTGACCTTACCCAAGGGCACCACGGTAGCGGGCTACCTGACCACCCAAAAAAAGGGAAGCCATCTCAAACAAGCACTTCTGATTTACACGTCGCGGCTCAGTTACCACCTGTTGAAAACGGTCCAGCCCAAAGGTTACACCGTCGACCCTGTCGCCGACACCGACGCCACCCCCACGGTCATCACGGGCCAGCACCTGTCGGCCTTCACCCGGGTGCACTGTCCTAAATACATGATTGCCTATAGTCACGGGGACATGTATCTGGGCGGTGCCGCGGCGGCCATCAGTCCCGCCGAACCTACCCAATCCAGCATCCGCATCACGCCGGACGGTTACATAGAACTCCTGACGTACGACGCCCACACTCAAGCGAACCTGGGCTTTTACCAAAAACCGTACACCCAGGCCAAAATCACGCTGACTGACTTCCACGACCCCTACCGCGACCTGTACTTTGCCCACGACTTGAAGGGCTTTGATCTCCAGCGGGTCAACACCACCGGGAACGTGCAGTACAAATTGACCATCACCAACCAGCACCAACCCCAACATATCCGGGGAAACTCGTTGAAAAACATCGCGGGGACCTTCGATAGTCTTTACTTGGTCAACGGCATCCCCTATTACACCTTCATCGGTTTCGATGGGGCCAGCAATTAAATTGGTTTAAACTCAGGTCATCCACTGCGACTAGTTAGTGGGTGACCTTTTATGGCGCCCATTTACACTTGTTTGTCTTCTCATTTATTTTTCATTTAAAAGCTAATAAAATTCATTCCCACTATACGCCGATGGTTTATCCCAGTATAAATACCGCTAAATCAACAATAGTCTATCGATTGCGGACGGCCAAGTCCCGATGAACAATTAAAAAAATCTCATTTTAGGGATTGACATTCGCGCAAAAGCGCTTATGATAAAGCACATAGAAATTATTTAAATATTTTTGAAAGACGATGCGTAGCAGAGTAAGTGATTGCCAGATTCACAGCGAGCCCCCACCTGGATGAAACGGGGTAATCGACCAATCACCGAAAGTAGGCTACAAGTCGTGACCGCGACGAATGTCGAAGTGGTCACTGGGAATGCGCCCATTACAGCAATGGAGTCTCACCGTCGATGTGCGCAGTCGGTGGCGGTACTCTTCGAGCCGATCATCGTGAGGTGGTCGGAAATTAAGGTGGTCACACGTCGATAACGTCCTTAGCAAAAACTTGCTAAGGGCGTTTTTTTATCGGTCGCCCCACTCACAGGAGGTCATTTTTATGAAACAAACGTTAACGAAACATCAATATCTGATTCTAGGGTCGTTACTGTTCGGCCTGTTCTTCGGGGCTGGCAACCTCATCTTCCCCATTCACCTGGGCCAACTCAGCGCGAGTAACTGGGGGCCAGCTACGATTGGGTTCTTGTTGACCGCCATCCTGTTACCCCTACTCTCCATTCTGGCCATCAGCCTTACCCGCAGCAATAGCGCCTACGATTTGGCCGCGCCGGTCGGTAAACGATTCGCGCTCTTCTTCCTGATCTTGATTCACTTGACGCTAGGCATTCTGGTTGCTTCCCCGCGGACCGCGACCACGACCTTCTCAATCGGGATTCAACCGTTTCTGCCCCAGCGCTTCGACCAAATCGGCCTACTGATTTTCTCCGCGTTGTTCTTCGGTATCGCCTACCTGCTGGCCTACAACCAAAGTAAGATTGCCGATTATGTCGGCAAACTGCTCAACCCGATTCTATTAGCCCTGTTAGCCTTTATCTTCTTTATGGCCTTCGTCATCAAGGGCGACCTGCGCCACATCTCCTTACTGCCCACCACTAGCGGTGCCGGCAGCAACCTGATCAACGGCTTTTTGCAGGGGTACAACACCATGGACGCCCTGGCCGGCCTAGGCTTTGGCGTCACCATTATCGCCGCCTTGAAACTCTTCGGCTTGACCGACAGTGGCCAGCGGTCCCGCGCCGTGGCTAAAGTTGGGACCATCAGCATGGGCCTCGAAGCCATCATCTATATTTTCCTGATTGCGTTGGGAGCGTCGAGTTTGAGCTACCTGCACCTCTCTTCCGAAGGCGGGACCGCCTTCACCCAAATCATGACCCACTACACCGGGTTGGCCGGCACCGCCATCTTGGGGGCCGTGACCTTCTTAGCCTGCATCACCTCGTGCATCGGCATGATGGCCGCGCTGTCGCAGGACTGGGGCGAACGCTTCCCGAAACTGGGCTACCATTTCTTCTTGACCATCAGTTGCCTGGGCGCCTTCATCATCGCTAACTTCGGTCTGGCCCAAATCATCCTCTACTCGACGCCACTGTTGAGCTTCATTTACCCGTTTGCCATGGCGCTGATCTTCTTGGGCGTTCTGCATCCCCTGATTGGTAAGGACCCGCTGATTTACAAAACGACGATTCTCTTCACGTTAGTGCCTGCCATTCTCGATGCCATCCACACCTTGCCGCCCTTCTTCGCCAACCTGGGAGCCTTCAAGGCCATCGACGCCTGGGCCAGCAACACGATTCCGCTGTTCAGCGCGGGCTTAGACTTCTTCCCGTTCGTCTTAGTGGGTTTCTGCGGCAGTCTAGCTTGGCGCAAGCTCGTTGCTCACCGCCTGCCCGCTACCAGTTTGACCAAGAAATAGCCTTGGCTGGCTTGGCGCAATGGACCTGGAAATTGCTCAACCGGCGTTGCCAAAATTAAACCGATGAGTCAGGTTAAAGAATATAGGGGATGGGTTAGGTAACGAAGGTCTTCGTTACCTAACCCATCCCCTATTTCTTATTAAGCCCCTCCCCACTTCAGCTTCGCTAAAGTGGTAAATTGGGTCGATATCACTTTACACAATGTTCCCCTTTCTTCATCAAAAGGAAAACGAAAAAGCCCCATCAAAGGGCGCATAAAATAGACATGAACACTTCTTTGTATGGTTAGTCTCGGTATCTTAATCATACAGATGTCATGCATTTTAAGCTTGTATACATTAAAACCCCAGCGAACTGGGGCTTTTTAGCTATTCAACTCTCAACCGCTAATTATTTTCTATAATTCTGCGGTTGGACGAATAACTAATTCATTGATGGACATGTTTGCAGGTGTATCGATGACAAACGCTACTGTTTTAGCAATTTCTTCAGGTTTAAGAACGGTCATCGACGGTTGCTTAATATCAGATGAAATCTTGTCACGCAAGGCTTTATTATTAATCGAATTCCCAAGTTCAGTTGCAACTTGGCCAGGATAAATGGTTGTGGACTTAATCCCATTCTTACCTTCTTCCTGACGAAGTCCCTCCATGATGGAGCGAATAGCTGCTTTGGTGCCGGCATAAACCGCAAATTTAGCATGGGTGACTAAGCCAGCAATGGAATCCGTTGAAATAATATGGCCTGAACCTTGTTTAATCATTGTTGGGAGAACCGCATCAATGCCATTGAGAACGCCGTGGATATTAATGTTGATTAGATTATCCCATTCTGTCCGGGCACTGTTCCGGAGCTCATTGACGGGCATTATTCCAGCGTTATTCCACATAACATCAACTCGGCCATAGGTCGCAACGGTTTTGTCAACGACTGATTGAACGTCATCAATGTTAGTGACATCAGCTTTTATGGTCAGAATATTAGCTTCAGGATTATTAGCCTTTATTTCATCTAAGCGTTCTAATCTCCGTGCAGCAAGTGTCAATTTAGTGCCCTCTTGGGCCAGTAGGTTAGCCGTAGCAGCGCCCATACCACTTGATGCCCCCATGATAATAACGACTTTATCTTTTAAGCTCATATTGACTTCCTCCAATCTACTTGATTATAATACAGCATACATGTTAAAGTGCACTTTAACGCAAGCATAACGGGGTGTATTTATTATGAAATTTTATGGAATCAACGAAGTAGCCCAAAAGTTTCATCTGACCAAACCAACAATCCGCTACTATGATCAACAGAATCTTATTCCTAATCTAAAAAGAAATAATAATGGTGAAAGAATTTTCAGTGCATCTAATATTCATACTATCCAATCAATTGAATGTTTAAAAAGGACCGGTATGCCGATCAAAGAAATAAAGAAGTATATTCACTTGATTGAACAAGGTGATTCCACGCTAGAAAAATGACTTGAATTCTTCTTAGAAAGAGAAAAACAAGTCAATTCTCAAATTGAAGATTTGCATAAAACTTTGGACGAAATAAGATGGAAATGTAACTACTATAGAGAAGCGATTGCTGATGGAACTGAAAAATATGTTCAAGAAAAAGTTGAATCATGATGAAATCCTTCAAGAAACTCAGAAGCAATTTTTATTTGTCTTTGAATGGATCACTGTGGGACGGACCCAGGAATTTATCAACCGGCGTTGCCAAAATTAAACCGACGAGTCAGGTTAAAGAATATAGGGGATGGGTTAGGTAACGAAGGGTTTCGTTACCTAACCCATCCCCTATTTCCGATCACGCCCCACTTCTCAATACCTTGAAGCCCCTAAACGCGAAAAACTAGTGACCACGAAGAACGGTAATCACTGTCAAAACAGTGTCAATTTGGGATTATAAGAAAAGGTGGTAATTGCCAAAAACCGGCAATTACCACCTCATGATATTTCTAGAATCGAGGTTTTGTCTCAGACTCTTTTAGGAGAAAAATTTTTAGTTTAAAAGGGACGAATAGTCACTTTGATCTGGATGATTTGTCTTTCATAATAATCCAGCTACCGAATAGAACATTTACAATCACCAGAATGTAACTACGACCTTGAGTAAAGTATATTGTTACCGAAAGGATTCCAAGAACAACGATATTCAGCCACATATTGTTGAAGATACTCAGATGAGAGCGATAGAAGTCATCTAAGTATGCCTTGCCAAACCACATTGCAAACACGAACAGTAACGGCCAAAAGTCCCATAAATTGATAGTTCTCACCCCTAATTAATCAATAAAATGTTTAGTCATGCCAAACGGCAAAACTGTACTGTAATACTTCGTTGACATCCATATTAATCTTACTTTTTGAATGGTTCGTATTAATAGTGACGAAGATCACTGGCCATTCCAGTAATAGACCAGGCGCTGACACCAGCGAAGATGTTCGCAGTCCCATCAGCAATAATTCCTGCAGCCATTAATGTATGCGAGTGTTGGTCCAAGTCATGAGCAAAATCTTTAACTGCTCTATTCGAGCGGAAAATATGCCGTACTCCCTACCAGTACCCTCGTACTTCGTGTGACTTTCGCTTTGCTAGGTCTCCACGAAAAAAGACTTGTTTACTAGAGGGGTCAATCACACCATGATGTGCCATGATTTATGCGTTAACTGTCTCAACACTAGTCTTAATAGTTTCAATGGTCGCTTGCGGTAATGAACCGTCCGTCGGTTGGCTAAAAAAACTGGTTAGCCTTAACTTGTACATATTGATCAGCAGCTTGTCAGTCTGAAATATCATTTTTAGGAGCATTAGATGTCAAATGACTAACAAAGGTGCTGGAGGTACTTGGGGACACTACGTCAGCACTCGCAGTGGTATTACTCATAACTGCTAATGTTGAAAACGAAAGCATTGCAATACCTAATTTCAAAGTTGTACTTGCTCTCATAATATAAGCCATCTTCTTTCTTTTTTGGTATGTTTTAACCAAACTTACATACCCTATACTGAAGTATGCGCAAGCTAAAGTTATCAGTCAACACATTAAATACCAAGAATCAAAAGAAGAAAACGATTTTTACCGTAATTGATTTTTCATAATAATTACTATATTTTAACCATATTTGACGGGTGTTAGCTTAGAGGAGCAGCGAAATTTCGAGCTTGGCTGACCAGCCAACACTTTTTAATATCAGAATACACGTTAAACTGTGCCTCATTCCAACTGGCACGATGCTTTATTTGGCCAAATTCGTCCACATCTTCAATAAAGTGGTGAATCGGGCCGATATCACTTTACCCATCGCCTCCAAGGGTCAAACCCGGCATGTCTTTCCTTTTATCAAAAGGAAAACGAAAAAGCCCAATCAAATAGTCAGTTTGCTTGCCGCAACTGCCTGTGTGATGCAGCTTAAGATACAGGTATCAATTCTAAAATTATTTGACTATTTGCCAACTTGTCTCTAAGCAAACTAAACTGACAATCCCGTAATCGTACCAGCTAAAGATAGCTCCAGACACACCTAAACTAAGCGATATCATGAGTAACAAAAATATAATCCCTACACTTAAAGGGAGATAGGTTAACTTGTGTGCGGTTAGCCATTGCTGAGAAGGCGTAATTATAGGCAATACTAAACATAAGATAATAATGATTACTGTACCCATCTTCATGAAAAATTCTCCTTCTAAAGGATTACCGAAAGAGTAACACACCAGCAATATAGACGTAAAGCTGTGGCGTGCCAGGCTTCAATTTAGTCTCTTTCGTCAGTCATTTTGAGTATTTGCTGCATATAGCTGCCCCAACTGTTTTGGTTCACTACTTTTCTGTAGAACCAAACGGGAGATCCTTTTATTTTTTAGTCCAGACTTGCGGAAACGACCAAAAGGGGCTTTAATGGAGGCTTAGGAGGAAATCGCTTATGTCAAAGTTACAAGCACCCATCGGCGTCTTCGATTCCGGCGTCGGGGGCATCAGTACCCTACGCACCCTGGCGCGTGTCCTGCCCCAGGAAGACTTTATTTTTTACGGGGATTCCGCTAACGCCCCGTACGGTGAAAAGAGTTCAGCGGAGGTTTGCGTCTTAGCCAGCCAAGTCATGGTCCAACTTAAAGCCCACACGGTCAAGGCCGTCGTGATCGCCTGCAACACTGCGACCAGCGCAGCTAAGCAGCAACTCATCGCCGCTAACCCAGACATGCCAATCTTAGGCATCGAACCGGCCTTAAAACAGGCGTTCGATGCCGGCAAGCAGCACATCTTGGTTATGGCCACGCCGCTGACCATCAGCCTGCCCAAATACAAGGCCCAGGTCGCCCGCTTCGAGGAGCGCACCCACGTTTATTCGTTGCCCTGCCCCGGGCTAGCCGACCGCATCGAACTAGGCCACGACGGGATTGAACAGATTCAAGAACTGGTCGACCAATTGATGGCCCCGGTCTTAAACGACCCCATCGATGCCATCGTCTTGGGTTGTACCCACTACCCATTCATCGCCGACATGATTCAAGCCAAGTACGACCACCCCGTCACCATCTACACAGGCTACGAGGGCTTGGCCAACAACCTGGCAGCCCAGCTCAAACAACGTGGGTTACTGCGTACGGAAAATGCCGACCAACACATCGACTTTCTCAGCAGTCGCAACACCCCCGATGAACTGGCGTTGTACCAACATTTGTACGATTACGGCATCACCCAGTAACGACAAAAATCCTGATTACCAACTTGAATTGCGTTGGTAATCAGGATTTTTTAGTGCACCCTAATCACTTTAATTATCTGTATCGACAGTGGTTTGGACCAAGCACCTCACAAATATTGGCTACATCACGATAACAACTTTGCCGAAGCTCTCATGGCTACTTAAATAGGCATGAGCTTGTCTTAAGTGGTCAAAAGAAAAAGTCTTGGCCGGCTGAACATCAACTTGATACTTAGCCAAGAAATCTAACATCTCTTGAATACTCGTTTGCGAAACATCGCCCGAATAAAAACTGGTTAGGTAGCGGTTATTAGGAATCGCGGTGATGGGATCAAAATCATCTAAAGTCCACACGCCACCCAATTGCCCAGTAGAGTTAAGAATCCCAAATTCTTTAAGGTGTTGCAGGGCATCCGGCACACTGAGTGGACCAATTAAATTCACTATTTTATCAAATGCCCCACAATTTGCGGGTAATTCTCGACTATTAGGCGCAACGATAACTTTATCAAATCCCGCATGCAATAACTGATTTTCTTTAGCCGCTGTTCGACTAGTACCCGTCACCTTAACATGCGCATTAAATGCTTTGATGAGCCGACACACGGCAATCCCTACCCCGCTTGTTGCCGCTTGAATAAGAACTTCATCGTTTGCTTGAATTTGAAGACTTTTGGCTATTCCAAATGCTGTGTAGTAGGTCTCCGGGATAGCTGCTAAGTTAGCAATGGATAACGTCGTTTGGACCGGGTAAACTTGGTCATTCGGCAACAGGACGTCTTCTGCATAACTCCCATCAAATTGTCTTCCCATTTCACCCATGATTGAAATGACGGTCTGACCGGGTGTCAATTGTTGTGGAACCGAACTGGCTACAATTTTACCGACCACTTCAATCCCCAAGATTCGTGGAAATTTAACGCTTGGTGACTTGCCTTCCCTTGTAAAAATTTCGGAATGATTGATGCCAAAACCTAGAACTTTGACCAAATTCCAACCTGGTTTGACCTTTGGAGTTGCCACATCTTTTAGTTCCAACACTTCAGGACCACCCGGGTGTTCCACAACGTAAGCCTTCATCAAACACACCCGCCTTTCTTATTTCAATAAACCATGGGTTTTTAAATACGTTTTCGCTACTGTAGCCGCCTTTTCGTGGTTAATCGTAACGCGGTAATTCATTTTTTGCATATCTTTTGTACTGATTTTATTTACCAATTTGTTCAAACTTTTAACGATTTGCGGATTTTTCTTCGCAAAAGACTATTTCATTAACGGTGCACCTTGGTAAGGTGGGAAAAAATGTAAATTGTCTTTTAGAAGGGTCAAATGATACTTAGGAATCTGTGGATCCGTTGTATACGCATCAGCAACTTGGACACCCCCCCGAGCAAGTGCCTTATACCGTAGGGAGGGTTCCATTGTCCTGACACTATTAAAGTTTAATCCATATACCTTTTGCAATTCCGGATAACCATCCGCTTGTTGGAAAAAGTCAGGGTCAAACGCTGCTTTAAAATTCCGATGTTTTTTTAAATCAGAAAAATTACGTAGGTTATATTTTTTTGCAACACTGGTTTTCACGGCTATCCCATACCCATTTTGATATTTCATGGGGGCCAAAAAACGCATGTTAAACTGATTTTTTAATGCTTTTTTAGCAGTCTTATATGCAGAATGGGCATTGGGGTTCACTTTTGTATGTCCTTTAACCAGGGATTGGAGTACTGTTCCCGTAAATTCTGGATAAATATCGATTTTATTGCTTTGTAAGGCCTTGAACAGAAAACTGGTCCCACCAAAGTTTCGCTTTAAGTTTACCTTGATATTGGGGTTATCCTGTTGAATCAAATCCTTATACATATTAATTAAAATCTCGGGTTCGCCTCCCATTTTCCCCGCGATAGTAATCGTTTGTCGCTGCGGCGTGGCTAATTTAACGGCAGCCGTACCGATACCACCTATCAAGACAAGACTGACCAGGCCAATAATTGTCTTTTTGAAAGAAACCTTGGAAAGCACCCGAATCACGCCACTCACAATCAACGCGAGCAACGCTGATAAGATAGCCCCCACGATTAGGGCGTTATTATTGTTAGTTTGGATTCCCAATAGAATATAGGTCCCAAGGCCGCCGCCCCCAATTAACGCGGCTAGTGTTGCCGTCCCAATGACCATGACACTCCCAATCCGAATACCAGAAATAATCATGGGCATCGCCAGTGGAAACTGAACTTTGAACAGTTTGAAACGCCTTTTCATCCCAAAAGCTTCTGCCGCTTGAATTAATAGAGGATCAATCGAAGTCAATCCAGCGTAAGTGTTTTGATAGACGGGCATAATGGCGTATAACACTAAAGCAATGATAGCTGGAATCGTTCCAATCCCCACAAAGGGAATCAAAATCCCTAAAACGGCTAAACTAGGAATGGTTTGAATGACACTTGTCACCTGAAGCACGACTTCTCCCCATTTCTGATGATTCATAAGGATTACCGCCAATGGAATAGCAATGACAATGGTAATCAGAATTGCAATCAATGACAGTACAATATGTTGCCCCAAAGCCCCAATAATCTGCTGACTATTGTGTTGAAGATATGTTTCTAACGAATCCATGAATTAGTGGTCCCCTTTCTTCATAGTTGCAATGTATGCAGGAAAATCTGTTGGTACCAAAACAACGTTGGCAACTTCAATCAACGCCGCAGGGTTGCGGTGTAAAATAGTTGCCCAATCCATAATCGTGTCAGTTTGCTGCAAAACAAGCGCCTTTTGGTGATTTTTTGGTTGACCAAGTCCCGATTCAATGACCCGGGCTAAAAAAGCTTTTTGTTGAGAAGCATCGCGGAAAAAATTTTTAACAAAATCATTGGTTGGTGCCGCTAAGATCTCGTTGGGCGTACCAATCTGTTGAAGCTCCCCATTATGAATAACTGCCAGATGGTCTGCCAATTTAATGGCTTCCTGCATATCGTGAGTCACGAAGACGAAAGTGGTCGCCAGTGTTTGGTGCAACTGCAATACTAAATCTTGCAGTTGTCGCGTCGAAACGGGATCAAGGGCACTGAAGGGCCCATCCATCAGCACAATCATGGGGCTTGCTGCTAATGCACGAACGATTCCCACGCGTTGCGCTTCGCCACCAGACAATTCGTGCGGCATTTTCGTCATAAATTCTTTGGGAGGTAATCCGACCTCGGTTAGGAGTTCTGCAACCCGGTCATGTTGCTTTTCAGGTTCCCAGTTTAAGTTGGCCAGTTGAATAGCAGCGTTTTGGAAAACCGTCATGTTGGGAAATAAAGCACCAGACTGTAAGACATAACCAATGTTTTGGCGCAGTTTTGTCAGATTAAGATCATTAACATTTTTATCATCAATGCTGACACTGCCAGAAGTCGGCGTTTCTAACCGGTTAATCATTTTTAGTAACGTGGTTTTTCCAGAGCCAGAGGGTCCAACCAGCACAAAAAATTCATGGCTCTGGACTTTTAGGCTAAGTTGATTTAACGCTAATTTATCCGGATATTGTTTGGTGATTTGATTAAAAGTAATCATCTATATTCCTTCTTTTTAATTTTTTAAATACAGGCTACGGCAAGAATAGGCGACTTTGTCGTTGCTTAATCATTTGTAGGAATAGTCATTCGGTTATATTATTTTTCTAAGGTAGTCCTCCGCACAAAACTGCTACTAGCACTACACGTAAAAAGAGTCACTGGTCCTACTAAAAATTATTAATTTCATCGCCAATTCTCGCTTTTCAAATTGTATTTTCGACCATCACTAACTATAATATCCTTATGGTCTATTTTGAAGTAGGCGCTTTAAAGTTTTCTAGTAACTTTAAGTTACAAATGAGTTTGATAGGAATGGGGTGCTTGAATGTCAAGAAAATTACTAGAACAAAATGGGATTTGTCCCGTTGCAACCACGATTGATTTATTAAGTAGCAAATGGAAAGTTTTAATTGTCCGCGACCTATTAACCGGTACAAAGCGTTATTCTGAATTAAAGCAGAGCGTGGCGGGAATCAGTCAAAAAATGCTGACGCAAAGTTTACGCGAAATGGAAAGCGACGGCTTGGTCACTCGTCATGCTTATGCCGTCATCCCCCCCAAAGTCGAATATCGCTTATCTGACCTTGGTAATAGCATGCGACCCGTTATTGAGACGATGGCTAATTGGGGTAGTGTTTATCTTGATCAAAATCCGGATAAACGAAAAAAATTGGCCCAATCTGAGTGAAACATAGACTCGAACAACAGCTCCCGATAACGATAAAAATCCTGATTGCCAACTTAAATTGCGTTGGTAATCAGGATTTTTTTAGTCTATTTTGACCCGTTAATCAGATGTGGCGGTGGTCTGCGCCAAGTCCTTTAAGCGGTCAATCAGGTCATCGCGAACCGCGCGAAAGACCGTTAGTCGTTGGGCCAACGACCCCGTAGCCTGGGCGGGGTCACGTAACGGCCAGTGTTGGTGCTTGACCGTCGGTGGCGTCACTGGACAACGGTCGCGGGCGTCGCCACATAACGTGACCACTAGCGTGCAGTGTTGCAGGTAATCGGGGTCGATGACCTTGGAGGTCTGCTGCGAAATGTCGATGCCAATTTCGGCCAGGACCTGCACGGCCAGCGGGTGGACGCCGTGGGCTTCGATCCCGGCACTGGCGATGCGCCAGTCAGGGCCTAGAATCTTTTTGGCGAGGCCCCCCGCCATTTGGCTACGGCACGAGTTACCGGTACATAGGAAGTAAACTTGAGCGGGCATAGTGGTCACCTGTCTCTCCGATGTTTCACATGAAACATTCGTTTCTCTTAGTGTACCGCATCGGCGGTGAGTTGGCGCTGTAAATTAATCATCGCAATCACACCGCTGGCACAATCGCTGCCCTTATTGCCGACCTTGCCACCTGCGCGGTTCAAGGCCTGGTTCAAGTCGTCAGTGGTCAAAACGCCAAACATTACGGGGACTGGCCCGGCGGTCGAGACTTGCGATAAGCCGCGGGCCGTTTCGTCACAGACCACGTCGTAATGACTGGTTTGGCCCCGGATGACGGCCCCTAACGCGATGATACCGTCCACGCGACCCGAGTCCCCCATCAGCCGGGCGGCCCGGGGGAGTTCTAAGGCGCCGGGAACGTTGGCCGTTAAGATGTCATTGGTGGTCACGCCGAGTTCCTGGAGCGTCGCCACGGCCCCCGCGGTCAGCTTTTGCGTCACAACCTGGTTGAATTGAGCCGTCAGCACGCCGATGCGTAAGCCTTGCCCCTGTAAAGATGTTGGTAATGCTGTCATATTGACTTAAACCTCCTTGAGTAGGTGATGGAACTTTTGCTTTTTGGTGAATTAGATAGTTGCGGTCCGTTTTCTGCGGTGCCACTTCCAGGGATTCGCGGGTCACCTGTAAACCTAAGTTCTGCAATTGAGTGACCTTGTCTGGATTGTTGGTCAAAAGTTTCACGGTGTGGACCTGCTTTTGGTGCAAAATCGCGGCCACTAAGCCATAGTGGCGTTCGTCAGGTTGAAAGCCCAGTTGCTCGTTGGCTTCGACGGTGTCGTAGCCGTCTTCTTGCAGCTTGTAAGCCCGCAACTTGTTAGCCAGCCCGATGCCGCGGCCTTCTTGGCGCAGATACAAGACGGCCCCGTGGCCTGCTTGCTCGATAGTCCGCAAAGCCAGTGCCAGTTGTTCGCCGCAGTCACAGCGTTGTGACCCGAAGACGTCGCCCGTCAAACACTCCGAATGGACCCGCAACAACAGCGGTTCGTCGGGGGTAATCTGACCCTTGGAAATCAACAGTGTGGGTTCGCGGCCATCGTTAGTCGCAAAGGCTTCGAGTTGGAAGTCGCCGTACTTGGTGGGGAGGTGGACCTGGGTGATGGATTGGACCACGTCGATATTTTGTTGGTACCGGTAGCTTTGGATGTCTTGAATCGACAAAAACGGCATCTGAATCCCCTCGGCAAAGGCCTTCAATTGCCGTTTGCGCGCCATGTGACCGTCGTGCTTCAGGATTTCACAAATATAAGCGACTGGTCGCGCCCCCGCCAGCTTGGCCAAGTCGACGGCGGCTTCGGTATGACCCCCGCGTTGCAGGGTGCCGTGTTCCTTGGCAATCAACGGGAAGACGTGGCCCGGGTGGTAAAAGTCACCAGGACGAGACTTCGGGTCGGCCAACTGCCGAAGCGTGTCGGCCCGGTCGACGGCGGAGATCCCTGTCGAGGTGGTCTTGGCGTCGGCACTGACCGTAAAGGCGTCGTTACCGTGGGCGACCATCGGGGTCAACCCTAGGCTGGTCGCAATGTCTTGGCTCATCGGGGCACACAGGAGGCCCCGGGCGTTGGTTACCATTTTATTGACCGTTTCGACGGAGACGAATTGGGCCAAGCCCACCATGTCCCCTTCAGCTTCGCGGTGGTCGTCGTCGGTGACGATCACCAAGCCACCCCGCTGTAACGTGGTCAGGGCGGTCTCGACACGTTGTTTAATTGTGCTCATGTTTAGTTCCCTCCAACTGGTTTAAGTACTTGCCTAAAATATCGGTCTCTAAGTTCACGCGGTCGTGGGGCCGCAAGTCGGCTAGAATCGTCTGGTCCAAGGTGTGCGGAATCAGGCTGACGCTAAAGCTGTCGGCCGTGATGGCACTGACCGTGAGGCTGACGCCGTCTAAAGCGACCGAGCCTTTGAAGACCACTTCGTTTTGGCACTGTGCCGGTAACGTAAACGTCAGGACCACCGCATTTTCGTCGGTCTCCCGCTTGAGTAGCCGCGTGGTGGTGTCCACGTGCCCCAAAACGAAATGACCGTCCAGACGGTCCATGACACCTAGGGCCGGTTCAAGGTTCACCCGCTCACCGGTCGCCAGGTCGCCCAGCGTACTGCGGCGGCTAGTCTCCGGCATGATGGTCGTGGTAAACCCTTTTGGCACTAACTGCGTGATGGTCAAACAAACGCCGTTGATGGCGAGACTGTCCCCCACCTTGCTGTGGCATGTCGCCGGTAAGGACGTTTCAAACGTCAAATCGGCGTGGGCGGCCGTGCGGTTAATTTTGGCGACGGTGCCGACATCTTGAATAATTCCTGTAAACATTAGCTTACCCTCCTAAAAGTCAAGCGGACATCGGGTCCGAGAACTTGCGTGTCGGTCAGGCGTAAAGGTAATTGTTTTCCACCAGCGCCACTGACGGCCGGTAACGCTTGGCCACCTAACAAGGTCGGGGCCACGTAGGTCACCACTTGGTCGACCAGACCGGCCGCCACGAATTCGGCGTGCAGGTGACTACCGCCCTCAACTAAGAGGGCTTGAATGCCTTGGTCGGCCAAAAACGCCACAATTTGTTCCGGCGTCCAGGCTTGACCGGCCGTCACGGTGACGAAATCCGGCCAGGTCCGGTGGCTAGGTTGGCGGCTCAAGAGCCACACCGGCGTGGTGTCCTGAAAGAACCGGTTGGTTAAGTCGAGCTGGTCGGCAGCGTTGACCACCACGACGCGCCGGGGCGCCACGGCTAACTTTTGGTCGCGCACCGTCAGGGCCGGTTGGTCGATGGTTAAGGTCCGTTCACCAATCAGGATGGCTTGTTGGCAGGCCCGTAAGGCTTGGCTATCGTGCCCGGCCAGCTCACCAGTCAAGCGGGTCCGCTGCGCGGTAGCGGCGTTCAACTTGCCATCGGCGCTGACCGCCATCTTGAGGGTCACGAACGGGCGGTGGTGGTGATAATAAAAATTATAGGTGGGGTTCAATCCCTCCGTTTGGTCGAGGACCGTCACGGCGATGCCCGCCGCCTCTAAGATGGCGATGCCCTTACCCGCGACCAGCGGGTTGGGGTCGCGTTGGCCGATGACCACCCGGGCAATGCCCACGGCCACCAGTTTGCGGGCACACGGTGGTGTCTTACCGTAATGGCTGCAGGGTTCGAGCGTCACGTACATCGTGGCCCCCTGCGCTTGGGCAACATCGTCCAGTTGGTTTAACGTGTCGATTTCAGCGTGAGCTTGCCCAAACCGGTGATGGTAACCTTGCGCTAAAATCTGGTTGTGTTTGACCAGAACGGCCCCCACAATGGGGTTCGTCCAGGTCTGATTGCTGCCGTGACGGGCTTGCGCCACGGCGAGCGTCATATAATCTTGGTCTGTGATCTTGATTCACCTCGCAAAAAAAAGGCCCCGCAATGTAGCTGCGGGGCCATGATTGAAAGCTAAATAAGATCTCCGAGTTGGGGCCATGCTTAAAGCGCCCCCATACAGGTCGAAAGTCAAATTTATTTCTTCTCCCATCCAGACTTTACTGTCGGTCCCAGACTTGCACTGGGTCCACCGCTATACGCGGGTCACGGACTTCAACACCACCTGGCGTTGTCACCGTCGGTCGGGAATTTCACCCTGCCCCGAAGAAATGTATTCAGTTAACACTTTTAGGCTACAGCAGATTTTCGCGGGGTACAACCCAAAATTACAAAAAAATCGCTCATTCTATGTTATTAATAATCATTGATAACATGATGTGAGCTGGCCCGCCTAGTCTTGCACGGGTTGAAACATCTGCGGGTCCAACCGGGTCACATTCCCCGACTGCCGCAACGGACCCGTGGCCTGTTGAACCCGATAGATGTGATTACGAAAAACCACTAATTCACCGCGTCGATAGTGGCGACTGGGGGGAATAACTGCTGGCTTCTTGGGCCGTTTTTTCCGTGGAACTCGCTGGTTGGACCGTCGTGACCCAAGTCAACAGCCCCACTGCTCCCACCGTCAGAACTAAAATTTTGATGACATATCGCCCTAATTGTCGCACGCTCGCACCATCTCCGTTGATTTTTGACACTTATGCCTCCAAGGTTATCGCTTTCATCGCTAACTGGCCACCCACAATCATTTCGTTTTGTGACGACTTACCGACTAAATCATTGCGCCGTTGTCCCCTGCGTCTGGATATCCAAGCGCAAGTAGTGTACATTTAAACCCGTAGAGAATAATTAGGAGGTTCAATTTTGATTACCATTAAATCACCACGTGAAATTGAAAAAATGAACGCTGCCGGCACCTTACTGGCCAACATCCATTTAGGCTTACGGAACCTGATCAAGCCCGGTATCGATAGCTGGGAAATCGAGAAGTTTACCACCCAGTACTGCGCCGACCACGGCGCCATTCCGTCCGAAAAGGACGTCGATGGCTACCACTACGCCACTTGCATCAGTATCAACGACGAGGTCGCCCACATGGCGCCACAAAAGGGTCGTCTGTTGAAGAACGGTGACCTGGTCAAGGTCGACATGACCGTCTCTTTGGACGGCTACCAGGCCGACTCCTGCTGGGCTTACGCAGTCGGCGACGTCAGCGACGACGTCAAACGTTTGATGGATGTTACCCGCAAAGCCCTGTACCTGGGCATCGACCAATCGGTTATCGGTAACCGCATCGGCGACATCGGCGCGGCCATTCAGGACTACGTCGAGACCCAAAACCACATGGGTGACGTCCGCGACCTGATTGGCCACGGGATCGGCACCGAAATGCACGAAGAACCCGACGTTCCCGCTTACGGTGAAGCCGGCCACGGTATCCGGTTACGCGAAGGCATGGTCATCACCATCGAACCGATGGTCAACTTGGGGACCTTCGAACTGACCGACAAGCTCGACAAGGACAACTGGGAATACTATGTCTCCGCTGACGGGTCGTTATCCTGCCAGTACGAACACACCCTGGCCATCACCAAGGACGGGCCAAAGATCTTGACGTCGCAAGACCCGGACATCGACGCCAAGTACCTGCTCTAAACTTAACTTTATTGCGTCAAAAAGCGCCCACCACTCGTTATCGTGGTGGGCGCTTTTTAGGTTAGTTGTCAAAATTTTACCAGAGGTAGTGAACCGGATTCTTCACGTACTGGTCGTAAACGTCACGGACGATGGCCATCTGGTCCGGCGTCAACGCAGGCAGGTCGGCGGCGCTGGTATTGCGCTCGATTTGCGTCGGGTTGCTAGCCCCTGGAATCACGGCGGAAACCGCGTCGTTCATCAAGATGTAGCGTAACGCCGTAGCCGCCAGGTTGTCCGTGCCCAACCGCTTTTGCAGTTCAGCCGCGGCCTTGACGCCCGTCAGGTAATCGACCCCAGAGAAGGTTTCCCCTTTATCGAAATGTTCCCCGTTACGGTTGTTGGCCCGGTGATCGTCTGCCGCAAACTTAGTGTCAGCGGTAAACTTCCCGGTCAGTAAGCCACTGGCCAAGGGGACCCGGGCCAAGATGCCCACGTGTTGCTTCTTGGCGAGGTCAAAGAAGAGGTCCGCTGGCCGTAAGCGGAACATGTTGAAGATGATTTCGACGGCCGAAACGTTGTAGTCCAGCGCCTTAATGCCCTGTTCGACCTTTTCCACGCTGACCCCGTAGTGGCGAATCTTACCGGCCTGTTTCAGCCGGTCCAGTTCGAAGAAGGTTTCGGGACTGTAGTACACCTCAGTCGGCGGACAGTGTAGCAATACCATGTCCAAGGCGTCGACGCCCATGTTTTGCCGGGACGCATCGACGTATTGGTCCACGTGTTGCGGGTCAAAACGTTCGGCCGTTAACGGTTCTTCTTTACGACCCAATTTCGTGGTGAAGTGCACGTCCGGGTGGGTCTGCAAGAACTTTCCCACGGCCTTTTCACTGAGACTGCCCTGGTACCCATCGGCGGTGTCAAAGAAGTTCACGCCCTGGTCATAGGCTTCTGCCAGGGTGTCCAAGGCATCTTGTTCGTCAAACGGCGCGCCCCACTTGCCACCGAGTTGCCAGGTCCCTAATGAGACCTCGCTGATGTCAAACCCCGTGTCACCAAATTTTCGATAATGCATCTTGACTCCTCCTTCTATTTCCGGCTAATCAACTGATTTTAACGCGTCCAACATGTTGACCCGTTTGAGCTTGACGTGCATGATGCCCATCACCAGCAAGCTAAAGGCTAGCGTGAGCACGGCCGCGTACAAGTAACTCACGGGGTGAATCCCGGGCGAGAACATCAGCGCGTTGGTCTCCGCCGTCTGTAAGATGTAGGCGTGGAGCCAATCCCCTAAGAAGCACCCGACCAGGATCCCCAGGACCGTCAAAATCAGGTTCTCCCGGAAAATATACATCGTTACCTCGTGGTCGTAAAAGCCCAGGACCTTGATGGTCGACAATTCCCGAATCCGTTCGGACACGTTGATATTAGTTAAATTATACAATACCACTAACGCTAAAGCACCTGCTGAAATCACAAAGATCAACACGACCAGATTCATGCTATCCAGCGACTTGAAATTGGTCTCCCGCTGGGCGGCCATCAACGTCACGTTTTGAATTCCCTTGTGCCGTAACAAGCGGTCGGCAAAGGCGTTCCCTGCCTTCTCACTGGTCTTATGCAACTTCACCAAGTTTCCATTGTAGACCGGTGCCTGGTGAAAGGCTTTGCGATACGCCTGGGGGCTCAAGTAGATGAAGTGGTTGATGTAGTTTTCGGCGATGGCCGCGACCTTGACGTGGCGGGTCTTTTGGCCGGCCGGTTTAACGGCCAACTTGTCGCCCACTTCTACGTGGTACAGCTTGGCGAGTTTCTCGTCGATGACGGCGCCCGTCTTTGGCAGGGTGTAAGCTTTGTGAGTCTGGCGGTTACGCAAGGTCACGAATTGGCTCAACCGCTTCGGTGTCTGCGGGACGCTCAACGTGACGGTCTGCTCGGCCACGCCGCTTTGTTTCGCCGCGACCTGGGTCGACTGGAGCGTCAAACTTCCTTTATAGTTAGTCGCCTGCTTCAACGCTCGTTTTTCACTGGCGGTCTGGTCGCCGCTACGCGTCACGATGGCGTCGTAGTGCCAGAGGTCGTTGAACTGCTTGGTGCTAATGTCGCCAATCGAGTCCTTCAAGCCGAACCCGGTGATCATCATGGCCATACAACCGGCAATCCCCAGCACCGTCATGATCAACCGTTGCTTATAACGGAACAGGTTCCGCAGGGTGATTTTGTGGTTAAAACTCAACCGGCGCCATAGCCCGGTCCACCGTTCCAGCCACAGAGTCTTTCCTGCTTTAGGGGCCTTGGGTTGGAGTAGCTTGGCGGGCAAGCTGCGTAGGTCGACCCGTAAGACCACCAGCGCACTGCCCAAGGTGCAGGCCAAGGCAATCACTAAGGCCACCACGATGTCGACCCAAAGGTATTGGACCCCGATGGCCGGCAGGTTGTACATGCTGCCGTACGCCTGGGCGATAAACCGCGGGA
>NZ_QXIL01000014.1 GCF_004115745.1 Levilactobacillus suantsaii | reverse complement strand
CCGCTCGAAGGGCTTAAAATAGAAGTATCCAGTTGGATAAAAAAGGAGTCACTCTAATGAAAGAAATCAACCAACAAACGTTAACTGGAGAACGGGCCCTGTTTCAGGGACACGACCTCCACGTCACCAATAGTACCTTCGTCGATGGCGAATCCCCGCTAAAGCACGGGCAGAACCTGGCCATCGATCACACCATTTTCAAATGGAAATACCCGCTATGGTACACCAATCACACGACCTTGGATCACACCACCTGGCAACCCGATGCCCACGCCGGCATCTGGTACGCCCAACACATGACCATGCAAAATACCACGGTCAGAGCCACCAAGACCTTTCGTCACGCCCAACATTTGGCGCTGAAAAACGTCGATTTTGCCAATGCCGGTGAGACCCTCTGGTGGTGCGACGACGTCAAACTCAACGACGTCACGGCCAACGGGGACTACTTCGGCATGAACACCAACAACGTAGTCGCCCACAACCTGAAGGTCACCGGCAACTACGTCTTCGACGGTGGCAAGAACATCGAAGTCTACGACTCAACGTTCATCACCCACGATGCCTTTTGGAACTGCGAGAACGTCACGATTTACGATTCGACCATCATTGGTGAATATTTGGCCTGGAACACCAAACACATCACCTTCGTCAATTGTTGGCTCGAAAGTGACCAAGGCCTGTGTTACGTCGACCATCTCACCATGCAAAACTGCGCGTTGGTCAACACCGACCTTTCATTCGAATACTGTTCGGACATCGACGCCACCATCACCACCAAAATCGACAGCGTCAAAAACCCGATTAACGGGCAGATCAAGGCCAAGGCCATCGGCGACCTCATCTTCGATGATCCTGCCATTGATCCCGATAAAACTACGATTACGACCCAGGAGGCACACCATGACAACTGACTTTTCTGAAATGATCGACCGTCGCCACACCAATTCCGTCAAATGGGACGTGAAAGACAACGAACTCCCCATGTGGGTGGCGGACATGGATTTCCGCACCGCACCGGGAATCATAAAAGCGCTCCAAGCCAAAGTTAAAACCGGCATCTTCGGTTACGAAGAAGTCCCGGACGCTTATTTCCAGGCCGTCCAACACTGGTACGCGACCGAACACAACTGGACACCGGATACCGCCTGGATGCGCTTCGTGACTGGCGTGGTACCGACTATCTCGTCGGCAGTGCGGCGGGTGACCAACGTGGGCGACAACGTCTTGGTCCAAGCCCCCGTCTACAACATCTTCTATAATTCCATCGTCAATAACGGCCGTCACGTCCTCTCCAGCGACTTGGTCGACCACGATGGCATTTATGCGATTGACTGGGACGACTTAGCCACCAAAATGGCCGCCCCCCTGACCACGATGATGATCCTTTGTAACCCCCACAACCCCGTGGGCAAGGTCTGGACGGCTGACGAGTTGGCCCATATCGGCCAACTGGCCGCAACGAACCACGTCACGGTCTTGTCCGACGAGATTCACGGTGACATCACCGACGCCGACCATCCTTACACGCCGTTTGCGTCGGTCAACGCTGTCAACGCGCAAAACAGCCTGACCTGCGTGTCGACCAGTAAGACCTTCAACGTGGCTGCCCTGCACGCCGCCACGGTCATCATTCCTAACGAGGCCCTTCGCAACCTGGTCGACCGGGGGCTCAACACCGACGAACTGGCCGAGCCCAACGCCTTCGCCATCCCCGGCGTCATCGCGGCCTACACCACCGGCGCCGACTGGGTCCACGCCATGAACGCCCAGATCACCGCGAACAAGCAGACGCTCACGGCCTTCATCGCCGCTAACGTCCCTGGCTTAACCGTCATCGAAGGCCACGCCACCTACTTGGTCTGGATCGACTGCAGTCAAGTGACTCACGACACCCAAGCCCTGTGTGACTTCATTCGGGCTAAGACCGGCCTGTTCATCACGGCCGGCGCCGTTTACGGGGGGAACGGCCACGATTTCGTGCGGATCAACGTGGCTTGCCCGGCTGAACGCTTGCAAGACGGGTTGAATCGCCTAGCCACCGGGGTTAAGGACTTTCAAACACAAGCCTAAAAGCCCCCTAACAATTTAATTAAAATCCGATTCAGGGACCAATGTCTGTGGTGCAAGCATTGGTCCCTGATTTTGGTCTTATTTTTCACCAACTTCCCGGTTTAAATCCCCTGGTTACCCGTTGACCTTTGCCCGGGAGGGGCGTTTAATAAAGAGTATAATGTTAGCGCTAACATTAACGCTGTTTTTTTAAAGAAGGTTGGGCATATGACTGACACGACAACACCGAAAGCTCTTTGGCGGCGTAATTTACATATTCTCTGGTTTTGCTCCTTTATCGTTGGCATGGCCTTTAGTGAAATCGTCCCCTTTCTCTCCCTCTACGTGAACAGTATGGGGACGTTCACTAAGGCTCAACTGACCACCTATAGTGGGATCGTTTACGCCGCCAATTTTTTAGTCGGCGCCGTCACAGCACCACTTTGGGGCATGTTGGCCGACCATACCGGCCGAAAACTGATGCTGTTACGAACGTCCTTAGGGATTGCCATCGCCATGGGCTTGATGGGGCTGGTCACCAACGTCTGGCAACTCGTCGGGTTACGGGCCCTGCAGGGATTATTCTCCGGCTACATCCCCACAGCGCAGGCCCTGATTGCCTCCCAGGTGCCACGCGAACATAGCGGTGCCGCTTTGAGTACGCTAATGACCGGCGGAACTAGTGGTAACCTCTTGGGTCCGGTGATTGGTGGGGTCCTAGCCCAGTTCTTTTCGATTCGCATGACCTTTTTCGTGACCGCCGGCTTGTTGTTGATCACCTTCTTATTGAGTCTTTTTTGCGTCCACGAAGACTTCCAACCAGTCAAACCAGAACCTGCTACTAGCGCCAATGCCCCCACACCCGTGAGTTCGACCAAACGGCTCCTGGGATCACGGTTGATTTTCATTCTGCTGTCTTCCACGATGATCGTCCAGTTCGGCAACTCTTCCATCACCCCCATCATCAGTCTGTACGTCAAACAGTTGATGCATAACGTCGGCCCCATCACCATCGTTTCTGGTATCGTGGTCGCGTTACCGGGGATTTCAAACATCCTGGCGGCGCCCCGGTTCGGTCAGTATGGCGACCAACACGGGTCCGGTAAGGTCCTGATTGCGGGCTACATTCTGGGCGCGTTAGTCTACTTCCCTCAGGGGTTCGTGACCGGTGTTGTCATGCTGGGGATTTTACGCTTCTTAGTTGGGTTTGCCGACGGGGCCCTGTTCCCCGAGATTCAAACGCTCTTGACGAAGAACGCCCCCGCGTCGTTGACCGCTACCGTCTTCAGTTGGAACCAATCCTTTTATTCGGTCGGCAGTACGCTGGGCGCGGTAATTGGCGGTCTCATCGCCGCGGTCTTCAATTACAACGCCGTCTTCATCTTTACGGCACTGTTGATGTTGAGTAACTTCGCCTTGATTTGGTGGGGTGCACCCGAAATTCGGCGAAATTCACCAAAAACTTCGCAACCCAAATAGTCCTTACGCGCCCAACGGATAACGGTTTGTTTGTGACCAGCATCGAGTAAATTTATCAATTGCGAGCGCATACAACTCACCGCTAACGGTTGATTTTCTGTAAGTAAGGGCGTATTTTAGATAAGTTGTCATTTAGATGAATCGTGCAAAAGATGAGTCGTCACCAGCCGGGTGAGGCTCATTTTACATTTTATTTACGAAGGAGTTGACGCACTTTGGATGAAGCTGAAAGGGAGCGCAGCCCATGGCGCAAGAATTTACACGTGCTGTGGTTCTGCACCTTTGTCGCCGGCATGGCGTTCAGCGAAATCATGCCCTTTTTATCGTTATATATTAGTAGCTTCGGCGATTACACCAAGGCGCAGGTGACCATGTACAGTGGGGTCGTTTACGCTGCCGATTTCTTAGTTTCCGCCATTGCTTCGCCACTCTGGGGCCTACTCGCCGACCGGAAAGGCCGAAAAATCATGCTGTTGCGGTCATCCCTTGGGATGGGGATTTCCTTGACCTTGATGGGCTTTGCCACCACCGTGTGGCAAATGGTCGCGTTGCGGGCGCTCCAAGGGGTCTTCGCTGGGTATATCTCAAACGCCCAAGCCTTGGTTGCCTCACAAACGCCCCGGAAGCATAGTGGCGCGTCACTCAGTACGTTGATGACCGGTCCGACGAGTGGGATGTTGTTGGGACCGGTCTTCGGGGGGATCTTGGCGCAGATCTTCTCGATTCGCCTGACCTTCTTTATCACCGGTGGCTTATTGCTCGTCACCTTCTTTATGAGTTGGGGCCTGGTCGAAGAAAAGTTCAAGCCCGTGGCGCCCAAGCCCAAGGAAGAGCGCAGTTTCAACCCCTTGGCCGCCTTTCCGAACCCTAAGCTGATCTTGGTCCTGCTCTCATCCACGTTAATCGTGCAGTTTGGGAACATCTCCATCTCCCCGATCATCAGTCTGTACGTCAAGGAACTGATGCATAACGTTGGCCCCATTACGGTGGTCGCCGGGATCATCGCCGCGTTACCAGGAATTTCGAACATCATCGCCTCGCCGCGACTGGGACGTTACGGGGACAAACACGGGTCGGGAAAAGTTCTCCTGTTCGGGTACATCTTCGCGACGATCATGTATCTGCCCCAGGGCTTCGTCACGAGCGTCTGGATGCTGGGCCTGTTACGATTGATGATTGGAATCTCCGATGGGGCCCTGTTCCCCGAGATTCAAACCTTGCTGACCAAGAACACCCCGGTCGAACTCACGTCCACGGTCTTTAGCTGGAACCAATCCTTCCAGTCCGTCGGCAACATGTTGGGGTCGTTGGTCGGTGGTTGGATTGCCGGAATCTTCAACTATAACGCCGTCTTCATCACGACGGCCGCGTTGATGCTCATCAACCTGGCCTTAGTCTGGTGGTTGATTCCCGAGATTCGCCAGCACCAATCGCAGACTTCAAACGCTTAACTCATTCAGTCACACTCGGAACTGAACTGGTCTCGACCAGCCCCTTTCCACACACGTTTTAGTACTTGTCACCGGGGCCTGGAAGCTGATTCCAGGCCCCTTTTGCGTTGTTTTCAGGCTGATTTTCACATTTTTATAAGCGACTACTTATCAGATACTCATAAAGTTTTGTTATGGTTATATCATCTCTCGTTGACATCTTTTTGAAATCCCGGTAAAGCCTAGAAATATAAGGTTTTGTGGTCGTTTATTGGGGCCGATTATCAACAACGGCAATTGTCTTTTCTTGGTAATCGCTCCCACCTCATGTACAATAGAGCCAAGTTAAGCCTGTCAACGAACATTCTAATACGACCGGTCACCAGGCTTTTACCGTGCCAGCGGAAGGTCGGTCTGCCGATCGTTATTTTTATTATCCCCCCGGCTGATCTGCGGGGACAATTCAACTCAGGAGGTTAATCAATGCTACTTTCAATGGAACACCTACGTAAGGAATATGCTAATGGTAAAGTTGCCGTCGACGACTTTAATCTAAACGTCGATAAAGGGGAATTTATCTGCTTCATCGGAACTTCTGGTTCAGGGAAGACCACGACTATGCGGATGATTAACCGCATGCTCACCCAGACGTCCGGTACGATTAAAATCAACGACAAGGACATTTCACAAATGGATCCCGTCAAACTGCGGCGGTCAATCGGTTACGTCATTCAAAATGTCGGCCTGATGCCCCACATGACGATCCAAGAAAACATCGAAATCGTCCCCAAGCTGTTAGGCTGGGACAAGGAAAAGCGGGACAAGCAAGCCCACAAGATGATCGACCTGGCGCAACTGCCAGAAGAGATGTTGCAACGCTACCCCGGTGAGCTCTCCGGTGGGCAGCAACAACGGATCGGGGTTGTCCGGGCCTTAGCCGCCGACCAAGAAATCATCTTGATGGACGAACCCTTTGGCGCCCTGGACCCAATCACCCGGGAATCTTTGCAGGACTTAGTCAAGCACTTGCAAGAAGACCTGGGCCGGACCTTCATCTTCGTGACCCACGATATGGACGAAGCCTTACGCCTCGCCACCCGTGTGGTCATCATGAGTAAGGGCAAGCAGGTCCAAATCGACACGCCGGAAAACATCTTACGGCACCCGGCCAACGAATTTGTCACCAACTTGATTGGTGAGGAACGTTTGATTCGGGCCCAACCAAACATCATGAACATCAAGCAAATCATGCGCAAGAATCCGGTTGCCATTTCACCCGATAAAACGTTGTCCGACACGATTGATTTAATGCACGATAAGCGAGTCGATACTTTGCTGGTCACTGATGACCAAGACAAGCTGATTGGCTACATCGACCTGGACGACGTTAGTCGCAACACCAACGCTTCGACGCTGGTCAGTGAATTGATGAACCACGAGGTCTTCTACGTCCAAGACAAGGCCTTAATCGGCGACACCGTTCAACGCATCTTGAAACTGGGTGTGAAGAACGTGCCGGTCGTGGATGATGATCACCGGCTAGTCGGAATCGTCACCCGGACTTCGTTAGTTGACTTGGTTTACGACGCTTTGCGGGGCGCAACCGATGAGGAACTATCGTCACCGTTTAACGCTGACATCCACGCCGCCGCTAACCGCGATGAAGACGACAGTAAGGATGACAATAAGGATACAGAAAAAGAAGAAGGGAGTGACGGTCAGTCATGATTAACTTCTTATCGACTTACGGCACCCAACTGATTTCTAAAACCGGCCAACACCTGTACATTTCGGCGTTTGCCTTGGCTTTAGGGGTCATTGTTGCCGTGCCCTTAGGAATTGTACTGACCCGAATGAAGCGTGGCGCTAACGCTGTGATTACCTTGGCCGGGGTCCTACAGACCATCCCTGCCATGGCGCTCTTAGCTATTATGATTCCAATCTTTGGGATTGGGTCCACCCCAGCGATTGTGGCCCTCTTCATTTACTCACTGTTGCCGATTCTGCGGAACACCTACTTAGGCATGGAAGGGGTCTCCCCCGACGTGAAAGACGCCGCGAAAGGTATGGGGATGACCGCCTGGCAATCGATGATTCGTGCCGAGTTGCCGCTAGCTGCCCCCGTCATCATGTCCGGGGTGCGGTTATCCGCCACCTACGTCATCGCTTGGGCGACGCTGGCATCCTATATCGGTGCCGGTGGCTTAGGGGACTTCATCTTCAACGGCCTGAATTTATACCGTTCCGACCTCATTTTGGGTGGCTCGATTCCCGTAATCATTTTAGCGTTGATCGTCGACTACCTACTGGGGAAGCTCGAATTTGCCGTTACCCCAAAGGAATTACGATAGGAGGCCCGTCTTTATGCAAAAACGTTTACGCGTCTGGTTGGCTGGTCTTCTAGTCACCATTCTACTATTGCCGCTAGGTGGCTGTTCTCTGCCCGGGCTGGCCGGTTCCGGTAAGGACACGGTCCGCATCGCCGCGCAAAACACCACTGAACAACAAATCATGGCCTACGTGATTCAAGGAATGATTCAACATTACACGAAATTAAACACATCAATCATCAATAACTTAGGGTCCGGGAACGTCAGCTTCAACGCCCTGAAAAATGGTAACGCTGATATTTCCTCGATTCGGTTCTACGGGACCGACTTGACCACGGTCTTGGACGAAAAGTTTCAGCGGGACCCATCCAAGGTGGCCAGCAAGGTCACTAAGGAATTCCAGGACCGTTACAACATGACCTACTTCAAGTCTTACGGCTTCGCCGATACCTACGCGTGGATGGTCCAACAATCCTACGCCAAGAAACACAACCTCAAAACCATCAGTGATTTGAAGAAGCTCGCGCCGAAGATGACGGTCGGGATTGACCAAATTTGGCAGAACCGGCCTGGTGACGGCTACCCGGCCTTCCAGAAGACTTACGGTTACAGCTTCGGGACGGTCAAGCCGATGCAACTGGGGTTACTCTACGATGCCTTAGCGGCCAACAAGATGGATGCCATCTTAGGGTACTCCACCGATGGTCGGGTCGGCAGTTACAACCTGAAGATCTTAAAGGATGACAAGGACTTCTTCCCACCTTACGATGCCAGTCCCGTGGCAACCGACAAGGTCTTAAAGCAACATCCAGAAGTTCGGACGATTTTAAACAAGCTGGTCGGCAAGGTCTCCTTGAAGACCATGCAAACCTTGAACTACAAGGTCGACGACAAGTTGCAGGAACCACAGACCGTCGCCAAGCAGTTCTTGGAAGACCACAACTACTTCGAAGGGGGGAAATAACACATGAAAGACATGGGACTTTGGAGCCAACTGATTTATTACTTCACGCATAACGGCATGTACGTTTTACAACAGTTCAACCTTACTTTCTTAGTGTCCATCTACGGGGTGCTCTTCGGGGCCATCGTGGGGATTCCGATTGGAATCTGGATTTCACAGAACCGGAAGCTCTCCCCCGTTATCATCGGGATTGCCAACGTGATTCAGACCATTCCGTCACTGGCGATGCTGTCGATTTTGATGTTAGGCTTAGGGCTCGGGGAAAATACCGTCATTGCCACGGTCTTCCTCTATTCCCTCCTGCCAATCATCAAGAACACCTATACCGGGATGCTCAGTGTCGACCTCGACGTCTTGGACGCCGGCAAGGGCATGGGCATGACCCGCTTCCAGATCATGGCTAAGATTCGGATTCCGTTGTCACTTTCCGTGATTATCGCCGGAATTCGAAACGCCCTGGTCTTAGGGATTGGGATTGCCGTTATCGGGTCCTTCATTGGGTCCGGTGGTCTGGGTGACATCATCATCCGGGGGACCAACGCCACGGACGGTGGGGCCATCATCCTCGCGGGGGCCTTACCAACCGCGTTGATGGCCATCATCACCGACTGGATCTTATCCCTGATTGAAAAGTGGTTGAAACCGAAGACCGCTTCGGAATCTTAATCAAATTGACACGCGAAACGTCGCTGGTCCTGAGGACTGGCGGCGTTTTTGTTTGGCCTCGATTTCAATCTCGTCATCGTCAATTCCCCAATCAGCGCGGATTAATGGTAAAATTTGAACAGACTACGCGCCCCGTCATCACGTGGGGGCGTTACCGCTTTTAAGGGGGAAACGCGCGTGAAACGCCTACAGCAATGGGGCTTGGATTTTTCCGTCGGCACACTTAACTTTTTGGCTTTAGCCGGCATCATGTTGCCCTATATTTTGATTTTGTTTCAATACCAACGGACCCACAGTACGACTTACTTGATTGCCCTGGTGGCCGTCTATATCTCGCGAGCCGCCAGCATTTTTTACACCAAACGCTTCAACCTCCGCTCCAGTACCTACTTATTGTTAACCCTGATTTTCGGGGTGCTGGGCAGTCTGCCCTTTGCCCTGACCCAATCACTGGGGTGGTTGATTCTCGGCAGTGTCTTGTGGGGCTACAGTGCCGCTACCATCTGGCCGTACTTCTTGACGGTCAAGCTCCACCTGTCCCATACCACGGCCTTTAAGATGAAACGCGTCTACTGGTTGGTGTTTCTGGTGCTAGCGCTGTTACTAGCGGCCGACTTTGGCTTTCACCTGAGCTTTTCGCTGACCTTCGCATTACTGGCCATTTTGAACCTGGTGGCTTTGCCCGGTGGTCTGCTGCTCAACCAGTTCACTCATGACTTCTACCAGGACCAGCCCAGCCAGCCCCACGGTCTCAAGCAACTTTGGCGCTGGTGGTTGTCCGTTCTTTTCTTCGCCGCTTTGGCCTTACTCACCACCCTACGCAAGGCCAGCATGGCACTGCCAAACTGGGCGACGCTTCTGATTATTCTGGTGGCCCTAGTGATTGCCGGTATCGAACTTCTGGCCGACAAACACGACCTGGGCGCCTTCAAGTTACGGCTGCTACACCGCGGCTTCGTCCTGCTCTTTAGCAGTTTCATGGCGTTCTTCTACTGGGGAAGCTTGGGGATGTACCTAGTCTTTGCGATGTATCTCATCGGCTTCGAAAGTGGCAACGCTGTAATCGGCGTTCTAGCTCACCACGATGCCACCCGCCAAAAGGTACTCGCCGGCCGACTCTTAGGCCTGGGCCATCTCTTAATCTTGATTCCCTGGAAATGGTCTTATTTGTTGGGGTTATTGTTGCTGGCCACCTACATTGGCTATGATAACCCGACCGTCACCAAAGACCTTTACGAATCCGAGGCCACCGATGACGACTCGGCCATGATTGAAAAATACCGGTTCTCCACGGCTGGCGGCTTGCTATGTCAGTTGTGTCTGTTTGCGTTACTAGCGTTGATTGCTTGTTTGACCCCGCTCACCATTCTGGACTTCTTCAAGCCAACCACAACGGCCCACTGGTTCTTCTACACCTGGGCCGTCAACTGGCCGCTTACCCTGGGGTCAGCGTGGGTCTCTTGGCGGGCTTTACGCCAACCCAATACACTGAAATAACCTTGACGACCACCAAAATGGGCCAGCCACGTTTAGCGCGTGACTGACCCATTTTAAAATCCAATTTACTGCAAATTATCAAACGTCTTCAACGAAGTCATAATCAAATTAATGAAAGCTTCCCGGTCGATATTCAATAGAACTTCAGTATTTTTAGGCTTGCCCGTCAACTCATAGTAGTCGCAGACCGTTTCACCCCGCGTTAACTCACCAGCGGTATCCACGTCCACGTTCATCTTGGCCGTTTGGAACCACTCCGGATGGAGCAACCAGGTGATGGTGCAGGGGTCGTGAAGCGGCGCCCCCTGAAAGCCCCACTTCGGTGCTTCGTGGTAGCGTTCAAAGAAATTCAGTAACCCGTTGAAGGCCTGGGCGACCGGATTTTGAATCTGCTTGAGTGCCGCGATTTCCGGTTTTAAGATTTGGGCCTTGTGGGTCACGTTCAGCGGGGCCATCACCAGGGGAATCCCGGCGTTCATCACGATTTTAGCCGCTTCGGGATCCACGTAGATGTTGAACTCGACCGACGGCGTCCAGTTGCCCAGTCCCATGGCGCCCCCCATGAACACGATTTGGCTGATTTTGGCCTTGAGTTCGGGGTACACGCGCAAGAAGAGCGCCGCGTTGGTCATCGGGCCAGTTACGACCAACGTGACCGGGTCTGCGCTGGCCCGCAAGGTCTTGGCCATCAGTTCAATAGCGGTCATGTCCTGGACCTTGAAATCCGGGTCGGGCAACTCGGCGCCGTCCAGGCCACTCTTACCGTGGACGTTGCCCGCCGTTTCCAGCAGCTTGAGTAACGGGGTCCGATTGCCACCCGCCACCGGAATTTCCTGGTGGTGCATCAACGTTAATAGGCGCATCGCGTTGTTCAACGTCTTCTCCGGCGTCTGGTTGCCCGCCGACGTGGTGACGGCTAAGAGATCTAACTCGGGGTTGGCCAACGCCAGCATCATCGCTAAGGCATCATCGTGGCCAGGATCACAATCTAAAATCAGTTTTGTTGTCATATTTTATCCACTCCTATCTAGTACCTTGTGACCGTAATTGTTGTGCAGATTGATGGCAGACCCAGAATAAATAACCATTTACCATTAATCCAATTATGCTTACTATAATGGTTACCAAATTTTCTCCTGATATAAGCGTACTAATGAAACCAAAGCTATAAACGACATTAATAAACTGCATAAATCCCACTGCAAATCGTCGTTTACGCCATATCCCTAAAATTGCCCACGCATATAGCAACATTGCAAAACCTAACGTGTTCAGCAATGGCCGATAGTTCCCAGTTAATGTTGGTAATAACGTTATCCCGTAGGCAATCATAAACAACACGACTG
The DNA here is from genome assembly GCF_004115745.1 of Levilactobacillus suantsaii. Taxonomy (GTDB): domain Bacteria; phylum Bacillota; class Bacilli; order Lactobacillales; family Lactobacillaceae; genus Levilactobacillus; species Levilactobacillus suantsaii. The sequence goes on along the minus strand of NZ_QXIL01000014.1, from coordinate 50,789 downwards.
ATAAAATAGCAGCAACTGTAATCGTTTTACATTTCGGCTTCATTAAAGCTCACTCCTCTAGAAGTACAACCCAACGATAGTCCCTGTAAGAACTGAAGCTAGCGTTGCACCTAATAACAGTTTCATAGAAAACTTGGCTACGTAACCACCCTGTTCCTTACTAATTGACTTAATAGAACCAGTAACGATTCCAACAGTCCCAAAGTTAGCAAACGAAACAAGATAAGCTGAAATAATAGCTGTTGCCTTAGCACTTAAAGTACCTGCTATACTGTGCAATGATCCCATGGCAACAAATTCATTAGTGATTAACTTGGTTGCCATTAAACTACCAACTTTCAGAGCATCGTGTGCTGGAACACCCATCAAAAATGCAACAGGTGAAAAAACATAACCAATTAAGTCAGTAAAAGAAATATGCAAAATTGCAGTAAAGGAACTATTTAAGAAAGTAACCAATGCGACAAATCCAATTAGCATTGCACCAACTGTAATTGCTAAGTTAAATCCATCTGTAATGTAAGTACCTAAAACTTGGAAGAATGGTTCATCATTACCTTTAGAAATTTGCACTAATTCATCATTATCAGATGTTTCATAAGGATTAATAACGCAAGAAACAATTAAGGCAGACAGAATATTTAAGAAAACTGCCACAACAACGAATTTCCCTGGAACCATCTTCATGTAAGAAGCTAACATTGCAGCAGATACGGCACTCATTGCCGAAGCACAAATCGTATAGAGTCGTTGCTCGTTTAACTTTGGAATTTGATCTTTAACAGTTAAGAAGACCTCAGGTTGACCTAAAACAGCGGTTGAAACTGCAAAGTAGCTTTCTAGTTCACCCATGCCAGCAACTTTATTTAACGCCCAACCAGTCCACTTAATAATGAATGGCAATACCTTAATATAATTTAAAATCCCTACTAATGCTGATATAAATACAATTGGCATTAAAACGTTAAGGAAGAAGACTGATGCTCCCGGTTTAATCATAAATCCACCAAAAACGAAATCAACCCCGCCAGCTGCTTGATTCATTAACCAGCTAAAGAAGCCGGAAATACTAGCAAGAGTCTTAACCCCGCCAGAAGTATGCAGACAGAGAAACGAAATAACAAGCTGTAAAGCAAATAGAATACCCATACGTTTGTATTTAATATGTTTACGATCCGAACTAACCAGCCAGCCAATTCCAAAGACTAATGCTAAACCTGTTAACAAAAATACAAAATTCATTATGTTTCAACTCCAGTCTAGTTTTCAAAGCTGCTCAATTAGCGATTACCAAATTCCCTTAAAAGTTTCTCAGCGGCGTCTTCATCGATATTACGTGGTGTATTTCCAGCGAATTGTTCATGGGTAACTGCCGATGCGTTTTCCAATAATTCTTCAGTAGAAATACCATAATCGCTAAATGGATGTAACCCTAAAGTTTCATCACGAAATTGTCGATAGGCTTCAACTGCACGATCCGCTCGCTGCTTTTCATCTTCATTTTCCCTATAGGTTAATCCTAATATTTGACCAATCTCGGCAACCTTTTTTGGTAATACTGGAGAAACAAATTTCAAAACACCTGGTAAAGCATAGGCTACCGCTTCACCATGAACAATATGATATTTAGATCCCAAGACATGTGCCATAGAGTGACCAACATTTGTTCCGGCATTATTCAACATCCAGCCAGCTAAAGTAGCCGCGACCATGACCCTTTGACGAGCTTCACGATCTTGGCCGTTCTCTACAGCTCGCGGTAGGTAATTAGCTAATAAAAACATGATTTTTTCACAAATTGCGTCCGTTACTGGGCTAGATAAGCGTGATGTATCCCCTTCTGCTGCGTGTGAAAATGCGTCCAATCCCGTCGCAATCGTCATTTTCTTAGGTAGAGATAGCACCATATCTGGGCATAAAACGGCATACTCACTAACTGCATTATCAGATAAAATCGCCAGTTTCTTTTGACTATCTACATCTGTTACGACCAATGCATTTGACATTTCGCTTCCTGTACCCGAAGTTGTAGGAATTGCAATTAATCCCGGACATGGTTTAATCGTTGCATCTGGCTTAGTATAGTCTAGTATGTAACCACCATTTATTCGAACAATATTAACTCCTCGAGCTACATCAATTGAACTGCCACCACCAATTGCAATAATACTATCAGCTTGATGTGCTTTAAAGGCCCCAACACCATCCATTACAGTAGCTGCTGGCGGATCAGAAACAACTTTATCAAAAACTGCGTATTGAATATTATTCTTACCGAGAACTTCCTGTGTTGTTTGAACCAGTGGCATCTCTGCAAGAAAGTGATCCATAATAAACAATGGTCGTTTATATCCCTCAGTCCTTAAGATATCAAGGATGGTAGATGATAAATCATCCGTATCTACTACCTTAACTCGTTGTAATAATTTGACATTCATCAAAACACCTCTCAATTTTTAGCTAAAATAAATCGTTTTCTAAATACTCCACTTAAAGCTTGAATTGTTGGTCCCGTTGTTAGTGCCGTTAAGATTGTAATAATTCCAAACCGTCCGCCTAACAAAACGCCAACAACAATTAAACACACATCAAATGTGATTTTGCTCCGTCGCATACTCCATCCTGTTTTGTCTCGTATCGTTAACATAAAGCCACTAAATGGATCAACACCAATATCTGCTGCTACAAACAAGCTAATCCTCAAATAATAAAGAGAGATACCTGTAGCACCACCAAACATTCTTGTTACAAGAGTTGTCGATTGAAAAATTATTGGATATAGATATGACCCAATTGAGATAAAAAATCCATATGGGACTAGATACATCAACGTTCCCCAACTGGCATAGTGACGACCAATTAAATACAATGCAACAATTAAACCAACATTAAGATAATTAGACACTGTTCCTAATTGAGCATGACCAAGGTGAAAAGTCGCACGCAAACCGTCATAGATAATCCCTACTGGGTCATTGCCAAGTTGCGTATTATTATTAAAAGCAACCCCAATACAAACAAGAAATATCCCAATCATAGCCAATGCAACCGTTGTTGGCGTATAACGACGATTTGTCAAGCTCTCTCATCTCCTTAGAATTTAAAGTCCCAACTTTTCAGCTGCTGCGTCAGCATTTTTACAAAACTCACGAACTTTATCAATATCTTTCTCCATACGCCCACCTTCATACTTAATGCTAGTTCGGGTTAAAGAATCAACTCCATACGGACGAATTTTTTCAATAGCATCCGCAACATTTTCAGGACTCATTCCACCAGCTTCAATAACTGGTACATCAACGGCCTTAACAATCTTCGCATCAATATTCCAGTCATGAGTTTTGCCACTGGCACCAATTCCAGTATCAGGAGCTAATCCTGAATCCAATAAAATATAATCAACAAATTGGGCAAAGTGCTTAGCACGATCAATTGCTGATTCATTATCAACCAAAACTGCTTGCATTAAGTCTGTATGGGGCGCAACTTTTTTAAGCCGATTAGCAAACTCCTTGTCAGCTGCATAACCGTCGCCTGCAATATGCAAAATGTCCGGTTGGATTTTTTTAGCTAAATCCAGCATTTCTTCCGGATCATTGGTTAACATAATAGCAACTCCTGTAACTCCACGACGCTTAGCTTCATCAAAGATTTTACGAACCCGGTCTAAAGGTACTCGATGCGCAGGTACACCACCATTTTGCATCGGTACCAAGCCAATATTGTCAGCGCCAGCTTCCATTGTTTTAACTGCTTCTTCGTATTGAATTAATGAATAAATCTGTTTAATCATTACCAAAATCTCCTTTTAGTTTAAAATAGTAAGCGTTTCCATTTTTGCTTGAATCTGTTCTACTGTAATATCTGGAACTGATTTTGCACTCTCAAGTGCAATGCTAGAAGCTGCTTGAGCAATTTGCCCCGTTTGCCGTAACGAACGATGCGGATCCGTAAAACGTCCCCATGTGATGGCGGCCATTCCACAATCTCCTGCACCATTAGCATTCACAATACTCGTTTTGAACGGTGATACATGAATTATCTCATGTTGGTCAGCACATAAAATACCATCCGCACCTAACGAAATATAAACATGTTTAACACCTTCATCAAGAAGAACTCTAGCAGCTACACCAGCGGTTTCCACATCCTTAACCTCAATACCACTTAACAGCGAAGCTTCTAACGCATTTGGCTTCAAAGTGTCCATCTTATTTAAAACATTTTGGAAATGTGGTGCCTTACTAACAGATACTGTATCACCAAATAATGGGACCGTTACATGATCACCTAGCCAATCAATGGCTTCTTGAGAAATATTAGCATCGATTAAGCAAATACTGGCATGATTAATAAAATCTAATCGTCGACTCAAAAATTCTGGGGTGATTTTATCGCAGATTCCCATATCATTAACACCAACTAGCATATCTCCTGTTTCATCAGTGATGTACATATAAGTTGAAGAACGGGAACCAATCATTTGTTCAGCCTGATCTAACATAATATGGTTATCATGGCAAGCTTGTTTTAAAAGCGTTCCATTGTAATCATCACCATAAACTGTTAAAAGATATGTTGGAGTACCTAAATGCGCTAAGTTTTGTGCAATATTCTGGCCTACACCACCAACACTCATCCCCACCGTTCCAATATTAGAATCACGAGGAATCACTTTATGACTAGGCATCCCAAAGATATCCATATTCATTCCACCAATGACTACAACATAGTTATCCTTATGCGTTGCATTCATATCAATTACCTCCTCACCAAAGGCGATTTATAAACAAATTTTTATTTAAATAGTCATTTGACAGTTAAAGAATACCTCTTAATGTAAGCGCTGCCAATAAAAATAAAAAAGCTTCTTTTTATTTTCTATTTATTCACAAGCTTGCCTAATGTTTAACGTACTATTATGTCTAAGTTCGCCAACACTTCATATTTACTTATTCACAATAAAAAAGAATTCTTCCAAAATTAATGGAAGAATTCAATCCTTATTTAAGGATAGACAGCTGTTGTTGTATTAACAAACTTTCTGTCATTTTTTCATTAACAGCCTCATTCGATTCAGACGTAATGTCAGCAGCTGCAATCCCCAATTGAGCTGTCGTTCGGAAATCCTTATTACATAATCTTGCCCAACTTAAAGCTGCCGTAGCTGCTGCCCCTGCTCCATTAGTATTTTTTGCCTGATGCTTCCGTTCATTAAAAAAATAAAATTTATCTTTATTTTCGTAGAGAATCCCGACATCGTCAATGTAGATAAAAATATTATCGATTCCACGGTTTAGTAATTTGTGAGCGCACTTACGTGCAGTATTTTCATCCGTTACCGGTAGTTTTGTCAAAACAGTGGCTTCAATACCATTAATTACTAGAGTATCTAGATAGCTTAATCCATCATAAAGATTCATCGTTTTATTCAATCCAACGGCTTTTGCAAAAATTGGAACAGTCACATTACTGTATATCCAGCGTATCGTTCTCTTGGGCAAGTTAGAATCAATGACAACTAATTTTGAATTATTAATGACCCTTTTTCGTTGTTCCAAATATTCTGGAGACATGTAATGGTTAATCCCCATATCATCAATACCAACAACTCGATCGCCATTTGGTTGATTGACATACAAATAATTCGATGTTGCTTCATGCGGTATTTGCTCCGAGTGCGTGATATCTACACCTTGATTTAAAGAATTTTCCTTAAAGCGCTCACCATTTTGATCGTCTCCAAAAGCAGCTATTAAATAAGTTTTAATTCCCATTTTACTTAAATTTACTGCAATATTTCGGCCAACTCCACCTAATCGGTTATAGATTTTTCCTGGATAGGAACTACGACTATCAATACCTTCCTTTGCCATTCCAAATGTATCAATGTTAACACCGCCAATAACAGTTACGTATCTTGGTGGAGTTATAATATATCCTTTCCCCTGAATATATCCTTTCTTCACAAGATTTGAAATATGAGCAGCAACCCCTGATCGCGTGATACCAGCTAATTTAGCCAAATCATTTTGCGAAATTAATGGATTTTGTTTTATCCATTCTAGTATTTGTTCTTCCCGGTTGGTTGCCATTTTTAACCCTCATTTCCTAATAATAAGTTAATCTTATCATAACACCCCCAGACTGCCTCTCATTAAATTACTAACTCCAATAAATTTAAAGCCACCCCAAAAACGACCACTCATCTAGCTAACGAGTGATCGTTTTTAAAATCCAATTTAGTTTTTCGTCCGGTGCCAAGTCAGCTTCGGTCGCCATAACCAAAGGTAGCCGAAGATGACCGTTACTAGCAATGCGATAATCCCCGCAGTGGTGACATGAAAACCACCGCTGAAGATGACCGTCACGTAGATTACGAATACCAGGTAGACTGGCCAACGCAACCCCGGAAACAGGAGGTACTCGCCGTCGTGTTCCAACGAGAGCCGTTGGTAAAGCCAAGCGCCCCAAACGGCTAAAATAATGGTCGCCACAATCCAGGCACCGATTTCCGTCCACTGGCCTTGTTGTGCGGTCAAAAGGTTGAATCCCGGAACGTTCACGCTGATAATGCCGACTAACGACAGGATAAACCCGGCCAACGTCACCCACAGGGCCCCCGTTTGCCCAATAATCAAGGCCGCAAACCAGCAAATAGCAAAGAACCCGATGGACGTGGTTAAGCCCATCAACCACGTGGTGATTAGCCCTGGCCAAGCCAGGTCAAGGGTCACGCTGGCTGGCATTTGCAGCCAATAAATCAGGTACTGAATGGCCGTCGTGACCACGGCAATTCCCAGTAAGCCGCCTAACCCCAACGTCAATTTCGTCCAGTAGATTTGCCGGCGCCGGTAGCCGCTGGTGAAGAGAAACTGGTTGAAGTGGTCCTTCAAGTCTTGGTTCATCAAGACCAACCCGGCCAGGCCAAAGGCAAACATCAGCCACGGCGAGTATAACGAGAAACTCCCAAAGCGGAGTTTGGTCGCGTCGAAGGCCAGCCACTGGTGCATCTGCGGGCCAAAGACGGTCGTCTTGGAATGATACAACCAGGTCGTGGTATCGGCCCAGGCCGATAGCGCCATAATCAGCAATGAAATCAGCCCCAACGACCAGAAACGTTTGCGATATTGCCGCCAAAGTAAGCGGCGTAAATTTTTATCCATCTTATCCCCCTACTGCATCAGCTGGTAACCAGCGGTTTGCGACAAATTTGCCCGGAAGAGGTCTTCCAGCGTCAACGGCAGTTCTTCCATCAAGACCGGGTCGAGCGCTTGGAGCTGTTCGGCCAGTTCCGGCGTGTAGTCCGGAAAGACCACTACTAAGACTCGTCCAGAGACCCGAATCAGCCGGCTATGCTTCTTCACGATGGCCGGAATCTCCTTGCCGGCAAAGACCAACTGGAGTTTCTTAGCCTGGGCCCGCACATCTTCCAAGTTGTAATCGTGGACCAAGCGGCTGGCTTTCAATAACAGCACCCGGTCGCTCAAGCCATCGAGTTCGTTCAAGTCGTGCGAGGAGATCAAGAAGCCCTTCTGCTGGTCGGCGACCTCGTCGATGACCATGGTGGCGATATTCTCCCGCACGATGACGTCCAACCCGTCGAATGGTTCGTCTAACAAGATGTATGGTGCGTTCGACGTCAGGGCTAAGATGACGTTGACCAGCGCCCGCATCCCCTTGGAGAGCTGCCGGTACTGGTCCGAAGCCGTCAAATTGAAGCGTTGTAAGAGGTCGCGGTACCGGTCCGCATCAAAGTCGGCGTAGACCAAGCGATAAAAGTCCGGTAACTCGGCCAAGCGATAATTCCCCAAGAAATTATACTGGGTGTCGATAAAGAACAGTTGCCGCTGGTAAGCCGGCTCCTGCTTCAGGTCGTGCTCGTCGATGGTCACGGTCCCCTTGTCGGCCACGTACTGGTTGGTCATGGTCCGAAACAGGGTGGTCTTCCCGACCCCATTGCGGCCGACCAAGCCCACGATTTCGCCGGGATGCCACTGAAAATCGATGCCCGTAATGATGTCACGGTGCTCGATGGTTTTACTTAGGTCCTTCACGTGTAACATTAATCTGCCTCCTCATAGGCCGTTTTAATCCACTCAATCACTTCATCTGCCGGAACCCCCAAGTACCGAATCTCGGTCAATAGGCTCAACAACCGTTGCTTACTCGCTACGACCTGAGCGGTGTCGGCCACCGCGTCATTGGTCTCGCGCACATAAGTCCCCTTGCCGTGCACCGTGCGAATCACGTTTTGCGTCTCCAACTGTTTGTAGGCCTTGCTGACCGTGTTGGGGTTCAACTGTTCTTGCCGGGCCATCTCCCGTACGGACGGCAACCGGTCCCCCGGCCGTAAGATTCCCCGGACAATCTGTTGCTTAACGCGTAACACCAGTTGCTCATAGTACGGTAACCCTGATTGATCACTGACGGGCATCCGCCTCACTCCTTTACCGTTGACCCTCCATGTGTTCTGTGTGTCCTATTATACATAGTACACTCGAAAACACAAGCCTAAATTCAGCCAACAAAAAGGCGTTTGAGTGCCAACACCCAAACGCCTAAACTTGCTTCATCTTAGTGGCGCCCAAATCATTGCCGAGTGACCCGCAACGATTCAGCGCCTTCATCATTTGTTTTGTTCCGCAGCCCAATGGGCCAAGGCGACCCCGGTACGAGAATCCTCGATGTTGATCGACTTCCGCGGTACGCCACTGTACTGGATATGCCCGCCATAGCGTCCGGCATCGGGCCCGACGTCAATCAACCAATCGGCCTGACTGATGACGGCCAGGTTGTGTTCGATGATGATCAGCGAGTTACCCGCAGCGACCAATTGGTTGAACAGCTTGAGTAAGCGGTCGGTATCCTGTAAATGCAGGCCCGCCGTGGGTTCGTCCAACAAGTAGACGGTCCCTTCCTTACCCAGTTCGACCGCGAGCTTCAACCGTTGCACTTCCCCACCGGACAACGTGGTCAGGGGTTGAATCAACGTCAGATAACCCAGGCCGACCCGAGCCAAGTTGGCCAAGGGCTTGGCGACCTTGGGTGTATCGGCAAAGAACTTGCTAGCTGCTTTGACCGACATCTGGAGTACTTCGGCAATCGTCTTGTCATGGTAGGTGTACTGCAAGGCTTGGTCGCTGTAGCGTTGGCCGTGGCAGAGCTCACAGGTCTGCACGACCGGGTCCATGAAGGCCATGTTGGTGATGGTGACCCCTTTGCCCTTACACCGCGGGCAGGCGCCCTTGCCGTTATAACTGAACCAGCCGGCCGCCACGTGGTTGGCCTTGCCAAAGAGTTGGCGAATATGGTCCAAAATCCCCAGGTAGGTGGCGGGCGTCGAGCGAATGTTAATGCCCACCGGCGTTTGTGCCAGGTCGATATAGTCGGTCTTCAATTGGCGCTTGATGGCGCTGACCAACGAACTCTTCCCGGAACCAGCGACCCCCGAGATAACGGTCATGATACCCAAGGGGATGTCGACCGACACGTCGGCCAAGTTATTTTCGGACACGTGGGTCAAAGCCAGTTGTCCTTTTGCCGGTCGTTCCGGACCCCAAGTGTGCGGTTGACGTAACCAGTTGCCGGTCAACGTATCGGAAGCCAGGAGTTCGGGATAGGTCCCCGTAAACGTGATTTGGCCGCCCTGTTCACCGGCCTTGGGGCCCATTTCGACCACGTAATCGGCAAACGAGAACATGGCCGGGTTGTGCTCGACCACCAGAATCGTGTTGCCTTTTTCCTTCAACCGCGTCAAAGCCTGCTTGATGAGTTGAATGTCGTGCGGGTGCAGGCCCACGCTGGGTTCGTCTAAGATATAGACCATGTCAACCAGCGAACTGGTCAGGTACTTGGCAATCTTGATGCGTTGCGCTTCCCCACCGGATAACGAGCTGGTCCCCCGGTCGAGAGTCAGATAGCCCAGGCCAATATCGACCAGTGATTGAATTTTGGTGGTCAGTTCCCGAACCACATCGGTGACTAACGGTTCGGTAATGGTCCGCAAAAACTTCAACACGTGATTCAAGTCTAAGGCGGAAACTTCGGCGATGTTCTGGCCGTTGATGGTCACCGTCAAAACTTCCGGCTTCAGCCGGCTCCCATGACAGGTCGGGCACGGCTTACGCGTGACAATGGCCGCAATCGCGTCACGGTGATGGGCCGCCTCGCGCTTGCCGATGATCGACCGGCGAATCCGCGGGACCAAGCCTTCATACAACGCGGTCCGGGGAAAATCTGGGCCAGGGTGTTTCAGGTGCTGTTGTGGCGCGTGCATTAACATCTCGTACTCCTTATCGGTGTAGTCTTTGATGGGCTTATCGTTATCGAACAAGCCGCTCAATGCGTACCGCCGCCAGCGCCAGGTATTAGGCGCGAAGCTCACGAAGGTGATGCCACCGTCGTTCAACGACTTGTTACCGTCGATCAGTTGCGATTCGTCGATATCGTCCACGTAACCCAGACCCTGACAGGTTGGACACATCCCTTGGGGTAGGTTGAACGAAAAGGTGTCCGAGTAACCGATAAACGGTTTCCCGATTCGTGAAAATAGTAACCGTAACAACGAATAGATTCCGGTGTAGGTCGCTAGCGTTGAACGGGCATTCTTACCTAATCGTTGTTGGGCGATGACAATGGCCACGGGCAAATGGTCGATGCGCCCCACATGGGGTTGCCCGTATTTGGGTAGGTACTGTTGCGTAAAACTGGGGAACGTCTCGTTCAATTCCCGCCGCGATGCCGCAGCAATCGTGTCAAAGACGAGCGACGACTTCCCCGACCCGGACAGGCCGACAAAGACCGTGGTACGGTACTTGGGCAACCGTAGACTCACGTGTTGCAGGTTATTTTGTGTCGCGTCGTTGACCGCGATATAACCCTGAGTAAATTCTTGAGTTGACATGATAATCTCCTCTCTTGACCGGATGTTTACTCCCCTCAGTGTAGCACGGCTGGCGGGACGCTTGCGACCAAAGCGTTTCGCGACTTTAGCCTGGACACAAACGCTTCGTAAGCAAAATTGACCAACTTCTTTAAAAAAACGATTATACTCAAATTAGTTCATTGAAAGGAGCTTTTGTGTATGTCATTTTTTAACCATCATTCACTCAACCTCCCCGCTGCCGTCCTCGCTGGCGGGCTGGCGGGAATCGTGTCCGGCCTCGTCAAGTTAGGGTGGGAAAATGTTTTGCCACCCCGCACCGAAGAACGCGATGCCACTAATCCACCGCAGACCCTGCTACAACAATTTGGGGTCCCTGAAAAATTGACCCACGCGACCTACCATTATTCTGGTCACGCTTTGCCATGGGTCAGCTACGTGATGCACTTTGGCTTTTCAACCACCTTTGCCGTGCTCTACCAAGTCTTAGGTGAAAAAATCCCGGCCATTAAAAAGGACGCCGGCACCTGGTTTGGCCTAACCATCTGGGTCGCTTTTCATTTAGGTATCATGCCAGCGATGGGAACCGTACCGTCCATCAAGGACCAACCCAAGACCGAACACATCTCCGAAGCGTTGGGCCACGTGGCTTGGATGGTGACTAACGACTTAGTCGGCGACGAAATCTATCGGCGACTCGTGGCCAAGAGCCGCCAGTAATACCTGAAAGGGGGGGCGTACTTATGCAACAAGCACCTTGGCAAACAAAGTGGCCCGAACGAATCAGCTACGGCATGAGCGATGCCGCAGATAACCTGGTCTTTCAAATGATGACCACTTACCTACTCTTCTTTTACACGGACGTTTACGGTCTTTCCGCTAGTAGCGCGGCCATTCTGTTCATCGTGGCCCGACTGGCCGACGTTGTGGAGAGCTTGATTATCGGGCTGATGATCGACCGCACCCATTCGAAATGGGGCAAGAGTCGGCCATTTTTCCTGTGGTATGCCCTCCCCTACGTGGCCTTTGCCGTGCTGACTTTCGTCACGCCCCCGTTCGGTGCGACCGGTAAACTCGTCTGGGCCTACGTCACCTACCTGGGACTAGGTTTCTTCTACACCGCGGTCAACCTGCCGATCACTTCGATCCTACCTACCCTGAGTCAAAACACCAAAGAACTCACGTTACTGGGGGTCGTTCGTCAATTTGGTGGTAGCGACGTACAAATCATCGTGGCCGTCTTCACCCTACCTTTAGTCGCCTACTTCGGCCAGGGCAACCAGCAAAAGGGGTTCTTACTGACCATTGCCGTCTTTGGTGGCATTTCGCTGATTCTGATCTGGAACACGTTCTTTCAGGTCAAGGAACGCTTCACCAATCCCGAACACGCCCACCAATCCTGGAGCGCCGTTTGGCAAATGCTCAAGCAAAACCAGCCCTGGTTGGTGATGTCGGTGGTCATCCTGCTTTACTGGCTGACGACCGCTATCAAGAATCAGACCACGATTTACTACTTCAAATACTTACAAAATGATGAGGGCTTAGTCCCCTGGGCCAATGCCTTCACCTTTGCCTCACTGATTGGGGTCGTCCTCATCATCCATTCGGCCGGTCGCTGGGGCAAGAAACGCACCATGTTAGGTGGGATGGGCCTCGGGCTCATCGGTCAAGCCATCCTGGCACTGGGAACCACCCTCAACGTCTTACCGCTGATTTTCACCGGTACCCTGGTCAACGCCATTGGCAATGGGCTGATCATTGGTCTGGTCTCCATCATGATTGCGGATACGATTCGCTACGGGGCCACTCTGGGCATCCAAGCTGAGGGCATCCTGGCTTCGACCGACGACTTCGGGGTCAACGTGGGCCTCGGGCTCGGGGGCCTCATCACGGCTGGCCTGTTCCACCTCTCGGGTTACGCCGCCAACCAGACGCAAAACCTGGCGACCCAGCATATGATTGTTTTAAACTACGCGTGGTTGCCCCTGTTGTTGTATCTGGTGATGATTCTGGTCTTACTCCTTTACGATGATCACCGAATCCAGGCCGCGCTGACCAAAGAGCGCGAGTAACCCGGCTTGCTTGACGTCGCAATCTAAAAACTCCCACCGAACATTCAAACGTTCGGTGGGAGTTTTGTGAGCCAAAAGCAGGTTTTCCAAGACTTAGCCGGCTTGGGAAGCCTGTTGACTATCCTAAATTTAACCGTGATTACAGATTGCCATTGCCCAACCGACCCGGTTTTTCGTTGCCCCGGTTGGAGTTGCGGCGTTTATCATGTAAACTATCGAAACCAACAAAGCCCGCCGCGACCGCACGTTCATTGGCGCGGTGGAGCACTTCGATAAAGTGTTCCGCTTCATCACGGCCAAAGAAACCTAACCAGCGGTGGAACCGTTCGTCAGTGGCTTGGGCCAGATTACGTTGAACCCGGCTGCCCGCGGCAGTCAACGTAATGTACTTGACCCGCCGGTCGTTAGGATCGACCTTTTGCATCACGTAATTTTCCTTTAATAAAACGTTGACCTGCCGGGCGATAGCGCTCTTTGAGACGCCCTCCAGCTTGGCCAGTTCGACCAACGTCTGCCCATTTTTACTGCGCGCAATATTCTCCATGACCATGTAGGCCTCAAAGGTCAAGTTGTACTTTTGCGTCGGGATGGACACAAAATCCCCGATATACTTAAAAATGTGCATGTACAAGTCATCAAACTGCTTTTTCAACTCTTCTTCAGTTAGCGTTTCATTCGTTATCTCACTCATAATCTCTTCATTACTCCTTTTACGGCTCTTCTCCCGTTGCTATTAGTCGCGTGGCACCTCCGACGTGCACACCGATCACGTCATGTTGCTAAGTATATCACCTGCAGGACAATTAATCTGTAAATTAACTTATCCGATAAGATGAATGGTAAAGGTTCCCCTATCAGAACATATGTTCTATAATGGATATAAATTCGATAATCAAGGACGTGACCGCATTGCAACCTATTATTCAGACGTACACGTTACTCCACACAGCCTACCAGAACAACCAAATTACTTCGCTTACCATTCACGGCACCACCTATACCGGTACTGTGGATTTTCTCACAACGCAAACCGTCTATCTTGGTCTCCGTGCTGGTTATTCTTGCCAATTACCGCTAGGCCAGATCAGCCAGGCGCACTTACACCAATTGCAACCTTGGTGGTACCTTTACGATTAAGCGACGATATCCTCCTCATAGTATCACCTCTCCGCCAGCAAAAATAAACCCTTTTTTAAATATTGTCGCAATTTCTTTTACAATTCCGCTTAAATCAAGGTGGTGGGCGGAGACTGGCCTCCGCTTGCGCGCATTAATGTATAGCTGACACTAGTCTAATTATACCGCCAGTGACCCGTAAACGGCGACCACAAAATGGCGAACCTGGTAACATTACAAATCTTGTATAGAATAACTAATTGATAAATGCTAACCTTTTGCCCACTAAGTCTAATTATTCACGTAGTGGTTTAAAAAAGCCCTGACACCCTGCCTGGGCTTTTTTTGGTCCTGTTTTAAGTTATTTCAGTTCGACAAAGGCTCCGGGTAAGATTCCGGCCACCGTGGTCTCCGCCACAGCGCCCCGTTGATTCGTCAGGTAGACGGGGGCGTCCTGGTCGAAAAATTCAGCGATGACCTGGCGACAAATCCCGCACGGGGCAATCGGACCGTCCGTGTTCCCCGTGACTAAAATCGCCTGAAAGTGGCGTTCCCCCGCCGCAATCCCGCTAAAGATCGCGGTCCGTTCGGCACAGTTAGTCGCACCATACGAGGCGTTTTCGATATTGCAGCCACCATACACTTTGCCGCTCTCGCCGACGACCGCCGCGCCCACGTGGAAATGAGAATAAGGGGTGTAAGCTTTGTCCAACATTGCCGTGGCAACTTTGAGAAGTTCTGCTTGATTTACCATAATTGCTCCTCCTTAATTCTAAAACCAGTTAACACACTTATTGTGTCATAATTTCAAAGAAAGCGCTACCTTTTGCACAAAATTTCGATGTGTTTTTCAAGTCGCTCACCTGCCATGCCTGCTGGCCCCTAAAAATCCGGGGAAATTGAGGTAAATCTACAGCCAAAGCTGTGAGCTATGCTAAAATAATGACAACATTATAATGAGGAGTAACTAAACTTACCATGAAAACATTGCGGAGTATTTTAAGCTGGGTCGTCCCGATTGCCGTGGCGGTAATTCTGGTGGTCCTGGTGCGGAGCTATTTACTAGAAGTCGTCAAGGTTTCCGGTGACTCCATGACCCCTAATTTGGCCGACCAGGAACGGATGCTAGTCGTCAAGCCCCTGAGTGTCAAACGACTCAGCGTCATCGTCTTCGACGCCCATGGGGAGGATCCCAATGCCGCGCCCAATACCAACTACGTCAAACGCGTGATTGGGCTACCGGGGGACCGAATCGTCAGCAAAAACGGGACCATCTCCATCAACGGCCACAAGCTCAACCAATCATTCATCAGTGCTAGCGAACGCACCACGGGAACCGGCAACTGGACGTTACAAAGTCTGGCCAAACAACATCACTGGGCCTACAAGGGTAAAGCCGTCCCTAAGGGCCATTACTTCGTTTTGGGCGACCACCGTAGCGTGTCCGAAGATAGCCGCGCCTGGGGTTACGTCGATGCCAATAAGGTCATGGGTGTCGTCAAGATTCCGTTTTGGCAAACGACCGCCACGTACCGCCACAACATCAATAGTTTGGCGCAATAGATAGAAAAAGCACAGCTTCCCGACCGTTTCCATGAGTCGGTGAGCTGTGCTTTTCGTTAGACTAAGTTCACAAAGCCGCGTTTCGAGTCGTTACCCACAGGCAACCCAGCTTTAATCTCGAAACGACCCGCTGAACTTCTAGCTTTAACTAAACATCTTCTTGGTGGCCCGCAACAAGGTCTTAGGATCCTTGTCGTAACGCGGCGTGTCCACCAGGTTATCCAGCGAAATACCAGCAAAGTGGTATGCCGCCATCTCTCCAGAACGGACCGCACTTTGTTCGGTGAAGACCATCTGGTACGGTTGTTCCGCGAACTCACCAGTGAAGGCTAAGTTCGTGGAGTGCGCCGGAATAACTTCCGGCCGGTCAGTCTTGGCCCGGTTGTTGAACAGGGCCGAAGCGTATGGCATGTAGACCGGAATGTTGTTGATGATACTATCGAGGATTTCTGGTTCCTTATCCTTGATGTTATTCGGTCCCGAATCAACCTTGGATAATTGGCCAATTAATTCTTGGGCCATTTCCTTCCCCGTCATCTTAATGTATGGTTTGTGGACGAATTCACCGGTCCGGCGTGGGTACAAGAAGTAACCCCAAATGACCGATTCGTTCGACTTTTGGGTCGTAAAGTGGGGTTGGTGGTGCACCACGATCGACATTCTCACGTCCTTGTTGCCCAACGGCGTAATCGGCGTCGTCGACAGGAACGAGTTCAACGCGTTCCCTGGTACCTGGGTAGTAATCCGGGTGATTTCGTTTAGCAATAGGTGGTTCTTGGTGGTCAAGGTGAAGCTGACCCATTCGGAACTCTTCCGGTCGTTAAAGAACTTGTCCGGCGTCCCCAGGTTGTAGAAGCGGTCCGTGGCTTTCTTCCAAAGGGCCGCGGAAATCCCGTATTCCATGTTTTCGGGGGCCGGCGTGTTGTAATCACCCATCGTAGCGGAGTCAGTAATCGATCCGTTGGTGAAGATGACCGCCGTGTCATCGTCGATGGTGACTAACTCTTCGTCACCCGATTCCACGTTCTTGACGTGAATGCCGGTGACCGTGATCTCATCTTGTAATTCACTATCGGCAAATTCCCAGTCCGTGACGATCCGGTTGGCCTTAAAGGTGACCCCTTCACCTTCCAGGTACTTAATCAATGGCAACATCATGCTTTCGAATTGGTTGTACCGGGTCCGGTTAACCCCGACTAAGTGTTCAATTTGCGTAAATTCATAAATCATTTGGTGCATGTAGCGTCGTAACTCTTGGGCGGAACTTTGCACCCGAAAGGCAAAGGTGGTTTCCCACATGTACCAGAAATTTGTCTGGAACATGTGTGGGTCATCCTTGAAGTACGCCGCAATCGTGACGTTATCTAACTTGGTCTCGTCCTCATCGGGCATCAAGACCAACTTCGATAAGAGGACCCGGTCCTTGTTGTTCAACCCAAGTTTGCCGGCATTTAAGATGCCCTTACCACCTTGAAGCAAGCGTGCCTTATCGAAGGTCCGGTGCTGCGCGTCGAAGTCGTGGGTATCTTCAGCAGCAGTCATCCCTGGTTCCGTGACGGATGGAATCCGGTCGAGCAGGTCCATCAAATCAACGTAGGTCCGGTAGTTCAACATCCGACCACCCCGAGCGACGTACCCCGTCGTATTTTCCATGGGATGGTTTTCGTTCCAGTATTCGTTGGTGAAGTCATCGGTCGGCCCACCATCGTTGGCACCGTGCATATCAGCCCCGTAGAACGTGATTTGGCTGCCGTTCCAATGACCCTCTTGAATCAAGTAAACGGCCGCGGCCATGTTGGCTAGCCCCGCGCCGATCATTACTGCTTTTGTCTTAACCATCAAAAACACCTCCGTATAGTCGTAGCGCTTCCACCCCTTCATTATGCAAGCCCACCCCCACTTTGTAAAGCAATTACCCGTCGGCATCATCCCGCTTTTACGAGCCACCGACGAGCAGACTTAGGGGCAAATCGCCGCTGACTGGACATCAAAAAAGCGGTACCGACTACCGGTCCCGCTCTTCCTTCATCCAGATTCCTGCTGCTAATCAGCGGCCTTGAAGGCCCCGGCGGTCAACTTGGAAGCCAAGACGAAGCCCTTGGTCTTCTGGTTGGTCACGTAGAGGTACTTTACGGTCTTCTTGTGGCGCTTGATGGTGATTTTCTTGGTGGCGTAGAAGGTCTTTTGAACTGGTAACGTCCCCTTCTTAATCAGCGTCACTTTAGCCTTATCCGCCGCAAATTTTCCCTTGTAGAAAGCTGGTGCCTTGGCCTTGAAGTGGTACGCACTCTTCTTGATGGTCTGAGCACTGACCAGGTTGTAAGTGGTGCCTTTGGCCTTCGCTGCCTTAACGATCTTTTCGGTCGTAGCCGTGGTGGTCACTTTCTTAGTTGCCGACTTTTGGACCACGGCTCGCTTGGCCGCTTTCTTGGCTGCACCAGCCGTTAAATGTTTGGCAGCGACCCAGCCCTTAACTTTAGCGTTGCCCGTCTTCACATAGGTGTAGGTGACGCTCTTGGCCTTTGATGTCCTGGTCGCTTTAGCTTTGACTACGATCTTCTTGGTCGCGTAGTAAGTGGTCCCCGTCTTCAGGGTTCCCTTCTTCGACAACGTGACTTTAGCCCGATCCGCCGCAAAAGCTCCCGAATACAGTGCTGGCCGGCCCGCCTTAACGTGGTAGGCCGCCTTCTTCAACTTAGTCGCTGATTGTAACGCGTAGGTCGTCTTTTTGGCCGCTTTTTTCGTCGCCGCAAAGGCGGTCGTCGTGTTCGTTGCGGGTGCGATGACCCCTAACCCCAGTGGTAACACCATCGCGGCCGCAGCAGCGACCAATGCAACTTTTTTCATCATAACGACTCCCCCTAGCAAATAGTTAAAACGCTGAACCCATTGCTGGATTCAGGAGACATTATAGCACCCCCCTTGAGTAGGGTTAACGTTAGCCCTCCGGGGACTGACGTTTTTTCCATTTTATGACCGCCTCAGGATTAAGCCAATTAACTAAGGGACTAAAAACCCGCCACAACGGGATTTCTCGTCATGACGGGTTCGGATTATTGATTAAGTTGTTTCGTAATTGTCTTGGCAATCAGCGACGTGAAGTAACGGTTCCCGTAGTCGTTCGGGTGGACATTATCCTTCACGAACCAGGACGAGTGGTCCTTCGCCGTCGTGTACCAGTCGATCACGTGGACGTTCGGGTACTTCTTGGCCGTCTTGTGAATCATCGCGTTGACCTGGTGCTGCCATTCACGCGTTGGCACGTGGGCCGTGACCCAGAAAATCTGGTGATCTTTGCCAATGCCGTGCACGATTTGGTCAGCCTGGTCTTGCGTGATGTTCCCGTTGGTCCCAATGTTGACCAAGACGTTCTTAGCCAATTGGCCCCGACTCGACAAGCTTGAGATGACGCCTGGCATAGCCGATGCTTGCCGGCCAACTTCACCATTGACCACGGCGCCCGGAAAGACTTCTTGCAGGTCGCCAGAATCATCCAGTAAGACGGAATCTCCCACCGCCGTCAGCGGTGTTTGCTTACTGGTGGTTAATTCCTCGGCATTCAGGAAGTAATACTTAGCGGTCTTCTGGTCCTTCTTGGACATCTTCGAGAAAGCCACCGCCTTGTCGTGCTTCTCCCTTTTCGCCTTCGCTTGCGCCTTGGCTAATTCCCGTTGTTTCTTGGCCGCCGCGGAATTTTGCTTCTGCGCAGCCGCTTGCCGCTTGGTGATCGTCTTTTGTAAGGCGGTCGGCTTGGCGCCGCCGGCCGGTTGTTGGACGAAGCCTACTGCCGTCAGTGCAAAGCACGCTACGGCGATGACGCTCAACACGCTAGTTGCCCGGTGAGACAACGGGTGCGACACGGCTCGCCAGAGATCGTGGCCCAGTTGCCGGTATTGGTAATGCCGCACCGGGTTTTCGACAAAGCGATAACTCAATTCAGTGACCACCATAATCAACGCCACTTCAATCAAGGCGTGAATCAGGGGGTGGTTCCCAATATTATGCACCCGGGCTTCGTAGAAAATCATCACGGGGAACTGGTACAAGTAAATCCCGTAACTGCGTTTTCCCACGTAGCTAAACACCTTGTTGGACAAGATGCGGTTCATGTCGCTCCCGGGATGGGCCACCGTGGCCACCAAAATGGCGGACATCATCGTGAACCAGAACATGCCACCGCGGTAGGTACTAGCTGCCTGCCCGTTCATGGTAAAGAACAGATAGATCGTGCCCGCTAAGGCAAGTAACCCCAACCCATCTAGCATGAATCGGTGCGTCTGACTGATGTTATCCCGCAATTTATACGCGGGCCAGATAAAGGCCATGGCCGCCCCAATCAAAATGGCGAACATCCGCGTATCGGTCCCATAGTAGACCCGGTTCAGGTTCGTTGGGTCGTACAATAAGCCCATGGCAATGGCCGATAAGATGGCCCCCACCATCAACACGATTGCGTCCTTGACCCGACTTCTGAAGAGCAATAACAGCCCCACGACCACCAACGGCCAAACCAGATAAAACTGCCCTTCAATGGATAAGGTCCACAAGTGCGTGAACGGTGATTCGCCATTGAAACGGTCGAAGTATGACTGTCCGTGATTGATCTCGAACCAGTTGTACAGGTAGGTCAAGTTCGATACGATGGTCCCACGAATATTGACCAATAAACTCCGTTGAAACAGGGTAATATAGGCTGTCGTTCCCAAAATCATGGTGACCAACGCCGGATAAAGCCGTTTGACCCGACGCCCATAAAAGCTTAAGAAAGCGACACGCTTACTATGTGTTTCCCATTCCTGGATCAATAAGTATGTTACCAGGTAACCCGAAATCAAGAAGAAAATCGGGACCCCCAAATAACCACCCTGCATGGAAGATGGCGCAAGGTGATAGATAATCACCCCTAGTACGGCTAGGGTGCGCAACCCATCGAAGCCCGTAATATAGCGGCGTTTGCCAGCACGTTGACTTCGAAATGTTGCTCGTGTCAAACGTGTGCGCGTTTGGTCCATATTTTTTCCCCCTCAATTAGTGCCAGTTAGATAATACTCCCCCAAGGTTGTATCTCTGAACGGTAGATGCAAGTTGTCATCTGTCTCAGTTAATCGACACCACCCTGTAATTTCCAAAAAGGAGTGGTTCGGAAAGTCCGAATCACGCCTTATTAAGTCAAATTCAATGGTTTGTCAACAACTTTCCTCATCAACACACTAATTCTATAATGTTTTGTAACCTGAAACAACGGTTTTTGGCCAAATACTTAAATTGTAAAATTTGCCGCTAGCGCTTACGGGGACGCGGGGTCATCAAAAACCACCACTAGCCCCTTAATTCTAACGGTCCCCATTCGTTTAGTCGTTAAATCATCGAAATTAGGTCACTTACTAAACCGGTCATTTCCTAGATTCGGCATGGTATACTATAAGGAAGCGTTGCCATTGACCAAGTGCCTTGATAATTCACCACTTGGCAAGTTAGCATGGCGTCTGATTATGGTCCACCGACATTTATCAGTACTGGTTTTCAACTTATCAAAAAACGACTACACTAAACCCCATACTTATCCCGAGTCCGCTCTCTGATTGCGGTCCAACTTTATTTTCGCTCACCAGGTCATCTCCAGCCTGGAGATACTCGGGTAAACCAGTTCTGAGCGCTTCCAAGCGACCATCAACAACCACTTTACTTGTTATCACGTTCCCTAAAAGCCTAAGGAGGAATTCAGTATGTCTCAAGTTGTGCCCTTTACCCCCACTGCTGTTCGCCGCTTTCCAAAGGTGGAACTGCATTGTCACTTGGATGGCTCCCTGTCTCTCCCGGCATTACGCCAAATGGCCGCCGTGAGTGGTGCCAGCCTTCCCACCGATGATACGGCATTGCGCAAGTTAGTCACGGCCCCCATCGAAACGGTGAGTTTGATCGACTACTTGAAACGGTTCCAAATCGTAACTGATTTGATGCAGACGCCGGAACAACTCGAAATCGCCGGGTACGATATGGTCCAGACCGCTGCCAAGGATGGTCTGATCTACTTGGAGACGCGCTTTGCGCCCGCTATTTTCACCGACCAAGGACTGACTGTGAGTGAAGCCTTGAGCCACGTCTTGACGGGACTGCACCACGGGACCCAGGACTTTGGGGTGCCGGTCAACGCCATCGTTTGTGCCATGCGCGACCGGCCCGTGACAGAATGTGCCGACGTCTTCACGACCGCCGCGCAGTTCGCTGACCAGGGCGTCGTCGGTTTAGACTTTGCCGGCGATGAATTCAATCACCCGACCCACGACTTGCTTCCAGCCATCGAAGCCGCGTTGGCGACGGGACTCCCACTGACCTTACACGCCGGGGAAGCCGGACCAGCCAGTAACGTAGCCGAGGCCCTAACTTTGGGTGCCAGTAGGATTGGCCACGGGGTGCACATGAGTGGTCACCCCCAGATCATCACCCAGGCCAAAGCCCAAGGTGCCACTATCGAGTTGTGTCTGACCAGTAATCTCCAGACCAAGGCCATCACCGGGTATGCCGACTTTCCGCTCAGTGAATTTCTCAGCGCCGGTCTCCCCGTGACCATCAACACCGACGACCGGACGGTTTCCAACGTCGATCTGACCGGCGAGTTCTTGACCCTTCACACCCACTACGGTCTGGACTGGTCATTACTCGAACAGGTCACGTTAAACGCCATCGACGGCGCCTTTGTTCCCGAAGAAGATAAGACGGCCCTCCGCAACCAAGTCCGTGCGGCCACCAACCAACCCAGTTAAGCGTATTGCTACCGGAAATCATTTCCGGCGACTCTTTATATCGTTAAAGTAACTCTTGTCAAAGGAGATGTGTTTTTCATGTCAAAAATCCTCTATCCCTACCAGGACGCCTTCGAACGCGACCTTGACCGCCGAGAAATCGCCGCGGCGACCAAGGATGAGTACACGGCCACCCTGCAGGACTTTTTCCACTACCTCGAACACTTCAACCCGACTTACCAACGTGAGCACCGGGTCAATCAACTCCAGACCCAGGACGTCGAGCAATACCTGGCTATGTTGATCGCCAATCGCGAAATTCAAAATCAAACCTATAATAAGGTGTTGTCTCACCTAAACGTCTACTTCAAGTTCTTGTTCTCGCACAACTGGACGCCCTACCTGCCCACGTTGGATTTGAAAAGCAAGCCCAAACAAAATGACCGGCCCATCAATTATCAGTGGGTCGATAACTTAGACGACTGGCTGGCCAATCCACAGTTACACGTTTACACCCGCGCGGCGATGTTGCTGACCACCAAGGGTTATCCGGTCCAGGTCTACCTGAAGCCCAACTTCACCGCACACCTCAAGACCAGCGACTGGCCCAGCAACCAGCAAGCCTTTTTGACCCGGCTACGGGCCTTTTTGGAACCCTTGCAGACACGCTTCCAGTGTCCCGACTGGTTCCTAAAACAACGGGCCGCGACCGACCCACACCTGACGCTGCCTGGGTTACACAAGTACCTCCGCCCGGATGAGGCCGTGACCCACTTCAGTCTCAGTCCCAGCGTGCTATACCAAGGTTACTTAGTTAACTATCTGCGACGGCATCCCGAACTGAGCGACCAGGCCGCCGTGGCGGCGTTACACCTTGATCCTGGCGCCATCGATTATTACCGGCGTTTGGCCCGTCACGCCGATTAACGATTTTGCGCGTCACTTTCCCCTCACCCAAGCTATAATGAAGCTGGTAAACTAATTGGGGGGATTTACATGCGACGACATTGGCTGATTGGGGGCCTCAGCCTACTGTGTTTAGCCGGAATCTGGGGTGGGTTCGCCTGGCACCAGCACCGACTGGCGGCCACGGCGACCCAACCACAAGCGACCCGGACCACGCAACACGATCAAGCGACGACCAACCGTGCGGCGGCCAAACCCACGACTACCACCTGGCACCACCTTAAGCACCCGCTCAAGCTGCCGATTTTGATGTACCACAGCCTGTCGACGGGGAATCAGCTCCGGGTACCGCCAGCTCAATTCGCGCGAGAGATGGCTTACCTTAAACGGCATCACTACCGCACGCTGAGTGCCGCGGAAGCCGTGCGGGCCTTGACCACGAATTCAGTGCCCGCCCGTCACGTGGTCTGGATCACGTTAGACGACGCCTACCGCGACAACCTCACGGCGGGGCTGCCCATTTTACAACGTGACCACTTGCACGCCACCATCAACGTGATTACCGGCTTCACGCATAAATCAAACCACCTGACTTTGGCGCAAATGACCAAAATGGCAACCACTAACCGGGTGGACTTCGCCAGCCACACGGTCCAGCACCTCGATCTAGACGAGTTATCGACTTCCCAGCAACGCCGGGAACTGAGCGCTTCTAAGACTTGGCTGGACACTCACCTGCACCAACAGACCCAGGTGCTCTGTTATCCTGCCGGGCGCGCTAACGCCACGACTCGCCGGCTGGCCCGGCAAGCCGGGTATAAAGTTGCGTTGACCACTAATGAAGGCGTCGCGCAACTCAGCCAGGGACGCTATAATCTGGCCCGCTTACGGGTGACGCCCGGGATGTCGACGGCGACCTTTGCAACGCTATTGGCCGTCACGAACTCATAGCGCCCCATCCCTGAATTGGGGGCTTATTATTAAATTTGTAAGCGGTTACGATTGCATTGTAACGGGCTTGCGCTTAGAATGAAGATGTTGAGGAACTACGAGGAGGTCTTTCAAATGGGGAGCACGTTAACCATCGTTTCTTGGACCGTCATGCTACTATTAATCGGCGGTGAAATTATTCGTGGCATCTTTATGTTTCGGCACTAATCAGGCCAATGACCGGGCATTTGCACCGGCCTTTTTGATTCCAGCTTCCTCGCTGAGCGTCACTTGACGCCCCTCAACTGCAACACAACCCAAAAAAGGAGACCGCGACAACGGCCTCCTTTTTCAATAACAGGTTTATCTCTAATCTTTAGTTAGTGTATCAAGAAACGGCGTGGCCGTCAAAGACCGCTAGCAAACACCGCGGTCTGCGTCGTCAGCGTCCGCAAGAGCGGGGCTGGTTCGGTCTTAGTCGTCTTAAAGGCCTGGTGACTGGTGAACAACGTGTCCGTGTCTTGCGCGTAATAGGTGACATGCTGCGTCAACCCGGTCTGTTGGTCGGCCACGGTCAATTCCCCAACCGGATCACCGGCTTCGATCTGACCGCGTTTAAGTTCGGCCGCAGTCAACTGAGGACTAAACGAAGTCTTGACGTTGGCGTCTTCTTGACTCTTGGTCCAGGTACCAACCTGACTGGTCTTTGGCGTGGCGGTGACCTTGGTCCCATTGACCAGGGTTACCGTACGGGCATTAACCGATGTTGCGTGTAACTGGTAGGTCTGCTTGACCTGCTTAATCAGCTTGTTCATCGCAGAGAACGTGGTATCGCCCCCCAGAATCGTGGCGATCATGCGCTCACCGTTGACCTTAAAGGTCGCCGTGTAACAAAGCTTGGCATTTTCCGTGTAACCGGTCTTCAACCCATCGATTTGGCTGGCCGCCTTATACTGGGACTGGCCCGGCAAGCAACTGTTTTCGTTGTAGATCTTCGTGCCGTTGACCTTGGCCTGGGTGCGACTGGCAATCTTGGTAATCGTCGGGTCGGCTTCCAACAGGTGTTGGGCCACAACCGTGATGGCTTTCGCCGAAACTAAGTTTTGTTCACTGGCCCCCGTGCCAGGTAAGCGGTAATGATAATCCTTCAAATCAGAATTATCCAGTCCAGACGAACTGATGAAGTGGGCGTCTAAGCCCCAGTCTTGGCTCTGCTGGTTCATCTGGTCGATGAAAGCACTATTGCTTCCCGCGACATAATCCCCCAGAGCTGAAGCGGCACTGTTGGATGACGCGACCATCGCCGCGACCACCAAATCCTTGACCGTAAACTTATCTTTAGCAGTCATCCGCAATGAGGAGTACACTGAGCTGTGGCTCAACCGAATCAGTTGATGATCGATGGGGACTTGATCCGTCCACTTGATTTTGCCGTTGTCGATGGCTTTGACCGTCAAGTAGACCGTCAACAGCTTACTCAGCGAGGCAATGGGGTACTTTCGATTGGCATTTTGCTGGTAAAGCACCTGGCCACTTTGGGCGTCCATCACGTACGCAGAGCGTGCAGGAACTTTGGAAACCGCCGCGCTGGCCGATTGCGCCGGTCCGCCCGCGGTTAACCCCGCCATGATGGTGACACCCAGGCTTACCCGGACTAGCCAGCGTTTTAAACCTTTCACGAGTTAAACGCTCCTTTCAAATATCACAATTCTTCTTATTATACAAAGTTTCCCCCACCCTGTGTCAATCCCCCACAATCTTGCCAAAATTTTAAGGTCTTAGAAATCCTTTTATACCGCGGCGTGAGACCGCTAGCTTGACAGGCTTGGCCGCCCGTTGTACACTCTATGCAACAGTTAAGACTACGTTTGTAAACAAAGAAGGGGTTATCTCATATGGTTACCACAGAACTGACTGCCACGATTTCCGATGCCGAATGGCGCGTGATGCGGATTGTCTGGACGCTAAAAGAAACTGATAGTCACACCATTATCGATTTATTGTCTAAACAACATGATTGGAAGGCCCCCACCATCAAGACGTTGATTGGCCGCCTGGTTAAAAAAGGCGCCCTCGCCGCCACCAAACAGGGCCGGCAATACCGCTACACACCCCAAATCAGTGAACAAGCGGCCATGGACGCCGCTCTCTTGAACGAACTCGACCAGATGTGTGCCATGCACCGGGGAACGGCGCTGGTCCACGTGGTCGACCAACTCGAACTGAGCCACAACGACGTGCAAACTTTGATTGACCACTTAGAAGCCAAGTTACCGACGGCGCCGGATAGCGTCCCGTGCGACTGCTTACCGGCGGATTGTGAAAGGAGTTGCGAGTCATGACGAAACACCAAATGGATAATGACGAGATGGATCACATGCAAATGGATGAGCATTCCCAAATGGCCATGAACGACCACAGCCAAATGGGCCACCACGACATGACCATGGGTGATATGGACATGGGCAACGGTCACATGATGCACATGGGCAATCTGAAACGAAAATTTTGGGTCTCCTTAGTGTTGACCATCCCGATTTTATTGCTTTCCCCCATCATGGGGAAACAGTTGCCGTTTCAACTGACCTTTCCTGGAAGTGACTGGGTCATCGCTGTGATTGGGACTATCCTGTTCTTCTACGGTGGAGCACCCTTCTTTAGCGGAGCCTACGGCGAACTCGCCAGCAAGAAACCAGCCATGATGACCTTGATCACCATGGGGATTGGCGTGGCTTACATTTATAGTATCTACTCGCTCATCGCCAACGATATCTTTCACGTGACCCCGACCGTTACGAACTTCTTCTGGGAGCTCGCGACCTTGATCGACATCATGTTGCTGGGCCACTGGGTCGAAATGAATGCCGTGATGAATGCAGGATCCGCCGTCGATGCTCTGGGTAAATTGTTGCCGCAAACGGCACACGTCGTGGGTGACGACGGTAAAACGACTGACGTCAACTTGGCCGACTTAAAGACCGGCCAAACCGTGGAGGTCCGCGCTGGCGAACAAATTCCCGCCGACGCCACGATCTTGAATGGGAGTTCCGCCGTCAACGAATCACTGGTGACTGGTGAAGCTGCCGCGGTCAAGAAGACCAAGGACGACCAGGTCATCGGGGGCTCGGTCAATGGTGACGGTACGTTTACCGCCAAGGTCACCGGAACTGGCGATTCGGGGTATCTGGCCCAGGTCATGACCTTGATTCAAAATGCTCAGGACGCCAAGTCGGCCTCCGAAAACCTGGCTGACCGGGTCGCGGGTTACCTGTTCTATGCCGCCTTAATCGTCGGTATCGTGGCCTTCGTGGTCTGGTTAGGGCTGACAAATCTGACCACGGCGTTGCCCGTTGCGGTGGCAGTCTTCGTCATCGCCTGCCCCCACGCTTTGGGACTCGCTGTGCCGTTGGTCGTGGCCCGTAGCACCTCATTGGCCGCGCAAAACGGGCTGTTACTGCGGAACCGGGACGTCTTGGAACAAGTTGGACACTTAAAGTACGCTTTGATGGATAAGACCGGGACCCTCACCCAGGGTCACTTTACGGTCAACCACGTGCAAAGTTTAACGGACCAAGCCAGTGACCACGATATTTTACAGCTGATGGCCAATCTCGAAAGCGGTTCCAGTCACCCCTTAGCAACGGGGATTTTGACTGCCGCCAAGGACGCCGACTTAACGGTCAAGGCCGCAAAAGATGCCAAGCAAACCACCGGGGTCGGTCAATTTGGAACCATCGACGGCACGACCTACGGCTTAGTCGCTGTCAATTACCTCGACAAACACAATCTGGACTACGACCACGACCAGTTCAAGTCTCTGGCCGCTGAGGGTAATTCCATCAGTTTCCTGGTCACCGACGATCAAGTCTTAGGGTTAGTCGCTGAAGGGGATCAAGTCAAGCCGACCGCTGGTAAATTGATTAAGGCCCTGAAGCGCCATGGCATTACCCCGGTCATGTTAACTGGGGATAATCGGGAGACCGCCGACAAGGTAGCCCACGCCGTTGGTATCGACGACGTGCAAGCCCGCCTGTTGCCTGAGGACAAGGAAAAGTTGGTCCAAGAGTACCAGCAACGCGGCAAGGTCCTCTTTATCGGTGACGGGGTCAACGATGCCCCCAGCCTGGCCCGCGCCGATATCGGTATGGCGATTGGCTCCGGGACCGATGTCGCCATCGAAGCCGCCGATGTCATCTTAGTGGCCAGCAAGCCGGCCGATGTGATTCAGTTCTTAGCATTGGCCCGCGCCACCAACCGCAAGATGACCGAGAACCTCTGGTGGGGGGCTGGGTATAACCTAATTGCCATTCCCCTCGCCGCCGGGATTCTGGCACCTATCGGCTTCATCTTGAACCCAATGGTCGGGGCTATCGTCATGTCGTTGAGTACCGTTATCGTGGCTATCAACGCGTTGACGTTACACTTAGAGAAAATCGATTGAGCTTCGGCTTAAACTCAGTTTAGCGCAAACACCGTCAAACCCTTTCCGTTTGGCGGTGTTTTTGGTGTCTTGGTAATTTGTGTGTCCCAACATGAAAAAGGCCGGGAACTTTTTGAAGGGGTCATCATGGTTAAATCACTAACACTGAAGTGTCCCTTCATTTCATTTCCGGCCTTTCGGTCATTCACCATGTATGGCACCGTCATTTCATTGCCAACGTCAAAACACGTGTGTTTGGATATCAATTCTGGGTCCCATGATAATCTTTTGCGTAATCAACTCGTTATAAATCGCTTGGCCAAAGTACTGGCTACTTTGGGCATCAAAGTGGAAGTCATCGCGTAAGGTTGCGTGTTGGAGGTCAATCACGTGCAGGTCAGAGTCTTCTTGAGCCAATCGTAACAATCCCGCTTCTACCGTGGGGTCATACTGCTTGGAGTGGTGACTGATTGTCCCACAGATAATCGGGAGATCCGGCTTGCCCACAAACTCGCGACAGGCTTGAAATACAGCCTTTAAATTGTGGTAGTAATTGACCGGTGACACGGGAGAGAAGGTGCCCCGGTCGCCCTCTCCTTGGTGCCAAAGCATCGCTTGAATATCCAATTCATCCTGTGACGCTTGCAGGCAAGTCTGAACCAATCG
Organism: Levilactobacillus suantsaii; assembly: GCF_004115745.1. GTDB lineage: Bacteria > Bacillota > Bacilli > Lactobacillales > Lactobacillaceae > Levilactobacillus > Levilactobacillus suantsaii. The sequence continues at coordinate 21,488 of NZ_QXIL01000014.1, read as the reverse complement.
CTTAAATTGTAAAAGCAATGAATGGCCCGGACTTTCCAGTTGACTGATATCTGCGGTCCAGTGGTCGTTGAACTTACCCGCTTCCCCATGAACGTCGATCGAGGTGCCGCCTTCGGAACACTTCATCACGTACAAATCGTACTTGGCGACCTGGGTAATCTGGTAATACGTAACTAAATCAAAACCCCAGCGATTATCTGACAGGTCACTAGCCTTCAAGGTTGGCTGGAAGACCCCTTCTTCATGTTGTGGGGTGTCATTACTACAGTAATGACAGTTGGTCAGTGGTAACGCCATTGCCGAAGGTAGCTCCGTGAGTGGTACCCGTCCGTCGATGTTCGACTGCCCCGCTGAAATCAAAGCTAATTTTTTCGCCGTTGCCATACGACTAATCTTCTTTCATACATTCATTTTGTATCACGACTTCTGTCAGGACTTCGAATGCTTCTGGGTTTCTATCCCCTTCGCTAGTAATCGTGACGCCAGCTCATGATCATCGTAAGCCTGATGGGTATTGGATAGTAACATAATGCGAGCATCCCCCTTGGTCATGAGGTAGTGGCGTTCCCATTGATCTTCGTCTGGTCCATCCCCCGTTATACGGAGATACCCCGCCAACGTCTTAAGGACCTGAATCGTCAATGAAATGTTCGTGTAGCAATCATTGTCGTAGAAGTGAGCCCACTTTTTAAGCGGATTGGATTGCCAAGCGGTCAAAATTCGTTGTAACGCCTGCTCTGCGGCGTCAATCTGCAGAAAAGCTGTAATCAAGTTTGGCGACTCTGGTTGGGTTGCAGCCTTAAACGCCGTCAACGTTCGTTGTAACGCCTCACTAGCGGCCGCATGAACGACCACACTCAACCACAAGTCGTTATACAGCCGATTAGCGTCCATCGTTGGTAAACTGGCCATTGCGGTTTGAATTTGCTGGTCCAGCCGGATAAATGGCGTGACGTGTCCGTGAAGCAGGTCCGCAATTTCGTCTAATTCCGCCTGAAGTGGCTTATCCCCCGTCAGCCAGGTCATAGCGGTCAATTGTTGGCTGTGGGCCAACCAAGCCGCCACGATTTTCCGTAGGGTGTAAGTGTAAAATTCGTCACCGGCCCTTTGGTCCGCTAACTGGCCGTAATTGAAAACCGTCGTGAAGTAGCGTTGATACAACGCCACGATCTTTTGCTGATTGGTCTCATAATACTGTTGCACGTAGGTGGTCAAGATGTCTGCGGTAGAGCGGACCTTAAAGTCCGTTCGCCACGATTGGGCCATGAGTGCTAAGAAAAGGATACTGGGCTTGATATTCCCCGTGTTACACAACACAAAGTCATCCATTCCAGCCTGGTGAACTTTATCCAATTCTGCCGCTACCGTATGGGGATCAATCTGCAACAGAGTCAAGAAATTCGATGCTTGTAAATCATGAAAGGCAACGTGGTAGTAAATCCCTTGCGATAGATTAGGATTCTGTCCGCTTAACACATCCGTCCGCGGATCGTCCTCGCCTTGCCGGCGTGACACCATCTTCCCGTAACCGTTATCCGCCCAAATCTGAATCACGTCTTGGGGGATCTTGATGAGACCCGCATGGTACAGCCCCGTTAACTCACCGTAAATATTGATGGCACATTGGGCATCCGGCACTGCCGCTTTGACCAGCCGATATTGCGTTTGAATCACATCGTTAATGACCTTGGCCCGGTCCGCTAACGTGTAGTGGTGGTCATCGTCTAACCAGAACGGTCGGTCACCCTGGCCCCGAAAACCCAAGGTCCACACAGTTTCGCTATCTTGTTGTTCCGCGATGGCCTTTTGCCATAAGCTCTTAAATAGGTCCGGGTGCTTAACGTACGATGCCGTTAAATCGGGATAGACCCGCGCAAACATTTGCGCACCCAAAGGTTCAGCGTGGTGATGGGTCACAATCAGCCCCATGGCTGCCGCGATTGCCCGGTGCGCGTGCGCATTGTTCCCCGTTCCCGGAATAATGATATTGCCACCGCAACGTAAAAGCGTCTCGTACACCATCTGCCAAACATTTTGGTTGGATTCTTGATATTGCCAATGATTTAAAAGAACTTCATCGTTAACGAACCACCCGCGATAGCTGACCCGATAATCGGGAAGCTTGAGTCGTGTAGGATTTCCCACAACGGCTTGCGGTACTTTTTTTGGCAACTTATCCAGCCAAAACCAAAAGTCGTTGACTTTCAGCACATTCTTGGAAATAGCCAACGCACCATACATCACCCCCCGAAGCGTACCAGATTGTACGACTAAGTGTGCCGCATCGGGTTGCGCCACGCTAAACTGTTCTGTTCTGGGTAACGCTGATGTGACTCGAAGGTCAATCTCATTATCAGTCTGTATTGTTGTCACCGTCATTTGAATGTCCCGAGTCAAAATTTGGGCGGCATTTCGTAAAACATCATTACCAAAATCCGTCACGATACGGGTAGCCTTTGAAATGACAAATTCTTCCATCATAAATCCCTCTTTTATTTCATTAAGATCAATTTAATCCACAATAAGAGCCAAAAAGCGGTACAACGTTTGCGAAACGACCATTTACTTCCAGTATCGCTTTCGCTACACTTATATTGTAAGCGCTTAACTTGACGTATTCCTTGCATTTATGCTATTAAACCTTACAAAAAAGGGGGTAATTTTTTGATTGATAATCTATCGATTGACGGGACCATCCCCATGCCCGTCTTCTGTAATCACGTCACTAGCCGGCACCATAATAGTCCGCTGCACGTTCATCCTCACCACATTGAAATGTTGCTATTGCTTTCCGGCAATGCGAGTTTTTACACGGAGAAACAGGCCTTCTTGCTCCTACCACGAACACTCGTCTTGGTTCCAAATGGCGTGTGGCATTGTATCTTGACCCACGACGACACACCTTACGAACGTGTGTACATCAATATCGAGCTTAACCTAATTCACCAATTATCGACTACCCGTACTAATTTATTGAAGTGTTTTGACCGTGCTCGGCATCAAGAAGTTGGTACTATGGCGTTGAATGAACAAGAAAGTACGCGGTTCACATCACTCTGCGATAACCTCGTTGACGTTATCGACCAACAACACGATGCGGCCGATATTTATCAACGTATCCTCCTGACCGAAATTCTACTGCTCGGTAACCAAGTGGCGCCGGTCCCACAACACCGGGAAAACCAAATGCCTCAACTCTTTTCAAAAATCATGCAATACATTGCCGAAAATATCGCGGGGGATTTACGATTATCGGCTCTAAGTCATCACTTTTATTTAAACCCCAATTATATTGACAAGTACTTCAAGAGCCAGATGAACATCTCTATCCACACCTACGTCATCGAAAAACGCATCGAGCTAGCCAAGCAGCTACTCGGGGGCGGTGAAAGTGTTGGCGAGACCAGCGTCCACTGTGGGTTTAGGAATTACAGTAGTTTTATCCGCACGTTTAAACAACACGTCGGCCAGTCGCCTGGTAAATATAAACAAACTCACCAACGAAAAACGCCACTATCCTAAAACTAGTTTGAAATAAAATGCTAAAGTGCACCGCCTTTAACTGAAAGATCCATTTGCAGGTGGTGCCCTTTTTAAATTATTTCAGTATCCGTATATGGTACCGAAACGTGTGCCAAAAGGCCGTTAGTTGCGCTTAGTTCAAATCCCGGGGATTCCATCAACCATAACGACCCACAAGTTTCGTTATAAAAAAAGGTCCCCGCTCCCAAGCGAAGACCCGCTCAACGCCTCATATAGAGGGAATCCTTAGGATGATGGTAGCCGCCGGACGACCCGTCTACTAAATTTGTTGACGGTGGGCGCCGGTCAAACCGCCGCCCACCTTGTCTGTAGTCTACCTGATTGGACCCCGTCACCTTGGCCGGGCCACTCAGTAAAGCAAGTCAACAACGTTTGCCCCTCAGCCACTAAGGGCCTCAAAACGACCGGTAGATTATTAGGGCTCTGATTGCTCTAAGCCAGCCGTAATTTTGATTAGCTGCCAAGCGTAGCCGTTGACGTTCGCGCCATCATCGTGAAAATCTCAGTTGATAATCCCAGGACATCGTTGATTTCTTGAAACTAAGTGTTGTCCCTTGGTCATCTCACAACTCAAAATAGCGTCAATGAATTTTAGCCATCAACACAAAATATCATAGACCTCAGATTAAAGGCCGCATCGATTATAAATAAGTTATTTTCTCTCGGGTGCTATGTATTCAACAAACTCAATAACCACGATGGCAACCAACAATCCAATAAACTTCCGCTTTAAGCTTGCCCAGTCGAATCTAAAAGTTGCTGGCCAAAGGAGAGGCAAAACAACTGCCATGATCCCTACCGTCACATAACATATCAGATAGTTGCGTAGTCTGATGTTCATATTATTGCCATCACCATTTAAATAACAACCCCAAAGCTAAGGTAGTTAGCCCAAATACTATGAAAGAAACGATGACCCCTAACAAGATACTAAAGATAAAATTGATACTTTTTTGTGCTAATTTAACTGATAAATAATCTGCAAACATAAAAAAGTCCAACCCAATTAGGCTAAATTCCCAAGATGCACGATCTGCCACAATAAAGGCAATGCCGATTAACAATACAATTATCATAACGTATGGAATCTTTTTCATTGTTGATGACCCATATTGACTAGCCAAAGCTACCGTCCAACGCGAGTTAGATTGCATTTAAATCACGCCCCCCTTAGTTTGATAGGACCAGCTTTTATATTTCCTAACGTGAAAAATTCTTCCAGCTTTGAAATGAGACACATTAGCAGATGTTGCCGCCGCATAAGCCCCCTACTGGAGCGAATAGTGGCAATATTAATAAAACTGAGCAAAACTAATAATTCTATCTTTTCTCGTCATAAATCCCGCTAAAATAATTGTATAATCATTTCCCTTGACCTATGACATGATTTTAAGTGTACCATTATCTTAGTAATGTGTATACCTTTTAACTATTAAATTCAAATGTTGTTTAGTTAGCAATGGATTCCTTCTATGTGAAGGAATCCTTAGGCTGATGGTAGCCGTCAGACGATTCATCTCCTAAATCTATTAAATCACTACGCATCTTAGCTGAGTTCTTCAGTCACTAAGGGCCTCAAAACGACCGGCCAAATCCTCCATCCGGAGGACTTGACCGGTCGTTTAGTATTTTATTTCAACTCATCACTTACAGGTTTTGCCCCTTTTCCCAAGCGGTCAGTGACAGGTTCAAGCCCTGCTTGACCAGTTGGTCGAAGAGCGCGTGGGTCCGCTTCGAAATCTCCCCGGCGGTCTGCGCGTTACTCTGAGTCAAGAAGGCCGGCATATCGCTAGCGTCCTGGCTCGCTTGATCCGTAGCTTCGACCCGTTGACGGGCGTAGGACTGGCAGGCGTCACGGTAGGCGTTGACAGTCGCCACGTAGTCGTGGAAGTGCGGTTCGATAATTACGGACAACGTCTTTTCTAACCAGTACACGTTGTCGGTGGCCACCGTGGTGGTCGTGTTCTTGTAGTCGACCGGGGTGTCGGTGATGTTGGTGAAGAACGGCACGTAAGGACTGTAGGCAAAGAAGCCCATGGCGACCCACTGGATGGCCGCGTGATCCGCGTCGACGTCGTTTCGAATCTGCAAGATGGATGAGCATTGGTTGCGGTCCATCGAAATCGGCCGGTAGCGACGTCGCTGGTCAACCGTGCCGGACGCGTAGGTGCCAAATGGGTCGTACACGGTCCCGTTGTAGTGCGACGACAAGAAGAACTGCACGTCTTCGATGGCCAGCTTTTTAGCGGGCTTGCGCGTAAACGGCATGTCTTGACTCGTGGGTTCCTGCTCGATTTCAGGGTTGAACAACTTTTGGCCGTACCAAGTCCGTGGCGTGTTGTAGTAGGCGTCGGCTTCACTATGCGTGCCAAAGATCTCCCGGAAATTAAAGTGACCGGGCCGCGGGTTCAAGTGGTGTTGGGCCACAAACTGGGCCAAATCACTGGCCACCAAAAAGTTGGCGTCATCAGTCAAATCGATTTCCTGCATCAACGTCTGGTTGGGCGCAATGGCGTAACAGTCATCCGGCAGACGCATGGCAGCCCAGTGATGGCCCCCAGCCGTTTCTAAGTACCAAATCTCGTTTTGATCATTGAAGGCGATGCTGTTACTTTCGCCGGTCCCGTACTTCTCCAGCAGGGCGCCTAAGCGTTGGGCCCCCTCCTTAGCGGTCTTGATGTACGGTAAAACTAAGGTGACCATGGCCTCTTCATTGATGCCATCGTTCACTAATGGGTCATAGCCCAAGACCCGCGCGTTGGTCGCGGTAGTCTCCGTGGCGCTCATCCCCACGTTGAACGAATTGATGCCGGCCTCTTCGTACTGGCCGTCACTCTGGTCCACTTGGGGCGTTCCGGTATAGCGAAACGCGTGCGCGGGCAGTGGGACCGTGACCCCCGTGGTGATGGAAGTAAACGTAGCGTTGGATTGGTCCTTCGCTGGATGCACGACAAACTTAATGGGATTGACCGGACCGTAACCATCTTCGTTGCGGGCGACAATCGTGGAACCGTCCATACTGGCGGCTTTACCGACTAAAATCTCGGTACAATCGGAACTCTTAGTAGTCAAAATGTTCCGCCCCCTTTGTTTAATAGTATAGGAGTCCGGGACGGTCCTGACCAGTGAGTTGACGAAAGTTCAACCGTTCATCTCAATTTCATCACAAAAATAATGATTCCAGTAAAGAATTGGTTTGCAATTCTCTACTGGAATCATTATCCTCAATCATTAAATTCAGCCAACGTTACTTAGTTTTCGGCAGCCTGTTGACCAGCTAATCTGCCAAAGGTCTGGGCATGGCTAGCTGCTAGACCAGGAACCCGATCTGGGTAGCTCCCAAAGAAGAAACCACCACTATCGTTTCCAGCTGCGTAGAGATGTTGGATAGGGTCAAACTGGTCGTTAACAACTTCCATTTTCTTGTTAACGCGTAACCCATCAAACGTGCATAAGATTCTGCCACCTAAGATACACCCATAATAAGGTTTCTTATTAATCGGCGTTAACCGAAAGGCTTCTTTTCCAAAGTCCTTATCAATATTATCAACGACAAGTTCATTGTTCCGCTTTACCGATTGCTTAACAGTTTTTACAGGAAGGTGCAACTTTTCTGCTAATTCTTCGATGGAATCAGCCTTAACAACTAGTCCTTTATCTACATACTGTTGTGTATCTTCGCGTAGTTTTTGTGCACTGGCCATATAACCAGGGAAGCCCACTCGAGCGCACCCTAACATGTGGAACTGCTTAGCGTACTCGGAAAAGTTGTCATCCCAAATCATACTGTAAAGGTAGCCGGGTTGCTTGCTGGCAGCATTCACAATAAATTGGTAAGGGATGGATTCGTTCGCAAACCGTTCTCCACGCATATTGAGTTTTAATAGCGGGTGACTAGCTAACCAAAGCCAATCTTTGTAAGTTGCCGTTTGAACATACATATCACCGGTCTTTGTCCCCACGGGAACCAATCCCCGATCAAAGATACATTCAGCAGGTTCCTCATCTTTAATCGCACCAACGTTCAGCGCCGAGGTAATTCCAGCACCATTATTGCGTGGACTGTCATTATAAACATTTTTCTTCAAAGCAACCGGATTCCATTGTTTCAACAAATCTTTGTTGGCTGAATAACCACCCGTGCAAAGAATGACACCTTTAGAAGCATTGATTTGAATGAATTCATCATTCTTTAAATCTTTGACGATAGCACCGGTGACTTGGTCTTCCGTTGTTAATAGTTTAACCAATGCCGTCTTAAATTGAAGTTTAACGCCCATATCTTCAACTTTTTCTTGGAACCATTTACCATAAGACGCAAACGTTTTATCATCAGTAGTAGGGTCATTTTCAGTTGGAAAGCCTTCATAAGCTGAGCTTGTAACCATGGCATCTGGTTCAGACCGTAAGTGAGCACCATGGGGCTTCAGAATATTATCTTCAACCCAATTAACAGCCTCGGCACTATGGTTTGCCCAGTGGTAAATCAAGCCTTCATCAACGTTGTGTTGTGCAAATGCCGCTAAGTATTCTACTAAATCATATTTATTAATAGTGAGACCGGCCCGCTTTTGAGCATTTGTTCCAACACCACCAATACCGAGTCGTAGTAAATTAATACTATCTTCCTTTTCAACGACTGTTACTTTTGTCCCCTTTTCGGCAGCGGCCGCAGCAGCCATCATCCCAGCGTTGCCAGCACCAACAACTAGTACTTCTGTATCAATCGTCTTCTGGACATCGCTGTCCTTAAATTGGTAATGATCAACATTTTGCAATTTTAACATTTCAAAGCCTCTATGTCTTTAAAGCATTGGTATCGCTTACATAGTTAAAATTATCACAAATACTAATTCCTGTGAAACGCAAAAATGTGGTCGCTTATAAGCAAAACTGATTACTAAATGGGGGGCTCAAATGAACATTGATCATTTAAAAATTTTTATTAATCTAGCAGAAACTTTGAACTTTTCTTTAACCGCTAAGACGTTGAATCTCTCTCAATCAGCGGTTTCCCAAGCCATTAAGTCCATTGAAAACGAGCTAGGCTTTTCACTGTTCAAACGTACCAAGCGCCAAGTTCGCTTAACAAAGAGTGGCACATTATTTTACCAGCGAGTTTTAACCATTCTAAGTAGTTTCGACAAAGCTGTCTGCGACAGTCGCGATGTTTATCAACGAGAAAAAAGCACCTTGACGATTGGGACTACCGGAACTAGTTTTGAAGCTCATACATTACCGCTCATCATTAAAGATTATCGAAAGCAACATCCAATGATTAAATTCTATCTGGAGTATTTTAGCCATAACCAGTTAAAACAACATTTACTTAACGAAGAATGTGATTTGATTTTTACAACCAAAGATGATTTAGACGACACCCCACAAATTGAATTTTCCCAATTAGCTAGTGGCTATTTTTGCGCACTAGTCCCTAACGAAAATCCACTAAGCCAACAAAAGAAATTAAAGTTTTCGGATTTCAACCACCAGAATCTAATTCTATTAAATGATAATTGGTGCCCGCCGGAACAACTTAAATTCCAGCGTTTATTGCAGACGTATAACACCAATCTCAAAGCCACTCTTGTAGATAATGTTTCAGTTGCGAATACCATGGTTGAAGCTGGTCTCGGTATCACCGTGATGCCCGACTTTATCAGCTTTTCAAGCCATCAGTTCTTTAATACTATTCCCATTGACTACCCTATTCAACTGATCTATGGTGTCGGAATTTTGTCACATCCCACTTCAAAAGCGACAGTTGATTTTACGAAGTGGCTAGCTACTTGCAAGGCTTTTAGTTATTAATAATCAGATATCTACTAAAAAGCTAACCCAAAATCGTCCCATTTACGGAACCTACTTTGAGTTAGCTCTTCTGGTATCTTATTCTGTTAGTTTAGAGTTTGCTAAAGAATCCGAGCAATTCATCTTCAAAATCCGCCGTTTCAAAGAAGCCCAAATTCTGGTCCTGTTCAATTCCAATAATCTTAGCCTTTAACTTCGGATTGTCATTTAAATCGACTCCTGGCAAATATACCTCATAAGCTTGATAGATATCATTTCCATTAGAGCCATGATCTGCCGACCAGCGCCGGAGCTTTAATTCTTTTTGTTCCGTCCGAATCATCTGTCGTACTTCTTGCAACATTAAAGTGTCGAAATGTTTCGTATACTGCCCATTTTTAATTCCATCCAAAACAGCTTCAATTTCAGCCCGATTAGCATCATCTAATGGCGCAATGTGCTTTTCCACGGCCGCATGCTTTTCCGCCGTAATTTCATCCATGTATTAGTTCTACTAATTTATCATAGTCAATGATTTCGTGGTTATACAAGTCAATGGCAATTTTAACATTCGTCAAATCGACCTGCTTGTCCGGTGGCAGCAACTCATTGACATCATTCAACCGGGCCTGGAGGGCGCTAAATTCCGATTCATCGGTAATATTTAACGTAAGCTTACTCCCCGTCGGTTGCCCTTGTTTATCTACCACATCAACCGCAGCACCAAATTGATAGCCTTGTTGGACTAACCGTTGAATCTTTTGATTGACTTCTGCTGCCAGTACCGCAAATTCTTGTTGCGCGTCTTCCGATCGCGGTGTTTGGCTAAAGTCTTCTCCGGCAATGGCCTTTAATCGTTCCAGTTTAGGTTGAAGTGCTTCGACCTGAGTAGCAAACTTAGGTGCCAAAATATCCGCATCCTCCAGATCCTGTTGATCAGTATCTTTTGGTGGCTTGCCAGTATCAGCTGCTGTGTCATTACCATCCTTAGTGTAAATAACTAAAGCTTCCTTAACGTTATCTTTCATGACATCACCTTTACGGAAAAAGCGAACTTTTCCGTGAGGCTTAGCATCCTTATCAATTGTTCGATTGGTCCGTGACATTGCCTGAATTAGGAGCCCTTCTTTAAGAATCTTATCCATATAGATAATGTTCACATATTTCGAATCAAATCCAGTTAACAGTTGATCGGAAACAATGACTAAATCTAATCGTTGCGGGTGGGCCGCCTCTTGTTTGTCCGTGAGCTTTTGGTTGTACGGCTTCTTGTGAGCTAAACGCTTGGTGATATCATTTAGATAATTTTGTTCGGCGTGCTTGTCATCCAAAAAGTTACGTGTTTGAAATCGAGTTGCATAGTCAAGCATGCCCTGTTTTAAGGCCGCTTGTAAATCAGATGATCCCTCACCATTGGTCTCATCACGCGAATAAGTCATCGCTACCCGTAACTGTGGGGCCAATTGTTTAAATAATTGGTAATAAGCCACCACGGCCTGCTTCCCCGACACCGCAAATAATCCGTGAAATTGATTAGGCCGGCGAACTCCCATCCGAATGGGCCCCGAATGATTTTCCGGCCAATGTTTAAGAATATCTTCTACGACCGCTTTCCGGTATGGCAAAGAACTATAGACTTCCTTTTCCAGCTCTTCTTCGGTAAGTTTTGTCTTTTCTGCAGCTTCAATATCCGGGGTATAGTAGCTGACGTCAAACCCCAGGACGTTACCATCCCCGATAGCGTCCTTAATCGTATAACGATGAAGCCGCTGACCAAAAATATCATATGTCGAAATATCGCGGGAAGTCTTAACTTCATTAGCTTCATTGCTATAAAAGTTAGGGGTCCCAGTAAAACCAAACCAAGTCGTTTGTGGAAAGTTCTTTTTAATCCGTTCGATTGCATCTCCACTTGCCGACCGATGAGCTTCGTCCATTAAAATAACGTTGCGTTCTGTTGAGGATAGTCCCCGTTTAACAGCTTTGTCCAGGCCTTGAACCGTAATTAAATAGATATGCGAGGGTGCTGATTTTTGCGCCAATCGTTTCCGTAGCATGTACCCTTTTACAACTTGGATCCGATTTTCAAAAGTTTTGTAGGCATACGACTTAAAGTTCTCATAGGTCTGATTTACTAAGTCGACCCGATCCACAATGAATAGGACATTACGAACCCGGGGCATCGCTGCCAATAATTGTGCAACTTTAAATGCTGTGACAGTTTTCCCAGAACCAGTGGTGTGCCAGATGTATCCCCCCTCCTTCTCAACGAAGTGATTGGCTTCCATGGTTCGCATCCGATCCATAATAGCGCGGGTGGCCTGAATCTGGTAGGACCGCATCACCATCAAATTATCATTAGAGGCATCGGGAATCATATTAACGGTAACCAAGCGGTGTAACGCCGGAATGCCCATTACCTGGTGAATAAACGTCATAGTGTCTGTGACGTCCTTACCGTTGGCATCTCGCCAACCAAAGACAAAATCTTTATTGTACGCCTCGGCGTTCCTTGGCCGAGCAAAATAATGGGCCGAATGTTGCGACAGGATAAATTGAACCTGCACAAACGAGAACAATCCGGTATACATCCCATCACTATCGTACTTTTGCAATTGTTCAAAGGCATTCCATTGATTTTGTAACGATTCATCCTTTTCTTCAATGTGGGCGACTGGTAACCCATTAATTAGTAGCATAATGTCAATTCGCCGTTTTTGACTTAACGTAAAAGGTAAATCGTTAAAGGTTACTTGATTCACCACCTCGTAACGGGACTGCCCACCTGCAACTTCGTCACCATAAAAAATTTCAATCTCTAGTCGAGTCCCATCATCACGAGTCAACGGAAGTGTTCCTACACCACCTGATCCAGCCAGGAGTAACTGAGCATCATAGGGTGTCTTATTTTTATTTAATTCAAGTTTCAAATTCTCAAATTCAGTATCGGATAATGGTACATTATCCAGTTTACGGACATTATTCTGATTTAAAATATGCCGCCAATGTTCATATAAAGCTTGTGTGCTTACGCCGGACAAATCATCACGATAAGTCCAACCCTCCGTTTTGAGCTTCGCAATCACGGCATCTTCAAATTTATTTTCTGCCATCCTCTTTGACTCCTTTCACGCCGTTATGCTATGTATCTGGAGAATAACTCCCCAGGTAAGCTTCTAAATAAACATTTTTTGTAATAACGCTTGCTTCATCTTTTTTAGAGCTTCGACTTTTCGTTGATTGGAAGCGATAAGGTTGTCAAGTCGCTGAAAAAGAATACCAACATTTCGTTGTTCATTTATATTCGGAAGCAAAATTTTTATCTTCTCAATATCACGGGCATTATATGAAGGTAACGCTCCGATTTGAACAAGTGAAGCCAAGTTTATTGTCTCAAATAATGCTTTTGTAAAACGAGTATCTAGAACGTTTTTATCCATAGAGTAAGCCATAGTATTATTATCTAAAAGGAATGGTACTCGGCATAACCTTTTTCGATTCAACAAAACGGCAGCTCCTACTTTTGCAAAAAAGATTGCAGGAACATCTTCAATTGGTTTCCATTTCTTTCGAGAAATCTGATTAGTTGTAACATAATTATTTGCACTGATCATTTCCTGTTCATTACCTGGAGTAGTCATATCTGAAACCTTATAAAAAGGTATTCCTTCTTTTCCGCCCTGTTCGGAAGCTGGGAAACCAATTCCTGAACGTACTTTCCCAAGTTCTCCAAGCTTACGCTGTTCCCAAGCGTCCGTATAACCTTTAAAGCGAATTTCTGGTTCTGTTGGTAGCTGTTTCCGAACATTACTCATAATCTAAGACTTCCTTTAAGTCATCTAAAATTTGCTGATCCTTAGGATTAGTCACGACTAAATCAGCCATCATATCTTTTAGGTTGGCTTTCAGCTGCGTCTCCTCAACAGATATTGCTTTCACATCAGCCACTAATTTTGCGGTATCCACGGGAGGTTCTTCCTCAAACGTATCCACGTAACGTGGAATGTTTAAGTTATAATCATTTTCCTGAATTTCAGCCAGGGACGCCACATGCGCATATTTCTCAACGTCCGTCCGGTTCAAATAGGTTTGGACAATTTTATCAATATCGACCTGCCGTAATTGGTTACTGTTCTTCTGTTTTTCGAAGCCCTTAGACGCATCAATAAAGAGGACGTCGTCTGCCTTTCGGTTCTTTTCTAATACTATGATGACCGTTGGAATGCCAGTATTGGTGAAAATTTTCTCCGGTAAACCAATAACTGTTACAATATTGTGGTTTTTAAGTAGCTCCTGACGAATTCGTGCCTCAGCAGCTCCGCGGAACAATACCCCATGTGGTAACACAATAGCCATCCAACCGTTTGATTTCAAATGATATAAACTATGTTGAAAAAAGGCATAATCCGCTTTCGTCTTTGGTGCGATTCCCGCCTTAAACCGTGGATCATCTTCTCGATTAGTATTATCCCAATGTTGAGAATACGGCGGGTTGGCCATCACCGCGTCAAACATGCGTGGGTTATCCTGGCCATCAACCACACCATCTGGCCAATCACCATCTAGTGTATCTGCATTTCGAAAGCTAATATCGTTATAATCGACGCCGTGCATCATGAGGTTCATCCGCGCTAAGTTATACGTGGTGGTATTTAGTTCTTGACCATAGTACTTGATAGCTCCTCGAACACCAGCCTCCTGCATGTAAGATGCCGTCGTCAACAGCAAAGATCCTGAACCTAGTGTTGGATCATAAAGACTATACTCTGCCATATCTTGGCGACCAGCCGTTAAAATCCGGGCCATCACGTCTGACACTTGATGTGGCGTATAAAATTCTCCTGCTTTAGCACCCGAATTGGCCGCAAACATCCCAATTAGATATTCATACAAATCTCCTAAAACATCCGTATTTTCGTCCAATTCAATCTGGTCCATCAAATTAATCCAGTCGATCATTGTTGCTGTTCGTGTTTGTGCGTTGACACCCAAACGCGATGAGGATAGATCCATATCCGCAAAAATACCGGCAAAATCATCCTTAGCGTCCGGGCTAATGCCTTGGTCAAATCGAGTCAAAGCATCCGCAACCATCATAATATTAAACTTATCCTCGTTGATGGCACGCTGCCAATCGGTAAACATGTCACCTGGTTGAATCACATATCCTAAGTTACGTTGCATAAATTCAGCGGCTTTCTCAGAATTTTGATTCCAAACGTTAGCCCAGGTCTCTCCCTTTAAAACGCCATCAAGCCATCGTTGAGCCTTTTCTGACAAAAACTTATAAAACATTACACCAAATATGTAGTTTTGATATTGAGAGGGCGAAATCTTTCCCCGCGTGTCATTTAACGTTTTCCAAATCAACGCTTCTTTTTCAGCTGTTAGTGCCATAATCTTTCCCCTATTCATATTCAATTTTGATTCATATCACTATTTTAACCATAATTATACCGTTTTCCCTAATTCTTTGACAAACCAGTTCAATTTTCAATCCAAAACAAAAAACGACCGCCCACCAATCTCACGGTGGTCCGGTCGTCATGCGTATTTAGCTGGTCTTAAGAGCCCCAGACATGCCCCATGACCCGTTGGCCATCGGCATGTTGGTACACCGTAATCTGTTCATTCTTAGTCACATTGCGGAATAAGAACACGTCTTTTTCGGCGGAAGTGGCAAATAGTTGCCACTTGCTGGCATCGCGACCACGACGCGTCAGTTCCTGTGCGGTCCAGGTTTTAATATCTTCGGTACTAATAGGGGGTCTTCCTTTCACGTGATTGCCGGTCATGACCGACAAAGATTTAATCATCAGGCCAATCAATTGTTTACAATTTATTAACTCACTAATAATTTGTAAGCCAAACGATTGTACCCATATCATACGCCCTTTAACGTTAAATACAACTTAAAGCTATCGCCGCGAATCGTGGAACCGCGACCATTTTAAGTCTGGGGGCGGCGCTACCCCTAGCCTTGAGCCAGTGCCCCCCATTTCACTGGTCCCGCCTTAAATTTTATCCAAATAACCAAAAAAGGGCAGTCCGGACACTCACGTCCGGACCCCCTTTTTCTGGACTCATTGAACCGTGACGACGGGCGTTAACTTAGTCCGTCGAGACGCGTTTTTCTTTAGCTTGCACCAGCCGTTCCCAACGGTGCCGTAAGGCTTTGGCAATTTCAGTCACCACGAGGACCACAATCCCCGCGATAATCGGAATCCCCCAGCCGTAGGTAAAGTTGGCGCTGGTGGTGTGGAAGACGCCTTACATGGCGGGCCAGTAAATAATCATGGCTTGTAACGCCAGCAGGATCCCCACGATAATGAAACTCATTTTATTTCTAAACAGGTACTTTGATAACACCGGATGGTCGTTTTGCAGGTTGAACAGGTAGAAAATCTTCCCGAAAATAATCACGTTCAGCGTCATGGTACTGCCGACCACGGCCGACAAGCCCTGGTTGGTCAACATGTCGTAGAAGAACATCCCCAACCCGGAAATCAGCAGCGAGACGTAAACGACTTCGAACACGTCGTACTTCCCGAGGATGCCCTTGGTGACGTCCCGCGGCCCCCGCTTCATGATGCCACTTTCGGCGGGTTCGAAGATAAACGCGAACTGGATAGTCAACGCCGAGACCATGTTGATCTACAACAGTTGCGTCGGGAACAATGGTAAGGTTTGGTCCATCAAGATACTCAAGACCACGATCAACCCTTCGGCAAAACTCGTCGGCAGTAAGAAACGAATGGTCTTGCGGATATTATCGAAGACGTGGCGGCCTTCGCGGACCGCGCCCAGTAACGAGGTAAAGTCGTCATCGGCTAAGACCATGTCGGCGGAGTCCTTGGCGACGTCGGTCCCCCGAATCCCCATGGCGACCCCAATATTGGCTTGCTTCAAGGCCGGGGCATCGTTGACCCCGTCACCGGTCATTGACACGATGTGCCCGCGCTTCTGTTGGGCCCGCACGATCCGAAGCTTATCCGCCGGCGTGGTCCGCGCAAAGACGGTGTATTGGTCAATGGTCTTGACCAACTCATCATCACTCAACTGGTTCAGTTCAGGGCCGGTAATGGCCTTGGCCCGTTCCGCCAAGTTCAACTGTTCGGCGATTGCCGCGGCCGTTTCCGGGTCGTCCCCGGTAATCATCTTGACCTTGATGCCGGCGTAACGCAGTTGGCGCACGTCGTCGGCGACACCAGGACGCGGCGGGTCGATGATTCCAGTCATCCCGGTCAAGTGTAAGTCCTGGCCGACTACCAGTTGGTCGATATCGTCAACGTCAGCGGCCACCGGCTGGTACCCTAAGGCCACCACCCGCTTACCTTGGCGCGTCAATTGCGACAAACGCTTCTGCCAAGCGGCGGTATCGACGGTCTGACCCTGCTCTTGCATCAAGCGAATCAGCGTTTGCGGGGCCCCCTTGACCAGTAACCACCGTTTGCCCTTGTGGTCCACCAACCGCGCGGAGTACCGCACGGCCGAGTCAAAGGGTTGCGAGTCGATTTCGTGGGGGGCCGGGTCTTGCTGGGTCAGCTTGTGGTACAGCGAGGTTAGCGCCCCGTCGGTCGGTTCCCCAGTCAGAACCCACTGGCCGTCTTCCTCGTGGAATTCGGCGTCGGAAGTCTGCCCGGCGATTTGGACCAACCATTCGAGGTCGCTGTCCTCTTGCCAAGCAACGGCCTGACCGGACTGGTCTTCCAGTTCACCGGCCGCGTCGTAGCCGACCCCGGTCACCGTGTAAGTGGCGTTAGGGGTCAAGACGTCGGTCACAGTCATTTCGTTTTTGGTCAGCGTCCCGGTCTTATCGGTGTTGATGATGTCGACGGCCCCTAAAGTCTCGACGGCCGGTAAGGTCTTCACGATGACGTTTTGCTTGGTCATCTGCTGGGTCCCCATGGCCAGGACCACCGAGGTACTAGCCGGCAAGCCTTCGGGCATCGAGCCCACGACCATGGTGATGACGGCGATCAGTAACGTTGGCAGGCTGTAGACGTGGGTGATCATCCCCAAAATAAACAGCAGAACCGCCACAATCAAGATGGCGACCGACAGCCCCAAGCCTAAGCGGTTTAAGTTCTGCATCAATGGCGTGGTCTGGGCCTTCACCTTGGCGACGTGTTGCTGGGTGGTCCCAATCTCGGTCTGCGTCCCAGTGACCGTGACGATGCCCCGGCCCGACCCGTTGGTGACAGCCGTCGACGCAAACGCTTGGTTGCGCCGTTCCGCCAGTGGCAGGTCGGCCGCGGCAATCGGGTCCTCTTCCTTTAAGACGGAATCGGTCTCCCCGGTCAGCGCGGATTCTTGAATCTTCAAATTATCCGCATCAATCAACCGCAAGTCAGCGGGAACGGTATCCCCGGCTTCCAGTTGGACGATATCCCCGACCACGACTTCGCGAGACGGTAACGTCAGTTTCTGTCCGTCACGGATGACCACGGCTTCCGAGACCAGTAACGCCTTGATTCTCGCCAGCGCGTTATCCGCGGAACGTTCCTGGAAAAAGCCAATAAAGGCGTTAGCGACAATCACTAACCCAATAACGATCGAGTCGGAGTAATGGTGCATCAGAAAAGTCATGATGGCCGCCGCGGCCAGGATATAAATGATACTGTTGTTGAACTGCTTTAAGAACCGCAAGAGATTGGATTGCGGTTTCGCCGTCAACTCGTTGGGCCCATTTTCGGCCAGCCGCTTCTTAGCAACGGCGGGGCTCAACCCAGTGGCGGTATCGGTGTGATAGTCCGCCTGCAGTTGCGCCGTGCTCCGTTGCCAAAGCGGCTGCTCCGGTCCAGGGTCGGTAGTTTCAGAGATTGGGGTACTACTTACTTTCGGCTGTTCTGCCATAGATTAAAATCATCCTTTCAAAGCTCGATTAAATTAACGATCTGGTACGCGAAAAGTCTCGTAACCGTGGTACAAGACGGCCACCCCCTTAGCTAGTTTTGGTAAATCTATTCTATCAGGTTTATTTACCCGTTGCACGATTTCACCCCAAAAGTCTTAAAAGCTTCACATTATTGACGGTCGTATCCGCTAAATGAACTGAAACAGGACGAGCACGTCTCATGCGACGGCCCGTCCTGTAACTCGCTTATTCGGTTATGCTGAGGCGTTTGGCGTTAACCTTAGCCCTGCGTGCCATTGTGGGTATGGTTCGTGGCCGTATCCGCCATGGCATTTAAGGTCGCCATGTCCGCCGCGTCGATGGAGAAGTCCAACTGCGCGTTAGCTTCGATGTGGGCTTGATGGGTCGCCTTTGGTAGCGGTAAGATACCGTTTTCCAGGCAGAACCGTAAAGCCAGTTGCGCCGGCGAAACGTGGTACTTGTTGGCCATCTCCTGGATGTCGGTATTGTTCAACATGTCCCCGGTGGCTAATGGCGAGTACGCTTCGACCAACATATTGTGGTCCTGGGCAAACTTCGTGATCTTGGGTTCCGTGTAGCCCACGTAGTATTGAATCTGGTCAACCATCGGCAGTACCTTCGCGTTACTGATGATGTTTTGTAAGTCGTGGACGTTAAAGTTTGAGACTCCGATGGCCTTGGCCTTGCCACTGGCATAGATTTTTTCCATGGCCCGCCAAACCTCGAGGTTCTGCGCGTCACAATCCTTACCAATGTCGTTCCATGGCCACGGGGCGTGGATCAAGTACAAATCCACATAACCCAAGTCCAGGTTGTCCAGCGTGGTCTGAAAGTCGGCCAGCGCGCCGTCGTAGGTCTTGGTCTCGGCCGGCAACTTGGTGGTCACAAACACGTCTTCACGTTTGAGACCGGAATCGCGAATCGCCTTGCCCACGCTGGATTCATTGGCGTAAGCCTTGGCGGTATCGATGTGCCGGTAACCGGTCTTTAACGCGTTTGCGACCGCGTCATAGGCCGTTTGCCCACCGGGAATTTGCCAGGTGCCGAAACCGACTTGGGGAATGGACGTCCCGTTTGCTAACTTGAATGTATCCGTTAAAACTGCCATAAATTAGCCTCCATTTCGTGTCATTAAAATCAGTATACCCCCTAAAGCCTACTTGAAGGCAACTAATTTGGAAACGAATTCAGCAAAAAATTTATGACGGTCAACCCTAAAATTGGTTATTTGTCAAATTGTAATATTACAAATCGTCCAGAACGCCCAAATCAGGCCGTTTCTTTGTTATGATGAATCTGTCGTAAAGATTGCTTAACAAACAGACGACAAACTAAAGCTTTTTTGATAATTGCCCGGCGGGTACCCGGAAACTACCCGATGGATCACCGATTATCAATCCCATACCATAACCCCATTGAATCAGACTAAATCCCAGTTTGATTCAATGGGGTTAGTTGTCGTCCCTAGTTTTCCCGTTTTTGCGGTCGCTGTGGTGGCGTGGTCAATGTGAGAGCCAACCGTTACAGCGTCGCGGCTAATTGCCGCTGGTCGGCAGCTGTATACCCAGCGGCTGTTAACCGTTGTTTCACAATGTTTTCCTGCGTCATTTTCAAGCGGACCCAGACCCGTTGCCCGTGTTCGCTTAAGTCCAATCGCCGAATCCGCCGGTCCGACCGGTCCGTTTCGACCACCCACCCCGCTTTCACTAACCGGTCGACCTGCCGACTGACCGACGAATGGTGTCGGCCCACCTGTTCCGCCAACTCCCCGACACTGATGCCGGGGTACTGGGCAATCCGGATCATCACCGGCAACGCCGCCGGCTCCAGATTGTCCCCCGTTGTTTGCAACAATTGGCGTTCGGCTTTGGGCTGCTGAACGACCAATAAAATCTCTAAGAGTGCCTCAAAAATTTCATTATCCATAATTGTGATTATAGCAGAGACGTGCTACGATGTGACCAACATCACAATTAATTTTGATTTGGAGGGATTATCGAAATGAGTGTTTCTAAAATTGCGATTATCATTGGCTCGACCCGACCTAGTCGAATCAGCCCTAGTATTGCCCAGTGGTTGCAGACCAATCTGCAAACGGCCGACTTGGCGGTCGACCTCATTGACCTGGCCAAGGTCGACCTACCGTTACTCGACGAAGCGGCGATGCCAAGCGATGGTAACTATACGCTGCCGCATACTAAGAAGTGGCACGATCTCATTACCGGTTACCAGGGCTACGTCCTCCTCTTCCCCCAATATAATTGGGGCTACCCCGCACCACTCAAAAACGCATTGGATTGCCTGTATAGTGAATGGCGTCATAAGCCGGTCAGCATGGTCAGCTACGGCGGTCACGGCGGCTTTCAAGCGGCCTTAGCCTTATCCCTGGTCCTCCGCGGGTTAAAGATGCGCTGGTTGACCAACAACCTTGAAATCACCCTCAAGCCTGACGAACTAGACGACAACGGCCAGTTCAAAGATGCCGAACAGGCCCTGGCCCCTTATAAATTCGATGTGCGCCAACTCAGCGCGGAATTCACCCACTTATTGCATTGATTGTGCCCTCAAGTGGGTTGGCCGCTTAATCAGTTAGCCCTGTGGCCGTTGCAGAGTAACCCGAAAACGGTATAATTAAGTCGTTAAATCGTTTAAGAAAGGTTCGCGGCGTCTATGGATAATCAAGCCCCTTTGCAACATAATCACTATCCCGCTACCGAGTCCGAATATGAGGCCGAACTCACCGAAACGGAAGCCGAATTTTCCGACCAAATGGAAGCGGTTGAAGAAAAAGTCCACAAAGAGATTCAACGGTACATTCTCTGGGGATCCCTTGGTGTGGTGGTCAACATCGGTGTCTTCTACCTCTTCAATAATATCTTTGGCGTGGAGTACCAGCTGTCTAACCTGATTGCCTGGGTCTGCAGTGTGCAGGCCTCGTTCTGGATCGATAAGAAACTGGTCTTCAAGCACCGTTCCGCCCACCCGTTTCGCGACATGGGCAAGTTTTACGGCACCCGGAGCTTCACCTATGTGCTGGAAGCTCTGATTCTTTACGTCGTCATCTCGCTGTTGAGCTTCCATTCCACCATCACCAAGGTCATCGGTCACGGGCTAGCCATCGTTGGCAACTACTTCTTCTCCAAGTGGTTCATTTTCAAGGCAAATTACAAGTTTAATCCGAACAAGCCCGGAATCTTTCAATGGCAGTCTGTTGATGATGTATTTTTAATGGTCGTTGATTAATTAGTTCAAGTGCTGCTAGGATCTCATCAGTCGT
>NZ_QXIL01000013.1 GCF_004115745.1 Levilactobacillus suantsaii | reverse complement strand
CCAAAGAGCTTTTCTCCGCTGCTTCCGCCGGTTAAGTTAAGTCCATAAAATATGAATATTAATGAAAATACTGATTTAATAGGATTTGTCGTGTGGCTAATTTGTTCTTGCAATTTGGGTTGGGGAATTTCTATGCGAAAAGCCAAATTTCTGTACAAAGAAAAGAGGACATAGATATGAACTTCGTAAATAAGGAAAATAAAAGCTTAGATGAAATAAATGGTAGCATCCATGTACCAAAAAACGCAGGTTTTTGGAAGACAATGGCTGCATATATGGGCCCAGGTACGTTGATAACGGTCGGATACATGGACCCCGGTAATTGGATCACGTCCATTGCTGGAGGAGCGAAATATAAATATGCATTATTGTCTGTAGTATTATTGTCAAGTTTGATTGCCATGTTACTGCAAGTTATGTCTGCAAAACTTGGAATTGTGACTGGCAAGGACCTGGCGCAGCTGACACGAGAGAAGACATCTAAGTCAGCTGGAATCATTTTGTGGATTATTGCTGAGCTGGCTATTATGGCAACTGATGTTGCGGAAATAATCGGATCCGGAATAGCGTTAGAGTTGTTGTTTAGAATTCCATTAGTTGTCGGTATTTTAATAACTGCTACAGATGTTTTGCTCCTTTTAATTCTAATGAAGCTTGGTTTTCGGAAGATTGAAGTAATAGTTGCCACGCTTGTATTAGTCATATTATTAGTGTTCATGTATGAAGTTTTTCTTTCAAAACCAGATCCCTTAGGTGTATTGACAGGCTTAGTTCCACAAATGAAAATTTTAAAAAATCATTCCATGTTGTATCTGTCATTAGGAATCGTGGGGGCAACGGTTATGCCACATGATTTATATTTAGGGTCTTCCATTTCACAAACTCGAAAAGTTGATCGGAAAAATGATAACGACATAGCAAAGGCATTGAAATTTAGTACGATTGACTCCAATACCCAATTAATAATTGCATTTATTGTAAACTGCTTATTATTAATTTTGGGCGCTGCCCTTTTCTATGGTAAAGACAGTAATCTAGGGCATTTTGTTGATCTATTTAATGCATTGAGCGACAAACAAGTTGTTGGCTCAATAGCTAGCCCATTTTTAAGTATGTTGTTTGCGGTTGCTCTATTATCGTCAGGTCAAAGTTCAACAATTACTGGAACTTTGGCAGGCCAGGTTATCATGGAGGGCTTTATTAGATTAAAGATGCCTTTATGGGCACAAAGGTTAATAACACGCTTACTATCAGTAACGCCAGTATTGGCGTTCGCCATTTACTTTCATGGAAATGAAGCTAAGCTTGAATCACTATTGACCTTTTCCCAAGTCTTTCTGAGTATTGCACTTCCTTTCGCCGTTATTCCACTTGTCAAATTGACTAATAGTACAGGGTTAATGGGTAAGAGATTTGTCAATCCCACTTGGGTAAAAATTTCTGCATGGACGGTAACAAGTATCCTAATTCTCTTAAATATATATTTAATTATTCAGATTTTTTGACATGGGCCCCGATTTAAAATCGAAGTGCAACACTAGTCAACTAGACCACAAGATCTAGCAAAAAGGTTATGAAGACCTCTTCTTATAAGCGACTAAACAAAGTAAGAAAGGAATTTTCATGACCCAATTTAAGAATACTACGCCTACCCACTATCAATAACTCCCCTTTGATGAACGAGGCCAGATTGAAGTACTTCATAAGCAAGGAATGTCGATTAGACCTAAACAACGCCCCGGCGACTTCAGTCTGACACTGAAGTCGCCGGGGCGTTGTGTGGTTATCATTTAGATGTGGTTACCCATCATGGTCTAGTTTCGGTCATGAGACGATTTAGGAGTTTTGCCGGTCCAATAAATTGGTTAAGCTCACACCGAAACTAAGCTGGGCGTCTTACATAAATTGAATCAAACTCATCAAGATTGGTACGACCACGATGAACAGTACCGTACTGGTCGTCACAATGTTCGTGGCGTATTCCACGTCACCGTGGGCTTCGTTAGCTAAGATTGGCAGCACGGCCAACATTGGCGTTGCGGCTTGCACAATCAAGGTTTGCGAAGCTAAGGAAGGAATCGTTGCGCCAAAGTTCTTGGCGGCAATGATGATTCCCACCATGATCGCTGGTGCTAAGATGAACCGACCCAAGAGGGCCACAATCGTATCCCGGTCGAAGTGGATACTCTTCAGACCAGCATCGGCTAAGACAATCCCGATATAAATCAAGGACAATGGCGTAACCAAGTCCCCCACGTAAGTCAGCGTCGAATCAATGAAGCTGACATTCAGGATCGGAATGTTGAGTAACAGGAAGACCAACGCAACCAAGAACCCAACTAACGGCATTGGTAGCAATTTCTTCCAATCAATCTTATTATTCCCGGAATGCTTGGGCTTGGTTGGGTCGTCGTTGGAAATCAAGAAGACCCCAAAGGCCCAAGTCGAGACCGTGTTCACGATATAGTAAACCAGGAAGTACGTCATACTCTTGTTCCCGAACAACGCGATGTTCAACGGTAACCCGATGAAAATCGTGTTGGCGTTGACCAAGGCGTTGATAAAGATACCCTTCCGTCCGGGCCGAACCTTTAAGATCCGGACCAAGAGGAACGCAATCAGGTAACCAATGATGACGGACAGGAACCCGTAAACCAGGTACCCGGAAAATGAAGCCAATTGGCCCCGCGTTAAGCGGCTCAGCACCGAGACGAAAATCGATGCGGGCAGTGCGATATTTTTAATGAATTTGGAGATGGTACCTCCAAACTTATCATCAAACCAGCCTTGTCGTCGTAGGACGTAGCCTAAAATCATAATGAGGACGACGACTAAGACACTTTGAATGGAGTTCCACAAAACAGCCACAGGTGATGTCCCTCTTTTCTAATCTATTCTCTTGTTCTCTCTCTTATCGCCGACCGGCTTGCCTAGTCAGTCAGTGAGTGGTACTCTGGCATCCATTTCAAGTCAGCAACGGCTTGCTTGACGTCTTCAATTGGTTCTTGGTTTAACTTTTGATCGACAACACTTTGGGCGACAACTTCCGCGATGTGCTGGGAGAAGTCCGTCAGGTCATCAACTGGTGGTAAGACGGCCGCACCTGGTTGGCTGGCATCGACCAAGCCACCTAAGGCATGGCAAGCCGCCGACAAGGTTTCACCGTTTAAGACCTTAGCCGTTGAGGCAATCAACCCAAAGCCTAACCCAGGGTACATCAAGGCATTGTTGCCTTGGCCGATGTGATAGGTCGTGCCGTTGTAGTCGATGTCCTTAACTGGAATCCCAGTGGCAATCAAGGCCTTGCCGTCAGTCCACTTCAAGAGGTCTTCGGCTTTCGCTTCAGCCAACTTGGTTGGGTTCGACAATGGGAAGATCATTGGCCGCTCGGTGTGGGCCGCCATGTCCTTGACCAGGTCTTCGCTGAAGGCGCCTGGTTGCGTGGAAGTCCCAATCATGACCGTTGGGTGGACAGCTTTAACAACGGCCGCTAACGTGGTCAAGTCATCAGGGTTGTCAAAGTCGGCCCGGTCACGGGCAAATTCCTTTTGTGCAGCGGTCAAGTCCGGCGTGTCGGTGAAGAGCAAGCCTTGCTTGTCGACTGGGTAGAAGTGCTTGCGCGCATCGGCGTCATCTAAGCCCGAACGCTTGAGTTCGTCTAAGATTTGGCTCGCGATTCCCATGCCGGCAGTCCCGGAACCGAAGATCACGAACTTCTGGTCCTTGATATCTTCGTTGGTGATGTTCAAGCCACCTAAGATACCGGCCAGAACGACCATCCCAGTCCCCTGGATATCATCGTTGAAGGTTGGGAGTTTGTCTTGGTACTTGTCCAAGATGACCTTGGCGTTGGAACGACCGAAGTCTTCCCAGTGGAGTAAGGCCTTCGGGAACAACTTTTGTTCCGCTTCAACGAACTTGTCGATAGCGGCGTAGTACTTGTCACCGTAAACACGTTCGTGACGGTTCCCCAAGTACAACGGGTCATCGAGTAGTTTTTGGTTGTTGGTCCCAGCGTCGATGCTGACAGGCAAGACTTGAGCTGGGTCGATTCCAGCCGCAGCCGTGTAGACCATCAGTTTCCCGACGGCGATGTCGGCCCCGTTGACACCCCAGTCACCCATACCGAGGATTCCTTCGGCGTCAGTCACAACCAGCAAGCGAATATCGCGGCCGTTAGCGGCGTTACGTAAAGTATCTTCGATGCTGTCTGGGTCATCAACAGAAACGTAGGCCGTGCCTTGCGGGTCCGTGAATAACTCACTGTATTGTTCGATGGAATCAGCAACCGTTGGGTCGTACACGATTGGCATGAATTCCACGACGTGTTCATCCATCAAGTGGAAGAATAACGTCCGGTTTTCGTTGAAGAGCGTCATCAAGAAGAGACGCTTTTCTAAATCGCTGGTCTTGCTTTGGAATTGTGCGTAAGCTTGGTCAGTTTGTTCGTCAATGGTTTGGACATGAGCGGGTAAGGTCCCGGTCAAGCCTAACTGTTGCCGTTCTTCCTTAGTAAAGGCTGTTCCTTTGTTAAGAAATGGATTGTTCAGAATGTGATCTGCATGTTGGTTCATTTTGAAATGACCTCCAATTACTTATTTTTTATAAGGTTTAATTAACGACAAATGCTACTGTACGCGCTAAAGAAATTTATAGTCAATTAGCTTATATAACATAAATGTTTTTTATATTATCTTTATAAAGACTGTCAGGACAACGGTTTTGTTTTAACATGTGGTTGCTCTCATATTCTCATAAACAAATTTCTCAAGTTTTTTTAAAGTTGCGTGCGCACTTTTGCCCCAATTCACTGGTTACCGCAAGTAAGCTGGGGAAAAGTTGGCCCAAAATAGTTACACTTCGTGATAAATGACCCCCTTACAAAAAATAACAGATAAACTTGCTGGCCTAATTTAAATCAGTCAGCGCTTAAAATCGCTTTCATAGTCGACTTTCGAGCGATTATTTGTAATTCACTGGCCCCTAGGTCCGGCGAACAATATGGTGCCGCACAATTATTTATACGGTAATTGATTGGTCACAGCGTAGTCTACGGGAAACGATTTCAAAAAGCAACTAATCAGCCCGCTAACTTGTCGAATCACGAGGTCCGATGTGCCCGCAACCTTTATCTCACTCTCTCACACACCATCGCATTTAATTAATCCGTTAACGACTCACAGCCGAGTCACAAACCAAATAATTGGTTTCCCCCACCCAAAATGCTAAGCTGAGGTATCGATTTCAAGGAGGTCTGCTGAGCATGCAAGCAGTAATTATTGATCAATACGGTAGTCCCGACGAGTTACACATGACGACCTTACCGCAACCCGAGATTGCCGATGACGAGGTCTTGGTCGCGGTAGCCGCCACCAGCATTAACCCGATCGACTGGAAAGCGCGTCAAGGGTTGTTAAAGTCTCAATTCGATTGGGATTTTCCCGTGGTCCTGGGTTGGGACCTTGCCGGAACCATTGTCAAAGTCGGCGCGAAGATTCACGACTTTAAGGTCGGCGACGACGTATTTGCGCGCCCCGACATCTATGCCGATGGCCGGCGCGGCACCTACGCCGAGTTTGCCGCGGTGAAGGAAGACAAGCTGGCCCATAAGCCCGCCGAACTCTCCTTCGAACAAGCGGCTGCCATGCCACTAGCCGGCCTAACTGCCTACCAAGTTATCCATGACCGTTTGAAGGTCCAAGCCGGTGAAAAGGTCTTGATTCAGGCCGGCGCTGGTGGTGTCGGCCTCAACGCCATTCAAATTGCCAAGGCGCTTGGCGCTGAGGTCACCACGACGGCCAGTGCCGACCACCACGATCTGTTAAAGTCGATTGGCGCCGACCACATCATTGACTACCACGACACCAAGATTACCGACGTGCTCCACGACTACGACGCGGTGTTCGACACCATTAACGCCATTGACGACGGCATCGCCGTGTTGAAACCCACCGGTCGTTTGGTCACCATCGACGGCGCCCCCACCGACGCTCAAAAGGCTCAGGGCCCAGACGTGTCGAGTTGGTGGCTCCTACCGAACGGTCGCGAGTTGGCCATTTTAGGTGACATGGTCGTCGCCGGTCAATTACGCGTCATCATCGATCAGGTCTTTCCGTTCACCACGGCAGGCCTACGGGACGCCCACCGCCACAGTGAGACTAGCCATAGTGCTGGCAAACTGGTCATTGATGTTGACCCCGAAAAGAATGCTGATTAATCATTTAAACCGTTAGAACAATTGCGGCTCTTTGATATTTGGTGTTGATGGACAAAAGTCATCAACACCATTTTTAGTTGCGAGGCGAAAAAAAGGCCACTGCCCGTGTACTACAAACAAACGGGATGATACTGCTTTAAACCCTAGTCTTAAGAACACTTAAAACATCAGTCCTCAGCTTGAGTCGATGCTTAAAATGCTTATCAGGAACCGTCAGTTAATCAAGAATATGCCTAATAGTTCACTCTCAAATGGCCCAATTGAAGGGATAAATCGCAACATAAAACAGATTAAGCGAACAGCAGATGGTTATCGTAATTGGCAAAGTTTTAGTTACCACATTCAACTTGAATTCAAAATCAGACTAAAGAAAAGGAACCCAACTCGAAAGTGAATTGGATTCCAGTAGCACTCCTCATCAACACTGGTTGACAAAGAGCTAATGAAAATAAGACAAGCAATCAGGGATTGGTCTCTCACCCTACATGGGATTGAAGCCTAAAGTCTCAAATAGCTTACTTTCTTGAGATAACTTTGTAGATATACAGTCCACAGCCTATGGTACATCCAATAACGATAGACGTAACATGCCAATATAAAAAAATCGCAGATAAAACACACCATATGCTCAGTAAGATAATCCATCTTTTGATTGACATATTCATTGCTTACCCATTTTAACTAGTCCTGATTTGCTAAACTCAAACCATGCCCCACGATTAGACGGAACAGAACTAATTGCACTGGCAATTGCTGAACCAACAGCAACAGCCAAGTAGCCAGCTTTAATCCCCTTAACAATTGCACTATTTATATAAATTCGATAGTGACCGTGTTTCTCCTTAATATATTTAGTTGTACCTTGGTCAAGTAAATTTTCCATAAGCAGGCTTTTAATATACGGTTGTGGAATTTTACTGTAGCCAATTGGATCGATAAGTTTGTATCGTTGTAACATTTCTGCATTATCCATATCGACTTGCGCCACATTTACGTCAATAGGAGTAACCCGCGAAATAGCCATACTCAACTCTTTGTTCACGGTATTGGCCGCTGTATTTTCAACAGTATCCGCATTTGCTACTATTGGTCCAAGCGCGTATGATGCTGTACCACTAATTGATAAAGCCACTGCGCCAGTTGCCAACAAAGTAATAATCTTGCTATGTTTTGTCATGTAAAGCTCCTCGCGTTTATGTATTAGAAAAAATCAACCATCTGTCAAACTACACGCTAGCTTAGTAAATGTCAATCACTGTATTAGTATTCGCGTCAACCAATCCCATGATTGAAATCACGGGATTGGTTGACGCGAATACTTAATTAAAGCTTAGCAACACTGATTGACAAAGAGCCTCAGCTACAAATCAAAAAGGTGCGCCGAAGATCATTCGATTTTCGACGCACCTTTTCTATAGTCACTTCATGACACAAAAACCAGGACCCCCATTGGGAGTCCTGGTCCAATGACCGCAACCTATGACAGCAAGCTGTCCGCATTACGGTACTTTAGTTTTTGATTGAAGACTACTTCTTCAATGGCGTCCATTGCCACTTCGTGAATTCTTCAATATCATGACCTTCGTCACGCGTAACCTTAAAGTGCTTAGCTAAGATGTCATCCATCTTCTTGTCGAAGGCCTTCGCAGCGGCTTCGTCAATCACACCCTTGTTCACTAAGACGCTAACAGCATCCTTAGCTTGGTGGAACCGGTCAAGCTCGGAGTATACCCGCATGTCGTAAGCCGTGGTGATGTCACCATCTTCACGGTAACCATGCACGTGTAAACCTAAGTGTTGACGTTCGTAGAACATGGATTCGATTAAGTCTTCGTAGCCGTGGAAGCCAAAGACAACTGGCGTGCCAGAAGCACCGAACAATGCGCTGAACTTGGCATCAGACAAGGCCCGTTCGGAGTTCAATTGACCGTTCTTGCTTTGCAGACGACCTAATTCAACCACGTTGACGTAACGCATCTTAACGGCTGGGAAGGCGTCGTTGATCAAGTCAACGGCAGCCAAGGTTTCGATCGTTGGTTCAACACCAGCGGAAGCAAAGACGATATCAGCATCTTCGCCTTCAGCAACGGTGGAAGCCCAGTCGATCGTCTTGATACCTTCAGTGGCCAATTCTTCGGCTTCATCAACGGAGAACCATTGTTGCCGTGGTTGCTTGGAAGCCACGATGTGGTTAACCTTTTGCCGGTCCTTGAAGGCCCGGTCAAAGACAGCCAATAATGAGTTGGCATCGGCTGGCAGGTATTGACGCACGAAGTCGGATTTCTTTTCGGCTAAGTGGGTCAAGATACCTGGATCTTGGTGGGTGTAACCGTTGTGGTCTTGTTGGAACACAGTCGAAGTGGAAATCAGGTTCAATGATGGGTAATCATTGTGCCATGGTTCGTCAGCAGCCTGACGGATCCACTTGAAGTGTTGGGTGATCATGGAGTCCACGACCCGCAAGAAGGATTCGTAAGAAGCGAAGATCCCTTGACGACCAGTCAAGGTGTAAGCTTCTAACCAGCCTTCTGCTTGGTGTTCGGACAATTGAGCATCCAAGATCCGGCCTTCAGGGGCTTCGTATTGGTCATTTGGTTCCTTGACCTTGCTTTCCCACTGACGGTTGGTAATCTTGAACATTTCCCAAAGCCGGTTGGACATGGTTTCATCTGGGCCAAATACCCGGAAGGATGATGGGTTCTTCGTGGCCACGCCAGCGAAGAATTTCGACAAGACGTTCATATCCATGTTTTGGTTGCCATCTGGCAAGTTCGTCCCACGGTTATCAGCGGTAATGTCGTTGGCGTAGCTCTTCCAGTCTGGTAAGTCTAACAACGTTGGCTTTTCGCCACGACGCCGACCACCATTGGCGATTGGGTTAGCAGCCATCCGCTTGTCACCCTTAGGCGCAAAGTCAGCGACTTCAGCCTTCAAGGTTCCATCGGTGTTGAATAATTCAGCAGGCTTGTATGAGTTCATCCAAGCTTCGAATTCTGGTAATTCGTCGAAGTTGTTCTGGGATAAGCCAAGCGGAACTTGGTGGGCCCGGAATGAGTTTTCGATTGGTTCGCCGGCTGGGTTGTGCGTTGGGCCACCCCAACCCTTTGGTAAGCGGGCCACAACAACTGGCCACGGGGCGATTTCGCCGTCTTCGTACTTACCGTTTTCACGGGCGTCTTTTTGGATTTGTTGAATATCAGCGATGGCTTGGTCGAAGACGGCCGCTGCCTTTTCGTGATAAGTCATGTAGTCATGGATATCATCGTTTTCGATGAACCGTGGTGACCAGCCTAAGCCTTCAAAGAACTTCGTGATGTGTTCATCGTCCATCCGGGAGAAGAGCGTTGGGTTGGAAATCTTGAACCCGTTCAAATCTAAGATTGGTAAAACAGCACCGTCGTTCTTAGGGTTCAAGAACTTGATGGAGTTCCACGCCGTCATGGCCGGGCCAGTTTCCATTTCCCCATCACCAACAACCGTAAAGGCGATTTGGTCTGGGTTATCTAAAACGGCACCCGTAGCGTGGGACAGGGAGTAACCTAATTCCCCACCTTCATGCAAGGAACCTGGGGTTTGGGCCGTCATATGCGAGCCAATTCCACCTGGGAAGGAGAACCGCTTGTATAATTTTGCCATCCCGGCAAGGTCCTGGGTGATTTCTGGGAAAGCATCCGTGTAAGTGCCATCCAAGTAAGAGTTCGTGACCATAACTTGGCCACCGTGACCTGGGCCACCGATATAGAACATGTTCAAACCGTACTTGTTGATCAGACGGTTCGCATGTGCGTATAAGAACGTTTGACCGGAAATGGTTCCCCAGTGTCCGATAGGCTTAACCTTAACGTCCTCTTTTTTGATTGGTGTGTTGGTAACAGAAAACAGTGGGTTGTCTTTCAAGAAAATCATCCCACCAGAAAGATAGGTCGTTGCACGCCACCAAGCGTCAACTTTTTCCAAGTAGGACTTGGAATCGAAATCTACTGCCATGAATTTACACTCCTTCGTTGACTAACTAGCATCAATATTACAATGTCGTCGAAAGAATCCGCCGACATTAATTGAACATTCTTTCATCATACGGACTTTTGCGAAAAAGTCAACTATTTTTAAAATTGATACGGTCCAATTTTTGGATTTAACGATCCAAATTTTATTGGTCACGGTCTCCCCGGCCGTTAGACGCAATCGGTTACAAGCCCGCGTTCGCCCCAACGCTGAGTTTACGCCCTGTTTCGCGAAGATGTTGCACAAACGCGAAAACGGTTAAAAATTAAATTTATTTTAGGTTCGGGGCACACCAGCTTAAGCCCATCCCACTCCGTTTACTGCTCCCCCACTGAATGTTCGGCCACCTATCCAACTAACTGAATGTTCGTTTTTACCATTACCCAAAAAACGGAACCCCTGCTCACCAGGAGTCCCGTTTGGACTAATCTTCATTCAAATTCACGAAAGTGCCGTACTTCAAGTCGCGGTAATGTAACCGCATAGTCGACACTTCAAAGGGGGTGCCATCGTCCAAGAAGAAGATTCCACTCATCACTCCGACCGGTTCGATTGGCTTGAGATGCAAGAGGTCTTGATCCTCCGCTGTCGACGGTTGAACGTGAATCGACAAGAAGGCGCGGTTGACCGTTTGTCCCTGCACGTCTTGGACGTAGCTAAAAATCGAGCTTTGGGCCACCGCGGGCGTTAACGTGGGCAAAATCTTAATCGGGATGTATCCCGTTTCGATAATTACGGGCTTATCAGCCACCAACCGTAGGCGCTTGATTTCGTACACGAAGTCCGATTCCGTCAAGAAAAGTTCTTGCTGGAGCTCCGCCGTTGCCGGGATGACCCGGTAATCCAGCAAGCGACTTTTGGTCGGTTTGCCGTTGGCCTGGAAGCTATCCGTAATTCCCAAGTTTTTGCCTTCGTAGCGAAAAGCCGAACGATCCTTCAAGTATAGTGGATTAATAAAGGTCCCCGCGCCCCGCTTCTTAAAGATGATGCCCTGGTCGACTAAAATCTCCATTGCGCGTTTCATGGTACTGCGACTCACCTGATAGGTCGCACTCAAGCTGCGCTCATCTGGGAGTTTTTTGGTGGTAAATTCCCCGTTTAAAATCCGTTTTTTAAGGTCCCGCATCACCCGGCGGTAGACTAATTCTGTCATCATTTACTCCCCTCAAAGCCCAATTTATCACGTTACAATCTTGCTAGTATACCAGAGTTTGGGCGTTTCCGGCAGTTCTTTGTCCAAGCGGGCGCTGGCAAACGCTATAAGAGCGTCAAAATGATACCCACAACAATCAAACCCAACCCCGCCAAAAAGCTGAACCGTGCCCCCGGACTAAATTGAATCGGGGAATTCTTGACCGTAGCCACGTCGTGCACGTCGACCCGCTCACCTGGTAAGGGGTCTTCGCCCTTTTTGCGCCGGTGTCGCCACCCCGTGAAAAGGTGCCCGCGCGCTAGAATCAACACGGCCCCCACCACGATGAGTGCAAGTCCCAGCATGAACAGGAGGTTACCGATCACCATTAGAGGTTGGCCTAAAATATGGGCGACCAAGCCCACCAGGATGCCCGCCGCGATGACGCCCGTGGCCCACCGTTGCCAATTTTTCTGCATCTACCATCCGCTCCTTATCGAAAAAAGAGGCCCGGAGACAAGCTCCCAGACCCCTTATCTTATCTAGATTTATCGTGTCCGCTCCGGTCGCTTTTACTGCTGGTGACTCCGGAAACGGTTCTTGAACAACGGACTGACCGGCCGATTTTCATTAATCCGCTTGATAGCTTGACCAATCAGCGGACCGACCGAAATCTGTTCAATCTTATCAATTTGCTTATCGGCAGTCAATTGAATCGAATCCGTCACCACTAACTTCTTGATGGGTGATTCCTGGATGCGGTCAATGGCTGGTCCGGACAAGACGGGATGGGTACAACTAGCGTAGACCTCAGCGGCCCCCGCATCCATCAAGGCTCGTGCCCCTAAGGTAATGGTCCCAGCCGTATCAATCATGTCATCGATCATGATACAACGTTTACCCTTGACATCCCCGATGATGTTCATGATTTCGGCCACGTTGGCCCGTGGCCGCCGTTTGTCGATAATTGCAATCGGCGCCTTTAAGAACTCAGCCAAGGCCCGCGCTCTAGTCACCCCACCGTGATCGGGGGAAACAACGACGGCGTCTTCGGCTAAGCCGTTACGCAAGAAGTAATCTGCCAGTAACGGTGCCCCCATCAAGTGGTCTACCGGTACGTCGAAGAACCCTTGGATTTGGGCGGCGTGCAGGTCTAAGGCCAACACCCGCGTGACCCCTGCCGTTTGGAGCATATTGGCCACGAGCTTAGCCGTAATGGGTTCCCGTGAACGGGCCTTCCGGTCTTGCCGCGCATACCCGTAATACGGGATGACCACGTTGATGGTGGCCGCACTGGCCCGCCGCAACGCATCGATCATAATCAAGAGTTCCATCAAATTGTCATTTACTGGTGCCGACGTCGATTGGATCACGTAGACGTGGCATCCCCGGACACTTTGTTCAATGTTGATACGAATTTCACCATCACTGAACCGGTCCACTGAAGTTTTTCCTAGTTCCACCCCAACCTCGCTAGCGATCTTCTCGGCTAACGGTTTGTTGGAATTTAACGCAAAGATCTTTAATTTAGGATCGAAATATTGCGTAGCCATAATTTCCTCCAATAGCAAAAGCTGCCTGAATTACTACCATAAGTTTAGGTTATCCGGGGCAAAAACACAAGATTTTCCCCCGGCGATTATTCCCCGCGGTATGGTAATTTTTGATAATAGTTCGGTTTGTTGGTCTGCCGTTGCCGGGCAATCGCCATGTCATACTGGTTGACGGCATCGGTAATCGTCGAGCCCGCCGCAATGAAACTGTGGTCCGCCACGTTCAACGGCGCAACTAAGTTGGAGTTCGACCCGATAAAGGCATCGTCGCCCACGACCGTTTCATGCTTGTTCTTGCCATCGTAGTTCACGAAGACCACACCGCAACCGACGTTGATATGCCGTCCTAATTTGGCGTTCCCCACGTAAGTTAAGTGACCCACCTTGGTGCCTTCACCAATCGTAGCCTTCTTCACTTCCACGAAGTTCCCCAGATGGACCTTGGGGCCGATGTGGGATTCTGGACGCAAGTGGCTGTTCGGGCCAATGTTGGACCCGCTGGCCATGTCGGAGTCTTCCAACACGGATGACGTCACCGTCACGTGGTCCGCTAAGGTCGCGTTGCGCAATTCGGAGTGTGCCCCGATATAGCAATCCGAGCCAATCACCGTCTTGCCCTTGAGCAAGACGCCGGGTTCGATGATGGTGTCGGGGCCAATCTTGACGCCGGCATCGATGTAGGTGGTCTCCGGGTCAATCAGGGTGACGCCATCTTGCATGTGTTGCTTGTTGATGCGTGCGCGCATGATTTTAGTGGCCGCGGCCAACGCCACCCGGTCGTTAACGCCCATGGATTCGTCGAAGTTACTCATCCGGTAAGCGCCGACGATGTCCCCGCGTTGCTTCAAGATTTCGATAACGTCGGTTAAGTAGTACTCGCCTTGGGCGTTGTCGTTGGACGTTTCGTGGAGCGCTTGGAACAACTTCTGGTTATCAAACACGTAGACCCCGGTGTTGATTTCGTGAATCTCTTGTTCTTCCGAGGTGGCGTCCTTTTGTTCCACAATCTTTTCCACGATACCAATGTTGTTGCGCACGATGCGCCCGTAGCCAGTGGGGTCAGGCGCTTGCGAGGTCAAAATCGTGGCCGCTGCGTGCTTAGCTTCATGGTAAGCAAAGAGTTCTTCGAAAGTCTTGGCTTCGAATAACGGGGTGTCGCCGCTGACAATCAGCGTCGTCCCCTCTTCATCTTTTAAGAGGGGCTCCGTTTGTAAGACCGCGTGCCCCGTCCCCAGTTGTTTGGCCTGCAAGACGTAGCGAGTCCGGTCGCCCAGGGCAGATTTGACTTCATCGGCCCCGTAACCCACGACCGTGACAATCTTATCCATATGCGTCTTTTCCACTTGCGTCAAGACATGGTCGACCATGGCCTTACCGCAAACTTGATGGAGGACCTTATACAACTTCGACTTCATCCGGGTACCCTTACCGGCTGCCAGAATGATCGTATTTCTAGTACTCATGCCAAATATCTCCTAGTATTAGTTAATTTGTTTCTTCGCCAAAGATCTGGGTGAGATAATTCCCTGGCGTCACGTGAATCTCGTTATTTTGCGTCTGCACCTTCAACAGCGACGTGTACTTGCTAACGGGACGTTGCCCGTCAAAGTCGCCTTCGGCTAAGACCGCGACCCCGGCTAGTTGCGAATCGAATTCGTCAACCAATGACCGTAAGCCACCGACCGTGCCACCGCCCTTCATGTAGTCATCGACTAAGAGGACCCGTGAACCGGGTTTCACACTGCGTTTCGATAACGCCATGCGTTCGATACGCTTGGTCGAGCCAGACACGTAGTTCACGCTGACCGTGGACCCTTCGGTAATTTGCGAGTCATGACGAACGATAACGAACGGCACGTTTAGGTAATAGGCCACACTTTCGGCAAGGGAAATCCCCTTGGTAGCGACCGTCACCACGACGTCCACGTTTTGGTTCAAATACTGGGTCGCCAGAATTCGCCCAATTTGGCGTAACGCTGAAGGTCGGCCTAAGATATCGGACATATACACATACCCGCCCGGTAGGTACCGGTCTGCCGAAGAAAGCTCGTCAATCAGCTCGCCGACAAATTGCTCGGCCTCTTCCCGTAAAATATAGGGAATGAAGCGGGCACCCCCCGCAGCACCGGGTACGGTTTCGAGTAACCCCGTGCCCCGCGCTTGAAAGGTCCGTTTCAGAATCGTTAGGTCTTCACTGATGGAAGACTTGGCCGACTCGTAACGGGCCGCAAAGAACGTCAAGGAAACCAGTTCGTGCGGGCGCTCCAGCAGGTAGCGCGTCATGTCGACTAAGCGATCACTTCTTCTGACTTTCAAGTTATTCACCTCAATTATTTTCTTTAGGACTAATTGTATGCTTTATTTTAGCATAAACGTTCGGGTTTTTCGTGATATTTCCGTGAGAAATCCACCGACGCCCCCTCTTTTTCTGGTTTATTCAGGCAGGGCCGAACGTCAGCAGCCGCCAACGGCTAGTAATGGTAGCGCTTCGCTCTTTTTTATTAAACATTTTATACCCACTACCTTAAAACGGGCTTCTCGAGAAGGTTCTCCCGAAAAGCCCGTTGGATTTTACAGTAATCTGATACAAACTTACCCTTTCGCGGCCGTGCGCGTCGTTTGCCACCCCAGCGCCAGGAAGTAAAAGAGCGCTTCGATAGCGGCGATGAAGAACGAGACCGGGTAATTCGTTAAATAACTCAACGTGAGGCCACTCCAGACCCCGACCAGCGCTAACACGATGGCCAATCCCATCATACGGCCCACAGAATGGGCGAAGTACTTGGCTGTCGCCGCGGGGAGCGTCAACAGAATAAAAATCAGTAGCGAGCCGACGATTTGAGCGGCCACACTGACACTCAACGCCAATAAGACCAAAAACACGACGGATAACGTGTTGGTCCACAATCCCTTGACCAAAGCGCCGGTGTGGTCGAACGAATCAAACTTCAAGAACCGATAGATGGCTAAAATCACGATCAACACCAGAATCGACAGGGTCAGCATCTGGGTCACATCGCTACTGCTAATCCCAATCACGCTCCCAAATAAGATATTGGTGGCGTAACTGGCATTGGTGTTGGCTAGCGACAGAAATAAAATCCCCAGGCCGATAAATAAAGCCGAAATGGCACTGATGGCTGCTTCCCGCCGTTCGGCCCGGACACTCAAGCGGCCCACGATGACCGAACTGATCACGGTAAACAGTAGCATCCCGCTCAACGGCGTCCAACCGGCAAAAATCCCGAAGGCCGCCCCGGAAAAGCCGATTTCGGAGAGCGTGTGCGTCAGAAATGACATGTTACGGGCAATCACGAAGACGCCCATGATGCCACAGATAATGGCAATGATGGTGCCAGCCGCAAAGGCGTTACGCATAAATTCATACTCAAACATGTTGCGCCTCCTCGTGCCAAACTTTTTGGTCGGTCAACTGGGCAATCGGCCCCTGTTCGCTGCCTTGCGGCGTCAACATCAAGAACTGCTCGGCGTAGCGCCGGGCCATCGGGATGTCGTGGGTCACGAACAACACGGTCAACGCCATCTGCTGGTTGATTTTTTGCACCAAGTCCAACAACTCGGTCTTGGTGACCGGATCCAGACTAGCCGTTGATTCGTCAAGAATCAAGAGGTTGGGCCGTTCGACTAGGGCTTGGGCCAAATAGGCCTTCTGCTTCTCGCCCCCGGAGGCCTGGCCAATCGGCCGGTGGACCAACTGGGCTAACCCGGTCTGCGCCAGGATATCGGTGACCCGGGCGCGTTCGCGGCGACTCAGCCACGGTAACTTCCACCCGGTCAGGTTCAACCCCACGAAGTCGCGGATGGACAGCGGGTAATCCGCATCGATGTTGCGAAACTGTGGCACATAGCCAATTCGTACAGTCGAACTAGTGGGTAGATAGTGGACCCTCCCGGTAGTCGGCCGGAGTTGGTGCAAAATCGTGCGCATCAAAGTGGTCTTACCGACCCCGTTCTCGCCCACGATGCTCCAGAACTCGCCGCGGTGAATCGTCAGGTTCAAATCGTTAAAAACGGGGTGACCCGGAAAGGTCATCCCCAAATGATCAAGTTTTAAAATCGGTGCTGTCGTTGTCATGACTGCGCCCCCGCTTTCTGTTGGATTCGCCGGACCTGCTGGTATTGACTACTCATCCAGGTCACATAGCTTTCATTGACCGGCTTGGCTTCAGTCACTTGAACCACCGGCACATCGTACTTGTGCGCTAACTTGACCATCGACGTCACATTCTTACTGGAATTTTGGGTGTTTTCCACAAAAAAGGCGATTTTATGCTGGCGAATCTGCGTTTCCAAGTGCGTGATGTCGGCTGGCGTCGGGTCACTGTCTTCTTCAATCGCCTGGGCAAAGTGGCTATCACTCACGCGGTACCCCATCGCCGTTAAGGCCAGGTCAAAGACCGGTTCACTGACCGCCACCTGCTGGTTATTAGCGTGCTGTTTGATTGTGCGTGCCAGTCGCGGTAACGCACGTAACTCCTTGACGTACGCATTACCACGGCGTTTGAACGCCGCCGCGTGTTGTGGTGAGATGCGGCTGAATTGCTGAACCAACTTTTGGGTCATCTCGATCATCAGTTGCGGGTCACTCCACAGATGCGGGTTAGCTCCCGTTTTGCGGCCCAGTAGCTTACCTAAGTTCAAGGTCTTGATGTGACTGCTGTCATTAGCGGCCACCAGCCGGCTCATCCAACTATCGTACCCCAACCCGTTTTGAATCACCACGTCGGCCTTGGCGACCTTTTCTGCCGTGGCAATATCGGGTTCAAAGCTCTCCGCATCAACGCTGGGACTGTTGATGACCGTGGTCACGGTCCCGGCGGTGCCTAAAATTCGCTTGGCCGCTTCACCATAAAAGTTCAATGAGGCCACCACGTGGATCTTTTCCGGTGCCTTAGTCGTCTGGGAGGTACTCTTGGTCTGACAACCGCTGAGCACCACCATTAAGACGACCAGCAGGCCAACCAGCCATCGCTTCCGTTGCACAAGCTTCCCTACTTTCCTTGCCGTAATTTCTGTAAATGGTAACTGTTACTGTTTACCAGTTTACCAGAAAATGTAAGCCTGTCAATCCTTTTTTGCAGAATCCACGTACGGTGCCAAGAAAGCCGCGACCTTTTGGTCATACGTCGCCGGGTCAGCCGCCCGGGTCGCAATGTGCGCGGCACTAGGATGCCGGTACTTTTGCTTAGGTCCCGCGGCCGCTTGATAGAGGATATCCAGGTTCTCAATCGGCACCGTTTGGTCGTGCGCCCCTTGAATGAAGAGAATCGGCAACTTCGTGTGGTGCAGTTGCGCCGCGATGTTACCGTCACGCAACCGGTAACCGGCATCGACGCGGGAATACTGATTTGCCAGCGTCATAGCTGGGACCGTGGGGATGTGGTACTTGTGCCACAATCGGTAGCCACCTTCCGAAAAGACGGAAGCGTAGCCAGAATCGGCCACCACGGCCTTGACGTTGGCCGGTAAGTCTTCGCCCGCCGTGGCCAGGACCGTTGAGGCCCCCATGGAAACCCCCATCAAAACGATCTGAATCTGCTGGCCACACCGCTCGAGTAACTGGGCAATCCACCCCTGGTAGTCGTGGCGGTCTAACCACCCGTAGCCAATGGTGTTGCCTTCGCTTTCACCGTGGGCCCGGGCATCCGGCATCAGCAAGCTGTACCCCCACTTGCGAAAGACCCGCGCGTAGGGAATCATTTGTTCGCGGGAGTGTCCCAACCCGTGGGCCAAGATGGCTACTTTGTCGCTCTTTGGTGATTCTGCCGGGATAAACGACGCCCGCAGCGTCAAGCCATCTTGGCTGACCTGCGTCCATTCTTGAATGGGTTGTTGGAGGTACCAGGCATTGTCATCCGACGTATTCTCCGCAATCGAGCGCTCCTTGGACTTCTTCCGGCTACTACTAAAGGACTTCATCCCCAACCGATAGACCGCCAGTGAGCTTCCAAACAAGCTAACCAGACTGGTCGCCGCTAGCGCTGTGGCAATCCCAATTTTCTTCTTTTTCGTCATCCATCTTCCACTCCTTTATCGTCATCAATTACCCTTTTACCTTACTCGAAATTGGGACCGGTTGCCAATTTTTATCGGTAATTTTACCCGTAAAACCAGCAAATCCTCCAATTTAAAAAACGAAAGCCCGGCAAGTCATTTCACCTTACCAGGCTTTCGCATCTCGTTTGAGCGTTAATTTTTACGGTAATGGTCGCACCAAATAGACTTCGCGGCAGAATCCCTTCATGCCGTTAAAGACCCGCTGAGCGCGCGATTGCTTACTACACAGGCCAAAAACGGTGGGACCGGTCCCACTCATCTGGGCCACCTCGGCGCCAAACTTGACCATTTGGCGTTTCAACTGGGTAATCTCCGGGTGTTTAGCTGCCGTCAACGGTTCCAAGACGTTCCCCATCACAGCACACATCGCCGCGATATCCTGGTTGCGAATCGCTCTAACCAGCGCGTCAATGTCCGGATGGTCCAGATCATCGTAGTGAATCTTCTGCAGAATGCTGGGGGTGGACACGCTGACCTTGGGTTTGGCCAGAACTACCCAGGTCGCGGGGAGCTTGGGTAACGGCGTAATCCGTTCTCCGCGCCCACGCACGTGCGCCGGGCGACCGTAAACACAGTACGGCACGTCCGAGTCAATCTGCAGGCCCAGTTCGGCTAATTCACGCCACGACAATCCCAACCCCCAGAGCTGATTCAGCCCCCGGAGCACCGCGGCCGCATCGGATGAGCCGCCGCCCAAGCCGGCCGCGACCGGAATATTTTTCTTCAATCGAATGTTGACCCCTTGCTTGAGTCGAAAACGTGTCTGGAGCAAGTGGGCCGCTTGAAAGGCCAAGTTACGCTGATCATTGGGTAAAAAACCACTGTTTGAGGCGACCCGAATCCGCCGGTGGTGGGGCAAGGCCTGAATCTCGACGTAGTCTGCTAAGTCGACCGAAGTCATGACCATGTTCCACTCCTCCATGCCATCCCGATGATGGTACGGCGTGTCGAGCCCCAGATTTATCTTGGCCGGTGCCTTTTCAATCAGTTGCATGAGCTCACCTGAATTCCTGGTAGGCTGGCTGCTCTACCGTTGTTCTGAATGTAATTAAGCCCATTATACTATGGAAAAGTGCAAAATAAAAAGGCCTTATCTGGCCCAATTATTTATTCATCGAAGTCGACTTCGATGTTTTTGGTTAAAATATCGGTATAGCTATAAGAAACGCGTTCGAATGAATTTTCGTTCTGGTCGAGATCTACCACAAATACCGCTGGGTAGGTTTCTCGCAGAATTCCATGCCGTTCGGTTGTTTTCTTGCGGCCGGCTTGAGCGATGACCATCAGTTTGTCGCCAATTCGCCCATCCAGTTTGTTCTTAATGTTCGCTAAACTTGTTGGCATGCACTTCACCTCTGTGAAACATGATACCATAGTTTCACAAAAAATGCAAATTATACCACAACACCTACTCTAGCGCAATTATCAGCCAATGGTAAGGGTTACATCAAGCCATCCGCATGAAAAGCGTTCACTAATTCAATAAAATTAACCAACGTCAAGCGTTCGGGGCGCAATTGCCGCGAAATCCCAACTTGTTCGAGTACCGCCGCGATACGTTCCCGGACCTCCGGTTGTTTGCCAAAGATTCCCTGTAAATTGTTCCACAGCGATTTCCGTCGGTGGGCAAAACATCCCTTGACGAAGCCAAAAAGGGCCTTATCCTCATATGGCTTGACGGGTAAATCCGTCCGTGGCGTCAAACGAATGATGGCTGAATCGACGTTGGGTTGCGGGATGAACGCCGTGCGCGGGACCCGGAAGGCCACTTCGATGTGAGCACGGTATTGCATCACCACGGATAACGACCCGTAGGCCTTGATGCCGGGTTCGGCCGCCAAGCGGTCCGCTACCTCATTTTGCATCATGACTACGATTTGGTCGAAGGTCACGTTGCTTTGCAACACGCCCATCAGGATTGGTGTCGTGATGTAGTACGGCAAGTTCGCCACCAACTTCAAGGGATGCCCCGCCTCGAACTCAGCCTTGATGACTTCGGGCAAGTTGGCCTTCAAAATGTCCTGGTTGATAATCTTCACGTTGTCGTAGGGCAGTAAGGTCTCGTCTAAGACCGGCAACAGATTCTCGTCGATTTCAAAGGCCACGACGCGCTTAGCCCGTTGCGCCAACTGCTCGGTCAAAGCCCCAATACCGGGACCAATCTCAATGACGTTGTCCTGGTCCGTGACGTCGGCCGCACTCACGATGTTGCGTAAAATGTTTAAATCCGATAAAAAGTTCTGACCCAAACTCTTCTTCGCGACTAAGCGGTAACGGTTCAAGATGGCCTTCGTCCGGGCCGGTGAGCCAATTTCTGGTACACTGTTATTCACGAAAATCCCCCTTTGCTGGTGTTAACTGCGCCACTGCGGCTGCAAACGTGTCCGGTTGAATGCCGAACATCCGTAACCGTTTCTCCAGTTGCTTGCCGTTAACGTAACCAATCTGTAGTTGTTCACCTAACTCTTCGCGCCGGCGTTTGGCCCCGGCGCCCCCAATCAGTCCCGCCGCCACTAAGTCGGCATGGCTGATGAGTTCTGGGGCGGCCTCCGTTTCGGTGTACACGTGGCTCAGGGCGTCACGAATCGCTTCGGGCGTGGCGTGTTCCACGCCTAACGACCCCCCTGCCTTGCCCGGACGCCCGGCCTTTTTCGGTAAGAAGGCGTGTTTGGCGTTCGGCACGGCTTCGGCCACGATCTTACGAATCTTCTCCCCCGAAAAATCCGGGTCGGTGAAGATGATAACGCCCCGTTGGTCGGCCAATTTCTCAATCAACGCTAAGGTCTCGTCATTGATAGCGGACCCGCGTGTCTCGATGGTGTCGGCATTGACCGCCCGGTTGATGGCTTTGGTGTCGTCTTTCCCCTCCACCACCAGGACTTCTTTAATCTTTTTCAATATGGTAAAACTCCTCTGCGTTTTGGTAAGTCGCTTCAGCAATGGCCGCTGGCGTGGTCTCGCGCTCCTTGGCGATGGCTTCGACCGTGTAGCGGGTAAAACCGGGTTCATTCTGCTTGCCACGGTACGGTTCCGGCGTCAAATACGGTGCATCGGTCTCGACCATCATCCAATCGAGCGGTGTTGCCCGGACCGAATCGTGGACCTCGTGGGCGTTCTTGAAACTGGCCACCCCGGAATACGAGATGTGCATCCCCAAGTCGAGGAACTTCTTCAACCACTCCGGATCGCCGTTGAAGCTGTGCATCACGCCGCCAATGTCTTGAATCCCGGCGTCCTTGATGATGCGGTAGGTGTCCTCAAAGGCATCACGGTTGTGGACCACGATAGGCTTGTGGACTTCCTTAGCGATGGCAATCTGCCGGGCAAAGACCTTCCGTTGCGTGTCTTGCGGCGAGGAATCCCAGTGGTAGTCCAAGCCAATTTCACCCAGCGCCCGGACCTGGTCGTCGGCCAACTGGGCTTCCAACTCGGCTTCCTTTTCCGGGGTGTAGTCCTTGGAATCTTCCGGGTGCCAGCCCACGGCCGCCACTAATTCGGGGTACTTGTGCGCCAGGTCGATGGCACTGGTGTTCAGTGCCGTGTTCGAGCCCACGATGGTCATCTTAGTCACGCCCAAATCCGCGGCGCGCTTCAAGTACCGCGGCACGTCGGTGATGAACTCCTCGCTATTCAAATGCGTGTGTGAATCGTAAATTTGCATGCTATCCGTTCCCTTCTCGCCTTGGCGCCGAGAACTGCCCGGTACCATAAAAACGCGAGCTGGCGTCTTTCGATTCGCCGCCCGCGTTGTGCTTGACCTTGAGATTAT
Source organism: Levilactobacillus suantsaii (assembly GCF_004115745.1). GTDB lineage: Bacteria > Bacillota > Bacilli > Lactobacillales > Lactobacillaceae > Levilactobacillus > Levilactobacillus suantsaii. The sequence continues at coordinate 39,977 of NZ_QXIL01000013.1, read as the reverse complement.
TCAACTGAAGAGCCGTTGACCAGGTTCTGCGGCACGATGGCTAATTGAACTTTTCCGTCGTGTTCCGCGGATAGGAGCATCCCTTGGCTAATTTGCCCCCGCATCTTCCGCGGCTTCAAGTTGGCCACGATGATGACCTTCTTACCCACCAAGGATTGCGGTTCTGGGTACCACTGGGCAATACCGGAAAGAATCTGGCGTAAGCCCTGATCCCCCGCATCCAACTGGAACTTCAAGAGCTTGTCGGCCCCTTCGATGTGGTCGACCGCCTTAATTTCAGCGACCCGGAGTTCCACCTTTTCGAACTTGTCGAAGCGAATCTCCGGCTTGTTCAAGGTGAGCTCGCTGGCGCCCCCGTTGTCTTGTTCCTGCTTTTGGGCTTTAGCAGCCATCGCAGCCCGGCCCTTGGTCTTCTCCGACTTGGTCATTTGACCCTGGATGAAGTCGACTTCGGCTTCGGTGTCCAACCGTGGAAAGATTGGGGTCCCCTTGGCCACGACCTGCTTGCCAGCTGGTAAATCAGCCAACTGTAAGCCACTTAACGTAATCGTTTCGGGGTCTAAGCCCAATTGGTCGAAGATCTTCTTCGGCGCGTGGGTCATGACCGGGCTGATCAAGGTGGCGATGACCCGTAGGCTCGCAGCCAAGTGCGCCATCACGGCGGCCAATTGGTCGGTAGCACTGTCATCCTTGGCTAATTGCCACGGTGCCGTTTCATCGATGTACTTGTTGGTCCGGGCAACGAGCTTCCAGATTTCCGCCAACGCATCGGCGAAGTGCATCTGGTCCATCAACTCGTGGTAACGACTGATGACAGTAGCGGCCGTTTGTTCCAGGTCGGCGTCAAATTCCGTGACGCCCGCCTTGAAGGCCGGTAACTTGCCGTCTTCGTACTTGTTGATCATGGCCACGGTCCGGTTCAAGAGGTTCCCCAGGTCGTTGGCAAGGTCGTAGTTGACCCGGTCGACGAAATCTTCGGGCGTGAAGTTACCATCGTTGCCATATGGCATGGCGCGCATCAGGTAGTACCGTAAGGCATCGAGGCCGTAACGGTCAACTAACGTTTCGGGGTAGATAACGTTCCCCGTTGACTTGGACATCTTGCCGTTCTTCATCAGTAACCAGCCGTGCGCAAACAGTTCCTTAGGCGGCTTGATGCCTAAGGCATGGAGCACGATTGGCCAGTAGATGGAGTGGAACCGGACGATTTCCTTACCGACCATTTGCACGTCGGCAGGCCAGAACTTCTTGAACTGGCTTTCATCGTCGCTGGTGTAACCTAAGGCGGTGATATAGTTCAATAAGGCATCGATCCACACGTAGACCACGTGCTTGGGGTTGCTCTTGACCGGCACGCCCCAGCTAAAGGTGGTCCGGGAAACGGCCAAGTCTTCCAAACCAGGCTTGATGAAGTTGTTGATCATTTCGTTCATCCGGGTCTCTGGTTGGATGAAGTGCGGGTTCTGGTGGTAGAAGTCTAACAACCAGTCAGCGTACTTACTCATCTTGAAGAAGTACGACTCTTCCTTAACCAAGGAGACTTCGTGGCCGGACGGGGCCTTCCCGCCAATAACCTTACCGTTGTCATCCCGGTAGACTTCGGCCAGCTGGGTCTCGGTGAAGTACTCTTCGTCGTCTTCGGAGTACCAGCCTTCGTATTCCCCCAGATAGATGTCGCCCTGCTTCAACAGGCGCTCGAAAATTTCTTGGACCGCCGCCACGTGTTCGGCATCCGTGGTCCGAATGAACTTGTCGTTTGAGATTTCCAGCGTCTGCCAGAGTTGCTTGATTTGTGCCGCCATCCCATCGACGTATTCTTGGGGTGACTGGTGGTTGGCACGGGCTTTATCTTCAATCTTTAATCCGTGTTCATCGGTCCCGGTGAGGAAAAAGACGTCGTAACCGTCGCTACGCTTGTAGCGCGCAACCGTGTCACAGGCAATCGTGGTGTATGAATTCCCGATGTGTAACCGGCCGGACGGGTAATAGATCGGCGTTGTGATATAAAACGTTGGTTTGGTGTCTGCCATAAAATAAAGCCTTCCTTTGCTCCAAAATATTCCGTAAAAAATCGAGTTTGTAATCGAGTTTAAATTCTCACTTAGTATAGCATAAACCCCCGGCAAGCCATAGCGACGACCGGGGATTTTGTGGTCTGCAGCCCCTTTAAAAGAGGTCTAACTGTTGCGGGGCCAGATTGGTCCAGTGTAAATTCAAGATTTCCTGTAACCGCAAGGCGTTCGGCGCGGCATCACGCCCGGAGTTGTTGTTGAAGATCACGCAGACGTCTTTAGCCTGCGCCGCTAACTGTGTAACCAGGGTAGCAACCTCCTGCAACTCGGCCTCGCTGTACTTGTACAGTGTCCGGGTCTTACGCCAGTTGGACCCCTGATTGAACCAGCCCTTGGCGTTGCGGCCATGCAAGCGCACTACCGCTAAGTCCGGGGTGGTCACGGTACCGACCAGGGGCACGCCGTCGTTTAGGTTGTGCGGCTCGTCGGTCACCACGTTGGTCAACCGCAACGATTGCAAATAGCGCATCACGTCTTGGGTCAGCCCCGGTGTGGCGAACCAGCTAGGACTGCGAAATTCCACGGCAACCGGCAAGTTCCCCATCGCCACACGGACCTGCCGCAAGTAATCGATGTTGGCCGTGGTGCGGTTGAAGTACGGCGGAAATTGAAAGAGCACCGTGCGTAACTGGTGCGCGGCGGCTAACGGCGCCACGATTTCACGGTAGTGCGTGAAGGTCGTCTGCAAGTCCGCGTCGGCCACGGCTTGGTCGCGTTTACCATGGGTGGTCATGGCCTGGTTGGCCTTCAAGATAAACTGAAACCCATCCGGAACTTGGGCTTGCCAGGTTGCAATCGTTTTGGCCGTGGGGATGCCATAAAATGGCGTGTCGAGTTCGACCAGCGGGAGAGTCCCCGCATATTCAGTTAAGGTGACCGGACGTTGTTCCCCGCCAATCAAGGCCGGATGTTCGGTCCAGGTGGTCAACCCAATGGTAATCACCCCTGTCACTCCCTTCGAATTCCCGTGTTGCCCCACCAGGGGGCGGGCGCCGGGTTACTTCAGCCGTTGAAATTGTTTGATAAGTTCGGCTTCCGCGGCACTCAACTTGCCGCGTAACTGGCTGATCAGCTTGCGACCCTCTAAGCGATCATTGTGGCGGATCCCGGTCACACACAAGTCGATGAGCGCGAACATAATCGTGACCAGGCTCGCTTTTTGACGCGTAAACGTGGTATTGAACAACGTGACAAAATCCTGACTGAATCCCAGTTGCAAAATGCCGTAGATCACTAACGTATCGGGAATCAACTGTAACACGTTGAGCCACCGTAAGCGTCGGACTAAGCGCCGTAACTGGGCAATGATCTCTTGATGGGTCATGCTTTCACCCTCAAACCTGAAGTTCGTTAAAGAAACTCGTGGCATCCGCTTGTACCATTTCGATTGGTACCCCCAGGTCTAATTTTTCCTGGTTGATAACGACCACGGGCGCCTTAGCGTTGCGGTAGTTCAGCAGGCCGGCGAACAGGTAGACCCGCATCGACGTGCCCACGATGACGACTAAATCAGCGGCTGCCATGGCGCCGACCGCGCGTTGGATATTGGTGGCGTTCAAGCCCTCGTCGTACAAAACAACGTCGGGCCGTAACCAGCCACCATCCACCTCGTGGTGTGGGTCCTTCAAGTAGTCGTGCCAGTCTGCGGGTTGACCACAGACCTGGCAATAGACCTTGTAGAGGTTCCCGTGAAATTCGACTAGGTGTTGACACCCCGCCTCGCGGTACAAGTTGTCGATGTTTTGGGTCACCACCGTGGCGCGATTTTGTTGGGTCAACGCCGCTTGTTTTTGGTGAATGACGTTAGGTTTGGCGTCGGGATAGTAGAGATTCTGCTTGACGTACTGGTAAAAGGTTTCCGGTTCCTTGGCCAAACAAGCGTGGCTCAAGTAATACTCCGCGTTATGGTGCCCGGTGTACAGGCCGTTTTTCGACCGATAATCCGGAATCCCCGATGGCGTGGAGACCCCCGCCCCCGTCAAAAAGACGATGTGCGTGGCGTCATCAAATAATTTTTGTAATCGTGCTTCCATCTAAAATCCCCCTAACATTACGCTTGGGACAACTTCCCAAGTGGGGGCCCACTCGTTTAAGGGTCCCGTCTCTTCTAGACTACCGTAAAATGTACGGCATTTTCAACATCTTGAAGAGGTCCGCGACGGTCATGTCGTAAATCTTGGTGTAGTAATCCGGGGTGTCTTCGCTGGGCTTTGGTGCTGACAAGACGAAGGCGTTCTGGTTGTCCGCCCGGTTGAAGCCCACGTATGCCCGCCGTTGGCTGTGTTTGTCGTGCATGTCCGAATGGTACAGTTCAAACATTTGCCGTACTTGTAAGCCCAACTGCCGCTTGGAGACGACACTGGTCAAAGTCGTGAACTCCGCATTATGCAACGCGGGTAAGTGCCAAGCCTCCAATTGTTCGTCAAAGGCCCGGAACAACTTGACCACGTTGCGCCGTAGCGTAAACGGTGAGTCAATCGGTTTAGCCGTGATCAACGCGTATAACTTCTGAGCAGCTTCTAAGCTGATCGGGTAATCGCGCTTGAATTGGGCGATGATGTCGTCGTGACCGTCACCGAAGAAGACCAGCGCGTCTAACAAGGTCAAGGTCCGCAACGTCATCTCGTCGTCGACCGGGGTCGGTTCCGGCTTGATAGTGGCCCGAACCCCCTTCAAGTACATCTCCTCGATTTCCGGCGTAATCAACTCGTGCTTACGCTGTTCGCTGACCACGACGATGTGGCTAACGATATCGTAGAGTTCAGTCCCCATGATCATCAGTTGTTCGTCGAGTTGGGTGTTGCCCGTGGTCAGACTGAAGAAGACCTGTGGAAAACCCGATAAAATCATCAGCAAATGTAATAATTCGTGAGACGCCGTGTAGTTCGGCGCCGTTAAATCGGCCACCTGGATGACGATATTATTGCCATCTTGGACCTGTTGCGCCTGGTCGTGCCGGACGTAACCCGACTGGAGCTGACCAATGAATTGAACTTCGACTTTCCCTGGGAACTTGCCGTTAACTTCATTGATTAACCCTTGAACCACTGGCGATAATTGAACATCTTTTGCTTCCATAATAAGTTTAGTCCCCCGTTTTCTGTGAATTGGCGGCGCGGACCGCGCGTAACGCGGCTTGCGCCTGTTCGGTGGTTGGTTGCGTTGCCGTTAGCCGCAGAAGAACCGCCGGCACTTCTGCCGGGGTCGCCCCCACCGATAGGGCTAAGGATTTACGTTGTAAGTGCATGTGCCCTTTTTGGATGCCGTCCAAGACCAACGCACGTAACGCCGCGACGTTTTGGGCTAAGCCCAAAGCCGCGGTCACGCGCATCAAGTGCCGGGCGTCTTTGATCTGGGCTAATTGTTGGTTGACGGCGACCAAAGGAAAAACCTTGGTGGCACCGCCGACCGTACCTAACGCCAGCGGTAACGTCAGCTCACCGTGAAGCGTGTCACCATCGACCCACCAGCGGCTAAGCCCGCGGTAATGACCGTCGCGGCTAGCATAAGCATGCGCCCCACTCTCCACGGCGCGCCAATCGTTGCCCATCGCGAGCACCACGGCATCGATGCCGTTCATGATGCCCTTGTTGTGAGTGGCCGCTCGGTACGGGTCGACTTGAGCAAACTCACTGGCGGCACACAGCCGTTTAGCCACGGTGGCTCCCGCCAGCGTCTTGGTCCGTAAATTGGTTACCGGAATCGCGCACCGAGCCGTCGCCAAACTGTGCGTGGCATAGTTGCTTAAGATACTCATCAACACGTCTGCATCAGTGTTGACTTGGATGTCGTGGACGACGGCTTCGGCCATGGTGTTGACCAGGTTAGCCCCCATGGCTTCACCCACGTCGACGAACAAATCGATGGACACCCAGTCGGGTGGGAGTTTGCGTACCCGTAGCGACCGAGCCCCGCCACCATGGTTTTGCAACGTCGGGTGCGCGGCATTGGCCACCGCCAACAAGTGCGCGGTGTGCGTCGTGACCCACTGTTGCAAGGCCGCGGAATCCGTCACGTGTTGACAGACGATCTGCCCCATCAGCTCGCGCTGGGTCACCTCGGTCGTAATGCCCAGGTGCCCATCGTTTAACAACCGGCCACCATTGCTGGCCGCCGCAATGACCGAGGGTTCCTCGGTGACCATCGGAACGGCGACGGTCTGACCATCGACGTGGAGATTGACCGCCACGCCTTCGGGCAAGCCGTAAGTCGTCAGGTAGTTTTCAATCAGTTCTTCATCTTGTGACCGGCGCGATTGGGCGATGGTCGCCAGTTGCGCCACCGGCCACTTAGCAATGCGGGCCAAGCGGTCACGCCGCTTAGCGTAGGGCAACCGGTAAAAGGACGTTGCCATAGCGGTCCCTCCTAACGTTGACTGAGATACTCTGAAATAATCCCTTCCCGCACGCCACTTTCGGAGAATACCACCCGGTCCGAATCTAGCATTTGCAGTAACGTGACCAGCGGTAACATGCCACCTAAGATGATGTCAGCGCGTTCCGGTTCCAGGCCCGAGATCCACTTGCGTTCCGCCAGTGGGACCCGTAAAAGCCGCTCGAAGGTGTAGAGCACCTGATCAGTCGTGAGCCGGTAACCGTGGATGTTTTCCACGTGCAGGATTTTTTGTTGTTGGCGGTTCATCCGGGCTAACGTCCGGTTGGCCCCGCCCAGAAGCACCAAGGGGAGGTGTTTGGCATCATTTAGCCACCAGATGTCACGCAAGCGTTCGCGTAAAAACACCTGGGCGGAAAAGAGGTCGACGGCACTGACCTGGTCGTCGAGGTGAAACTGTTCGGAGAGGTTGACCGCCCCAAACGGCACACTGATCAGATTGGCGTCGTGACCATCCTTGACGTGGACCAATTCACAACTGGCGCCACCGGTATCCAATAACAAGCAATCCTTGACCTTCAACCGATTGACGGCACCTAAATAATCGTAATAGGCTTCCTGGTCACCGGATAGGACTTCTAAATCGATAGCCGTGGCCGTTTTGACCTGGGCCAAGAATTCCTTACGGTTCCGCGCTTGGCGGACCGCCGCCGTGGCGATGCCGCGCACAATTAAGTTAGGCAAGTGTTCATAGTAAGGTCGAAACGAGCGTAACGCGGTAATCGTCCGGGCCATGGCTTTGGGCTGGAGAATCTTCTCCGGCCCCATCCCCTCGGACAAGCGACTATCGGCCTTAATCCGGTTAACTTCCCGATAAGTCCCGTCGGCGCGCAACTCGTTAATGGCTAACCGCACTGAATTGGATCCTAAATCCACAATGGCTAAATTCTGCATGGCCGTCCCCCCGTTTTTCTAACCGAAGTAATCCACCCCAACCGCGTGCCGAACCTCGTGCAGGGTCTGAGCTGCCACTTGGTTAGCCTTCTCACTGCCTTTTTTCAAGATAGCGTAAACGCTAGCTGGGTCGGCCGCAAACTGTTCGCGCCGCTCGCGAATCGGCTTCAATTCGGCTTGGAGCACCTCGTTTAGGTACCGTTTAATTTTAACATCTCCCAGACCACCGTGTTGATATTGCGCCTTTAAGTCGGCGATTTTGGCCTGATCCGTACCAAAGATGTCTAGGTAAGTGAAGACCGTGTTTCCTTCGATGTGACCGGGGTCTTCGACGTGGACGTGGGTCGGGTCGGTGTACATCGACATGACCTTCTTTTGGATGGTGTCGGCATCGTCACCCAGATAGATGGCGTTGTTCAGTGACTTACTCATCTTGGCGTTGCCATCTAGACCGGGAATCCGACCTTGGCCCTTCGGTGGGAAGTAGCCTTCGGGTTCCACCAAGATTTTTTGCCCATAAATGTTGTTGAAGCTCCGCACGATTTCGCGGGTCTGCTCCAGCATCGGTTCCTGGTCGTCACCCACGGGCACCGTGTCTGCCTTGAACGCAGTGATGTCAGCAGCTTGGCTGACCGGGTAGATGAAGAAACCAGCCGGGACACTTTCGCCAAAGGCCTTTTGCTTGATTTCGGTCTTGACCGTTGGGTTCCGGTTCAACCGCGCCACCGTGATCAAATTCAAGTAGACCATGGTCAGTTCGCTCAGGGCGGGAATCTGGGATTGCACCAACAGCGTCGACTTTTGTGGGTCGAGTCCCACTGCCAGGTAGTCTAAAGCCACTTGAAGTAAGCTGTGTTGAATCTTTTCGGGGTCGCGGGCGTTATCGGTCAACGCTTGCGTATCCGCAATCATGATGTAGGGCTCATAGTCCCCGGAATTTTGGAGTTGGACCCGGTTCTTGAGGGACCCGACGTAGTGGCCGATGTGCAGTTTACCGGTTGGTCGGTCACCAGTTAAAAAGACGTGTTTTTGAGTCATTGAAAATCTTCCTTTCTGAAAAAGCGCCCTACTGGATTGCTCCAATAGGACGCTAATGCGCGGTACCACCTAATTTATGGTCCAATTGACCATCACTTTTAGCCGTTAACGGGGCCCCCGCGAGTTTTATCGTCGTTTAGTGTCGTTTCAACCCACTTCGGTCATAGCGCCCTTGCAGCCGGGGAGCACTTCTCTAAAATGGACCTACTTCATTGAAACATATGCCTACAGTTTAGTGGATTTAAGGGCGAAAGTAAACTGAAATTCCAGCCGGTCGTTTAGAAATTCGGGGCCCAAGTCATTTCCACAACGGTCTTTCATTGACACTGCCCCCAAATGTGACTAAACTTGTTAAGCAATTTAGCGAACTCTATAAAGGAGGCGGTCATCTTGACCACCAACGAACAAGCACACGAGCAACACCGCGTGGACGACGTGGTCCACCAGATTGGTCAGCGCCTCGACCGGACCACGGCCGAATATAACGACGCCCACCACGAGTTGCGTAACGTGTTGAAAAACTATAGCGAAAACACGTCCGTGAACTGGTTTGAAGTCGATGACCGAATCGAAACCAGTGCCGAACTTCAACAGCAACGGGCCTTAGTCTCGCGGCTGACTGAAAACCAAAACATTATCCAAGACCAGTTAGCGACCTATCGGGAACTCCAAAAGTCCCCCTACTTTGGTCGCATCGATATCCAAGATCCTGACGAAACGAAACCCGAATCCCTCTATATTGGGACGGCCTCGTTCGTCGATGATGATGAGAACTTTCTGGTCTACGACTGGCGGGCCCCGATTTCCAGTATCTACTACAACGGGGTCTTAGGCCAGGTCGCCTACGACACGCCGGCTGGCCGGCAACAGACTGACCTACTCAAGAAGCGCCAGTTCCTGATTCAAGACGGCCAGATTCAAAGCATGTTCGACACCAATGAGACTGTGGGTGACGAGATGCTCCAGCACGTCTTAGGCGAACAAAACGACACCACCATGCAAAACATCGTGGCCACGATTCAACGCGAGCAAAACGACATCATTCGTGACGTGCATAGCGACTTGTTGGTAGTCCAGGGAGTCGCCGGTTCCGGCAAGACCTCTGCAATTCTGCAACGGATCGCCTTTCTGCTTTACCACAGTCGTCGCGACCTCGAAGCCGACCAAATCGTCCTCTTCTCGCCCAACCGGCTGTTCAGCCACTACATCAGTGACGTCTTGCCTAGTTTAGGGGAACGCAACATGCGCCAGGTCACGTTAGCCGAATTTTTGACCCAACGGTTCCAAGGGCTCAACGTGCAAACGCAATTCGACCGCTACGAAAGCGACCAGCAACACCCCGTCAATCAAGCAGTCCGCAACTTCCAAGAAAGCGCCGCAATGATGACGGCCGTGGCTGACTACTGCACCCACCAGACCGCGACCGACCTGAAGTTCACTGATATTCGGTTCAAGGGCCGGGTCTTCTTTGGCCATCAAGAAATCCAGGACATCTACGATAGCTTCCCGACTACTTTTCCGGCGGCCGAACGCTTCTTAAAGACCAAGAACGCCCTGGAAAAGCGATTGCGCCAACGGATCGCCGAAGAAGCCAAGGCCGACTGGGTCCGCGACACTATCGACCAGTTAAGTGACGAAGACTACCATAACTTACTGGGCAGTAAGCACCTTGGCCAGTTCGAACAACTCGATGACGAGATTGACTTTCTCGCCCGCCAAATCGTCCGCCGGCGCTTACGGCAGGTCGATGACGCCATTTATAACGGTTACTTCTTAGACGTTTACAGCCAGTACACCGCCTTTTTGAAGCAGTGTCCGCTGCCCGAAAACGTCACGACCGACCAATGGCAGGCCATCATCGACCGCTACCAGCACGACATCGAGTTCCACAAGCTGGCGTTGACTGACGCCGCACCGTTACTTTACATGCGCGACCTGTTAATCGGTGGCGGCCAAAACCACCAGATGCAACACCTCTTCGTCGATGAGATGCAGGACTATTCAATCGCCCAACTGGTTTACTTGCAACACGCCTTTCCGCGCGCCAAGCTCACGTTATTAGGCGATAGCGAACAGGCCCTCTTCAAGGCCGTCGAATCTCCGGAAGACCTCTTAAAGAATCTGGGGGTGGCCCTCCACGCCAAGAAGTCGCGCCTGATCACGCTGCGGCGGTCTTACCGTTCGACGTTACCGATCACAACCTTCGCCAAGGCGCTCTTGCCGGATGGCGATAAAATCGAAGCCTTCAACCGCGATGGTGACCTGCCTAAAGTGGTCATTCGCTACGATACGGCGTCCGCCTTCAAGGCGTTGGCCCATGAACTGCGGAGTGAACTAGCGACCAACGGCACGGTGGCGATTCTGACTAAGAACACCGCCGAAGCCAAGTACGTTTATCAAGAACTCCATATGGACTTTGATTTGACCCGCTTGACCGATACCGATCGGACCTTGCCGACCGGCGTGGTAGTCCTGCCGATTTATCTGGCCAAGGGCTTAGAGTTTGATAGCGTCATCGCCTACAACGTCTCGGCAGAAAACTACCCTGACCAACAGTTCACCGGAACCCTCTATACGATTGCATCACGGGCCATGCATCATTTGACCTTGCTGAGCATCGGACCGGTTTCCCCGTTGATTGCGTCGGAAAAAATCCCGCAGAGTGATTTGCGGATTGAACATGAATTATCGAATTAACTTGTCACAGCGCTAAAAAGGACTTGGGCGGCATGCCCAGGTCCTTTTTATTTGGCATCGATTTAGTTAATCACCTTAATCACTCAGCAAAAACCGCGTTGCAATGTCTAATGCCTTTTGCCGCGAATCGCCCATCGTAAACTTATGGTCGGCGTGGGGCAACAGGTTCAATTCATCATGTTGATAGACTTCGTCGTAACGAGTCGACGCCACGTGGTCGACGACTCGGTCGGCCAACCCGTGAATCAGACAAACTGGACCTTGGTATTGCTGTGCCACCTCGTAGATGGGCAAAGTTTGAGCAGTGCGTAAGTAAAAGCCGCCCAACGTTAACCCCTTTTTAATCGGTAGTTCGTCGGGGATATTCTGCGGATCATAGGTAAAGCCCTGGGTGTCTCCCTTTAAGGCATCGTCCTTCAACGTTGCCGCGGGGGCCATCAACACAAGTTTGTCGATTTTTTCGTGGTAGTACCCGGCCAACATGCTGGCGACCACCCCGCCCTGCGAGTGGCCTAACAAGTAAATCCGGCGCACGCCCTTTAGCTGGCGAGCGTAATCCAAAATGGCCTTGCCATCACTGATTTCGTTTAAGACCGTCATGTCCTTGAATTGACCATCACTAGTGCCGTGGCCGTTAAAATCAAACCGCAAGGTGGCCAGGTCCTTCGCTTCAAACCGTTCCGCCAGCTGATACAGCAATTGGTCGGGCGCGATGCCCCGGTTAGCCGTGAACCCATGCATCAACACCACTAAATCAAACGATGCCCTGTCCGGTTTTTTCAGTGTCCCGCGTAACGTCAACTGGTCGCGTAAAATCTGCACGTCCATCTCGTAACCTCCTAAAGTAAATTGTTATCGGTGATTATTTTAAGACTAACCCCCAGCTGGCCGCCACTTATTTGGACTTATAGCGTGGCTGATATACTTGCTAAGCTGCTGATTAACTTGCTCCTAATCCCGAAAAGATGGTCCCTATTAATATCATTGTGGCAAATTAGCCAACTTGCCCGCTATCTTTACACGACTAACACGGTTTCGTTACACACCGTTGGTATCCTAGCACTGTACCATAAGAAGAGGAGGAGTTATTCATGAATAAACGTGTCAGCACCTTAGTCTCTGCGTTGCTTTTGGCGACCACTTTAGGTTGGCAACAACCCTTAATGAACGTGGAAGCCGCCACTCACGCTAAGACCAGTCAAACGGTCAAGGCCAAGAAGGCGAAAAAGGCTAAGGGCGCCAAGATTAAGACCGTCAAGGCGAAAGTCGCTAAATCGGCTTCCAAACACATCAAACTTCAAGGCGCTTCCAACGCCCGCGACTTAGGTGGTTACATCAACAAGGACGGCCAGAAGATTAAGGTTCACCGTTTGATTCGCTCCAACAGTTTATCGCATTTAACTAAAGCCGACCAAAAGAAACTGGTCAAGACTTACCACGTTGCCACTGATATTGATTTACGGACTATCAAGGAACAAAAGCAGAGCCCCGACGTCAAAATGAAAGGCGTCAAATTAATTAAGGATCCTGTCTACAAGTCCTTCGGCGCCTTCCCAGATTTTTCTAAGAAGAACGCCGGTGTCAAGATGATGGAAAAATCCTATCGACTAGCCATCACATCGGCTCAAGGACGCAAGGCCTATAAGACTCTCTTCCACGAACTCCTGAAGAACCCTAAGAACAAAGCTGTGCTGTGGCACTGCTCTGCTGGTAAGGACCGGGCTGGTATGGGGACCGTTTTCGTGCTCTCTGCTTTAAACTTTGACAAGAAAATGATTGCTAAAGATTACCTGAAGTCCAACCAATACTTGGTTCAAACTAACAAAGAAAATTTGAAGCATCAAGAAGCCAGTTGGAAGGCGCAAGGCAAGACCTTAACCCCAACCGTTGTTTCTAACTTCAAAGCTCAAAACGGTGTCCGGATGGCTTACCTCAACGCAATGTACAAAGCTATCAACCACAAGTATGGCAGCATGAAGAAATTCCTGCACAAGGGCTTAGGCTTATCCAATGCCCAATTGAAGCAACTGCAACACAACTACTTAACCTCAGCGAAGACTAAGTAAGTCGTGTTGGCTTGACTGAATCAAAATGGTCCCCGGAAACCAGATAGTTTCCGGGGACCATTTTTAGTTTGGTTTAATCGGTTGATGCCGGGGTGGCCGCCATGCGGCGTAATGCCGGCTTCAAGAACAACGGTGCTAAGACCGTTGCCAGAATGATGACTAAAATCATCGCGGAATAGCTGGTGTTGCTCATCAGCCCCGCTTGGTGCCCGATTTGTGCGGTAATCAATCCCATTTCACCCCGGGCAATCATCCCCGTGCCAATCACGGTACCACTAGTCCAGGAGAAACCACTGACCCGCGCCCCTAGGCCACAACCCAGAAGTTTGGTTAAGCAAGCCAGAATCGTCAATACGACGATCAGGGTCACGTTCCCCCCTAAGTGCGCCAGGGTCATGTTTAGCCCCACACTCACGAAGAAGACCGGAATGAAGACGGCGTTGCCCAACGGTTCGACGTGATCCGCTAAGGTACTCCGGTACGGCGTATTCGACACGGCGATTCCCGCGAAGAAGGCGCCAATCGCACCGCTTAACCCGACAATATCGGCCAACCAGGCCATCCCCAGACAAATCACCATGGACATGATAGTCACACTCGACGCGACCACTAGTCGTTCACTCAAATGCATCAAGTATGGCGCAATCCATTTGACCAGCAGATAAGTGCCCCCGAAGAAGGCCACCTGTTCCAGCAGAACCAGTCCGAGTGCGGGTTGACTCCCCGCCGCATGGATTCCCTGACTGGCCAGTAAGCTAATCATTAACGATAGCAGAATCACCCCGATGATGTCGTCGGCGACGGCGGCGCCCAGGATAGTGGCGCCTTCCCGTGTGCCGAGCGCGTGGTATTCTTTTAACACGGCCACGGAAATCGAGACCGAAGTTGCCGAAAAGATGACCCCGATAAACAGGGATTCTAACGCGGTGAATCCCCACCACCAGGAGACGGCGCCCATAACGGCCACCGGAAAGATGACCCCGGACGTCGCCACAACGATGGCTGGCCGCAGATACTTCATTAATAATTTCAAATCGCTTTCCAGGCCGCCCAAAAACATCAACACGACGACCCCGATGTCGGCAAATAACGACACCAAGCCATTCAATTGGACCCAGTTCAACATCGCTGGCCCAATCACGATTCCAACCAGTAATTCACCAATGACCGCGGGAACCCCGAGGCGGTTCCCAAAATTACCGGCTAGCGTCGTTAACACCAAGATCAAACACAAGGTTCCTAAAAATGCCACGAACCCACCTTCCTTACTTTATCGTAATTAATCCCCATGATACGCTATTTTCAGCCGCGACAAAAGTGGGGTCCCGTGAAGAATTCCCGCCCTTCAAGCCATAAAAAAGAGTTTAGGTGGGTTGCCTAAACTCTTTTAATCATCAAATTATGAGTTTCGCCGCCGACTCTTTTCTAGGCTGGAAGGACCGCCGGGAAACATTTTGATTGTGAGACTAGTCACCACTGTACCGCTAAAGTGGGACCAATCTAATTGAAGTAGGTCAGATCAGACGCTAACGTTGGGTACGCCAGAATACTCTGGTTGATAGCCACTGAGTCGAGCTTCTGTTGGATGACGAACGCCAGGTAATTAATGACCTGTTCCGCCTCCATACTCAAGACAGCCGCGCCCACAATGCGTCCACTGGCCCGTTCAATGACTACTTTGATGCGGGCTTTGGGATCTTCAATCCGTTGATAGCTAAACCAATGGGTCAGGTCCAAGTCATTGACTCGATAGGTCTGCGAGTCACGTTGGGCCTGTTCCGGTGTCACGCCAATTTGGGCTAATTGGCTCTTACCGTAAACCACCGATGGAATCGCCGGGTAATGAATCGGGTCGACCGCATCGGTCGCCGTCAAAGCCGTGACCACGTAGCGGCCTTCGTATCCTGCCACGGGCGTCAACTTCGGTTGTGGCCGATCGACCACATCCCCAATCGCAAAGATATGGGGATTCGTCGTCTGTAAATGGTCGTTGACGGTGATGCCATGGGTCGTTGTCGCCACGTTGACCTGATCTAAGCCTAAGTCGGCGATGACGGGTAAGCGTCCCGCCGAGGCAAAGACCATGCCGGTCGTCCAACTGGCACCACTCTTGGTCGTGACCCGGTACTCATCACCATCCGGTTCTACCTTAACGATGTCGGTCATCAACTGCACGTCGATACCGGCCGCCTTTAACCGGGACATCAGGTCTTGAACCAAGTCAGCGTCAAACGCCCGTAACGGCCGGTCGCTATGGTGGACTAAGTGGACCTGTCGCCCCGCGGCGTTCGCAATGGTAGCCAGCTCAACGCCAACGTAACCGGCCCCCATGAAGGTCACGTCATCGGGCAGATGGTCCAAGTCCAAGAAGTCGTTGCTGGTCCGGAGCCACTCCTGCCCCGCAATGTGTGGTAACCGCGGTGCTTGCCCTGTCGCAATCACCACGTTGGTCGCTTTCAGTTGGTCCTTGCCAGCTTGCACACTCCCATCGGCATTGAACCGGGCTGCAGCGTGAAAATGGGCAATTTCCGCAGACTTCAGCCCTGATTCAGTCCCGCCAGGAATCATACTCGTATAGGCCCGCTTTTTCGCCATCAAAGCCGGCCAATCTAACTGGGGAACCCCATTCAAGCCGTGACTTTGTAGCGTTGCACTCCGCGCTTGCGCTTCCACGGCGGCCATCAAAATCTTCTTGGGATCACACCCGCGGTTCGGGCAGGTGCCACCCCAAAGATCCTTCTCCACTACGGCGACACGTTGTCCTTGTGCATGTAACCCGTAAGCCACTGCTAAGCCACCCGGGCCACCCCCGAGGATTACCGTATCAAACTGTTGCATGACCCTATCACCCTTTCCAAAGTAAGTCCACCTTTGATTCTAACACGCTTGAAAGCGATTGCTAAGGATTTGACTCACACTACAAATTGCTAAGCCATCTAATCCCAGTTTCGGGGCTGAATGGTGTACAGTAGGCTGTAGATAACCATCCGACTCATTTTCACTATCAATGGTCATAAACCGCTACCATTCAGGGGCCCTTTTGCTCACTATTTTTCAACCAATGACCACCTCTGGGGCCCTTTTACTCAGGTCAGTTTGCTGTTGGTTCGATCTGACCGTTATGCCATCCCCCTGCCAATTTTATTAGAGAAAGGAAGGTCTGCATGACTTTTTACACTTATGACTACCTCAAGGACCAAAACCAAGGCTGGCAATATCTTCGGTTTATCTTAATCGCGGTATTGATTGTCGTCTTCATCGGCTTTCTGGCCTACTATCTACAGCACCGGTGGAACGTTAAATATAAGGATCTCACCGTCATCACCGGGGCCATTATCTTGCTCTTCATTGGCTTTCAGATCAATGACCTGGCGAACATGCACTCCAGTAGTGAACAAACTAGCGCCATCACCTCGACCGTGAAGGAAGTGGCCAAGCGACTCGACGTCAAACCCCAGAAGATTTACGTGAACGAAACATCTTCCACGGATAACTTGCTGTTCAAGACCCCTAAGGGATATTACCGCACCGACTATAACTCGGACGGTTCCGAGTTCGTCCTGGAAAAACTCACGTTGCACGACCCTAAGATTACGATTACAAAGGAGTAGCCTATGTTTGCTTATTCAGACGTTGCGTTAAAACTTATCGTTGGTTTCATTTTTATGACCTTACTGATCAACTTTACCGGGAAAGGTAACCTCGCGCCGACTTCGGCCATTGACCAGGTTCAGAACTACGTTTTAGGTGGCATTATCGGGGGCGTCATCTATAACTCCTCCATCACCCTGATTCAGTTTGTCATCGTCCTGCTGGTTTGGTCACTCCTGATTCTAGTCATGCGCTACTTGAAGATTCACATTCGGGCCATCGGAAAATTCATCGACGGCGGTCCCATCACCATCGTGCGTAACGGGAAGCTATTGGTGCACAATTGTCTCAAAGCCAACCTCTCCGCCAAAGAGATTGACTTCAAACTCCGGACAGCTGGGGTCTACGACGTGACCGATGTCAAGCGCGCCATCGTGGAACAAAACGGGGGCATCACCATCTTGCGTCAGGGAGAAGGCTCGATTCGCTACCCCATCATCATCGATGGTCAAATCGACCAGGACGTCTTGGAATTAATGTCTCACGATGAGGACTGGTTATTAGCCCAATTGAAGGAACAGGGCGTCACCAATATTCGTGACGTGTACATGGCCAAATTCGAAAATAATGTCTTAAAAATCACCCGTTACGACCGCGACTAAGGAGGTCTTCACATGCCCGCCGACCAACTCAATGAAATTTGGGACCTGTATAACTATCAACTCCAACTGGTCGGCCATCAACGCCGCGCCAGTCCCGTGAAGCCGGGGCGCTATCATCTAGTGGTCAACGCCTTTCTCTTCAATCCTGCAGGGCAAGTCCTGCTCCAACAACGGTCCCCCAACAAGCTCTATTTTCCTGGTTACTGGGATACCAATGCAGGTGGGTCGGTTCGGACCGGCGAAACGATTGAGCAGGCCATGCAGCGTGAACTAGCTGAGGAATTGGGCGTTCACTATCGGCTAACGCCATCGGCCAACTACCGCATCGTTCCCCATAGTCACTGGATTGATGCTTGGTTTGCGCTCAAAACGACCCATCAAGTTACCGACTTTACCCTCCAAAAAGCAGAACTCCAACGGGTGGCGTACTTTGACGTGCCTCAGGCCGTCACGCAACTGCAGCAACCCGGCTTTAATTCTTACCGCTTAGAACTCCATCAAGCTTGGACCCACCTGCACCGCCTGCGCCCTACGACAACAGTTGTCTAAAAAATGGCTCTGGAAATTTTCCAGAGTCATTTTTAGTCACCATTTTAAGCTCGTTATTTAACCGCGACAGGTGCCGCTGACGTTGGCAACGTCAAGGTCGTGCCGGTTGCTTGGTAGATCTTACGGTCAGGCTTAGGCGCCGTCAATGGCTGGTTAGCCGTGGCCATGTCCTTAATGTACTGAACAAAGACATCGCTATCCGTCCCCAACGATCCCAAGGTTGGCGTGTTCTTGAAGGCGTAGAACCGATCCCCACCCGTGTGGATGTAATCGCTGATGACGACCCGGTATTTAGTTGCCAAGTCAATTGGCGTGCCGTCCGTCTTGGTCATCTTCAGCACCTTAGCGTGTTGCTTGCCACCAGGCGTATTAGTGTAGGTGTATTTGAGACCCGCCACCTGCATGAAGAAGGCCGGATTGTAATACTGTTGGTTCAACGCATCTTGAATCTGTTGTCCCGTCATCTCGACGACTTGAAGGACATCCCCAAAGGGTTGAACGGCCATCGCGGCGCCCCAGGTGATTTGACCCTGCGCGTTAGGAATCAAATCCGACCGGACCCCACCATTATTGGTCATCGCAAAGTCAGCCTTGAGACCACCGGGCTTGTTGGCTTCGTACAGTTGCCCGTCGACCACGGTTTCACCAATGGCGTTTTCCAAAGATTTCGTCGTGCTCTTGGTGATCGACTGGCCACCCGCTGTCTTCCCGATAACCACGTTGACCTTGGGACCGACCCGCTTGTCCGCATCCTTGGCAATCGCGGCAACCTTAGCGTTGGTCTTCACTTTGGCATCGTCCTTAGCGGAAAGCACTGGGTAGACGTGCGCTTTCAAGCCCACGAATTTGCCCGTTTTAGGGCTGACGTAGCCTTGCGCATCATCATACGCTTTACCAGAGGACAGCGCTTGGACGACCCGGGTCTTGCCTACCATGCCGTTCGCGTATTGGTGCGAGTGCGCCGCCACGTAGAGACCAACGTTATTCTTCGGGTCGAGCTTATTCAACTTGTGTAAGATATCCACGGTTGGACCCGCCGTCTCACCAAAGCGCGTTTGGACCGCGGTGTGGGCCATGACGACGACCGCCTTAACGCCCTTCTTATTTAAGATCCGGTCATACTTGGCAATCGATTCGGCTTCGTCCAAAATCTTGTAGTCCTTCACGTTCTTAGCCGGGGGAATGTCACTGAGACTCCCCAGTTCGAGGCCAATAAAGCCAATCTTCGCCGTTTTGCCGTGGGCTTTTACCTTGCGTATAAGGTAAGGCTTGTAGCCATAAGGGGCCTTATTCGTGGACTTCTTAACCACGTTAGCCACCACAATCTTCATGTTCGTGGGTTCATTCGGGTAGTGTTGCACCAGGGCATCCGCGCCGGCCCCCGCCTTTTTCCCGTGGAGGATCCGGTTGAACTCGGGCAGACCGCGGTCAAATTCGTGGTTCCCCAGAGTTCCAATTTGGAATTTCATCCCTCGTAACGCGTGCATGGTGGATTCATGAGCCAATAAGGAGGAATCTGCTGGCGCAGCTCCCACCATGTCCCCGGCTTCGACCCGAAAAGTGTTCTTGGAGTGGTGCACCCGTTTGAATTGGTTCTGCGCCTGGTCTAAGTATGCCGCTAATCGACCCACGGTCCCCGTATTCTGGTACTGATGGGAGCCAATGTATGCCGTCCCGGTCGTGCTCAGGCCCCCGTGCAAATCATTGATGCCCAACACTTGAACCGGGATATCCCGCTTATCTTGCTTGGTGCGGTGTTGGTACTCCGGTTGTTTCAATGGCGTGCGATAATTATCGACCTCAGTGGATCCCGTCCCTGCCTTGGCCAAAGCTAACTCTGGCAAGGTGGCAACCCCACTGGTGACCATCATGGGAATCATTAAGCTGACGACCAGCTTACGTAACCCGTTCGGTGTAGACTTCATTCTCTCAATTCCTCCCTAGACTCTCTTATATGATGTTACGGTCTTAGCTTACCAAGCCTAGCCGAAATCACCTACGCTTTTGAGACTAAGCTAGTCGACCAGTAACCAAATAACCGGTGTAACAAGTCTGTTTATTGTTCGGAACTCGGCCGTTTTAGTCGCTAGTACATCACGTGAAGGTCACGTTAAATTACGTTCTGACCACTCCACCACGGTTCCCATTGGCGTCCCACCTTTACCACACTAGAATGTAAAACTATTTTTAAAATAGTCCCATAATCTTCCCCGCCTCACGCCAGCGTTTAAATGACTCAGCCCTTATATTTCCAATCACCGTTCGCATTAACTAGATTTAATTTTTTTGCTCAAGTCGGTTTGCGGCGCTGATTAGCCCCCAGAATGACATTCCTAAGTTTAATAATTTTCCCCTTAATTAATTTATCAGCCGCACCGTTGTAATTGGGCGTATAATTATATTCATAAAACATCATTGCCATTATTTATTAAGGGGATTCGCGTATGCAACCAAAACATCTCAAACCGGTATCGCCTTTATGGAAGCGCTATCGCCGTTTGCTCATACTCACCGGCTGTTTGCTCATCTGCTTAGGTGGTATCTGGAGTGTTCACACTCACCGCGCCGTCTCAGCCCAAAAGGTGACGTCACCGGCGACCCCAGCGCCCGTGACGACCACTCAGATTCGCCACCAACAACGCCAAGTCAAGGCTGAGCTCAAGCGGTACTTACACCAGCAGACCGCCGATGGCACCACTAGCATCAGCTTCTATAATTTGGGCGCGTTGCCCAAATCTGCGGCGGCTAAGGACCACCTCACCAAGACTTTCTACCAACCCGGTCAACTCGCCGTTAGTGCCCACGCCCATACAGCCGAAGTTTCCGCCAGCACCTATAAACTCTACATTGCCGCCTACCTCTTCACAGTCCACCGCCAGACCCACACGGCCTGGACCCCCACCGACCAGGCTGGCTTCGAAAACATGATTCTCCATAGTGCCAACGATTTTTCAGAGGCCACCCTCGCCCAAAGCGGACTATCCGCGCTCAACCAATTTATCCATAGTGAGCACTGGACCACACCGGTCTTCATTTCCGGTGAAGCAGCCCAGACGACGGCTGCCAGTCTGACTTTGGTCCTCCGCCAGCTTGCCACCCAACGGGCACCGTTTGACCACGCGGCCGACCAGCAATGGTTACTCAAGCTGATGCGCCACCAAGACTACCGGACTGGAATCCCGGCCGGCGCACAGACGGCCCAACGAGGCACCACCGTGGCCGATAAGGTCGGGTGGTTCGCCGATACCAACAACGATGCCGGTATCGTCACCCTCCCTAACGGTTAACGCTATATCCTGGTGATTCTCACCCACGGCCACGGTCAAACCGGCTTCAGCGGTTTTCCTCGCATCGCCAAAATTACCACGCACATCCAGCGATTGGTCTACGACCCCCATTGGGTCAAGACCCTGGATACGCCAGCCCCACACTGATCAACAAAAAATGCTCGACCCTCAAAGACAATCTTTGACGATCGAGCATTTTATTTAGTTTGAGTTTTACGGCCGTTGCTGCTTAACAAGCGCCGCAATTTGACGTTGAAGTTCCTTATTTTGTTGCTTGATTTGCGCCAGTTCCTGTAAGAGCCGTTGAGTATCCGAGGTCCCGTGGCGTTGGGCAAAGTAAGTCGTGATGGTACTGGTCAACGCCCCGATGAACCCGATGCCCACAATCATCAAGACCGTGGCCGCCCATTTTCCCGCAACAGTGTGGGGCGCCACGTCGCCATAGCCGACGGTCGTAGTGGTGGTAATCGCCCACCAAAAGGCTTCCCCCCACGAGACGCGCTCGGCGTAAGCGTACAACGAGGACGCTAAAATCAAAATGATCAGGCTAGCCCAGACCAAGTAGCCGAACCCATTGGTCCGAAAGAACTGCCGCAAATGGCGGCGCAACTTATTGATGAACCCGACTAATCGAATCAACTGAAACAGTTGGACCAGCTTTAACAACCGCATCAACCGGGCCAACCGGAAGAAGTTGAACAACGAGCTGAACGGAATAATCGCCAGCAGGTCGAAAAAATTGGTCTTGAAGAAGGCCTTCTTGTTGGGCGCTTGCCAGAATCGCACTACGTAATCGACCGTAAAGAAGCCCAAAATGGCATCGTCCACCCAGGACCAGACGCCCTTCGAGAGGTCGACCACGTTGACTAAGTCGAGCAAGACGAGCGCAATCGACACCACCGCTAAGCTGATGACACTAATTTGATAAACCCGTCGCCACGTCCGCATTTCTTCGCCCCCATCACCATAACGCCCCAACGTTACGTTTAGTATGACAGGTTCTACAAGGAAGGCCAACTAAGCGGCTTAGCAATTTCGCTGACCGTCAAAACTGATTCATTCGAAACTTATTGGGCGATGAAGCCGCCGTCAACGACAAACTCGGAGCCGGTCGCAAATGAGGATTCGTCAGACCCCAAGTAGACACAGATTTCACCGATATCCTTCGGTTGACCAATGTGACCAACTGGCGTTAACTTCGTTGCCACATCCACAACTTCTGGGGTCAAGATTGGCGTTTGGATAAAGCCCGGGTGCACCGAGTTGACCCGGACATTGTATTGATTAGCAGCCGAATCTAGGGCTGCAGCCTTGGTCAATAACCGAGTACCACCCTTGCTGGCATTGTAGGGTGCGGCGTTGACCGTGCCGACAAAACCTTCGATGGAGGACACGTTGATGATGGAACCGCCCTTGCCCTTCATGGTCTGCATTCCATACTTCACACCCAGGAAGTTGCCGTTTAAATTAACGTTGATGACCTTTTTCCAGTCCGCATAGCTTTCCTGGTCGACGGGCTTAACTTCCGGCGCAATCCCCGCGTTATTGACCACGATATCAAGCCGACCAAATTTGTCCAGGGTCTCTTTGATGACCCGTTGCCAATCGGCTTCAACGGCGACATCCTGTTGGATGAACAGACTGACGTCATCACCAAACTTAGCCACGGCGGCCTTACCACCGTCCACGTTATGGTTGGCAGTCAAGACGACCTTGGCACCTTCACGCACGTAGCATTCCGCGATACCCAAACCAATACCGGCGACGCCGCCAGTAATAATTGCCACTTTGTCCTGTAAACGATCCGTCATAACGATCAACTTCCTTCTTTTTTGTGATTAGTATCACACGTGAGTTTACGACACTTACTAAAATTAAGCAACCACAGAAAAGAGTTCACCCCGAACATATCGTTACGGTTACTAGTCTTACGGAGGCTTATTTATTTTCTCTACAAAAAAGTGACCGGCACCAGGTCCGGTCACTTGCTCATTACTTATTCAAATTCTTCGTAAACGTTAGGATCTTGCCCGTCAACCCGACCATCCGGTTTACTCAAGGCGTTGATGGCTTCGATTTCGTCTTTGGTCAGGCTAAAGTCGAAGATATCGATGTTCGCCCGTTGGTGTTGGAGGTGTTGGGCCTTCGGGATTGGCACGATACCCCGTTGGGTGTGCCAACGCAAGATGATTTGGCCCACGTTCTTCTGGTATTTCTCGGCCAATTGCTTAATCATTGGTTCTTGCAACGCAGCACTGCCCCGGCCAAGTGGACTCCAAGCTTCCGTCACGATGCCCCGTTCCAAATCGGCCTTGCGCATCCGTTCTTGGACCCAGTACGGGTGCACTTCAATTTGGTTGACGGCCGGCGTCACGCCGGTCTCCTTGATGATCCGGTCCAAGTGTTCCGGTTCGAAGTTGGAGACCCCAATCGATCGAATCAAGCCCCGCTTTTGAGCGTCAATCATGGCGCGCCAAGCTTCCACGTAATGGTCACGCTTCGGCAGTGGCCAGTGAATCAAAAACAGGTCGAAATAGTCGAGACCCATCCGGTACAAGGATTCTTGAATCGAGATGGTCGCGTCATCATACTGGTGGTACTTGCCAGGTAACTTAGACGTCACGAAAAATGCCGAACGGGGCAGACCTGAGCGGCGAATCGCTTCACCCACGGCCCCTTCATTATCGTAATTCGTGGCGGTATCTAAACTGCGGTACCCGTCGCGAATGGCGGCGAGAATCTGGTTAACGCCTTGGCCCCCACGGACCTGGTAAGTGCCCAGTCCCACGGCTGGCATCTGGTAGCCATCATTTAAGGTTAGTTCTGGTACTTGCATCGACTCATCCTTTCTTCATCAATGCTTTTAGCTTACCGCAACCCAGCTCAATTGTGAATTATTTAGCCGTCACCCCTTGCGACTGCCCGTTGGCCCGATTGAGCAACACGGCCAGCCCCAACGAGATAGCCGCAAACACTGCGGCGCCCCAGCCTAAACTGGTCAACCCAGCCGCCTGTAGGACACCCGAAGCCGTCGCCGACCCCAGGGAAATTCCGATATTAAAGAAGATGGCGTTCAACGCAGAAGCTAAGGCCACCGCTTGCGGATAGCTGTCTTCGGCCACGTCGAGGAAGTGGACCTGAATCGGCGAGCCCCCAATCAAAACGACTAACGTCAAAATCAGCAACAACCCATAGCCGAGCCACGCCGATTGCATTGCTAACGGGAATAAGAGCAACAGTATGATATCAAGCACGTAAAATTTCGGCAACTGGCGGAGTCCGTGATGTTCGGCCAAGGTCCCCGATAACCGGTTACTGATAATGCTGACGATTCCGATAACCATCAGTAACCAGTTGAGACTGGTGGTGATAAAGCCCAGCGTATCGGTAATCAGGGGGCGCACATAGGTGTAGTAAGCGTACGATGCCGCGGCCGTAAACAGAATCAACGCGGCGCCCAAATAGATGCGCCGGTCGGTCAACAAAATCAGTTGGGACTTGATGCCACTGGCAGATTGCGGCAGGTCACGCGGTACCAGAAGCCCTAAAATCACACAAACGACCAGGCTCAAGACGGAAATCACGTGAAAGGCGTCCTGCCAGCCCCAGTGGGTACTGATGGCCGTCCCGATTGGCACCCCGATGACCGAGGCGATACTAAAACCGGCGGCCAACCAGGAAATCAAGACGGCGCGTTTGTTACGCGGCGCAATAACGCTACAGATGGCAATACTGAGCGACTCGATGGTTCCAGCGACCACCGCGGTAATCATCCGCGCGGCCACCATCATGGGAAAAGTCGTCGCAAACCCGGTCAGCGTATTGCCCAGTAAAAAGATGACCATTAAGACCATAAAAGTATGGTACCGGTTGAACCGGTTGGTCAGCACCGTCACCAACGGCGTGCTGACTGCATAGACGATGGCAAAGACCGTCACCAGATATCCCACCGTCGCGACACTGACCCGCAACGACTGGGCAATGTCGGAAATAATCCCCACTACGATAAATTCGTTACAGCCCAGCATAAACGAGACCAGCACGAAAGCCGCGGCCTGAACTTGATACTTACTCACAGTCAACTCTCCTCTAACTCTAGTCTCGTCGCGCGCCCATCTTTTCCGGGCTGCGACGGCTCCTGTCTCCACTCTACCGGTTTTCTATCAAAATAGGAACCCCGCTCTTCTCGACCCAAACAGCTAAAAACACCGCGGGGACTGGCCCCGCGGCGTTCGTTTGTGTGCTTAATCTTTAATTGCGTGGTGGTGTCTGGTCATCACGATAATACTGCGGTTTCGGCGCCGTTGCCGGGTGATCTTTAAGCCAGGCGGCAATCTGGCGGCCCAACTCATCGCCCATCGGCGCACTGGCCGCGATTTGGGCTTGGGTGATCTGGTCGACGTGAATCCCCGCGGTAATCGTACAGGTGCCCTCAAGCACCGGTTGGATGACCCGCGCGATACGTTCGCTCACAAAGTTGTCCTTGTGAAACCGACCGTCGTGGCTAGGAAACTTCACGGTCTGCAGTGGTGTGGTCGCCGTTAACGTGGTCACGTCACCGATATGCGGCGTGGTCCCGCCGGTGACGACGATCAAGAGGTCGCGCCCCACCACCTGCAAGTCATCCTGAATCGTATACCCAGTCTGAGTAACTTGAAATCGTGGCATTAGTCTCCCTCCCAACGCCGGTCCGTCTCGTTTTGAATCCCGAAGGCGTCCAGAATCTTCATGGTCTGGTGATCGACTAAATCTTGAATGGTCTGCGGCCGATGATAAAAGGCGGGAATCGGTGGGATAATCTGGGCACCCAGCTTAGCTAACTTGGTTAAGTTTTCCAGGTGAATCACACTGAGGGGCGTTTCGCGGGGCACGATGACCAGGTTACGACGTTCCTTGATGGTGACGTCAGCCGCCCGACTAATCAGGTTGTCGCCGAAACCATAGGCCACGCTAGCGACCGTCTTCATGCTGGCCGGGACGATGACCATTCCTGCGTTCAGAAACGATCCACTGGCGATACGGGCGCCCTGGTCGCGGTCACTATAGGTCACGTCGGCCAAATCTTGGACTTCAGCTAGCGTGTAGTCCTTTTCTAAGGAAAGGTTCTTGGTGGCCCAGGGACTCATCACCAGGTGCGTCTCCACGTCCGGGATGGCTTGCAGTCGCCGCAATAAATCGACGGCATAAATCGTCCCGGAGGCACCCGTGACCCCCACAATAATCTTCTTCATCAACGGTGGACCTCCTTCATTAGTCTAAATACTTTTTCCAGTCAGGGACTTCCTTGAAGTGGGCCCGTTCGAACTGGTCTTTCATGTCAAACGGCACGGTGCCATCTATGATCAATTTCGACGACATGCCCCGGACCCGAATCGACTTCGGGTCGTACCCTGGCCGTTCAGAAGGGTCTAGTGGGTGGTTACGCATCCCCGGCAAGACCATGATGTCCTGGTCGGCCTGGAAGCGCGTGTTGACGGTCCACATCACGTCGTTCATATCAAAGATGTCGACGTCTTCATCCACTAAGATCACGGTCTTGAGTTCCTTAAAGGCCGAGAACGCCAGTAACGCCGCTTGCCGTTGAATCCCTTCGTCGGCTTCGTCGTCCTTGTGAATCTGCATGATGGTCATCAGCTTCCCACCACCTGCTGGCGGATTGTAGACGTTTAAGACCTTCCCCGGAATCGCCCGGTTGGTCAGCTCTAAAATGCTGGCTTCGGTCGGGATGCCGGCCATGCTGACGTGTTCTTCGGATGGCCCGATTACGCTTTGCATGATCGGTGACTTGCGGTGGGTGACCGCCGTGACCTTGATGACTTGTAAGGCCGGGTTGGCGTCGCCATCGTACCCTGGAAATTCGGGCATGGCCTTACCGGTATGGGTGTTGATGTCTTCTTGAATCCGTTCGTTGGGCATGATGTAGCCTTCCAGCGTGTACTCGGAACGCGCAATCGCCCGTTCGTCGACGGTCAAGCCCGGTACTAACCCAACGGCTTCTTGGCGAATAGCGCCCGCGACGCCCAGTTCGTTGTAACCGAGTGGCGTGGTCGGCGGCTCGAAGGTGGCCCCAATCGTGATAGCCGGGTCGAGACCAATGCTGATAGTAACCGGCATCGGTTCGTTAGCGGCTTCATATTCGCTGGCAAACTTCCCGATGTGCCGGCCACCAGGCATGATGTAGATGCCCAACTTATCTTTGCCTTCTAAGACCATCCGGTGAATCGTGACATCACTCATGGTCTTAGCCTTGTTCGAGCCTAAGACCACGCCGACCGTGATGTAGGGGCCGGCGTCTTCCGGCGTGTTAGTTGGCGCAGCGACTAATTTCCGAATATCAAAATCCGGGTCGGTGGCCTTATGCACGACCTCGTGGGCCGGGGCCTGGTCCTCTGAGACTTCTACCGGTGGAATCGGGTGATCGACCGAGTCATTTAAGAATTGACCCAGGGTCTGGTAGTCGTGATGGAACATCAAGCCAACACGCTTGCGGCTCGCCATCAAGCCCATCAATACGCGGGTGTCCGGGAAACCGGTGACGTTGTTGAACATCATCGCGGGCCCCTCTTGCGTCGGCCGCTGGACCGTTCCGCCAGCCCCAATGTAGCGGTAGACACCGGAGAGTTCGGCGTCTGGATCGACTGCCACATCAGTTTCGTGGTACTGTCCCGGGTGCGTCTTTAATTCCGCTAAGACCCGGCGTAAATCGTAAGGTTCATTTGTCATCACATTGACCTCCTTATTAATATCTAAATCATAGGTTACACTGGTTAACGCTTGCAAACAATTCAACTTACGCTTAACGTTATTCCTAATAGGACTAATAGAAAGGAGCCCGCCCTATGACCTTTACCGACCTCCATAGTTTCATCGTGGTTTATCAATTACGCAGCGTCTCGGACGCCGCCGTTGAACTCAATATCACCCAATCCGCGCTTTCTAAACGCCTGCAAGCCCTGCAAACGGAATTGAACAGCACCCTGATTTCCACTCGTAACAAACGTCGCCTGGTCATCACGGAGAGTGGCGAAGTCTTTTTTCGCTACGCCCAGACCTTGATGACCCAGTACGGGTTGTTGCAAGACGAACTCCAAGCTTACCGCGACCTACGCCGGGGGACCTTACACATCGGTAGTGTCCCGGTCATGGCCCAGTACGGTCTCACCGCTAAACTCAGTCAGTTCATGCAGACCTACCCGCAGATCAACCTGCGTCTCGACGAGCTGGAAGGTGCTGACTTACTGGCCCAACTGCAAGACCACCAAATCGACCTGGCCATCCTACTCGACGTGCAGACCCGCCAACTCAACCGTTCACAGTTCGAGAGTCGAGACCTGTTGACCGACGACTTGCGGGTCATCTTACCCGCCACGCACCCATTGGCCCGTCAAGAAACTGTGCGCATCCTCGATTTACAAGACGTCGACCTGGTCACTTTAAGCCCTGGTTCCGGCGTGTACGAACAGTTGGACACCCTGTTTCAGCGCGCCGGCATCACGCCCAACATTCGTTTCAGTACCCCGCACATCGAAACGTTACTGGGGATGATTGCCCACACGCAGTGGGTCACCTGCCTATACGCTCAGGCGGCGGCCCCGTTTTTATCCGCCGACTTTGTCACCCGACCGCTCTTGCCAACGCAAATCAGTCGCCTCCAATTAGTGGCTCCGCGTGGACAACGGGCGCCGGCCGTGACACGGTTACTTGAAGCACTCACCCACTAACCACCCGTGGTATACTACTCAACAGACTTAAATTTAATTTCGGAGGTTCCCCATGATTAGACCCATCGTTCACGACCCACAACAACTGCAAACTTCGGCCACCCCGGCCACTCGCGCTGATGCCGGGGTCATCACCGACCTGTTAGACACTTTGAAAGCTCACCAGGATAACTGCGTGGGCATGGCCGCTAACATGATCGGCCAAAACAAACGCATCATCGTCATACTCGTAGGCGCCTTTCCCATCGCACTGGTCAACCCACAGATTCGCCAACAGCGCGACGCCTTCCAAACGGAAGAAGGGTGCTTGTCCCTAGATGGACAACGGCCGACGACCCGTTACCAGACCATCACCGTCGACTATTTAGACCAACAATTCATCCCGCACCACCAGGAGTTTACCGGCTTCGTGGCCCAGATCATCCAACACGAAGTCGACCACTGCAATGGCATTCTCATTTAACCAGTCGCCCCTAACCTAATTTTTAGGCGCGGGGGCGATTTTTGATTGCCAAACGGTCCCCACTTCCCTAAAATAGAATCCGCGGTCCATCCCCAGTCGGGCCCGATTTCAACGCGCAGGGAGCGATTTTTTGAAAAAGATTTTAGCCATTTTCGGGTGCGCGTTTATCGGCAGTGCCCTTCGATACCTCTTAACGCCCGCGGGGGCCAACCACCACCTGCTCACGGTGCTAGCCATCAACGTGGCGGGCTCGTTTTTATTACCCCTGATTACTGGGGCCTTACCACTGGTCGTGCCAGTCTCCCTGGCCACGATCACCGGACTCAGTGTCGGCCTGGTGGGCAGTTTCACGACATTTTCCACCTTCATCGTCGACGCTTTACACCTGGCGCAACAAGGCGCCTGGGGGACGTTCAGCCTTTATTTGAGTGCCAGCCTTCTGTTGGGGGGATTAGCCGCGGCGCTCGGTATTCGCCTAGCCCGTAAATTCGTGACCAGGGGGTGGCACCAATGATGACTTTACTCCTAGTTAGTCTAGCTGGTGCTGGGGGCGCATTAGCCCGCTACGGCATGACCTTTCTCGGCAACTATCTCTTTTACGATACTTATTTGCCCTTACCCACGTTAGTCATTAACTTGATTGCGGCCTTTCTCTTGGGCCTGGCCGCGGCGGCCTTTCCCGCTAGCACCCTGGCTTTTCAAGCCACCAGTGGATTTTTAGGCGGCTTCTCAACATTCTCGACGTTCACTAATGAATTCGCCGGCCTTTTTCACCGGTTTCCCCGGGTGGCTAGCGGCTATCTCGTCTTGTCCGTGGGCCTGGGGTTACTTTGCGCTGGCGGCGGGTATTGGTTGCTGGCCCATTGATTTCAAATCAGCCACTTAAAAACGCACCCCCGACCAGTGTCAATTCGGTCGGAGGTGCGTTTTAACGTTCCATTTTTTATTAGCCTATTTGTAAACCAAAACTTGAGTGACCAGGATTCCGCCACCAAAGACGAGCAGGAAAACGACCACTGGCCAGACGAACCGGAACCAATGCGAGTACCGCATGTGCAACATCTGTAAGGTTGCCATAACCAAACCGGTCGGTGCCAGGAACAGCATCGCGTACTGCCCAAATTGATAAGCGGTAACCACGACAAACCGGGGAATGTTAACCGTATCGGCTAATGGTGCCAAGATTGGCATCGACAGCACGGCCAATCCGGATGACGATGGCACGATGAAACCCAGTACGAAGAAGATCATCAACATGACCAAAATGAAGACCGGCCCGTTCATGTGTTGCACAAGAGCAGACGCAAATTGCAAAATCGTGTCGGAAATCAGGCCGTTATTTAGAACTAAGTTGATGCCTCGAGCTAAACCAATAATTAACGAAACACCGACTAAACTAGAAGAACCCGCCACGAAGGCGTCAACCACGCCGGTTTCACCGAGACCGTATTTCCCAGTTGCAGCGATGAACATAATGATAATGGCAAAGACTAGGAATGAAGAAGCCATGGTTGGGAACCACCAGCCTTTTGACATAACACCCCAGACCATGATTGGGAAAGTAACCACAAATAAAATTAAAATCAACTTTTTGCGGAAGGTAAACCCAGTCTCTTGATTTTCAGCAGATGATTCTACTGACCACATCTTGTTGAATTCTTTATGGTCGTCCCAGGTGTACGATACTTCTGGATGGGCTTTAACTTTTTTACTGTACCAATGGAGGTAAATCAGTAAGAAAATCGTGGCGATGGCCAGGCCACCAGCCCGCCATACAATCCCTTCTGTAAAGTTAATTCCGGCCGCGTTAGATGCAATAACAACCGAGAAGGGGTTAATAGTGGAAAATGCAGTCCCAACCGAACTGGCCAGGAAAATTGCCCCGACACTCACGATTGAGTCGTACCCCATGGCAATGAAGATAGGCACCAGGATGGGGTAAAAGGCTACCGCCTCTTCTTCAATCCCACATAAGGTTCCCCCTAAAACCAAGAGTACGGAGACTAAGAAGATCAGCATAAATTCATGCCCCTTGGTCTTCCTCGTCAGGGCTAACAGACCAGTCTCAAAGGCCCCACTGGCCTTAACTACCCCGATTAGTCCCCCTAAGACGAAGATGAAGACCATAATATCAACGGCTTGAATAGTCCCGTTGACCATACTACCGGTAATGTCTCCCAACGAAGCGGGATGTTGTGGTAATCGTTCATAAGTATTCGGGACCGAGACCGCTTCGCTAATTCCCCCCGATTTGAATTGACCAATTTTAATCTTAACATCCAATTTATCTAGTTCTTTTTGTGTTGCTGGTAATTTTTTAACGTGCCCTTGCGGATTTTTCACCTCTAATTCTGAAGATGCACTGTTATACGATAGTTTGGAATAACTCCCGGCTGGAATCATCCACGTTGCCATCACCGCCACGACGGTGAGGATAAACAGGATGAAGAAGGCGCCGGGCATTTTTAGCTTGAAATGCCGTTTTTTTGCTGTTGGATTATCTGTCATCATAATTCCCCCTAAAATATGAGAGCGTTTTCTGTTACACTCAACTATGGGAATACCGAAAACGTGGTCCCCGGCTGTCGGGGTCTCCCTATCACCCTCCCGGTAAGAAATCGGGACCAGTCAGGAAAATTATCCACCAACGACCGTTGGACCACGTTTTTAGTTTTACACTGTTGCGTTAACCGCGGTCGCCGTAATCAACGTCCCCACCTTACCGGCCAGGGCATCGTCTAAGTGATCGAGTGACGTAATGAGCGCCGAACGTTGGTCCCCAGAAGTCACGAAGTCTAGGCACGCTTCAATTTTTGGCAACATACTGCCAGGGGCAAACTGCCCATCATCAATATACCGATGCGCATCGGCCGCTGAAAGGTGGCGCAAGGCCCGTTGATTAGTTTGACCATAGTTCACGAAGACATCGTCAACCGCCGTCAAAATAATCAGCTGGTCAGCCGCAATTTTATCAGCCAGCAAGGCACTTGAGCGGTCCTTATCGATGACGGCTGGGACTCCACGTAACCCAGTTGTCGTTTTGACAACGGGAACGCCACCGCCACCGCCAGCAATGACTAAACTTCCTGCCTCAATCAGGTGATTGATGCTGTTGAGTTCAACGATGGTCTTAGGTTGTGGCGATGGCACGACTTGTCGATAACCTCGCCCTGCGTCTTCCTTAAAGGTGTAGCCCTTCTCGGCTTGAATCTTAGCAGCATCTGCTTGCGAATAGAAATCACCAACGGGCTTCGATGGATTCTGAAATGCAGAATCACTCGGGTCAACCTCAACCTGGGTAACCACCGTTGCGACATCTTTTTGGATACCTTGTCGGTGCAATTCGTTTTGTAAACTTTGTTGTAAGTGATAGCCAATGTAGCCTTGACTCATGGCCCCACATTCCGGAAATGGAAAGGCAGCAGTTTTTCCATTTTCAGCCGCAAAGTTCATCCCCAGGTTGATGGCTCCCACTTGTGGACCATTCCCGTGACTGATGACGACCTTATGTCCGGCGGCAACTAACCCCACGAGTGAGGCCGCCGTGTGTTTGACGAGTTTAAGCTGCTCTTCAGGAGACTTCCCCAGAGCATTCCCCCCGAGAGCGACAACGATTTTTGCCATACATAAAACCTCCCTGATTAGTCACCTAAGGTTGCTACCATAACGGACTTAATCGTGTGCATCCGGTTTTCAGCTTCTTGGAAGACTACCGAAGCATCACTTTCGAAGACCTCATCCGTTACTTCCATTTCGCTAATACCAAACTTCTTTTGGATTTCAGCCCCAACCTTGGTATCTGTGTTGTGGAAGGCTGGCAAGCAGTGTTCGAAAATCACGCCAGGGTTTTCAGCTTGATCCATCACAGCTTGAGTCACTTGGTAAGGCTTGAGTAACTTAATCCGGTCAGCCCAGACACTGTCGGGTTCACCCATGGAGACCCAAACATCAGCGTAGATGACGTCAGAACCCTTTACACCTTCAGCAATGTCATGGAAGACTTCAATGTCGGCCCCCGTCTTGTCCGCAATAGCCCGAGCCTTCTTCAAGAGGTCTGCGTCCGGCCGCAATTCCTTTGGGCAAACCACGTGGTAGGTCATGCCCATCACAGCGGCCCCTAACATCAACGCGTTAGACACGTTATCTTGCCCGTCACCCACAAATGTGAACTTAATGTCAGCGTAATTCTTCTTGAGAACTTCGTGGGCCGTCAAGAAGTCCGCTAAAACTTGGGTTGGGTGGTCTTCATCGGTCAAACCATTCCAAACTGGGACACCAGAGTAGTCCGCCAGGGTCTCCACAGTCTTTTGGGAGAAGCCCCGATACTCGATGCCATCGAACATCCCGCCTAAAACGCGGGCCGTATCCTTAGCAGTTTCCTTCTTACCCATGTGGGAACCGGATGGGCCTAAGTAGGTGACGTGAGCTCCTTGATCCTTAGCGGCGACTTCGAAAGCACAACGCGTTCTTGTGGAATCCTTTTCAAAAATCAGTGCAATGTTTTTGTCGAGTAATTTCTTTTGTTCCGTCCCCGCATACTTGGCTTTTTTCAGATCTTCAGCTAAATCGAGCATGTAGCTCATCTCACGGGTACTAAAGTCAGCTAGGGTCAAGAAACTCCGATTACGTAAATTAAACATGTTTGATTCCTCCTAATTGATATTTACAAGTCTTAATTTAGTAAGCGGTTTCATAAAGCTTCATTTATGACAAAAAATTTAAGTATTGGCAATCGATTATTTCAGTATCATTACTTTTCAATCGCCTTTACTTGAGGAGTTTTAGTAATGTTTAAACAATCCCGTTTTATCAGTCATGGTCGTTGGCAACGAATTTTGATTGCTGCAACCTGTATCGCGTTGTCCTCTCAAGTCAACATTCCCATCTACGCTCCTGGATTTATCTTGGCCCTATCAGCGCTCTTGCTACCTACTTTTTTATATTTTAATCGCGATCTCAATCCATTACTTTTAACCGGAGCCATTGCACTGGCTTCCCCCATTTTCCAAGGCATTCTTCTATTTATTGGTCATGCTTCAAGTCAACAAATAATTTTAGAGTATGTTGTTACTGATATTGCTTTTTACCTCTGCTATGGTTTTCTTTATTACTTCATCTATTGGCGACGTGGACAACGCAATAACAGTTCTTTCTTTTTGACTATCGTTTTGTGCGTCTACCTATCCAATCTCCTAGAGGTCAGTCTCCTGACTGATTTCTCCCATTACAGCTATCGAATCTTTCAAATTCTATTCATAGCTGCGTTGGTTAGGAGCCTCGCCAGTTGCTTATGTGCCTTTGCCTATCATTACTTCACGTTATTACTCCGAACAGAAAGCCACGAACAACGGTATTACCATTTTGTCTGGATTGCGGCTGCTGTAAAGAGTGAGGTTTACTTCATGCAAAAGAGCCTGGGGGATATTGAGAACGTGATGAAAAACGCTTATCTCCTCAATAAGGATTTACAAAAGGCCAACGTTCCGCAAGAATACCAAGACCGCGCCCTCACAATTGCACGGGACGTCCACGAAATTAAGAAAGACTACCGTAACGTGGCGTTGGGCCTTAACGATTATTTCTCCGACGACCAGGAATCTCCAATGCAATTAGCAGACATCCTCAAAGTCACCGTAGATTATATTCGAGAAGCCATTAAGTCCGATCACCACAACATCGTCATCGAAGTCCATAATCAAGTTGACTTAGTGGTTCCCAATCACTATTACGTGGTTACGATTCTATCCAACCTCATCTTTAACAGCGTTGACGCTATTTCTCCGGATAAATTAAATGGTCTCATTCGAGTCACGGTGGCGGATGCTGGCGACCATATCTTGCTCAACGTCAGTGACAATGGCAGTGGCATGGACCAACAGACGCAAGCCATGATTTTTCGACCCGGCTTCACCACCAAATTCC
This sequence comes from Levilactobacillus suantsaii, assembly GCF_004115745.1. Lineage (GTDB taxonomy): Bacteria > Bacillota > Bacilli > Lactobacillales > Lactobacillaceae > Levilactobacillus > Levilactobacillus suantsaii. The sequence goes on along the minus strand of NZ_QXIL01000013.1, from coordinate 4,623 downwards.
ACGAGGAAACTGGTGATGTCTATCGGGGCATTGGTCTGTCTCACGTTAAAATCATTGTTCAGGAACAATTTGACGGGGAGCTGCGTGTGGAATCTCAGCCCGGTCACGGAACCAATTTTCAAGTTCGTTTAGCTAAATCACGACTCATTCAGGAGGCGCACTCATGAAATTCTATATTGTAGACGATGACCCTAGCGTTCCCATGATTCTCCAACGGATTCTGGAACAGAATCCCCACAATGATGTGGTGGGAACAGCAACCGACGCCAAAATTGCCTTAGCCGATTTGATGCTGAACGATGTCGACATTGTTTTGGTTGATTTACTTATGCCTGTAGTTTCGGGTATCGATCTCGTAAAACAGCTTAAGGCCGCCAAGCCTAATTTAACCTTTGTGATGATTTCACAGGTACGCGACAGCGACTTACGGGCTGAAGCATACCAAGCAGGAATTGAATTCTTTATTGATAAACCCATCAACCTTATCGAAGTCAAAACGGTTATCCAAAAAGTGGTACAAAATATTCAAATGGCCGCTAAGCTCTCCAACATTCAAGCTTTGGTGGGTAGCGGCGTGACGAATAGCGACCCTGCCGTAAACGAACATGCCGCGGAAAAGGAAAAGATTCTATCGATTTTACGTTATCTAGGCATCACCTCAGAATCCGGCTCTTCGGATATTCTTTCTGTTTGCCAATTGATGATCGACCAAAATATTGGTTTTAAACAAATTGATTTCAACCAGGCCTTTGCCATTGATGACCATGAAAAAAAGATTTTGTTTCAACGTATTCGACGAGCCATCAAAGCTGGCCTCAGCAATCTTGCCAATTTAACGCTCGACGACCATGGCGACGAAATTCTAGTGGAGTACGCTAATTCTCTGTATGAATATAAAAATGTCCGTAACGAAATGGCATATCACCAGGGAAAACGAACCACTGGTGGCAAGGTTTCCCTTCAGCACTTTTTTGATGGGTTGACCCAGGAAATCTAGTTTCACCCTAACCTAAACAAAAGGTCCCAAATTTCTCAATAATGAGGAACTTGGGACCTTTTGTTTAGGAATACTCAACTATCTTTAGACTTAACCTACTAACTAAGCGTCACCAGCATCAACCTGATTCTCCAACTGCTGCACTTCTAGCCGTCGCAGGTAATGGTAACTTTGGAGCATATTGGCGCAGGTCGCATCGGTTTCGTCCGGTACCTCGTAGATCATGGTTGCGGCCGGGTTCAATGCCGGTAAGACTCGGCGCCAATCAATCAACCCGCGACCGAGTGGCAGACTATCGTGTCGTCGCCCCAACGAATCCACGAGATGGTAGTGTTGAATCAAGGGTTTCAACCGGGTCAGCGCCGCCATGGTCCGGTCCATATCGCCATTAAGGCCGATAAAGACATGACTCAAGTCGCAGACCAGTGGCCAACCGTGCTGTAAAATCGTGCGGTCCAACTCCGGGTCGCCGTACATAAAACTTGGTGTGATCCCGTTTTCGATGATCACGTGTCCGTTGGCCTGGGCGACCAGGTGGTCTAAGCGCGTCGCGACCGTATGCCGGGCAACCGCTAACGACGGGTATTCGGCAATCAATGTCCGGCTTTCTGCGCCACCATAGCCCCCATGAATCAAGACCCGGACGTTGAGGTCGTTGGCCAAGTCCAATAATTGGGCCGTTGAGCGTTGCAAAAAGTGATAAGCCGCAGCTTCCCGGTGCGGGTCCAATAATTGATCCAAGTGCCAATCACCGTAAGCCATCGGGTGATGAATCACAATTTTAGGTGTCACGGTGTCCCGAACGAATCTGACTGACTGTTTCAATGTTTGAAAAGCGGTCGGTTCAAAATCCGTCACGGCCGTGAAAAATTCAAAGACCGTGGGCCGATACTTCAACCGGTCCAATAATTGTTGCGGTTCAGCACCCGCCTTTAACCCCAATTGAACCTTCCCGGGGTTGTTTGGAAGGGTAAACATCGCCATGTTCTCAGTCCTTTCACAGTTAAGTCACCTTTAGTTTACCGCGAATTACCGTCAACCGACGTTAGTGTTCGCTAACGGCATCGATAACTAAGATCTGAGCGCTAAAGTCCGCGGACGCTTCGACTCCCATCGTGGTATGTAAAAGCGATGGGATAAAGACACCGGCGTGCATGAGTTCATCGCCGTAAAGGGCTTGTTTCCGCCCACTGACAGTATAGCGTTGGTCGGGTAATAATCCCCATAGACGCAACTGAGTATAGCCCGGATTGGGCCGGTTCAAGAGTTGATAGCGAGCCACAATCGCGTGGCGCTGGTCAACACTCACGACGAGCCAACTCCCCACGTTACGGTCCCCCGTAAACGGGCTATCAAGTCGGTAAAGGGTCCCAAATTGCAATAACTGCCGGTGTTGCTTGTAAAAGGCGACTTGCCGTTTAATTTGGGCCTTTTCGGCATCGGAACACCGTGTCACATCCAGCTCATACCCCAGGTCACCAAAAAACGCCACGGCGCCGCGCGTCTCGAGTGGCGTGATGCGACCGGTCTGGTCATTCGGCACCGCCGACACGTGCGCGCCCATCATCGCCTGCGGATAAGCGTAGGAGGTCCCAAATTGAATTTTCAACCGTTCAATGGCGTCGGTGTCATCACTGGTCCAGGCCTGCGGTGCGTAATACATCATGCCCAGATCAAACCGGCCCCCGCCCGAAGCGCAGGATTCAAAGAGGACCTGCGGGAAGGCGGACGTCAACCGAGCGTATAGTCGATAAACGCCCAAAATATAACGGTGGTTGAATTCCAACTGTTGGTCGGCACGTAAGGTGGGACTGTAGGCCTCGGTAATGTTGCGGTTCATATCCCACTTGATGTAGTCGAGGTGGGCATCCTTGATCATGGTACTCATTTTTTGGTATAGGAAATCCACGACTGCTGGGTTGGTCATGTCGAGGACGAATTGGTTGCGTCCAGGTGTCATCTGCCGCTTGGGGGTGCGCACGACCCACTCTGGGTGATTACGGTACAGGTCACTGGCTAGTGAAATCATTTCGGGTTCGTACCACAAACCAAATTGAAGGCCGAGCTGGTGCACTTGCTGAACGAGGTGGGCCATGCCTTGTGGGAGCTTTTGGGGATTCACGTCCCAATCGCCAAGCGAGGTGGTATCGTCATTGCGGTGGCCAAACCACCCGTCATCGAGGACGAATAGTTCGATGCCCAACGCCTTAGCTTGCTGGGCCATCGCCACTAACTTAGTCTCATCAAAGTCAAAGTAGGTCCCCTCCCAATTGTTCAAGAGGATGGGCCGTGGTTGCTTCGCAAACCGGGGATTGACCAGGTGTTGTTGGTAAAAGCGTCCCATTTGTTGGCTGAGCTGATTCAACCCCCGGTCGGTATAACTCAAAATGGCCTCGGGCGTCTGGAAGCATTGTCCGGGCGCGAGTTGCCACCCGAATTCCTCGGGATTGATACCCACGAGGATGCGCGTGGTGTCGAACTGGTCGACTTCGATTTGATCTAAAAAGTTACCGGAATACACCAGGTTAAAGCCGTAAGCCGCTCCCTGGTCCTCGTTAGTCTGTGGCCGCGCTAAAATAAATCCCGGATTTTCTTGATGGCTGGACGCCCCGCGCAAACTGCCGATACTTTGACTACCAGGGCGCAGCGGGGTTCGTTTGAGTTGCCGTTCGCGCGCCCAACTCCCGGAAAATTGTAACAGCTGATAATTCGCATCGGGTAAATCTAATTGGCTACTCAACGCGCGATTCAGTGTGAGGTGGGCCGCTCCTTGGTTGTCAAACGTGGTACTACGCACAATCACGTCTTGGTGGGGAAAAACGGTATAGTTTAACCGTACGACCAAGTGAGTGACCATGTCCTTGAGTGTCACGTTAAGCGTTTGCGCCCCGTCGTCATCATCATCGAAAGTTGCCGGTAAATCGACTAAGCGCTGCTTTCCCGCGCTGATTTGGTTACTTTGGTACTGTAATTCACTGATGCGACTGCCATCTGGAGCCGTGACCTGATAGGCCGGCTCCCGAAAATCTCCTTTGCCGAAGCTGGCGTATTCTTGTTTGAGGGCTTCGGGTTGAACGTCCGGCGCATCAAGCCGCCACGCCGGCATTGCGCCGTGGATTTCTCGGTGAGTCAGTTCCGGGTAAGTGGTACGGTTATGTATCCGAGGTCCGTAATAGAGTTGCCCCAACTCACCATTGGGCATGACGTGAAAGAGGTAACTACTATGATCAGTTTGAAGATGAAATTGACCTTGTTGGCTATAAATTGCCATCTTATTCAGTCCTTTCTACTTCCTAGGATACCGAATAATCGTGCTTCTGTAACCGTTTTCCACAACATTGCTAGAAAAAAATCATGCAGCTAGCTACCTCCAGCCTCCAGCAGGCTTGCCCTCATAATCCCGCTTTGGTAGGTTGTTGGTCCACCGCTTCTGTGGCTAGCCTAGGGAAGCCTTGCGTGACCCAATTTAGGGCACAAAAAAAGGAACCCGATTGGGTTCCTAACATTGCGTGGCAACGTCCTATCCTCGCAGGGGGCGATCCCCCAACTACTATTGGCGTGCTGAAGCTTAACTTCCGTGTTCGGCATGGGAACGGGTGTATCCTTCAGGCTATCGCCACCACACT
>NZ_QXIL01000012.1 GCF_004115745.1 Levilactobacillus suantsaii | reverse complement strand
TCATGTCCATGTCGTCAAGATTACCGGAAAGTCTTATCGACTAAAAGGCGTCGGTTGACCGCCCAAAACCTACATTTTTAAACCGCCATAAACCTGCATTTTATCACCGCCCTTGACACGATGTACCGTGTATGAGAAAAGCTCGTAATTTTGTAAAACTTGTCGACGATTTTTGTTGTCAAACCAAAATTTGAAAAAATCGTCGATAAAATCGTTTAAACAAAGCACTGGAGCTTCTTTCAATATTCCGATAAAATCATTTGCAGAATTGTCCAAAAAGCCTTCAATGATTTTTTGGGTGGATGAGTAGTGACGATAAAATGTTTTTCTAGCTACCCCTGACTTTAAGCAAAGTTGTGTAACGGTAATGCCGTCGAGTTTTTGGCCATCCGCAATTAAATCAAATAAATTGTTTACCAATTTAGCATCAGTTAGTTGATATTGTTCTCGTGACATTTACGTTATCCCCTTTCATCAAAACCCTTTAGGAAGATAAATGATCATTTGTTGAATCAAATAGTGGCAAACCAGGGATATGCTGACCACACAACCTGGTTTAACCACTATTCATGTCTTAACTTCGTTTTTACTAAGTTCAGGATGGTTAAAAGAGTTGGAAATAAATTTTACGCTAAGCTGTCTGCTTTCCGTTTCTTAATGAGAGTAGAGGCATACATGACAATGATTGAAGCGATGCCAATGTACAGCAAGCTCAACATTGAAGATCCAGTGATGGATGCATCTGTAATATACATCTGGTTAAGAATAAGATCATAGGCAAATCGAATTGGCGTAATATCATAAACGTAATTATGATAGAAGGGACTCAGCATTTGTGGAATGAAGGTAATGACTGCCATTGAACCAATCCAGATAATCAGCAAATCCTTTTAGTCCAAGCAAATCGAGTACAGCTGACTGCAGGAGATAGAAAACAAATGAGATACCACCAATCAGCAATAGAAATTGTTCTGGATCATGAATTGGGACGGCGTAGCAAACTTTGGTGAAGAAGTAAACTGATACCGCAATCGCAATCGCAATCACAATTGCGACCCCTGAAATTAATTGACTTGTGACACTAGTTAATGAGAGGCGACCATCACGCCGTTTCTTCTCATTCTTACTATGGTCGCGCCAGTTCAGCAAACTCGCAATCAGACTGCCGAGCCAGCAGAAGATGGTGACTAAGAATGGCGCCATACCACTTACTTCCTTGGTTGAAACCTTATTACGTTTGATAAGCGTTGCGTGAATTGGTGTTTGCAATTTAGACCAGTCTTGTGGGGAGAGCGTTAGCCCTGATTTATTTGCAACGGTGATATATTTGTTAGAAATCTTCTGATTGAGACGATCAGTCATCTTTGGAAGGGCAGTCGTCAAAATGTTTGCAACAGTAACGTTACTTCCTTGACTGATGTATAAAGATACTTTTGCTTGTTGGGGAGTTTTCTGGGTTAATGAATTGGCTAAGACTTTTTGTTGCTGGAATGGTGCCGTCTCAGCCGCCATTGGCGTTTTAACTGCCAGTGCGTCTAGTTTCTGAGTGATGATCTTACCTTTCAAATAGTCTGTTTGTTGATTGATAGCTTTAGTAAATCCTGAATGAATGACAACAGCCCCGTAGTATTTTCCGGATGCAAAACCTTTAGTGAGTTCACTCGTGTGGGTTACATTGACCCATTTGATTTCAGAATTTTTCTTACGACTCTCTTTCCGTAATTTCTTCACCACATTCTTAGCATCTTTTCCGTTATCGTTGACGACTAAAGCTAGTGGTAAATGCCGAACCTTAACTGTGCTTCTAGCGCCAACTTGTGCAAAGGCAAATAATCCAATTAATATAGTAGCGACTAACATGCAGATCCAGATACTTTTTCTCTTAAATACACTGACCATGTTCATTACCCCCTTTTTTATTCTATGGGTAGTTTAAATTAATGTTGAAATTAAAAACATGGCCAAATTAATCTGATTTGTGTCTTAATGCTCCAAAGAGCAGTAATATGAGCCGTAAGGTTACAGAATTGACAGAATTGGTAATGGGGGATTCGATATGACGGATTTTAGAATGAAAAAAACTGACGATGTTATCACAAAATCATTTGTTGACCTAGTCATAGAGAATGGTTTTGATAAGGTTACCGTTAAGGATATTGCACTCAGATCTATGGTTAGTCGTAAAACGTTCTATTTACATTATGAGGACAAATTCGCACTGACAGATGTCATATTACAAGATATTCTGACGTGGCTTGATGAGGCCTTGAAAAAAAAGGTATTACTCATAAATCAGGGAATTGTCTTAAGTGACGCATTTAGTGAACTAGAACCGGAACTTAGACAATTAATGAGATATTGGAGCAGACCGATAAACGCGATAATGACAATTCCACAAGCTAAAATGCGACTAATGGATGGTATTAAAGATACTTTAAGTAATAATCTACAGACAGCTCTCAAACGTCCAGAGTCAGATTTGGAAATAAATGTTATTGGTGGCGTAATGTTAGGGATGATAAGCTATTACTTGCAAACAAATGACTTTCCATCAAGCAACGAAATTCATCAATTATCAGACACGCTTAATTTGATATTTGGAACGTAGCATCGGTCAGCCACATCTCTTTTACAATTACATTTTACCGAAGCGTTTCGTTTCACAGTAACTAATGCAAACATGGATTGAACTGAGAATTGACGCTTATCGTTGACCATCTTCATCTGGCAGACTTGACCACGCTTCGACTCATTATTGAAGGGTTACCAGCACCTAATTACTGGGCAATCGCCTGATTGGAAGTTCTTTCATTGTGTCGTACGAAGATTTCCCCATGTTCGAACCGTTAAATGGATAGCCCGTGATATGTTAAGCTGTTCTTGGTCCAAGCTAAAAGATCGCTTTTATGGGGTGTTTTAGGCACGCCAATTTAGTGTGATATATGGCCTTCGTAGAGAAGATGTCGGGATAAGCCACCAATCGTTAAGCGTAGGCCGCTTGGCTGCTGATGGCTAGTCGAGATGAGATGCGACCAAAATGGCGTTGGTGACAAGTCGTCACCAACGCCATTTTAGTTTGAATTTCAGGACTAATTACCGGTAAAGGTTCATTTTGTGGCCGTCGAGGGTTACCCGGACGTGGTGGCGACTGATAAAGTGCCAGTTGCCCGCCGTGGTGATAGTTTTGCCGAGTTCGAATTCGTACCCTCTAAATTTGTAGGTGTGGCGGCCGACTTTTTTGTACTTCAAGTGGGTTAAATGCGGGTCATTGTCATTGAGTACGAAGAGTTTGTGGGTAATATGTAACGAGTCATACATACCGCCTTTTGGAGAGTTACGCTTGTCCGTCCAGGTGCCCCGAGCAATCTTGGGAGCGCCCTTATGCCAGGTTGCCGCCTGGGCCGTTGTCCCCGGAACGGCCAGTGGGGCGACTAATAACACAGTGACTGCTGCCAATAAAACTTTCTTCATAATATCCATCCCCTTGATAGTTTTGAACCGTCTCAAATATACCCTTATCCGCACGAAAAAACCATCCTAACCGGTAATCGGCGGATGGTTTTTAAATGACTCGTTAAGCTATTAATCGGGAGGTTACTTGAGGGCGTACTTGCGAATCGCCGCAGCAACCCCGTCTTCCGCGTTGGTCAGGGTGACCGCATCGGCGGCCTGCTTAACGTCGTCGATGGCATTGCCCATGGCGACCCCTAAGCCGGCGTATTCGATCATGGTCAAGTCGTTGCCCTGGTCGCCCAACGTCATGATGTTGTCGGCGGTGAGTCCTAATTTATCGGCCAAGCCCCGCAGTGCGTTGCCCTTGCTGGCGGCCTTATTCATGACTTCGATAAAGAACGGGGTACTTTGAACCACGTAGTATTTATCGCGGAAGTCTTGGGGAATCAATGGCTTGATGCGGTCGATGTCCTTTGCTTCGGCCACGTACATGGCCTTAGAGATGGTGACGTCGCGCGGCATTTCACTGACTTCGCGGTAACGAATCAACATCGTGACCAGGTTGCTTTCAAAGATCGTGTAGGGACTGATGTTCTTGTTGGCCGTGTAGATGTAGTCGGGCGTTTCGATTTGGAAATTAACGCCGACCTTGCGGGAAAAGGCTTCGAGGTCGATGTAGTCGTCGAAGGTCAACGAGTGGTTGATCAAAATATTGCCGGTCACGCTCTGGGCAACGGAGCCGTTGTAGGTGATGGCGTACTGGTCGTCACCGCTGATGCCGAGTTTCTTGATGTAAGGCGCCACACCACTGAGCGGCCGCCCACTGCACAGGACTACCTTGATGCCTTGGGCTTCGGCGGCTTTGACGGCGTCGATCGTGGCGGGAGCCAGTTCGTTGTTTTCGTTGAGCAGGGTGCCATCGATGTCAATTGCAATCAGTTTAATCGTCATGAAAGTTTAGTTCTCCTTTGGTTGAATCAATTGGTTGTTCTGGATATAGCGACTGAAATCGTCGTAGATGGGCTGGAAGAGTTCCGGCGCGCTTTGGTCCGGCATCAGCATCTCCTTGGGGAAGAAGAACCGCTGGTCACCGGAGAACTTGCCCCGTAAGGCATTGACCAAGTCCGAGACCGTGGACAGTTCAAGCAACGAGCCATCGGGTTGTTGAATCTCGATTTGGGTCAACGGGTGGGCCACTTTAGGGTCGTAAGCGTCGTCATAAGGCAGGTCGTAGCTGTTGTCCGTCGCCGTGTAATAGTCGGTGTTGAAGCCCGCCGATGCAATCAATTGGCGCAAAGGGGCAATCAGTGGCTTGGTCTCGGGCGTGTAAGCGACGCTCTTCAGGGGCTTACGGTCCAAGAAACGGTGGGCCAGGTCGGCTAAGATGTCGTCGGGCGACTGGCGCCAGTGCGTAAAGTAGGTGGTCAAAACACCGTCGTCGAGGTACAGGTAGTCCTGCAGGTCGAACTGGTGGTTGAAAAAGGGCAACAAGAGGTGTGGAACGAAGCTGTCGTCACTTTGGCCGCTCTGGTACAAGTAGTTGGCCCGGGCCAACAAATGGTCCAAGATGACTTCCATGGCCCGGGAGACCGGGTGAAAGTAGATTTGCTGATACATCTGAAAGCGACTCATCACGTAGTCTTCGACCGCGTGCATCCCGTTCATGGCAAAGGCAATCCCGCCACGGTACGGCCGCATGACCCGCAAAATCCGGGTTAAATCGAAGGTTCCGTATTGGGTGCCAGTGTAGTAGGCGTCACGCAAGAGGTAGTCCATCCGGTCCGCATCGATTTGACTGGAAATCATCTGGACCACCTGGGGATTCGGGTAGGTCTTTTGAATCACGCTGGCGACTTCTGCCGGAAAGGTCGGGCTGACTTTGCGCAAGACCTGATTGACCTCGGTGGTCGGTGACGTGAGAATCTCCGCCGTGATGGCCTCGTGGTCGGTGTGGAAGATGTGCTCGAAGGTGTGCGAGTACGGGCCGTGACCGATATCGTGGAGCAAGGCCGCACACAACGCGGTCAGGCGTTCGCGGTCGTCCCAGCCGCCATCTCCTGGGGTAGTCGTCGGGTAGTTGCGTTGAAAGTTATCGCAGATCTGCCGGGTGATTTCGTACACGCCCAGGCAATGGGCGAAGCGGTTGTGTTCCGCCCCGTGAAAGACCAAGGATGCCGTCCCCAGTTGTTTGATGCGCCGGAGCCGTTGAAATTCACGGGTGTTGATGAGGTCTAAGATGACCTGGTGACGGACATAAATATAATTGTGAACGGGATCGCGCAGCACCTTTTCGTGGGGCAACAAAGCGGTAGCGTAGGACAAAGTGAAGACCTCCTTACAGATTTAGGCGGGGTTGGCGCCGGGCCATTTGGGCCGTGGCGTGGGCCAGCGCTGTGGTGAAGCGGGGTTGTGTTAACAGACTTGCTAATTTGGCGCGCCCGACCCGAACGCCGGCTTGCTCACAAGCCTGGATGAAGCGGTGTTGCGCGTCCGCTAAGGTCACAGGTTGCCCCAGCAAAGCGGCCGTGGTGGTCATGCTGGCCGGGTCGACGTTTGGAAAGTGCCACTGGTTGGGCTGACCGGCCAAGCCGGCACGGTAAAAGTCCTGGATGGCTCGGCCCCGACTGGGTTGATCACCGGTCACACTGAGGTAGAGCATGGTGACCAGCGCGTGGGCGTTGCGGCGCTGTGAGATACCGGCGATTTTTTGCCCGGCGACGCTCAGATCGTAATCGCCCGGGCAATACGAGCGGGTGATTTCCCCGGCCGTGATGGTCAGTTCGGGCCAGGCTGCTTGGACCAAGGCCAACATCTGCGCGTAAGCGGCGTCGACACTGATCGGTGGGGTGGTCAGCGGACTGAACAGCGACACGTTGAGGACGCCCTCATCCGCAATCACGGCTAGGCCACCGGAGTTACGCAACACCCAGTTGTACCCGTGACCCTGGACTTGACGAATGGCGGCGGCCAGGTCAGGCAGACGCTGATCTTTCAAGCCTAAGATGACGGTCGGGGGCATCTGCCAGAAGTGTAGGATGGGTTGCCCCAGTTCGGTAACAAAGTCGAGCAGGGCGTTGGTGTAGCCGAACGCTTGGTTCTTTTGGCGAGCGGAGATTGGCGTGGTCACCGTTTGGAGGGCGTTCGCCGAAAACGTCAAAGCGGACATGACACGGGCCTTCTTTCCTGAAAATCTCTATCTTCTTATTATACTAGAAATCAAGCGCGCCGTCAGGCCGGACGGTAGCTTTGGTGGGGGCGGCTTTCACCGTCATACCAGGGGAATGAAAGCTCATAAAATGAAAAAGGGAATTTGTAGGTTTTTACCACTAAATGAACTATAATTGAACTTGATATGAGTAATAGAAAGGAAGGACCGATGATGGAGCAACTTTCAGCGGGCGTTCCAGTCGCCATTCACTTGGAAACCCACATTAAACAGGACCAGGATGTCTCGGATTACCGCTTAGACGTGGACGGTCAACTGGTACAAGTGGGTGCCAACATGTATCTGCGGTATTTGGAACCCAATCAAGAAACGGGCAAACAAACGCCGGTGACCATGAAGTTCACTCCCGACGGTGAGATTCACCTGACCCGTAACGCCGAAGCCGAATTACGGCTCCACTTTGTCAGTGGCAAGCGCGTGACGGCGCGGTACCGGACCCCGTATGGCATCATGCCCATCGAGACGGTGACCCCGTATTTGGAAGCCGATTTTCAGGAACGGCCCTTCAGCGGGAACATTAAAATTGACTATCTCCTCTATGCGGGCGAACAATTAGTCGGAAACTACAAGATTAGATTGCAATTTACGGCGTAAGCGAGTATTATGTTTCGTAGACTGTGGAAAGGACGTGCACCGGTTTGGAATTAAAAGTCTTTGAGGGCCAGAACAAAAGTGAATTATCAATGATCGAGGTTGCTCACGCCATTTTATCGCAACACGGCGACGTGATGGCGTTTGCTGATTTAGCTAACGCCGTCCAAACGTACTTGGGCGACAGCGATAAGGTGATTCGGGAACGGCTATCCCAATTCTATACGGATTTGAACGTTGATGGTAGTTTCATTTCTCTGGGTGATAACCTTTGGGGACTGCGAACTTGGTATCCGTTCGAATCCATCGATGAAGCGACGGTCCACGCCGAAGATGACGAGGACCAACCAAAACGTAAGAAGCGCAAGAAGGTCAACGCCTTCTTAGCCGATACCACCGACGACGATGACGTGATCGATTACGATGACGATGATCCCGAAGATGATACGGATGCGACTTACGCCAACGATGACGATGACGACGATGCGACTGGCAACGGCGCGGCTTCGTTGGACAAGTTACAGAACGGCTTAGGTCTGGAAAACGATGATGAAGAAGACGGGACGGAAGAGATTCCGGACGGTATCGAAGATCAGTTATCCCAGATGGATGCGCCTGACGATGAAGAAACCGACAATTTAGATTTCTCCGCCGATGACGACGAAGCCGATGATGATGACGACGAGGAAGACGACGATTCCAACAAGTAAGTTGTGGATTTAGCCTTGACTTAAGTCAAAAAAGCAGGTACTATGTTTTTTGGGCTCCTTGCTACTTGTAGTAAGGACAACTGAACGGTTATCTCCCTATTCCAACGAATAGGGAGCTTTTTATTTGTTTCAACCGTAGACGACCCTAAATAATCTTACAAGGGAGCTAGACAATGACCAAATATATTTTTGTGACTGGCGGCGTGGTTTCATCATTAGGCAAGGGAATCGTGGCGGCTTCATTAGGCCGACTGTTGAAGAACCGGGGCCTGAACGTAACCATTCAGAAATTTGATCCTTACATCAACGTGGACCCAGGAACGATGAACCCGTACCAACACGGGGAAGTCTTCGTTACCGATGATGGGACCGAAACGGATCTAGACTTAGGTCATTACGAACGGTTCATCGACAATGATTTGAACAAATACTCAAACGTCACGACTGGTAAGATTTATTCGGAAGTCTTGGAAAAGGAACGCCGGGGCGACTACTTAGGCGCCACGGTCCAAGTCATCCCACACATCACGGGGATGATCAAGGAAAAAATCATGCGGGCCGGCAAAACGCTCGGTGCAGACTTTGTGATTACCGAAATTGGTGGGACCGTCGGGGACATCGAATCCCAACCCTTCCTGGAAGCCATTCGGCAGATGAAGAGTGAAGTCGGCGATGAAAACGTGGTCTACATCCACACCACGTTGGTCCCGTACTTAAAGGCTGCTCATGAAATGAAGACCAAGCCAACGCAACATTCCGTCCGGGAACTGCGTAGCATTGGGATTCAACCTAATATCTTGGTCGTGCGGACAGAACAACCCATCACCGATGCCATGCGTCAAAAGATTGCGTTATTCTGTGATGTGAAGCCTTCGGCCGTGGTCGAATCGCGGGACGTGCCGACGATTTACTCGATTCCGTTGCGCTTACAGGAACAGGGCTTTGACCAGTTGGTCTTGGACCACTTCAAGGTCAACGCACCTAAGGCGGACATGCAAGATTGGTCCAAGATGGTGGACCACATGCAGAACTTGAAGCGGACCATCAAGATTGCCTTGGTCGGCAAGTACGTGGCCTTACATGACGCCTACATTTCGGTGGACGAAGCCTTACAACACGCCGGTTACCCGGTCGATGCCAAGATTGACTTAGACATGATCGACGCCGAAAAGATTACGCCAGACAACGTGGCCGACCTGTTGGGTAACGTCGATGGTATCATCGTCCCTGGTGGCTTCGGTGACCGGGGCATCGAAGGCATGATCACGGCCATTCGTTACGCCCGTGAACAGGATGTGCCATTCTTAGGGATTTGCCTGGGGATGCAGGTGGCTAGCATCGAATTTGCCCGCGACGTCCTAGGTTATAAGGACGCCAACTCGACGGAAATGGACCCCGATACGCAACACAAGATTATTGACCTGATGGCTGATCAAGCCGACGTCCACGAGATGGGTGGAACCCAACGGTTGGGCCTGTACCCGTGCAAGTTAAAGCCGGGTAGTGTCGCGGCCGCGGCTTACGACAACCAGGACATCATCCAGGAACGGCACCGGCACCGGTACGAATTCAATAACCAGTACCGCGCAGAAATGGCCGCTAAGGGCCTGGTCTTCTCCGGAACTTCACCGGACGACCACTTGGTCGAAGTCATCGAACTGCCGAACAAGAAGTTCTTCGTGGCGGCACAATACCACCCCGAATTCCTCTCCCGGCCGAACCGACCAGAAGGCTTGTTCCGTGACTTTGTCGCAGTTGCCAGCCAAACGGCCAAAAACTAACCTGTCTCAAGATAAACTAACTGAAGTCACGACGAGCCGAGAAGTTACTTCTCGGCTCGTTTGTGCCTTTAAAGCCCATGGTAACGGCCAAGGCTTCTCATGTCTTTCTCATGAAGTTGCCATTTAGTGGACCCATGGAATCGCTTTACATGATTTTTAGCCGGTTAGGGAGCGTTTTCTAGCGTCAATATATTACAATTTTGCTGAAATCCCTGGAAACGGTTGTCTTTTTGCCGCGCATTATTTATCATTAAAGCTGACTGTAATGGAGTCATCTATGAGAGATAAATTTAAGCGAGGATCGCATCACGATGAAAAAAATGATTATACACGGCGGCCAACGGTTAACCGGTGAGGTGACCATTGGCGGTGCCAAAAACAGCACAGTCGCACTTATCCCGGCCGCGATTCTAGCGGACACGCCGGTTCGTTTCGACATGGTTCCGGATATCCTGGATGTGCACAACCTGATGCTGATTTTAAAATCGATGAACGTCCATTCGACGTTCCAAGATGGGGTCTTGACCATTGATCCAACGGAAATCGTGGAGGCCCCACTTCCTAGTAAAGCCATTAAAAGTTTGCGCGCGTCCTATTACTTCATGGGCTCATTGTTGGGCCGGTTCCAACGCGCAACGTTAAGTTTCCCCGGCGGTGATAACATCGGTCCCCGGCCAATCGACCAGCACATCAAGGCCTTCAAGGCGTTGGGCGCCACGGTTAGCGAGCGAGATAATACGGTGCACATTACCACGGGTCCGGCAGGTTTGCACGGGGCCCGCGTCTTTTTAGACGTGGTTTCTGTGGGGGCCACTATCAATTCAATTCTGGCCGCCGTTAAGGCTGAGGGCACCACGGTGATTGAAAATGCCGCCAAAGAACCCGAAATTATTGACTTAGCCACGTTTTTGAACAACATGGGTGCTCACGTGCGGGGCGCCGGGACCGATGTGATTCGCCTCGAAGGGGTCAGCACGTTGCGGGCGATGAATACCCACACCATCATTCCGGACCGGATTGAAGCCGGGACCTATTTGTCGATGGCTGCGGCCGTCGGTGACGGGGTGGTCATCAAGAACGTCATTCCCGAACACCTAGAAGCCTTTACGGCGAAGATGATCGAGATGGGCGTAAACTTAGAGATTGGCGAAGACAGTATTTTCGTGCCCCATACTGAGCACTTAAAGGCGATTAAGGTCAAGACCATGCCCTTCCCGGGGTTTGCGACGGATTTGCAACAGCCACTGACACCGCTGTTGATGTGTGCGCAGGGGAGCAGTACCGTGATTGATACGATTTACCCCAAGCGCATCAAGCACATTGCCGAGTTGCGGAAGATGGGGGCTCACATTCGCTCGGAAAACGATATGATTATCGTGGATCCATCCAGCAAGTTAGAGGGTAGCGAAGTCCAAGCCGGTGAAATCCGGGCGGGTGCCGCGTTGGTTATCGCCGGTTTGATGGCGCAAGGTACCACGGTCATCGACAATGCTGACAACATTTTGCGCGGGTATGACCGCATCGTTGAGAAATTAACGGGGCTGAATGCTAGTGTGAGTATTAGTGTCGCAGCCTTAGTCGAAGACGTTCAAGATTAACATTGATGAGGACACCGTTTCATGCTATAATGTGACGGTTGACGATTAAAATCAATCTCTGGTCCATAGAGGGGTCAGGGCAAAAGGAGCGTATTTATTATGAAAACAGGTATCCATCCAGATTACCACCAAGTTGTCTTCCAAGATTCCAGTACTGGTTTCAAGTTCATTTCTGGTTCAACGGCAACTTCTGACGAAACCATCGAATGGGAAGATGGCAACACCTACCCATTGATTCGGGTTGAAGTAACGTCTGACTCACATCCATTCTACACGGGTAAGCAAAAGTTTACTCAAGCCGATGGTGCGGTCGACCGGTTCAACAAGAAGTATGGTCTTACCAACAACTAAACCGAATTTTAGAGGTCATCAGCTTTTGCTGGTGGCTTTTTTTGTGCCATCAAGTCATGTAAAACTAGTTGTAGGCAATTGGCGATGCAACAGGACTCGCCTGCTAAGAGCGGGAACAACAAAAAGCCCAGGTTGCTTCCGCGGGCGGGAAACGAACCTGGGCTTATAGATGGCGTTAATGATTAGCCCGGTGCTTTTTGAGGTGTTGACTCACGTAGTAGCCCAGATAACAGAGGACCACGAATGGAATCGTGTAGTACAAAGCGATTCGTTGATTGGGATCGAACCAGATCAGCAGGCAGGACAGACCACTCAAAATAAAGGCGAGCCAGGGAATCAGTGGGTAACCAGGCGTTTTGTATGCCAACTCGTCCAGTGAGTGCCCGCTTTTAAGGTAGGCCTTGCGGAAGTTGATCTCGGATAGCGCGATGGCCATCCAGACTAGTACAACGGCCAATCCCGAGATGGAAACCAGGACCAGGTAGACCGAACCGGCCGCGTAAATACTAGACAACAGGGCCAAAATCCCGCCCAGCATACTGGTAATCAACGCAATCAGTGGGACCCCACGCCGGGTCGTCTTTTTGAAGACTGCCGGAATCGTGTGTTCATTGGCCAGTGACCAGAGCATCCGCGTGGAGGCGTACAGCCCGGAATTAGCGGCCGACATGATGGCCGTTAACACCACGAAGTTCATGAGGTCGGCCGCGTAGGGAATCCCAATCGATTTAAAGACCAGCACGAACGGACTTTGCGTGACACCGGCCTGTTTGTACGGAATCAAAGCGGCCATGACGAACATACTGCCGACGAAGAAAATGATGAGCCGCCAGAGCGTGGTGCGGATGGCCGTTGGAATCGTCTTAGCGGGGTTCTTGGCCTCACCGGCCGTGATGCCGATCAGTTCGGTCCCCGAAAAGGCAAAGTTCACGGTCAACATCGTGGTGAAGACACCGCCAAAACCGTTGGGGAACCAGCCGTGCGCGTAATAGTTAGTCAGAAACGGCGCACTGCTGTGGCCGTGTAGCGGCAGTAGGCCGACCATCGCCAACCCGCCCAGAATAATGAACGCGACGATGGCGATGACTTTGATGCTGGCAAACCAAAATTCTGCTTCGGCAAACCAGCGGACCGATAGCGCGTTAACGGTGAAGATGACGACCATGAACAGCAGGCTCCAGATCCAGGTCGCCACGTGCGGGAACCAGTTTTGCATGATCAGTCCAGCTGCGGTGAATTCCGACCCTAGGGCAATCGTCCAGGTCAGCCAGTAGAGGATCGCGACCGTAAAGCCGGTCCCCGGTCCGATGTAGCGCTTGGCATAAACGTGAAATGCCCCGGTGTAGGGCATCGCAACGGCCAGCTCACCCAGACATAGCATCACGAGGTAGACCAGTAGGGCACCGACCGTGTAGGCAATCAGGGTCCCAATCGGGCCGGCCTGATGAATCGTATAACCGGAACTTAAAAACAGTCCCGTCCCGATTACCCCACCTAAGGAGATCATCAACACGTGACGGGGCTCCATTTGGCGGTTTAAATGGGTTTCTTTTGACATGGTACAAAGGCCTTCCTTACTTGCAAGATTTCGTTGATTAGCCTAAGATGATTAAAATAGAATGAGGAAATCGACAATGCTATAAGAATAACATAAGTCACAGGTAGAGAGGAAATTTAAATGCAGGATTTAACACTGAAAACTTTATTGGATCAAGGCCCGGTCGTCTTAGACGGCGCGATGGCCACGGAACTCGAAAAGCGCGGCGTAGCGACCGATAGCGCGTTATGGTCGGCCACGGCAATGCTCGACCACCCAGACGCGATTGCGGCGGTCCATCAAAGTTATTTTGCGGCCGGTGCCCAGATTGCGATTACTAATACTTATCAGGCCAACGTACCGGCCTTCGTGAAGGCGGGCATTGCCGCCAAAAAAGCGCGGCAGTTGATTCAACAGGCGGTCCAGATTGCTAAGGACGCCCGGGCCGATTACGCGGCTAGTCACCCTGGATTTCAGGCTGTAATTGCTGGCAGTATCGGGTCCTACGGGGCTTATCTGGCAGATGGCAGTGAGTACACTGGCAAGTACCATTTGGAACCGGCGGCCTACCAGGAGTTTCATCGCGAACGCCTTGATTTGATCACGGGGGTCGGGGTCGATTTGATGGCCTTGGAAACCATGCCGAAACTAGAAGAGGTCCAAGCGTTAGTTGATCTGCTGACTAAGACACACCCGCAACAAAAGTTCTGGGTCAGCTTCAGCATTGCCGACCCGCAAACGCTGTGTGATGGGACGCCACTGGCTGAGGCGGCGCAGTGGGTCGCCCAGCAACTCAACGCGGTGGCGGTCGGTGTCAACTGTACGGCTTTGGAAAACATTACGCCCGCCCTCAAAACGCTGGCTTCAGCTGTTGATTTGCCACTGATCGTGTACCCGAATTCGGGCGACCAGTACGACCCTACGACCAAGACCTGGCAACGGACCGCTCGCAGTCACCAGTTCGATGATTACGTCGGGGATTGGTTGGCCAATGGCGCACAAATCGTCGGTGGCTGCTGCCGGACGACGCCGCACGACATTGCGACGGTCAGTCGGATTATGCGGCAGGCGGAGGTTACGGACGAGTAGAGTTCAGTCGTGAGATAAATATTATTAAAGATGCTGATAAAGCTTCAATTCATTGCTGAATTGAAGCTTTTTTTCGTGAAATTTAGACGAACTAGGTGACCTGATGGTTTAGAGATTAGTGACGACCAGATAGTAATAATGGGCCGACCGCTCAGCCAGTGTTGAATCGCCAAAAATAAAAATATTTTTAATGGGGCCTAACGTGAGTGTTGGCGAGCGAGGAGCGCGAGAAAATGAGCTTGCAAGGGACGGTGTTTTTTGTGGCACGGCTTGACAAGTTCGCGAATAAGTTTTAAATTGATGACATTCAAATGAGATAGCAATGAAAATTGAATGATAGTTCGCGGTGAAAAGATGAGTAGCACTGGCCGGCATGCCAAGAGAGCCCAGGGGTGATGGAACTGGGTGATGTCGTCAGGGTGAAGAATGGTCTTTGAGCGATAGGTCGTTGAGCCCTTGCGGTGAGGCGGTCTTGGCCTGGTTCCCATTATCCAACCCGAGTATAACTCACGTTGTACTTTGTAAGTTATCCGGTGTGAGCCGGGTAAGAATTAAGGTGGTACCGCGACAATCGTTCGCCCTTGACTAGTCATAGTCAAGGGCGTTTTTTTATGGCTTGATCATCAAAAAGGAGGATGTTGCATCATGACTGTACAGACCCAAATAAAATTTCCTAACCGTTTCGATATTGTGGGGAGCTTCTTACGCCCCGAACGCCTCAAGCGGGCGCGTGCCGCTTACCAGGCGGGGGACTTAGACCGCGTCGGGTTAACCCAAGTGGAGGACCAAGAAGTCGAACGGTTAGTCAGCAAGGAAATCGACCTGGGCTTAAAGGACGTGACCGATGGCGAGTTGCGGCGGAGCTGGTGGCATCTGGACTTTCTGGCCGGGTTGACCGGGGCCGAGTTCTTTACCCCGGCGCACGGGTTCATCTTTAATGGCCAGGAAACGCGTAAGGGCGGTATTCGGATTACCGGCCCCTTGCAATACAACCCCGACCACCCGTTTTTCCAGGCCTTCACCTACCTGAACGGCATCGTGCCCCAAGGCATTACAGCCAAACAAACGATTCCGAGTCCGTCAGTACTATTCCCCAACGAAGCGGCCGAAATCTTTGACGAGTACTATGACCATGATTTCGACGCCTTCTTAGCCGATGAGATCAAAGCCTACCAGGACACCGTCCAACACTTTTATGACTTGGGTTGTCGCTATCTCCAACTCGACGACACCTCCTGGGGGATGTGGGCCAGCTTTTCCGATAAAGTCATCAAACCGGAATTAAAGCCCCTGTGTGAAGCGGCGGTCAAAGCCATCAACGCGATTGCCGACAACAAGCCGGACGACTTGACGCTGACCATGCACGTCTGTCGGGGCAACTACGATTCCAATTGGGCGGGGGCCGGCGCCTATGATCCGGTCGCCGACTACCTGGCGCAGTTGCATATCGATGGCTACTTTTTGGAATACGACGACGAACGCTCCGGCGGGTTTGAACCGTTAGCTAAGATTGCGGCTAACGGACGGGACCAGCGAATCATCTTAGGCTTGATTACCACCAAAAAGCCAGAATTGGAAGCCGCCGCGACCTTGACCACCCGTCTTAAACAAGCCAGCCAGTATGTGCCGTTAGACCAATTAGGGTTGTCACCACAGTGTGGGTTTGCCTCCACGGAAGAGGGCAATCACCTGAGTGCCAACGACCAGTGGCGCAAGGTCACGTTGACCGTTAAAACCGCCAAGAAAGTTTGGGGCGCCCAAGCGTAAGTCGCAACTGAAAAACACCATTTGAGAGGAAGTTTAGCATGACAAAATTCAACACGAAATTGATTCACGGCCAAGACCAACACGACAACAGCACCGGTGCGGTGAACGTGCCGATTTACACCTCGTCGACCTACAAGTTCCCCAGCGTGGAAGCCACGTTGAACTGGGACTATTCCCGGTCAGGGAACCCCACGCGGGGGTATTTGGAAGACCAGATTGCTGACCTGGAAAACGGGGCGCGCGGGTTTGCCTTTTCGTCGGGGATGGCCGCCATTCACGCGGTCCTGGCTATCTTTAAGCCCGGCGATCACATCATCGTGGCCGACACCATTTACGGCGGGACTTTCCGGCTGATCAACGAGTTCTTTAAACGCTGGCAACTCGATTTCACCGCGGTGGATACTCAAGACTTAGACGCCATCAAGGCGGCGATTCGGCCCAACACCAAGGCGATTTATTTCGAACCGGTCTCCAACCCGTTGCTGAAGGTCACCAGCGTGAAGGCTGTAGCGGCGGTAGCCCGGGCCCACGATATTTTGACCATCGTGGATAACACCTTCTTGACCCCATACTTACAACGCCCCTTAGATTTAGGCGCCGACATCGTCTTGCATTCGGCGACCAAGTACTTAGGCGGCCATTCCGACGTCATTGCCGGATTAGTGGTCACCAAGACCACCGAGTTGGGTGACGCCATTTACTTCAACCAAAACGGTATCGGTGGGGTCTTATCCCCGGAGGACGCGAACTTGGTCCGGCGCGGGATTCAAACGCTGGCCGTGCGGATGGACCGGCACCTTAGCAATGCCCAAAAGATTGCGGAATTTTTAGATTCCCGTGACGAGATCAGCAAGGTCTACTACCCCGGTTTGGACGGCACGTTGGACCATCAAATCGCCACGGCGGAAACGGATGGTTACGGTGGCGTGGTCTCCTTCGACTTAGCGCCCGGTCTTGACAGCATCAAGTTTGTGGAGAGTCTTAAGTTGATTTTACTGGCGGAAAGCTTAGGCGCCGTGGAAAGTTTGATTGAGCTACCGTACAAGATGACGCACGCGGAACTGTCCCCCGATGAACAAGTAGCGGCGGGCATCACCCACCAGCTGGTTCGGTTGTCAGTGGGGTTGGAAGACGCCAGCGATTTGATTGCCGATTTGAAACAGGGGTTGGAACAAGTTACGCAGGCTAAGGGAGGCGATGCGCTTGTGGCAGATCGTTCAAACAGCTAGTCCCCAACTGATTAAAGCGGGGTTGACCTATACGATTCCCATCGCGGTGGTTTCGTTTGCGATTGGGTTAGTCATTGCATTACTCACCGCGCTGATTCGCTTGTCCCAAAAACGGGGCGCTTTCCTGATTTTGAAACTGATTTTTCGCTTTTACGTTTGGGTCTTTCGGAGCACGCCGTTACTGGTCCAATTGTTTATCGTTTACTTTGGCTTACCATATCTGAAAATTCAGGGTTTTACGCCCAACGGGATTCAACTTGACCCGGTTTTCGCTGGAATTCTGACGTTTTCACTCAATACTGGGGCTTATTGCTCGGAAACGATTCGGGCATCTATTTTGTCCATCAATCAAGGCCAATGGGAAGCCGCGTACTCCATTGGGATGACCCGTAGCATGGCATTATTTCGGATCATCTTGCCCCAAGCCGTCCGCATCTCGTTACCGCCGTTGGCCAACAGCTTCATTAGCCTGGTCAAGGACACGTCGCTGGCCGCATCGATCACCATCGTGGAAATGTTCGAAGTCAGCCAACAAATTGCGGCCCAGAACTATCAACCCCTGATTATGTACATGTTAGTGGCGGTCTACTACGCCATCTGCTGTACCGTGTTGACTTGGCTACAGGGATACCTGGAGAAGGTCACATCGCGTTATGTCGTGACCAAGTAAGGAGGCTGCTATGCTAAAAATTACAGGATTGACCAAGAGTTTTGGCTCCCAACAGGTGCTGCATGGTTTGACGACTAGTTTTCCGGAACAACAGACCACGGTGATTTTGGGTCCGTCCGGGTCAGGAAAATCAACTTTGTTACGGTCTCTGAATTTTCTGGAACGACCCGAAAGCGGCCAGTATGACTTTGACGGCCTTCAGATTGATTTGAGCCAGCCCGTCTCGCAGGCCACCATTTTGAAGGTTCGCCGGCAAACGGAAATGGTTTTTCAAGGGTATAACCTGTTTCCCCATCTGTCGGTCTTGAAGAACGTGACGGAAGGGCCAATCTACGTGCGGCATCAAGCCAAGGACAGTGCCCAAACTACGGCCAAACAGTTGTTGGCCAAGGTCGGCTTGGCAGACAAAGCCGATAGTTACCCGAATCAGTTGTCGGGTGGTCAGGCACAACGAGTGGCCATTGCTCGGTCACTAGCGATGCAGCTGGAATACATCTTTTTGGATGAACCGACCAGTGCCTTGGACCCGGAACTGGAACTAGGGGTGCTGAAGGTGTTGCTCCAAATTGCGCAGGAAAAACAATCGATGATCATCGTCACCCATAACCTCGCTTTTGCTCGGCAGGTAGCCGATAAAATCATTTTTATCGAGCACGGGAAGATTTTATTCGACGGGTCTAGCCAGGACTTCTTTGCCACGACGAATCACCGGATTTTAGCTTTTATTTCGGCGATGACCTTTGCGGATTTGACTGCGACTGGAAAAACATCTTAACGTGATGAGTTAAAAATTTGTGAGGAGCGTGTGGAAATGAAACGAGGAAAGATTTGGCATGTGTTAGCGTTGGGCTTGGCGGTCGTGACCGTTGGGAGTTTATTGACGGCTTGCGGTTCAAAGTCATCAAGTTCGGCCAATAGTGGTTATCAGTCTGAGTTGAAGACGTCTAAAACGTTGACCGTTGGCTTGGAAGGCACTTATCCGCCGTATTCATATCGTAAGAACGGTAAACTAACCGGGTTTGAAGTGGATTTGACTAAAGCTGTCGCCAAGAAAATGGGGTTGAAAACTAAGTTCGTTCCGACCAAGTGGGATAGTTTAGTTGCCGGTTTGGGCAGTTCTAAGTTTGACGTGGTGGTCAACAACATCACTCAGACCCCAGCTAGAAAGAAACAGTACCTGTTCTCCACGCCGTACGTTTATTCGAAGTACGCGTTAGTGACGGCTAAGAGCAACACAAGTTTGAAAACAACGAGTGACGTGAAGGGCAAGAAACTGGCCGAAGGAACCGGGACGGATAACGAACTATTGGCCAAGAAACTTGGGGCCAAGATTTTACCATCGGGTGAGTTATCGTCAACCTTGGACCTGGTACGTCAAGGGCGCGCAGACGCGACCATCAACGCCGAATCAGCCCTGTTGACCTACAAGAAGAGCAATAATTTAAACGGCTTGAAATATCGAGTTTTGACCAACAAGGAACAAGCACCGGCCAAGATTTCGGCGTTGTTCAATAAGAAAAATCCTAAGCTGCGGACCAAGTTCAACCGCGTATTGAAGCAGTTACGTCAAGATGGGACATTGAAAAAATTATCGGTCAAGTACTTTGGCAGTGACATCACCACGAACTAATGGGGTGTGAGTGGCGACCCAAAGATTGCCTATTGACATCCCCGATAGAGTTGGGTACACTTAGTCCAATTAAACCAGCGCCTTTAAATTAGTCCTGTGAGACTGAGAAGGGAACGTGTTTTTTGAGGAAGTCCCTAACACTTTCACAGGCGAAGTGTGGGGACTTTTTTGTGCCCTGACTTGGCGACAACGAACAGAAAGTAGGTGACACGAATGGAACGAGACGTGATGGATGCCTTAGGGATGCGCCGGGCGTTGGCACGGATGACCTATGAGATCATCGAACAGAATCAAGGCGTGGCCTCACTCGTGTTAGTGGGCATCAAGACCCGGGGAATCTACTTAGCCCAACGGATTGCGGCGCGACTGCAACAGTTGGAGCACGTGACGGTACCGGTGGGAACGTTAGACATTTCTTTGTACCGCGATGACCGGCCGCACACAATCGACGTGCCCGGTCCAGCCAAGGTGACCGGGACGGATTTACCGGTCGGCATCACCGACCAACACGTGATTTTAGTGGATGATGTGCTGTTTACTGGCCGGACGGTCCGCGCGGCCTTGGATGCCTTGACAACAGTTGGGCGTCCGGCCCGGACGTCGTTGGCCATTTTGGTTGACCGCGGCCAGTTGGCAGAAAACTTAAAGGAGACGACAATCATGGACCAAGTAAACAATCTGGTAAGTGTAGATCAATTCAGTAATCAAGACGTGATGGCGCTGTTGAAGCAGGCCCAGGCCTTTCAAAACGGGCAAACGGTCGAACTCACCCGGCCGGTCTACGCGATGAACCTCTTTTTTGAAAATAGCACCCGGACGCATACCAGTTTCGAGATGGCCGAACGGCGCTTAGGGTTGCAACCCTTGGCCTTTAACGCCCAATCTAGTTCGATGACCAAGGGCGAAACGTTGCTCGACACCTTAAAGACGGTCCAGGCCATCGGCGTCGATTTAGCCGTGATTCGCCACCCACAAAACGCCTACTACGACCCGTTAGTGGCGGCAAATCTCACGCTGAGTCTAATCAACGCGGGGGATGGTAGTGGCCAGCACCCGTCGCAATCCTTACTGGACATGCTGACGATTTACCAGGAATTCGGGCACTTCGCCGGCCTCAAGGTTGCTATCGTGGGAGACATCGACCATTCGCGGGTGGCCCGGTCCAACATGCGGCTTTTGACGCAACTGGGCGCGACGGTCTACTTCAACGGCCCCAAGGAATGGCTGACGGAAGATTTCACAGCTTACGGCGAGTATCGTGATTTAGACGACCTCGTGGAAGACGTGGACGTCATGATGCTGCTGCGGGTCCAGCACGAACGTTTGGCCCAGGCCAATAATGTCAGCTTCGATGCACAGGCGTATCACGAACGCTATGGGCTGACGGTTGAACGGGCCAAGCGGATGCCGGCTCACGCCATCATCATGCACCCGGCACCGGTCAACCGTGGCGTCGAACTGGCCGACAGCCTGGTCGAAGCGCCGCAATCGCGGATCTTCCAACAAATGACTAACGGCGTTTACGTGCGGATGGCGATGATCACTCAACTGCTGGCGCACCGCGGCTTACTGGCGCACGCGCCGTTGGAGGTCTAGCCATGACGACAGTGCTGATTACCAACGCTAAGATTCTGCGTGACGGGCAGTTACGGTCCATGGAAATCCTGATTAAAGCGGGACGCATCGCCGCTATCGCCCCGCAAGTTGCGGTCGAAGCAAGTACCATCGACCAACGCTTCGATGTGGGGGGCGCTTTCGTGAGTCCCGGCTTAGTCGACGTCCACGTGCATTTGCGTGACCCCGGGTTCACGGCGAAGGAAACTCTGGCGACCGGAACGTTGGCCGCGGCGCGAGGTGGGTTCACCACCGTGGGCGCGATGCCCAACGTCGACCCGGTGCCGGATACGCCGCAACGGGTGGCCGCACAGGTCGCCCGCAACCAGGCCGAAGGACACGTCCACATCGCCCAGTACGCCAGCATTACCACCGATCGAACCGGGGATGAGCTGGTCGACTTCGCTGGGGTCAAAGCGGCTGGGGCCTTTGCCGTCAGTAACGACGGTTCAGGCGTCCAAACGGCTGGCACCATGCTACAGGCCATGCGTGGGGCTGCGCAGGCGGGATTGCCCCTAGCGGCCCACGTCGAAGACGACTCGTTGACGGCCCATGGCGTGATGAATGCCGGCCCGATTGCGTAACGCTTAGGGTTGCCCGGTATCCCCAACGTAGCCGAATCGGCGCAACTGGCACGGGACTTGATGTTGGCCGAAGCCAGTGGCGTGCACTACCACGTTTGTCATGTCTCGACCGCCGAAAGCGTTCGCGTGATCCGCGATGCCAAACGGGCCGGTATCCACGTGACCTGTGAGGTCAGTCCCCACCACCTGTTGCTTACGGACGAGGACATCGTCCACGACGACCCGCAACTCAAGATGAACCCGCCGTTGCGCGCGCCGCGGGATCGGGCCGCATTACTGGCCGGGGTTTTGGACGGCACCATCGACATGGTGGCGACTGACCACGCGCCGCACACCCGCGCCGATAAAAAGGGCTCGATGGCGACCGCGGCGTTTGGCATCACCGGGTTAGAGACCGCCTTTGCCGTCCTGTACACCCAGTTGGTCCAACCACGAATTTTGACGCTGGGCCAACTGGTCGATTTGATGAGCACCAAACCAGCCCAGCTCTTTAATTTGCCGGGGGCGGGGCAACTCAAAGTCGGGGCACCGGCCGATCTAGCAGTCTTTGACCTAGCGCATCCGGCAGTCATCGATGGCAACCAAATGTTATCCAAAGCGCAGAACTCGCCGTTTATCGGCTGGCCCGTGGTGGGGACGACCCTGCTGACACTAGTGGGCGGCCGGGTGGCTTACAGAAAGGAAGATTAAGATGCGACGATACTTAGTGTTAGCGGACGGCACCGTGTATGCCGGTACCGGCTTCGGGGCAAGTGCGGCCACCAGCGGTGAATTAGTGTTCAATACGGGGATGAGTGGCTACCAAGAATCCATTACCGACCAATCCTATAACGGAGAACTCCTGATGTTCACCTACCCCTTGATTGGTAACTACGGTGTCAACCGCGACGACCATGAATCTATCAAACCCACGTGCCGGGGCGTCATCGTCCACGAGGTGGCGCGCCGCCCGAGTAACTGGCGGGCCCAAGAGACGTTAGCCGATTACCTGACGGCTAACCAGATTCCGGGCATCACCGACATCGACACCCGCGCAGTGACCAAGCATATCCGGACGCAAGGCGCCATGCGCGCGGCCATCGTCGACACGGTGACCGATAAGGTGGTGCACGACTTGCAAACGCCCGCGACCGACGCGCCCTTAGAGGTGGCGGAGAGTTCTACGGCCAACGCTTATCCGAACCCCGCTACCGGCTTGAACGTAGTGGTGGTCGATTTTGGCCTCAAGCACTCGATTTTACGCGAACTGGCGAAACGTCACTGTAATTTGACCGTGTTACCGTACAACACCACGGCCGGGGAGATCATGGCGTTGAATCCCGATGGCGTGATGTTGACCAACGGCCCCGGCGACCCCAAGGACGTGCCGAGCGCCTTACCAATGATTCGCGCCGTTGAACAACAAGTCCCACTATTTGGGATTTGCCTGGGGCACCAATTGTTTGCCTTAGCTAACGGGGCCGACACTTTTAAAATGAAATTCGGCCACCGCGGGTTCAACCATCCGGTTAGAGACCTGCAGACCGGCCGCATCGACTTCACTTCGCAGAACCACGGCTACGCGGTCGCTCGCGACTCGTTGGCAGCTACGGCCCTTGAGGTGACCCACGAAGAGATCAACGACGACACGGTCGAAGGCTTGCGCCACACCCAGTACCCAGCGTTTTCCGTCCAGTACCACCCGGACGCCGCGCCCGGTCCGCACGACGCGGTCCATATCTTTGACGAGTTTATCGACCTGATGACCACCACCAAGGCCCAGCG
Source organism: Levilactobacillus suantsaii (assembly GCF_004115745.1). Taxonomy (GTDB): domain Bacteria; phylum Bacillota; class Bacilli; order Lactobacillales; family Lactobacillaceae; genus Levilactobacillus; species Levilactobacillus suantsaii. The sequence goes on along the minus strand of NZ_QXIL01000012.1, from coordinate 45,652 downwards.
AAAGGAGCGCAATTAAAATGCCCAAACGAACCGATATTCATAAAATTATGGTGATTGGGTCCGGTCCCATCATCATTGGCCAAGCCGCCGAATTTGACTACTCGGGGACCCAAGCCTGCTTGGCCTTGAAGGAGCTGGGCTACCAGGTGGTGTTGGTGAACTCGAACCCGGCAACCATCATGACCGACAAGGAAATCACCGATAAAGTTTACCTGGAACCCATCACGTTAGAGTTCGTGTCGCAGATTCTGCGCAAGGAACGCCCAGACGCCATCTTGCCCACGTTGGGCGGCCAGCAGGGGTTAAACATGGCCATGGAATTGTCGCGCGCCCACGTGTTAGATGATTTGGGAATCGAGCTTCTGGGCACCAAGTTGAGCGCTATCGACCAGGCCGAAGACCGCGAGCAATTCAAGGACTTGATGCAACAACTCGGTGAACCGGTCCCGGCTTCGGGCATTGCCCACACCGTCGACGACGCGTTAGCGTTTGCGGACAAGACCGGCTACCCGGTCATCGTGCGGCCCGCTTTTACCATGGGCGGTACCGGGGGTGGGATTGCTGCCAACGCCGAAGAATTGCGCCAGATTGCCGAAAACGGGTTGACCTTATCACCGGTCACCCAAGTCTTGATTGAACAAAGCATTGCCGGCTACAAGGAAATCGAATTCGAAGTCATGCGTGATGCCGCCGACAACGCACTGGTGGTCTGCAGCATGGAAAACTTCGATCCGGTGGGCATCCACACGGGGGACTCCATCGTTTACGCGCCGGTCCAAACTTTGGCGGACCGCGAAGTTCAGCTGTTACGGGACGCGGCGTTGAAGATCATTCGCGCACTGAAAATCGAAGGGGGCTGTAACGTCCAACTGGCCCTCGACCCACAGAGCTTCAAGTACTACATCATCGAAGTCAACCCGCGGGTCAGTCGCTCGTCGGCGTTGGCCTCCAAGGCGACCGGGTATCCGATTGCGAAGATGGCCGCTAAGATTGCGGTCGGTCTGCACCTTGACGAAATTAAGAACCCGGTAACCGGGACCACCTACGCAGCGTTCGAGCCGGCGTTGGACTACGTAGTCTGCAAGATTCCCCGCTGGCCGTTTGACAAGTTCACCCAGGCCGACCGGCGCCTAGGCACCCAGATGAAGGCCACCGGTGAAGTCATGGCGATTGGCCGCAACATTGAAGAAGCAACGTTGAAGGCGGTCCGTTCCCTAGAGATTGGCGTTCACCACATCAGTGAACCGGCACTAGAAAGTGTCACGACCGCCACGCTGGAAGATAAACTGGTCCACGCGCAAGATGACCGGCTGTTTTACCTGGCCGAAGCCTTGCGCCGTGGCTATTCGTTGGACCAATTGACTGCGCTCACCCAGATCAACCCGTTCTTCTTGGACAAATTGGCGCACATCGTGGAACTGGAGCAGGCGCTGACCAGCCATGTAAACGACATGGCTGTCTTGACCACCGCCAAGCGCAACGGTTTTGCCGACGCCACGGTGGCTGACCTTTGGTACGAAACGCCCGACCAGATTCGTAAGTTACGTTTGGCTCACCACCTGGCGCCAGTCTACAAGATGGTCGACACCTGTGCGGGCGAGTTTGCGTCCACGACGCCGTACTTCTACGCGACTTACGAAACGGAAAACGAAAGTGAAGTCACGAAGCGGCCATCGGTCTTAGTCTTAGGGTCCGGTCCGATTCGCATCGGCCAAGGCGTCGAGTTCGATTACGCCACGGTCCATTCGGTTAAGGCGATTCAAAAGGCGGGCTACGAAGCCATCATCATGAACAGTAACCCCGAAACAGTCTCCACCGACTTTTCCATCTCCGATAAGCTATACTTCGATCCGTTGACCTTAGAAGACGTGTTGAACGTCATCGACTTGGAACACCCCGCAGGCGTCATCGTGCAGTTCGGCGGACAAACGGCCATCAATTTGGCAGAACCCCTAGCTGCCCGAGGCGTTAAAATCTTAGGGACCAGCGTGGCAGACGTCAACCGCGCCGAGGATCGTGACGCCTTTAACCAGGTGATCGAAGACCTGCAGATTCTCCAACCCAAAGGGGCGACGGCCAGCGATGAACAAACGGCCCTCGCGATTGCTGATAGAATCGGCTATCCCGTGTTAGTGCGGCCCAGTTACGTCTTGGGTGGTCGGGCGATGGAGATTGTGACCCAACGTGCCGACCTCGACCACTATATGCATAACGCCGTGCGGGTCTCGCACGACCACCCAGTCTTGATCGACCGTTACCTGGTCGGGCAAGAGTGCGAAGTCGACGCGATTTGTGACGGCCAGACCGTGTTGATTCCGGGCATCATGGAATACATCGAACGCGCCGGGGTCCATTCCGGTGACTCGATGGCCGTGTACCCGCCCCAATCGTTGTCGGCGGCGGTCCAAGACCAAATCGTGCACTATACCAAGCAACTGGCGAAGGCTTTGAACTGCGTGGGGATGATGAACATCCAGTTCGTGATTCACGACCAGCAAGTCTACGTCATTGAAGTCAACCCACGAGCCAGCCGGACGGTGCCGTTCTTGAGCAAGGTCACCAACATCGCGATGGCTCAAGTCGCTACCCGGGTGATTTTAGGCCAGTCACTGGCCGAGCAGGGTTACCAGGACGGCTTGGTCCAACCTGGCAAATTGGTTCACGTCAAGGCGCCGGTCTTCTCGTTTTCGAAACTCAACCAAGTCGACAGTCTGTTGGGCCCAGAAATGAAGTCTACCGGTGAGGTCATGGGCAGTGATCGGACTCTGGCCAAGGCCCTTTACAAGGCATTTGAAGCGGCGAAACTTCACGTGCCGAGTCACGGCCACGTCTTGATCACCGTCAAGGACGCCGATAAGCCGGAAGCCGTCCAACTGGCTCAACGCTTTCACGACCTGGGATACCAGTTACTGGCGACCCCCGGGACCGCGGCGTGCTTACAACAGCACAAGCTACCGGTCCAAACGGTCGATAAGATTGCGACCGGCGAACACGACCTCTTGCAACAAATGGAAGCTGGCGAGATTCAGGTCGTCATCAACACGATTTCCGATTCAGGACACGCTGCCGATGACGGGACGTTGATTCGCAACACCTCGATCACCCACGGCATTCCGTTGTTCACGGCACTCGATACCGTCGCGGCGATTCTACAGGTCTTGGAATCGCGCTCGTTTGTTACCCAGGCGCTTTAATAATAGGAGGAAAAGTATGGGACGATTAAGTATCCAACTGGCAGGGGTGCCCCTGCAGAACCCGGTGATGCCAGCTAGTGGTACCGCCGCGTACGGTCAGGAGATGGCCCAAGATCTTGCGCTCGACCAGTTAGGCGCGTTCGTCATCAAGTCGACCACTCAAGACCCGCGGGCAGGGAACCCAGCCCCGACTACAGCGCAGACCAGTGGGGGCTGGCTGAACGCTATCGGGTTGAAGAACCCGGGCGTTACGACGGTAATGACGGAGAAGTTGCCGTGGCTGGCGACGCATTACCCGGATTTACCCGTTATGGGCAGTATCGCCGGGGCGACGTTTGCCGAATACGTTGCGGTGGCCCAACAAGTGGCCAGCGCGCCCAACGTCAAGTGGTTAGAGCTCAACATCTCGTGTCCTAACGTGGAGCGGGGCGGGTTGGTTTTTGGCACGGACCCGCACACGGTCGAAACGTTGACCCGACAGGTGACGGATGCGGTGACTAAGCCGGTCTTCGTGAAATTGACGCCGAACGTGACCGACATCGTGCCGATTGCCCAGGCGGCCGAAGCAGGCGGGGCCGCCGGCTTGACGCTGATCAACACCTTGACGGGGTTGGCGGGGTCTTCACGCCTGAAGATGTGTTGGAGTTTTATCTGGCTGGTGCCAATGCGGTCCAAATCGGCGCGGCGACGTACGGCAACCCGACGGCCTGTGTCGACATCATCGACCAGCTGCCGGCCGTGATGGACCGCTACCACGTGGCGAGTTTGCAGGAACTGATCGATTCGGTCCAGCGGTAGCCAAATTTCAAGGCCGCGGCGGTGATTTTTGCGGGGCTCATCGGCTAGCTATAGACTTTCTTCGACCAATTGCGGTAAAATCAAGGGGAATTGGGGAAGGAGTTGGGTTAGGATGCGTCAAAAGAACGAGCGCCGCCGCTGGTGGGGCACACTGATTTTCCTACTCTTGATCCTGGTCTCGTTGGGACTTATCTTTAACGAACAGATCAAGACCTGGATGGTGTCCTCCTATCAACCCAAGGTCACGACCGGGTCGGTCCGGCGCAACCAAAAGAAGAAAGCCACTTATGACTTTAAAAAAGTAAAATCACTCGACTTTTCAACGGTGGCGAAAGCCCGGTTGAAGTCTAAGGATATTCACGTGGTGGGACAGATTCTCTTGCCCCAGTCGAATATCCATTTGCCGATCGGCAAAGGAGTCAGTAACGAAGTTCTGGCCCTCACAGCGGGGACCATGCGGCCCGACCAGAAGATGGGGGAGGGTAACTACCCGTTAGCTGGTCACCACATGGTGTCACACACGGTGCTGTTCAGTCCTCTTTATTTCAAGACCAAGTTAGGCCAGAGCATCTATTTGACCAACGCCAAAACGGTCTATCAATACAAGGTGACGGTCCGCAAGTTTATCCCGCCGACCGACGTGCAGGTAGTCAACCAGACTAAGCGTAAGCTGGTGACGCTGATTACCTGTGATGCGACTGGGGCCAACCGCTTGATGATTCGGGGCAAGTACGTGCAAAAGATGCCATACAAGCAAGCGCCAGAATCCGTTCGGAAGGGCTTCGCCGGTAGCTTCAATAATTAAACCTAACCAAATAACCGTCCGGACTAGCATGAGTGCTGGTCCGGACGGTTTCGTTTTAACAGTAAACTCGTTTACACTGTAACGGCTTTTAGCAGAGACTTTAAAATTTTAATTGTGGGCCGTTTTAGTGTCGGGGACAAGCGATACAGGGTCGTGATTAAAGCCCATCATCACGCTGATTGCCGGGCATGATTTGGGCCCCGTTGGCAAAGTGAACGGTGAAAAACATAAAAATGCCAATTACCCACCAGACAAATTATGGACAATGGTAGGTGAGCGTGCTATTATACTTATAAACCATCGATGGCTTGAACGAGCTGGCCTTGGTGATTTGGTTTTGTAACCGTTTAATTTTGACGCGGAGTCGCTGATCGATCAGTATTTCGAAAATGTAGGTTAACTTACAAAATTGGCTAAATCGCGGTAGATTAGGAATCCATGCCACTTTAAACAGAAAATCAGGTTACTGAATTATCGGATGATGCGAAAAAGGTTTGGGATGTCCCATTAGTTTATTTGACTGGCTGGTGGGGTTACTTAAGGACTGCAGGTACTGATTTAATTTATTATACGTCTGCTAAAAGGTGGAAATGAATTTCTGCTGGCACTACCGAGTCATTGACTTTTGGATTACAGGGGCCAGGGAGCGCCTGACAGAGAGATGAGGTTGTGACAGCTAAGCCGGTAAAACCGGTGTTCATAAACTGAGGAGTGAGCAATGATGACTAAGAAAATTTTACGCCTACTAGTGGCGGCTTCGACACTAGCGGGGTTCCTGGTAGCTGGCGGAATTACGGTAAATGCCGACGACGCTAGTTCTAGTTCTAGTTCCAGTAGTCCCGTTTCTGGGACATCGACTACCACGGCGAATGTGACGTTAAATGCTGAAAGTTTCTCGGGTGATAGTAGTGATGGAAACACTAACGGACTAGCTGGCGGGATTAAATTGCAGAGCGTGCCGGGGTTTCAATTTGGAACGCAGACCATCGACACCTCCGCGAGTGAGGCTCATTATGTAACGGCCAATACACTGGCTCCCGTAACGGTAATTAACCCTGGGATTGCGACTGGGTGGAACGTGACCGTAGCAAGTGGGCCAATGACATCTACAAATGGAGACGTCTTGAAAGCCAGCAACCTTAACTTGACTGCAGGTTCACCAACATCAGAAACTACGGATAATAATGCGGATGCAACGGCCAACATGCCAACGTTTAGCAATGTAATACTAAATACTGACGGTTCATCGGGTAACGTTCCAGTGGCGACAGCGGCAGTTAAATCTGGTTTAGGAACCTGGAATATGCCGTACACTAACGCCACCCTAAACGTAGCGCAAAATAACCTTGCGGGCACTTACACGTCGAATCTGACCTGGACGTTGACCAACGCCCCATCAGGAGCCGCAACGACGCCAGCTTCTTAACTTCGAACTCAACTTGGAACACACTACGGATCAGCAGTTAATTGCTGGTCCGTTTTTAGTTTGTTCCGTCACGAAAATAATCCCTCGGATAGGCGACTTAGTATTAGGGACACGGGGGTTAGAGTTTGCTATAATAAGGGCATCTTGGAGTCAATTATGGGGGCGGGGAATCATGAAACGATTTTGGCAATGGGCGTTAATATTAGGGGCCGTGGGGTTAACCTTTTTAGGCTGGCCGCAACTCAGTCACGCGGACAGCGTGGGTTATACGGTCAATGCCGTGTTGCCCAAGAACCAAGACGACAGTAGCGCAACGTACTTTGCGTTGCGCGTGAAACCTAAGCAACACGAAAAGCTGACGGTCGCCATCACCAACCAGACCAAGAAATCCCAGCGTTTTCAGGTCAACGTGAATCAGGCGGTGACCAATGACAACGGGGTGATCGACTATAGCCAAACTAACCCGCAGTTGGATTCGTCACTTAAGGTCAGCATCAAGGACGTCTTCGGGGCGAAAAAGGTGCCGACGGTCACGGTACCCGCGAAGCAGACCAAAGACGTGTCGGTTCATTTGACCATGCCAGCCAAACGGATTAACGGGATGATTCTGGGCGGCATCAACGTCCGTAAGTTGGGGAAGGACGCTGACAAGTCAAGTAAGGGCGTGTCGTTGACCAACAGCTTTGCCTACGTCATTGGCGTCCGGTTGCGCGAAGCAGCCGTCGACGTGGCCCCAAACCTGAATCTACTATCAGTAGAAGCGGGGCAGCGCAATTCGCTCAACCAAGTCAACGCCAAACTCCAAAACCCGGAACCGGGCATTATGAGTAACCTGAAGATCAAGACGCAGGTTACCAAACTCAACAGCAGTAAAATTCTCCTGCAAAATACCAAGGGCAACCTGGCAATGGCACCCAACAGCCACTTTACCTATTCGCTTCCTTGGGGCAACACCCAGTTGAAAGCGGGCCAATACACCATGACGTTGGACGCCACGGCCAAGGGCGGCTACCACTGGCACTTCGTCAGAAACTTCACGGTGACGCAACAACAGTTGAAGCAGTTCGCCAATCGCTACAACCAGCCGCAAGCGCCGAGCTACTTCTGGTGGTTCTTAGCGGGCGGCCTCATCATCCTGCTGCTGTTAGCCATCATTGGGTTCCTGTTATGGAAGAACCATCGTGACAAGGATCAGACGTCTAGGGATACGTCGGAGCCGACAGATAAACAAAAATAACTGCGAACAGGCCACTAGCAAGAATAGCAACGATACGTTACGGTTTTGGCTAGTGGCCTGCTGGCTTAATCGGTATTTTGGAGTTTGGTCAACCACGCCGGGACGGCCGCGGCCAGTTCCTGGTAGGTCAACTCGAATTTGTGAGTGAACCAAGGGTCATCGATGGCTTGGCCCCGCCTGTCGGGGAAGATGTCCAAGCACAACTGGACCTTGGCCGCGTCGGTAGGAGACGGCGCCATGCGTTTCAAGTTGGCCACGTTGGCGTGGTCCATGGTGATGATGGTATCCGCCCAGTCGAAGTCTTGCGCCGTGATGGGGCGCGAACGGTGGGCACTGGCGTCGAGACCGTGAGCGCGCATGGCCTTCAAGGCACCAGGGTGTGGCGGGTTCCCCTCTTCTTCGGGACTCGTTGCAACCGACTCAACACGAAACTGGTCTTGCCAGTGGTGTTGGTCGATGGTCTGAGTGGCGATGGCTTCGGCCATGGGGGAACGGCAGATGTTGCCCAGACAAACGAATAGGATATGCTGCATAGGTGGTGAACCTCCTAAAGGAATTTCTAAATTAGCGCGTAGATGCTGGTACCGGTCTACCGCGTTTGTTATGATTAGTCTAACAAATTTAATTGGAGGAGTGGTAGCGATGGCTTGGATCATTGCCATTATTATCGTGGTCGTGTTGGTCATCTGGTACGTGGCCCTATATAACGGTTTCGTCCAGATCCGCACGCACGTACAAGAATCGTGGAGTCAAATCGACGTGCAACTCAAACGACGGAATGATTTGATTCCTAATTTGATTTCCACCGCGAAGGGGTACGCCAAATACGAGCAGGCGACCTTGACCAAAGTGGTCAACCTGCGGAATCAATTGACGGAGGTGCCGGCGGGGGACCGGCAACAGACCATGGAAGTTTCCAACGCCTTGTCTGGGTCCTTGCGGTCGCTATTCGCGGTTGCGGAAAACTATCCGGATCTAAAAGCGAACACGTAGTTCAGTAATTTAATGGAAGAGCTGACCAACACGGAAAATAAGATTGCCTATTCGCGGCAACTTTACAACAGTACCGTGGCCAGTCTGAACATGAAGGTCCAATCCTTCCCGGCTAACTTGGTGGCGAAGGTTCACCACTTCCAGCAGGAAGCCTACTTGGAAGTGCCGGAAGAAGAAAAGACGACGCCGAAGGTCAACTTTGACGACCTGAACGGCGATAAGTAAGTAGGCGATTGTGATGTTGTATGAACAAATTGCCATGAATAAACGGCGTACGGGCTACGTCATGGCCGGCTTTGCGGCGTTAGTCGTTGTGTTGGGTGCGGCCTTAGGCGACCTCTTTGCCGGTAGCTGGTTAGCCGGGTGTTTTTGGGCAGCCATCGTCACGGCCATTTACATGGGCCTGATGATCGCCAATTCGACCAACGTGGTCATGGATTTGAACCACGCCCAGGAGATTCACTCGGTCGACCAGGCGCCACAACTCTGGCACCTGATCGAAGACATGGCCATGGTAGGGCAGGTGCCCATGCCGCGGGTCTTTATCATCGACGACCCCAGTCCCAACGCCTTTGCGACCGGTAACCGTCCCGAAAAGTCGGTGGTAGCCGTGACTACGGGGCTGTTGGAACGCTTGAACCGCGAGGAACTCGAGGGCGTGATTGGCCACGAGATTTCACACGTGCGCAACTACGATATTCGTTTACAGACGATTGCCTTGGCGTTGTCCGCGGCCATTAGTTTTCTGGTCAACCTGGCCTCGAATCTGATGTGGTTCGGCGCGGGCCGGCGTGACGATGACGACGACAACTCGGCGGGGGGCATCCTCCAGTTGGTGGTGTCCATCCTGTTGATCTTCTTGGCACCGTTAGCTGCTAGTATCGCCCAGATGGCGTTGTCGCGTAATCGCGAGTACCTGGCGGACGCCTCGAGCGTCGAATTAACGCGGAACCCCCAAGGGTTGATCATGGCGTTGCGTAAGATTGACGATAGCGAACCGATGCAAGCCGCCGACCCCAGCAGTGCGGCGATGTACATCGGTGACCCGTTTAAGCATCAACACAAGATTGGCGACCTCTTTGCGACCCACCCGCCAATTGCCAAACGGATCGAACGCCTCGAGAAAATGTAACAATGCAAACGGTAAGCTGGGCAAGTTTTCGGTGTACAATGGAAAGGGAACTTCAGTAGAAAGAGTGTAAAAGCGCATGCGTGGAAATTTTGTCTATCTCAGTTTAGAGCCCGTCACGAACATGGTTTACTCGTTAGGAATTTCACCGGCTGATTTTTTAAATGGGGTGCCGGAAGTCCCCAATCAGTTGCTGCTTCTGAATCCGGAAGTGGGCGACGCGGTCACGTTGAATCCGCACACGCGTTTTCAAACGGTGACCGGTCAAGCCCAGGTACGCCGCTACCTCTTAGCGAAGCACCAACAAGCCGTCAAGTGGCTGGATTACGTTCATGCAGATGATCTAGATTTTCTGTTGCCCAGTGAGATTGCTGAATTGCTGTATCTGGGACACATGGAAACCCATCTGCGGACGCCATTTTATGCTAAACTCCAAAACAACTACGCATTTTTGACCCTGCGCGACGGCTTTTACAAGATTTATTACCGGAAGTTACCCAACTTCGGCCACGTGCTCGACGTGAGCATTAAGCGCCACTTGCGGTCGATGCACAACAACCGGTGGGTCTTCGCCCGGCCGTTAGCCATCAGCGATGTGCCCCACGAAATCTTGTTACAGCTGACGGAAGGGTTGTTGGACGGGGCGGTCATCGCCTTTGATCAGCTGGTCGAACGCCACCGAGTCTACATGATTCCGGTGCGCGCCGTTCAACACCCGGAGCGCCAGGCAACTTGGCATCTACAAGAAGAGGTGTACGCCGACTCCAAGGAAGTCGCGAGTTTACGCTACGACCTGACCACCCGAGAATGGGCGTTGTCGATTCATGACAATCAGGCCTTTGGGGCGGTTGCGGATTTAATCTAACTTTGTTATGATGCAAGCGCGGCTCATAAGACCGCGACTGACGTTAACTAATAATCGAACCCTTGACGGTGACCGTCAGGGGTTTTTATTAGTCTGAGCCAATTAATGGTATAATGGAAATCAGAGTTTTAGGCCGGCGGTGTTTGACGCCGGTATTCAGAATGACGCGGGACCTAAGCATCCCGCGAAAATGGGAGTAAATAAGATGAAGATGCAACTTGCAGAGATTGCCCACGCGATTGGAGCAATCAATGATTATGACCAGTGGGCAGACGTGAACGTGACCAGTGTTGCGTTCGACAGTCGGCACCTGCAACCGGGGGGACTCTTTATCCCGTTGACCGGGGAACAAGATGGCCACCAGTTTGTTCAATCAGCGATTGATCATGGTGCGGTCGCAACTTTGTGGGCGCAGGATCTCGCCCAGGCGCCGGCTGACTTTCCGGTGCTCCAAGTCGAAAATTCACTGATCGCCTTGCAGACCCTGGCCCAATACTATTTAACCAAAATCAATCCCCGGGTGGTGGCCGTCACTGGCAGTAACGGGAAGACCACGACCAAGGATATGATTGCGGCGATTTTAAGCACCCAGTTCAACGTGACCAAGACCCACGCTAACTTCAACAACGAAATCGGCGTGCCGATGACGGTGCTATCGATGGAACCCAACACCGAGATGTTAGTCGTCGAGATGGGGATGGACCGCCCGGGGCAATTGGACTTCTTGAGTAAGCTGGTGATGCCGGATGTGACCGTTGTGACCATGATTGGGGAAGCCCACATCGAGTTCTTTGGGACCCGCGATAAGATTGCGGACGCCAAATTTGAAATCACCCACGGCCTTAGCGATGATGGTCTCTTCGTTTACGACGGTGACGAACCGTTGTTGCGTGAGCGGGTGACGGATTTGCCCCAGCAACAGGTCACCTTTGGTCGGCACGACGATGATGACTATTACGCTACCGACGTGACCAGTGCGGCCACCAGCACCAGTTTTACGACCAACAAGTGGCCGGACGTGACTTTTACGTTACCTATGATTGGGGAATACAACGTTAAGAACGCGTTGGCGGCGCTCGCGGTCGGGACGATTTATCGGATTCAACCGGAAAATGCGCAACGGGCCCTTAAAACAGTCTCGTTGACGGAGAACCGCGCCGAGTGGATGAGTGGAAAGCAGGGCGAACGGATTCTCAGTGACGTGTACAATTCCAACCCCACGGCGGTCCGGCAGGTCCTGCACGCCTTTGCCCAAACTCCGCTCAAGCCAAACGGGCGGCGGCTCGTGGTGTTAGGTGACATGTTAGAACTGGGCGACCAGGCGCCAGCCTTACATGCCGGTTTAGCTGACGCGCTGGCGACCGGTCAGTTTGCGCAGGTCTACTTGGTGGGCCCCCAGATGCAGGCCTTACAAAAGGCACTAGCCACCCAGGCGCCGGATTTACCAGTGACGCATTTTGCTAGTGACGATTTAGCGGGAGTGACGGCCGCCTTACAAACCACTTTGACGGCCAACGACCAGATCCTATTGAAGGCCTCGCACGGGATTCACCTCGAAAATGTCTTGGCAAAATTACTGCCGAGCCAAGAAAATGAAAAATAGTTTGAATGTAAGCAATTTCCCGGAGTCTTGGAAGTTGCTTATTTTAATGTGACGATGTATGATGGTTAAGTTGTAAAATTTAAGAAACGAACTTACTCCGCCCTAGCCAATCGTTAGTCGTTATTATGGAAAACGGATTTTTTCCAAGACTAACGAAGCGCTAGGGTGACGTACTCATTTAGGAGGAAATTATACTTGAAGTTTAAAGAACTGGGTCTCTCCGAAGACCTACTGAAAGCTGTGACTGAAGCAGGTTACGAAGAAGCGACCCCAATTCAGGCTGAGACCATCCCCATGGTGTTAGCCGGCCAAGATGTGATTGGCCAAGCTCAGACGGGGACCGGTAAAACGGCCGCCTTCGCACTCCCCATTCTGGAAAAGATTGACAAAAAAAATCCTAACGTGCAGGCCCTTGTCGTTTCCCCAACGCGGGAACTGGCCATCCAGACTCAAGAAGAAATCTATAAATTAGGCCGGACTGAACGGGCCAACGTCCAAGTGGTTTACGGTGGGGCGGATATTCGCCGGCAAATCAAGAGTTTAAAGAACCATCCTCAAGTGGTGGTCGGGACTCCTGGTCGGTTATTAGACCACATCCGGCGCCGGACGCTGAAACTGGACCACGTGCAAATGCTGGTCCTGGACGAAGCCGACGAAATGTTGAACATGGGTTTCTTGGATGATATCGAAGACATCATCAAGCAATTGCCAGAAGAACGGCAAACCATGCTATTCTCAGCGACTATGCCACCCGAAATCAAACGGGTCGGGGTGCAATTCATGCAGGACCCGAAGCACGTCAAGATCAAGGCCAAGGAATTGACCACCGATTTGATCGATCAATACTACGTCCGGTCTCGTGATTTTGAGAAATTCGATATCATGACGCGGTTCTTCGACGTCCAAGATCCGGACTTGACCATCGTCTTCACGCGGACTAAGCGTCGGGTCGACGAAATCGCCAACGGTCTTAAAGCCCGGGGCTACAACGCTGCTGGGATTCATGGGGATTTGACGCAAAAGCGTCGGACCCAAATCATGAATGAGTTCCGGCACGGTAAATTGGACATCTTAGTGGCGACCGACGTAGCGGCGCGGGGAATCGACATCAACGATGTGACTCACGTCTACAACTACGATATCCCACAAGATCCTGACAGTTACGTGCACCGGGTCGGCCGGACTGGCCGGGCCGGGAATCACGGGGTATCCATGACCTTCGTGACGCCAAACGAAATGGGTTACTTACGTGAAATCGAGAAGTTGACCCGGGTGCGGATGTTACCATTGAAGCCACCTTCGGCTGAAGAGGCTTTTGTAGGCCAATTAGGCGTGGCTAAGGAAGCCGTCAGCGATTTGATTTCGAAGACGGATACCGAAAAGTACGGCAAGGCAGCGGATGCTTTGTTGGAAGAATACGACGCAGCGGATATTGCCGCGGCCTTGTTGAACGAAGTCACCAAGGACGACAGCAGTCAGGTGCCCGTCAAGATCACGCCAGAACGGCCATTGCCTAAGCGCGGTGGCAAGCGGCGTGGTGGTGGTTACCACCGTGGCGGCGGTTATCACCGGGGCAACAACCATCGGGGTGGCGGCGAACACCGGCACTACGACCGAAACCGGCGTGGCGGCAGTGACCGCAACGAACACCGCGGTGGCAACCGTGACCGGCGGCGCGACAATGGTGGTCGGCGTTCCGAAGGCAGTAAGCACGGCTTTACGATTCGGAAAAAAGACTAGCTTCACCTAAAAAAGAGAATGATTGAGAAAATCCCTCAGCAAGCGTTGGCCTGCTGGGGGATTTTTTTGCCATTATAGCTTATTTTGTAGCGGGAACCGTGCTGGCGACAAAGGCCTGGTAGGCAGCCTCTTCGGTGGTTGGGGTGACCAAAACTTGGGTGATATCGGCCTGATGGAGCGCCGTTTCACTCAGGGTGAGGCGGGCCGTGAACGTGCCATTACCAATCAAGTGAAGCTGACTGGTGGCCGCCGTTTTCCCCAGGTGCACCCGGGTTTGAACGACCCCGCCGGGATTTTGCACGGTGATGGGAGTGGTGGGATCAAACGCCCTTGGGAACTGCCGGGCGAAGGCCAAACTGGTAGCGGACATTCCGGTCCCACAGGCGTTGGTGAAGCCCACGCCCCGTTCGTAGGTCTGCACGAAAAGGTGGTTGGTCCCCCGAATTTCCGCGAAACTGACGTTGACGCCCTCGGTGAAATGGGGGTTCGGGGCGTTCAGCGTTTGCCCTAATTGGCCTAGAGCGGCTTCATCGATTTTATCGACAAAACTGATGAGGTGCGGGTTGGGCACCGCAATGGCCGTGAAGGTCTGGTCGGGTAAAAATTCGGGCACGGCCTGATCATTCAAAACGGCTTGGTCGTGGTAGTGCAACGGTAAATCGGAAGCCGCCATTGAAATGGGGGCAATCTGCACGCTAAAGGCCGGGACGTTGGGCGCTAAATCAGGCGCTTGTTCCACGGCCAAATCCATGAACGGGGTCGCAATTTTAAATTGGGTCTGGTTGGATTTTTCGGCTAAATAACGGGTCACCGTCCGCAATCCGTTTCCACACATCTTGGCCTCGCTACCGTCGGCGTTGATGATGCGCATCTCGCCCAGACAGTCGGGGTGGGTGGTGGTGTTGACCACTAACACGCCGTCGGCACTGCCCAAAGAAGTCGCGTGGGGCTGACAAATGACTTGGGCCAAGTGGCTGAGTTCGGTGTCGGTCAAAGGCGTTGAAAGTTGGGTCTGGTCAAGAATGAAGAATTGGTTTTCGGAGCCGTGAGCTCGCAATAGGTTAATCATGAGTGGTCACCTCGCTAGGTTGAAAGAAGGTCTGGTAGATTTGGCGGACGGCGTTGTCGGCATCGCCGGCTTGAACGCCAAGCATGATAGAAATCCGGGACGCCCCTTGGTTGATCATGTGGATGGCGATATTATTTTCGGTCAGTGAATCGATGACCTTACCGATGGTGTCGACGTTGTGGGCGATGCCCTCACCGACCACCATGATGATCGCGTAGTCGTCGATCCATTCCATGTAATCCGGAGCCAACGTTTTGCGGACGTCGGCACACAGGTGCTTGATGGTGGCTTCGTCCAGTTTACTCCGGTCGAAGATGATGGTCAGGTCATCGATTCCGGAAGGCATGTGTTCGTAAGAGATGTTGTATCGCTGGAAAATTTCCAGGAGCTTAAGCGTGAAGCCGACTTCCTTGTTCAACAGGTAGCGGTGTAAGTAGAGCGCCGAAAAACGGTTCGAACTGGCAATCCCGGTGATGGGACAAGCGGGATTGAAGACGAACTGCGACGGCACAATCAGGGTGCCCGGCGCCTCGGGATTGTTGGTGTTTTTGACGTTGACGGGGACTTGTCCTTGGACCGCCGGAATGATGGCTTCGTCTTGGAATACAGAGAAGCCGGCGTAGGAGAGTTCTCGCATCTCCCGGTAGGACATCTTCTGGATGATGGCCGGGTGGTCGACCACGTGGTTGTTGGCCGCATAGATGGCGTCGACGTCGGTAAAGTTTTCGTATAAGTCAGCACTAAAGCCGCGACTCAAGATGGCTCCGGTGATATCAGAACCGCCGCGGGCAAAGGTAAATAGGCTGCCTTGGGGGGTGTAACCGAAGAAGCCGGGAAAGACCAACCGGGTATCACCGGCGTGCAATTGCGCCAGGTTGGTGTAGGTCTCCGGCAAGATGTCGGCGTCGTTGGGCTGACCCGAAACGCGGATGCCTGCGGTCTTGGGATCCATGAACTTGGCAGAAATGCCTTGGTGGGTCAACACGGCCGCAATCAAAATGGCGTTGAGCCATTCGCCGTGAGCCTTGAAGGCGGCTAGTTGGTGGTCCGCATCGGTAAAGGTCGTGGTGGCCAGTCCGGTCAGCTTAGCTTGAATCTGGTTCAGGGTGTCGGCGGGGAGTTCAAAGTAGTCGCTGATGGCTTGGTACCGGGCTAAAATCGCCTGGACGGTGGGCTGGTAATCCGTTTGTTGTTGAACTTGTGTCGCGTATTGAATCAGCAAGTCCGTCACCTTGGTATCCCCTTTGAACCGTTTGCCAGGGGCGGAGGTCACGATGACTTGCCGGTCCGGATCAGCTTTGATGATATTGACGACCTTATTAACTTGTTGGCCGGTGGCTAATGAACTGCCACCAAACTTAACGACTTTCACATTTATCACCTCATAGGTTGAAAAAACCTAATTTATTTTTAATGACGACTTTAGCAGTTTTTGGGATTAAATCAAGTCTGACCGATATAAATTGGCTTGTAAAGTGTGAGAACTAGGTTAAAAATGATGAGACCCCTTGACGGATTATGAGAATTGCTATAATCTTAATTCAATTACATCAATAGAGGTTGCGACCAACATCAGTACATGTGTGAGTCCCTGTATGGACCATGACCGCATGGAAAGGGACGGTCGCCGAAGCGCTAGGGAATACGGGCCCTAGTGAGCTGGGACGGGTCACCAAGAGGATCCGAACTGTCGTAGCATTAAACAATTGGCTACGGGGCGCTTGCGACGAGTGAAGATACAGAATTTGCATAATTCTGGGATCTCTTTGTTTTCGTGAGCAAAGAGATCCTTTTTTAGTCCCCGGAACCCCAATGGAAGGGTAGGTATCGCGATATGCAAAAACCAGCTTTAACCGCCAACGCGGCGGGACATTTACTTCTGGGAGGCGTCGACACCGTTGAGTTGGCGCAGACCTACGGCACACCGTTAGTGGTCTATGACGTGGCGGCGATACGTCAGCAGATTCAAGCCTTTAAAGAGAGCTTACAGGCTAACGGATTGCGTTACCAAGTCAGTTACGCCAGTAAGGCTTTCGCTACAGTCGCGATGTACCAGTTGGTGACCCAAACGGGGATCCACACCGACGTGGTCTCCGGCGGTGAGTTGTACACGGCGTTACAGGCGGGCTTACCCGCTGAACGTATTAGTTTCCACGGCAACAACAAATCGCGAGCGGAGTTGGAACAGGCCGTCGACGCGCAGGTGGGCGTCATCATCTTAGATAACTTTTACGAGATTGAGTTATTGCACACCGTTTTATTAGAAAAGAACGCGACGTGTTGGGTGATGCTGCGGTTGACGCCGGGCATCACGCCCCACACGCACCAATACATCCAGACCGGTCAGGTCGATAGTAAATTTGGCTTCGACGTCGATTCCGGTCAGGCCGACCAAGCGGTCCAACAAGTCTTGGCCATCCCCCAGATGCACCTGATAGGGATTCACGCCCACATTGGTTCCCAGATTTTTGGGGTACAGGGATTTGAACTGCTGGCCAACAAACTAGTCGACATTGCCGCTGATTGGCGGGACCGCTTCGATTACGTTCCCGAGGTCTTGAATCTTGGTGGGGGCTTCGGGATTCGCTACACGGATGTCGACCAGCCGTTGAGTCCGGCAACGTTCATCGACCACATCGCCGCGGCGTTTAAAAAACGCGTGGCCTTACGTGGCCTGGCGTTGCCGGAGGTTTGGCTTGAACCCGGTCGGTCCATCGTGGGTCCGGCCGGCTACAACCTGTACACGGTAGGGTCGCGCAAGGACATCCCGGAACTGACGTCGTACGTGGCGGTCGATGGTGGCATGGGCGATAACATTCGCCCAGCACTTTATCAAGCCGACTACCAGGCGGTCTGTGCCAACCATCTCAACGCGCCGTTAGTGGCTCCGGTCCATCTGGCCGGGAAGTACTGCGAGTCCGGGGATATCTTGATCGACCAGGCGCACCTGCCGGCCGTGGCTCCCGGCGATTTGGTCGCGGTGCTCGCCACGGGAGCCTACGGGTACTCGATGGCGTCGAACTATAACCGTAACCCACGTCCAGCGGTCGTTTTCGTGGAAAATGGGCAGGCCAAATGCGTGGTCGCCCGTGAAAGTTATGCGGATTTGACCCGTTTGGACCAATCGTACCTATAAGATAGGAGAAAAAGAGAATGCAAAAAATGAGTGCTGAAGAAATTATTGCGTACATTGGGAATGCTAAAAAGGTTACACCGGTCAAGGTCACCGTGCAGGGGCATTACACCGCTGACCAGATTCCGAGCGGGGTGCAGTCTTTTTTGGCCCCAGATTTCGCCATCCTGGTGGGCGACTACCGCGCGATTGAACCGCTCTTAGCGGACAAGCAACCAGCCGACTACCACTTAGAAGTAACCGCCCAGAATTCGGCGGTGCCGATGCTGCCGATTGAACACGTCAACGCCCGCATCGAACCGGGCGCTATCATCCGCGACCAAGTGACGATTGGCGATAATGCCGTCATCATGATGGGCGCTGTCATTAATATCGGGGCCGAGATTGGGGCCGGGTCGATGATTGATATGGGGGCCGTCTTGGGTGGCCGCGCCATCGTGGGACAAAACGCCCACATCGGCGCCAACGCCGTCCTCGCCGGGGTAGTCGAGCCCGCTTCAGCCACGCCAGTCACGATTGGCGATAACGTCACGGTTGGCGCCAACGCCGTGGTCCTCGAAGGGGTCTCGATTGGCGATAATGCGGTCGTCGGTGCCGGAGCTGTAGTCACCAAAGACGTGGCCGAAAATGCCGTAGTGGCGGGCGTCCCCGCCAAGGTTTTGAAAATCAAAGATCAGCAGACGGAAGCTAAGACGCACATTGAAAAGGATCTGAGACGCTTATGACCTTAACGGAACCAGAATTGATCAAGATTCGGCGCCATCTGCATCAGATTCCGGAGTTAGCTTTGCAGGAGACCCAAACGCAGGCCTACCTGAAACAGGTCATTGCGACCTTGCCGCAGACCTATCTGACAGTCCACGAAGACCCACGGTTACAAACGGCCTTACTGGTTCGAGTGGCGGGGGCCGACCCGCAACGGACCATCGGCTATCGGGCGGACATCGATGCCTTGCCGGTCACCGAGCCCACGACCGTGGCGTTTCGCTCGCAACACCCGGGCGTGATGCACGCTTGTGGCCACGATTTACACGCGACGGTGGCCTTAGGTATTCTGAGCTACTTTGCCGACCATCAGCCCAAAGATAACCTAGTCTTCTTCTTTCAACCAGCCGAAGAAAGCCAAAGTGGCGGTAAATTAGCCTACGATTTGGGCCTGTTCTCCGGGGATTATCAGGTCGATGAGTTCTATGGCTTACACGACAATCCGACTTTACCGACCGGGACCATCGGCTGTCGCTTGGGGACCTTGTTCGCCGGGACTACCGAGGTCAATTTGACGGTCCACGGCAAGAGCGGCCATGCGGCCTTTCCACAACAGGCCACCGATGCGGTGGTCATCGCCGCGGCTTTAATCCTCCAACTGCAGACCATCATCTCGCGTGATATCGACCCCACGCGTTGTGGCGTGATCACTTTGGGCAAGGTTAACGCCGGCACGATTCGCAACGTGATTGCCGGCACCGCCCGCATCGAGGGCACGATTCGGGGCTTGACCCAGGATATGTTACTGCGGATTCGCCAGCGGGTCAGTGAAGTCGCTGCTGGAATCGGCGCGGCTTACAACGCGACCATCGATGTCGATTTTACGCAGGGGGGGTACTATCCCGTCGAGAATGATCCGGCGTTGACCCAGCGGTTCATCACCTATATGCAACACGAGCCAACGGTCACCTATCAAGAGACCCGCCCGGCGATGACTGGTGAGGACTTCGGCTACCTATTGGCTAAAATCCCGGGCACCATGTTTTGGTTGGGTGTCGATAGCCCGGGGGCCTTACATACCGCCGAGTTTCAGCCTCATGAGGCCGCTATCATGGCGGGGTCCACGCGGTTTGTGGCTTTTTAGAAGAACGCATGCAAGCATAATGGAGGCGTAATTATGGAACAAACAGCAACTTTATTGACGGCCATCATCACTCCGTTCACGGCGGATGGTTCGGCCGTGAACTACGACGCGTTAGCACGCCTGACCGAACACTTACTTCAGACCGGTAGCCAGGGCTTCGTCATCGGGGGCACGACGGGGGAAACGCCGACCTTAACGGAAGCCGAGAAATTAGAACTGTACACCCGCTTCGGCCAAATGGTGGCTGGCCGGGTGCCCGTCATTGCGGGGGCTGGGAGCAATAACACCCAGGCGACCATCGACTTCACCCGCAAGGTAGCCCAAATCAAAGGCATCGATTACGCCTTAGAGGTCGTGCCATACTACAACAAGCCTAATCAACGGGGGATGCAGGCCCACTTCAAGGCCATCGCGGCGGCGTCTGATTTACCCATCATCATCTATAATATCCCGGGTCGTACGGGCGTCACCATGACACCGGAAACGGTAATCGCGTTGTCTCAAGTTCCGAATATTGCGGGGATCAAGCAGTGTGGATCGTTGGCTGTGCAGACCATCGTAGACCACGTGTCAGCCGACTTCCTGGTCTACACCGGCGAAGACGCCCAAGCGTTGTTCGCCAAGACGATTGGCGCGACCGGGGTCGTGTCGGTAGCTTCCCACCTGTATGGTGAGCAGATGACAGCCATGTATCACGATTTGGCAACGGGGGATGTCCAGCACGCTGGGGCCATCCAGCGGGAACTGACCCCGAAGATGGCGGCATTGTTCATGTACCCGTCACCATCACCGGTCAAGGCGGTCTTGAACGACCAGGGTTACCAGGTCGGTGGGTGCCGGTTACCGATCCTGGCGTTGACTGACCAGGAAAAGGCCACGTTATACCAGGCCTTAGGGACTCAGGAAGGAGTGCGCCAATGATTTCGATTATCGTGTCCGGCTTCACGGGCGCTATGGGGCAAAAAGCGCTGGCCATGATTCAAGCGGCCGACGATTTACAACTCGTTGGGGTGTTCAACCCCCATGTGACCAACTTAGATCCAGCCGCCTACGGTTTGGACGCTAGCGTCAAGGTCGTCAATACTTTGACGGATTGGGCCGTGCCCGCTGATGTCTGGCTCGACTTTAGTTTACCCAGTGGGGTCTATGCCAACACCAAGACCGCCATTGAATACGGGATTCGTCCGGTTATTGGGACCAGTGGGTTGAGTGAAGAGCAGACGGCGGCATTACAACAACTAGCCGCCGACCACCAAGTCGGTGGCGTCATCGCCGCCAACTTCGGCGTTTCCGCCGTTTTGATGATGAAGTTCGCTCAACTAGCCGCCAAGTACTTTGACCACGCTGAGGTGGTCGAGTACCACCACGCCGATAAACGCGACGCCCCGTCCGGCACCGCCTTGAATACCGCCAAACTGATTTACCAGGCCCAAGGCAAGTCCGAGACGCATAATCCTGATGAACAAGACGACTTGGGTGATCGGGGTGGCGATTATCACGGCATCAAGATTCACGCGATTCGCCTGCCCGGCTTCGTGGCGGACGAAGAAGCCATTTTCGGGGGACCGGGTGAGACCTTGACCATCAAACAAAGTACCACCGACCGGGGTTCGTTCATGACGGGCGTCCGGCTGGCGCTAGATGCGGTGATGACGCGCCACGATTTGATTGTGGGGTTAGAGAACCTGATTTAACTGACCAGTAACGACTAAATTTTAATGAACGAGGTGAGGGCCAATGCCCCAATTAGATTCAAACGTGCGTCCCATTGTGAACCAAACAATCGCACCTATCGGAATTTCGCCGATTCGCTACTTCGCGCAAATTCCTGACTTGATTAAATTGACGTTAGGGGAACCGGACTTCAACGTGCCCGAACACGTCAAGCAAGCGGCCATCACAAGTATCGTGGACAACAAGTCCCATTACGCGCCCCAAAAGGGGATCTTACCCCTGCGGACCGCTATCAGTAGTTACCTGAAACAACGCTTTGACGTGAACTACGACCCTAAAACCGAAGTC
Source organism: Levilactobacillus suantsaii (assembly GCF_004115745.1). GTDB lineage: Bacteria > Bacillota > Bacilli > Lactobacillales > Lactobacillaceae > Levilactobacillus > Levilactobacillus suantsaii. The sequence goes on along the minus strand of NZ_QXIL01000012.1, from coordinate 23,789 downwards.
TTGGTCACGGTGGGCGCGACGGAAGCCATCTTCGTAGCGTTAGGGGCGATGTTGAACCCCGGCGATAAGGTCTTGATTCCGACGCCGACGTTTTCACTGTACATGGCCGTGGTCAAGCTCTTCGGGGCGATCCCCGTTGAAATCGACACCACGGAAGACGGGTTTCGCTTGACCGGCAAGCGCCTGCAAGCGGTCATCGACCGCGAAGGGCCTAACCAGGTCAAGGCCTTGATTTTAAACTTTCCGGGCAATCCGACCGGGTTCGAATACACCCGCGCGCAACTGGAAGAGCTTGCCGCGGTGGTCGAACAACACGCGATGTACGTGCTGACCGATGAGATTTACGCCGAATTGACGTACGGGCAGCCACACGTGTCGATGGCCGAACTCTTACCGGGTCGGAGCATTTTGGTCAACGGCTTGTCGAAGTCGCACGCGATGACCGGTTACCGGGTCGGCTACTTCGTGGGCCCGGCGGACTTTATCGCCAACGCCACTAAGCTCCATGGGTTCGCCGTGACCAGCGTGTCGAACCCCGCGCAGTACGCGGCATTAGAGGCCTTAACGACTGGCTTAGCCGACGCGCAGCCCATGCAAGAGGCGTACGAAAAGCGGCGTGATTTTGTGGTCGCTAAGCTAAACGAGTTGGGTTACGAGACGTTGACGCCCGCCGGCGCGTTTTACACCTTCTCCAAGATTCCGGCCGCGTTTCATCTGAGTTCCGTGGCCTTTGCGGAAAAGTTAGCCGAAGACGGCAAGGTCGGCGTGACTCCGGGCAACTGTTTCGGGGCCAGCGGCGAAGGGTACTTCCGGATTTCGTACGCGGCGTCGATGGCCGATATCCAAACGGCTATGCAGCGCTTGGCAGTCTTTACCGAAAAGTTGACCCAGCGCGTTTGACAAATGAGTTTAGAGAATTAATGAAGGGATGACAGGTTTATGAGTGAAGGGTATACGGTTGTGATTCTAGGTGCGACGGGCGCTGTGGGCACCCGCATGATTGAACAGTTAGCGGACTCGACGATTCCGGTCGCCAACTTACATTTGTTGGCGTCGAAGCGTTCAGCGGGGAAGACCTTAACGTTTAAAGGCACGCCCGTGACCGTGGAAGAAGCGACGCCCGAATCGTTTACGGGGGTGGATCTGGTGCTGGCTTCAGCTGGCGGATCCGTGTCGAAGAAATTTTTGCCGGAAGCTGTCAAGCGCGGGGCGGTGTGTGTCGATAACACCAGTGCTTTTCGGATGGATCCGGAAATTCCGTTGGTGGTTCCGGAAGTTAACGAGGACGTTTTAGCCCAGCATCACGGCATCATTGCCAACCCCAACTGTTCGACCATCATGATGATGGTGGCCTTGGAGCCGATTCGCCAGGCGGTGGGCTTAAAGCAGATTATCGTGTCGACCTACCAAGCCGCTTCTGGCGCCGGACAAACGGCGTTGACGGAGCTCTACCAAGAAGCGCAAGACTACCTCGACCATAAGGAGATGCAAGCGCAAATCTTCCCGACCAAGGGTGAGGCACACCATTACCCGTTAGCCTTCAACTTGTTGCCGCAAATCGACGTCTTGGAAGATAATCTGTACTCCCACGAAGAATGGAAGATGATTCACGAGACCAAGAAGATCATGTTGGGGGACATGGATTCACCAAAGATCAAGGTCACCGCAACCTGCGTGCGGGTCCCCGTCCCCATCAGCCACGGGGAATCCATCTGGATTGACACCGGTAAACCTGATGCCACGGTCGCTGATTTACGAGCGGCGATTCAGGCCGCTCCGGGCGTGGTCTTGGAAGATGACCCGGCCCACCAGGTGTACCCGCAACCCATCAACGCCACGGGCAAGCGCGAGACCTTCGTCGGCCGGATTCGGCCCGACTTGGAGAACCCGGGCGCGTTCAATCTCTGGGCCGTTTCGGATAACCTCTTGAAGGGGGCAGCCTGGAACACCGTCCAGATTGCCGAACGATTAGTCGCCAAGGATTTGGTCCACCCAAGTGCTGCGGCGGAATAGGAAATGACTCAAGATCAGTCCCGGTCGCGCGGTGACGTGTGGGCACACGATTAAGGATGACCACGCGTCCGGGATGAAAAAAACTGGTAATCCCCGTGAGGATTACCAGTTTTACTTTATCAATGATTTAGTTGAGTCGGTCAACAAAAGCCTGAAACAGGGCTTGTTGTTCCGGACGGGTCGTCCAGAGGTTTTCAGGGTGCCACTGGACCCCCTGCAATAAGGCGTCAGACGACTCGATCCCTTCAATGACCCCGTCAGGTGCGGTGGCGACCACTCGTAAAGCCGCGGCCGGAGCCTTCACGGCTTGGTGGTGGCGCGAGTTGACCAGTGGGTGGGTGCCGATGGCCGCTTGCAACGCGGACGGCTGAATCGTGACACGGTGAGTCGGCAGGTCCCCCGGCGCGCTTTGGTGGTGTTGCAAGAGTGGTTTGCCAGGGTATTGGGTCGGCAAGTCTTGATAGACCGACCCGCCCAGCGCGACGTTTAAGACCTGCATGCCCCGGCAGATGCCTAGGATGGGAATTTGCCGCGCGGCTGCCTGGGTGACCAAAGTCATCTCGAACTGATCACGGGGCCGGTAAGTGCGACCTAGTTGGGGAAGGGGGTTATCGCCGACTAAGGTCGGGTCAAGGTCCGTGCCGCCAGTCAAAATCACACCGTCCAATTTTTCCAAAAGCGCATCGACCCGGTCTTCGGGAAGGTAGGGCAGGCTAACGGGAATGCCGCCGGCTGCCAACACGGCATTGACGGCCGCGCGGGGGACGAAATCGGCACGTTGTTGATTGATGACGGACGTGGGATCTAAAAAGACGTCCGCTGTCAGACCGATAAATTTACTCAAATAAGGCCAACTCCTTCATAAAAGGTATAAGGTCCATTGTAGCGCAGAGCAAGGGGCTGTCAACTGGGGGACACGGTGGCTGGTAGATTAGGACGCAGTCTACCGCCTACTCCCGGGGACAGTTGGGGGATATTTCGGGGGAACCAATCAAACACCGCCCCCATCGAGCGATGGCTGTGGTAAAATATGGCTTAGATGTTTAGGGGGTGACACCATGATTTATGGCACCGGTATCGATATCACGGATCTCGCCCGCGTCAAGGAAGTCGTGGCCCGTTACCCCGATTTTTTAGCGCGGGTCCTGACCCCCGGTGAATTAGTGGACTATCAGCAATTAAGTGGGTCACGCGCCATTGAGTATTTGGGGGGGCGCTGGTCCGTGAAAGAATCCTACGGTAAGGCGCTCGGCACGGGTATCGGCCACGCGTTTAGCTTCCAAGACCTGGAAGTGCGTGACGATGAGTCCGGGCGGCCCGTCGTGAAGTTTCAACCGTTTGGGGGCGTTGCCCACGTGTCGATCTCGCATACCGCGACCGTGGTGATGACGCAGGTTATTTTAGAAAGAGGGCAGTCATAATGGCAGTAGGACAACATCGGCCAACCCAGTTGGTGATCGATTGTCAGGCGTTACACGCGAATATTCAAGCAGAAGTCAGCCGCTTAAAGGCCGACTGTGAATTATTCATGGTCGTGAAGGCTAACGGGTACGGCCACGGTGCCGTGCAGGTGGCCCAAGTCGCCAAAGATGCTGGTGCGACCGGGTTTTGTGTTGCAATTTTAGATGAAGCGTTAGAGTTACGGGCAGCTGGGTTCAATGAGCCCATCTTGGTGTTAGGCGTGACCCGACCAGCCGATGCACCGTTGATGGCCCAGAGCCGCATTTCGGCGACGGTGGCCGACTTGAACTGGATGCGCGAGGCCAGTCGTTACTTAAAATTAACGGTACCGAACCGACCGCTGAACGTGCACTTGGGCTTAGACACTGGAATGGGGCGGATTGGGTTCCGAACCACTGCTGAGTTACAAGCCGCCCTGAACTTTTTGGGGGCCGAGGCGGATGACTTCAACTTCGAGGGCATCTTTACCCACTTCTCGACGGCCGATGATCCCGACCAGGCCTACTTCAAGCAACAGGTAGCCAAGTGGCAGGAAATGGTGGCGATTTTGCCGTTCCGGCCGCGCTACGTGCACGTGTCGAATTCAGCGACCAGTCTGTGGCACGACGCTTGCAACGGCAACATGGTTCGTTTCGGAGTCGCCGGTTACGGCTTGAATCCGTCCGGTACGGCGATTCCAACCACGCCGTATCCGTTACAACCAGCCATGAGCTTGGAAAGTGAACTGGTTTATACCAAACGTCTACGAGCTGGGGAATCCGTGAGCTACGGGGCGACCTACACCGCGCCAACCGACGAATGGGTCGGGACGGTTCCGATTGGATACGCTGACGGTTACGAACGCCGTTTGCAAGGGTTCCACGTTTTAGTTGGCGGCCAGTTCTGTGAAATTATCGGCCGGATCTGCATGGACCAGTTGATGATTCGGTTACCCCAAAACTTCGTGCGGGGCACCCGGGTCACGTTAGTCGGGAGAAATGGCCAGCGGCAGATCACGTTGCAGGACGTAGCCGATTACTGTGACACGATTCATTATGAAATTGCTTGTGGTTTTACCAGTCGGTTACCCCGGCGGTATGTGAATTAAATCTCGGTCAGCCGTTTTGACCATGCGGAACGTTTGGCTGGTGGCTAAACCAGTTGGTGTGCCCGGGGGATTGGGCTTACGACGTAATTAGGTCAGCAGATAAGTCGTTGACAAGGATTGTCGTTTCGCGGGTACGCAATTCGTGGTAAACTATATGGGAAGGTTGTCTCATAACAAGGAGGGTTACCATGATCCGGTCTCAACAAGCAGTCCACCCTAAAATTCGGGTGCAGATTTCTCGCCGTGTTCGGCGTCAGGCGTTAGTTCCGTTACCCGCGGCAGCTGCACAGCGGTTGGCATTGATTATTGGTTACCAGGCGATGGCGTTGATCAATCGGGATTTAACGCGCGCCTTTACGCCCTGCGAGGAAGAAGCGGAGCGCCGGTTAACTCAATTTCGGATGACACAACATTAACTATAATTGAAGATAGGGGATGGCGGCCCATGGCCCGTGTTGAAATAAAACGCGGTGACGTCTTCTTCGCCGATTTATCACCGGTCGTTGGTTCGGAACAGGGTGGCATGCGCCCCGTGTTGGTGATTCAAAACAACGTGGGGAACCACTATAGTCCAACCGTAATCGTGGCGGCAATCACCGCCCGGATCGAGAAGCCGAAGATGCCGACCCATGTCGCAATTTCGGCGGATGATACCGGTATCGAGCGGGATTCCGTCATTTTGCTTGAGCAGGTACGGACGATCGATAAGCAACGATTAAAAGATCAGGTGACACATCTAGATGCCAAGACGATGGCAGCGGTCGATGCCGCGCTAGCGACCAGCATTGGTTTAGCGGATCGGTCCCGGAAGAAACGGCCTAATCGAAATAAAAGTAAATTACATAACAATCAACAGCCGAACCGGCAAACGCGCGTGCAGTAGCGGGCGCGTTTTGACGTTGGTGCGGCCACCAAAATAACCTGAGACGATTTGGTCACAAATCGTCTCAGGTTATTTTGGTTAGCGTTAGTTAACTTTCGTGGCGGAGGTCTTCAATTTCAGGTACGTGGAACTCCTTACGTTCTAGAGCGTGGACGATGCGGTTGAGTTTGTCTTCATCGACCTCGGCGGGCAAGGTGAACATGGTGCGGTGGACCAGTTCGCCTTCCTGAGCGTCCAGACTAATCACACTGGCAATCGAGGTGTATTTGGTGATGACTTTAGCCATGCCTTCAAGGTCACCGCGTTCACCGGCGGAGACCACCGTCAACACGTAACTGCCGATGTTGACGTTCCAGGATTGGGACAGCATGTCCATCAAGCGAGTATGCGTCAAGATACCGTAAAAGGCGTTTTTGTCGTCTAACACCGCGATGTAAGGTAAATCTTTAATGGAAAAGAAGACGTTGAAGAAGGCGGCGTTCACAGAAATGAACTTGGTCGCATTCTTCAGTAGGGATGTCACGGGTAACTGCATATCGCCGCCCCGTGATTTATGGCGGTAAATGTGCATCTTGTAGATGTTTCCCCGAAAAATTTGCCCGGTTTCATCGAGAATCGGCACACAACGGTATCCGGAATCTTCCAAGACCTTTAAGGCCTGTTCCAGGGTAATATCCTCGCGAACCGTCACTAACCGTTCTTTCGGTTTCACTAGGGATTTAAGCAACATAGCAGATGACCTCCTAAAAAATTAGAAAAACTCTCATAATCTTTCCTAATCATACCATATCCGGTCGAAATACGGTAGTAAATTGTTGGTAAAGGTGGGGGGAACTCCCCCACTGTGAGTGACCATCTAAATCAGGAGTGGCGCGAATTGGGGTGGATCACAAAAAAGTCAGGTCAGGGTGATCATACTAGGTCACCTTGACCTGACTTTTTGAGAATTTAATTAAAAGATAATGACGGGCGTGCCGACCTTAACGTTCGCGTAAACTGACGCGATCTTGGAAGGTGGCGTGTTGATGCACCCGTGGGAGCCGTGCTTAACGTACCAGTTGCCCCCATACTTTGGTTGCCAGGAGGAGTCGTGAATTCCGACTCCGGTGTCATCAACGGGCATCCAGTACTTCACCTTCGACGCGTAGCTGGAGCCATCGTCATTTTCACCGCGGAGGGTAGTGTTGCGTTGCTTACTCCAGATGACCCATACCCCAGATGGCGTGTGGTTCCCTGAAGTTGGTTTACCTGTGACCACGTCGGTAGAAACAACGACCTTGCCGTTCTTGTAGACCCACATGTGCTGGTTCTTCTTATCAACTTCCACGTAGGAGTTGCCGATATCCGTACCGTTACTGTGGTAACCGGATCCTTGAATCGTAGGGGTCCGGGACATCCCCTTGGCAGCTAAGACCAATTTGTTGAGGACCGGCGTTTCCTTCTTGACGTTGATGCTCCAACCATACAAACCTGCCTTGACCTTGACCGTGCCCCGCTTGGTAGACTTGAAGGACCGGGTCTTGTTGATGGTCCCGTACTTGTGGCTGAGCTTAGTCAAGTAGGTCTTGATGGCCTTGGTATTCGTCGTCAACTTGTCGTTCTTAAAGGTCAACCAACTGCCCAGAGTGGCCGCCGGGATGGTAATCTTGTGGCCACTTAACTTGTACACGTAACTTTGCTTGGTGATGTTTTCGGCCGTGGTCTTGGCTGTCTTGAACGTCTTGCTAGTTGTCGTCACCTTGGGTTGCTTGTAGTCACCCGCCACGTTGACCGTCGAGGTTCCCTTTTCGATGGCGGCGGTGATGGACGCGGCGACCTTAGTAGCGTCCAATTGGTTCCCTTTAACTTCCTTCGTCACGTTGAAATGGCCGTTTTGATAGGTGAACGAAGCGTCTTTTGCCGCCTTACGACTGGTGTTGGCTTTCGCCGTCAGCCGCTTGGCAAGGGCTAAAATGCTTTGTTGGTTTTGATCGCTAGCGTTGAGTTTCAAACTATCCGCGGTCGCAGTCGTCAAATGCGCCGGCCACTGCCAGACGTTTTGTCGATTGATAAGTTGTTGAAGGGCCTTCGTTGACGTGACCTTGAGGTTGGCTTGCTGGGTCTTGAACGTGGCAACGGTTTGGTTACCGTCCTTCAACGTCAACGATTGGTTACGCATTGCACTTTTGAGTTTGGCTGCCGCTTGTTGGGCTGTGCTGCCCCCAACGTTAACGCCCGCGATTTCTGTATCCTTAAAAAAGGCGTTAGCGGATGAATAATGGAGTGCTTCTCCAACGTAAATGGCGCCCACCGCAACACAGGCGGTGACCAGGCCAATCACGATTGCTTTTCGTTTTTTCATATTATTACCCCTCCTAGAAATGAGCCAGTGGAGGAAAAATCGTCATCCTTAACTGTCACCAATATCATATCATCAGGTTACTTCAAATAGCCTTAAAAGACAATGTAAACGCAGTTTTTGTGAGGGGTTGCAACGTTGATATAACAGGCTTCATCTCATTTTGAAAAAACTTTGGCAGGCTGAAAGTTTTGCTGATGAATTATCCTGGCTGGGCATTATCATTCAGCTTGAAGAGTTAGTTTGGTGGAGAAATCCCGCTGGGGCGGGGAACCTGTACGCCACAAAAAAACAGGCCACCTCAACATGTTCTGTCAAGGTAGCCTGCTATCGCCCTGTAAACCAGTAGTTCGCGGGACGCATTTAACGGTGGTAATTAGTTGTTTTCAAGGGCAGCTAAGCCATCCTTCGTAACCTTCTTCAAGGTTGCGGCGGAGTTAGCCATAGCTTCCTTTTCCTTGTCGGAAAGTGGGATTTCAACCACGCTAGCCAAACCGTTAGCGTTGATGACCGCCGGCGTTCCGATAAAGATGTCATCCAACCCGTATTCGCCGTTCAATGCGGCCCCAACAGGTAAGACGGCGTTTTCATCACGCAAGATAGCGCGCGTGATCCGCATCAAGCAGGTGGCAACCCCATAGAAAGTTGCGCCCTTGCGGTTGATGATTTCGTAGGCCTTGTTCCGGGTAGCGTCTTCGATCTTAGTCAGATCATCGTCAGTCAAGCCCTTTTCCTTGGCGATGGCCTTCAATGGCTTGCCGGCAACCGTTGCTTCGTCGTAAGCGGCGAATTCGGAGTCACCGTGTTCACCCATGATGTAGGCGTTCACGTCGCGAGGGTCAACGTCAATCTTGTTGGCCAAAGTAACCCGTAAGCGGGCCGTGTCCAGAGAAGTCCCGGAACCAATAACCTTTTCCTTTGGGAAGCCAGAGAACTTCCAAGTAGCGTAGGTCAAGATGTCGACTGGGTTAGCAGCAACGACGAAGATACCATCGAAACCGGAATCAACGACTGGCTTAACAATGGAAGACAAGATCTTTAAGTTCTTGTTGACCAGATCCAACCGTGTTTCGCCGGGCTTTTGTGGGGCACCAGCAGTGATGACAACAACGTCAGCATCCTTAGCGTCAGAATATTCACCGGAGTAAACCTTCTTAGGAGCGGTAAAGACTTGGGCATCTTCAAGGTCCAATGCGTCTCCTTCAGTCCGCTTCTTAATCACATCCACAATTACGAATTCTTCGGCAATACCTTGGTTCATCATTGAGTAGGCGTAAGACGAGCCAACGGCACCGTCACCGACTAAAACAACTTTTTGATGATTCTTAGCAGTCAAATTCTTCATCTCCTAATAAATTTTGACATCCAGGTACGCTATAATACCCATCAGTAAGTATAACATGTTCCGTAACCAGCGACTACGACTGGAACGAGGAAATTTCACAAACTAAGGGGGAATACCAGGTGAACGACTGTGCCCGGTCGTGGTGGATGAACTTGCCTAGGGACTGTGCTATACTGGGAGCAGTTGACTAAGAACGGTAAGGCTAACAGCCAGCTGAACGGGAAATTTTTCCGTCCAGCTATTTTGTTTCTAGTCTAAAATCTAACGCATGCTAAGGGAGAACTTAATTAAAATGAAAATGATTGTTGGTTTGGGTAACATTGGGCCCCAGTACGATAATACGCGCCACAATACCGGCTTTATGGTGGTCGATGCGTTTGCCCGGGCTCACCAAATTGACCTGACGACCCGCAAGATGAACGCTCGGTACGGCACGGGCCTAGTCAACGGTGAAAAAGTGATGATCGTGAAACCGACGACGTTTATGAACGAGTCGGGTCGGGCCGTTCACCCGCTGATGCAGTACTACAAAGTAGACGTCAGTGATTTGATTGTCGTCCAAGACGATATGGACTTGCCATTAGGGCGGATTCGGCTCCGGAACCACGGCTCTGCCGGTGGCCATAACGGCATCAAGAGTTTGATTGCGCACGTAGGCACTCAGAACTTTGCTCGGGTCAGAGTCGGCATTGCCCACCCGCAACAGCACACCGTCGTGGATTACGTGTTGGGGCGCTTTACGGCCGAGCAACAACCATTGTTCAATCAAGCCAGTGACCACGCCGTTGCTGCCTTGGAAGACTGGGTTGCGGGGACCGAATTTACGCAGTTAATGAACCAGTACAACTAAGATAGGAAGTTATTCGTGTGAATTTAGAAGGATTTTTGACCCAAACACCGGCCTACACGGCGATTCGGCAGGCGGTTGCGCCGGGTCAGCGACAACTCGTGACCGGGCTCAACGGTTCGGCCGAGACGTTGCTGATTGCTAGCCTCCTTCATGACCAGCAACGATCGATCGTGTACGTGACGGATACTCTCTACCACGCCGGGAAATTGGTGGAAGACCTGGCCAATATCTTAGGTGACGACGAATTGTACGAGTTCCCGGTGGAAGAATTGTTAGCGGCGGAAGTCGCGACCAGTTCACCAGAGTACCGGGCGGAACGGATCGCTGCTTTACGGGCGTTACAAAGTGACCGGCCGGTCGTAGTCGTCACGGCCTTATCGGGCTTGCGGCGTTTCTTACCGGCCCCCGCGAACTTTGCGGCGGCACGATTTGCCGTCAAAGTGGGTGCCGACATGGACCTAGAACAGTTACAGCAACAGCTTTTTGCCATGGGCTATACGCCCCAAAAATTAGTCGCAGCACCCGGGGACTTCGCGGTCCGCGGGTCAATTGTCGATATCTATCCGTTGGGCACGGACTATCCGGTCCGCATCGACTTCTTCGATACCGAAGTGGATTCGCTGCGATACTTCGATCCAGCCACGCAACGCAGTGTGGAAAACATCGACCAAGTTGAAATCTTACCCGCGACCGACTTTATTTTAACGGCAGCGGAACGGACGGCAGGGGCCCAGGCGTTGAGCCAGGCGTTAGCGACGCAGACCGCTGAGCTATCAGCGGACGATGCCACGACGTTGACCACCCAGGTCCAACCATTGATCGATGGCTTGAAGAAGGGATCCATCGACCCGCAACTGATGGAATTTGCCGATTACTTGTTTCCGGACCATCACCAGATCTTGGATTACCTGGCGGCGGACGGGACCGTGCTATTCGGCGATTACGCTCGATTGCAAGATGGTGAACGTCAGCTCTTAGAAGACGAAGCCAATTGGGCGACTGATAAGCTGGCCCACCACCAGATTTTTGCCAAGCAGACCTTCGGCGGGGAACTCCGGCCCATCGTGCGCGATGATCCCCATGCGCAGATTATGCTGGCCCTGTTTCAAAAGGGGATGGGGAATCTCCGATTCACGGCGGTGACCAACGTGGTGACGCGGGCCATGCAACAGTTCTTTAGCCAGTTACCCGTGATGAAGACTGAAATCGACCGCTGGCACCACCAGAAGCAGACCGTGGTGCTATTGGTTCAGGACGAAGAACGGTTGGCGAAGATTGAAAAAACGCTAGACGACTTTGAGATTCAAGTGGTGTTGACCAAGCGGGAGAATCTCCAGCCAGGAATCACCCAGTTGGTCCCGGAACGGCTGCAGACCGGTTTTGAATTGCCGGAAGCTAACTTGGTGGTCATCACCGAAGCCGAGATGTTTCAAAAGATTACGAAGAAACGGCCGCGACGGCAGAACATGGCCAACGCGGAACGTTTAAAGAGTTACACTGATTTAAAACCCGGTGACTACGTGGTGCACGTCAACCACGGGATTGGGAAGTTCATCGGGATGCAGACGTTGACCGTCGATGGGGTCCATCAGGATTACATGACCATCGATTATCAGGACAACGCGCAGTTGTTTATTCCGGTCACCCAACTTAACCTGATTCAAAAGTACGTGTCGTCGGAAGACAAGAAGCCCCGCATCAACAAGTTGGGCGGCTCCGAGTGGGCCAAGACTAAGCGCAAGGTCGCCGCAAAGATTGAAGATATCGCCGATGAATTGGTCGACCTCTACGCCAAGCGGGCGGCAGAAAAGGGCTATGCCTTCCCGCCGGATGATAGTCTCCAGATCGACTTTGACCAAAGTTTTCCGTACGTGGAAACGCCGGACCAGTTACGGTCAATCAAGGAAGTCAAGCACGACATGGAGAAGTCGCGGCCGATGGACCGGCTCTTAGTCGGTGACGTGGGCTACGGGAAGACCGAAGTTGCGTTACGGGCGGCCTTTAAGGCGGTCGAAGCCGGCAAACAGGTGGCCTTTCTGGTGCCAACGACCATTTTGGCGCAACAACACTATGACACCATGGTCAGCCGTTTTGAAGGGTACCCCATCAACGTCGAGATGTTCTCCCGGTTCCGGACCACCAAGCAGATCCACCAATCATTAAAGGACCTGGAAAGTGGGAAACTCGACATCGTGGTGGGGACCCACCGGTTATTGTCGAAAGACGTGAAGTTCAAGAACTTAGGCTTGGTGCTGGTCGATGAGGAACAACGCTTCGGGGTCAAGCATAAGGAACGGTTGAAGGAATTGAAGGCCAACGTGGATGTGTTGACGTTGACCGCAACGCCGATTCCGCGGACCTTGCACATGTCAATGCTCGGGGTCCGTGACCTTTCCGTGATCGAGACGCCACCGGCGAACCGGTTCCCGATTCAGACCTACGTGATGGAACAAAATGCGGGGGCCATTCAAGACGGGATTCGCCGGGAGATGCAACGGGGCGGTCAGGTCTTCTACCTGCATAACCGGGTGGACGACATCGAGAAGACCGTTAGTCAGCTTCAGGCGTTGGTGCCGGAAGCGCAGATTGGCTACATTCACGGGCAGATGACCGAGGCCCAGCTTGAAGGGGGCCTCTTTGACTTTCTGCGCGGTGAATACGACGTGTTGGTCACCACGACCATCATCGAGACCGGAATCGATATCCCGAACGCGAACACCTTGTTCGTGGAAAATGCCGACCGGATGGGCCTGTCACAGCTCTATCAGTTGCGCGGACGGATTGGCCGAAGCAACCGAGTGGCCTACGCGTACTTCACCTATCAACCGAATAAGGTCTTGACCGAAGTCAGTGAAAAGCGCCTGGAGGCCATCAAGGACTTCACCGAATTAGGGTCCGGCTTTAAAATTGCCATGCGGGACCTCTCGATTCGGGGCGCGGGTAATTTGCTGGGGAAGCAACAACACGGGTTCATCAATTCCGTGGGGTACGACTTGTATACCCAGATGCTCAGCGATGCCGTGGCCAAGAAGCGGGGACAAACGGCGCAACCGAAGACGGATACCACCGTAGAACTGGGTGTGGAAGCCTACCTGCCGAGCGACTACATCGAAGACGAACAACAGAAAATCGAGATGTATAAGCGGATTCGGCAGTTGGATAGTGACGATGAAGTCAGTGAGATTCAAGCTGATCTGATTGACCGGTTTGGCGACTACCCGAAGCCCGTGGCCCAGTTGCTAACGATTGGCCAGTTGAAGCTGGCTGCCGACTTGGCATTGATTGAAAAGCTGCGGCGGGTCAACGGCGATGTCTTCGTCACGGTCTCTAAACAGGGGACCGATATTCTCGGCGGCGAAGACGTCTTCAAGGCCTTGGCCGCAACTGAGCTGAAGGCGACGGTCACCATCAACGACGACCGGCTGCACGTGAAGCTGGTCATCCAACCGAAGATGACGGTCGATGACTGGTTGCCACAAGTGCAACAGTTCGTGTCGGCGTTACGCGACATCGTGGTGCAGACCACGGCCCCGCAAAAGTCGACCGACCAATCATCGACGAGTAAATAAGGTCACAGTAAAGGAGGGCGGCCATGGGGGCACGCAACGTAACTCAAACCCTAAGGGGCGCCTTGGTCTTATCCAGTGCGGCGTTCATTGCGAAGGTCTTAAGTGCAATCTACCGGGTCCCGTTTCAAAACCTGGTGGGCGACACCGGCTTTTACGTCTACCAGCAAGTCTACCCGTTGTACGGGATTGGCATGACTTTGGCTTTGAGCGGATTACCGGTGTTCATTTCTAAGTTAGTGGCGGACGCGCCCGACCTGGCCAGTCAGCAGTGGGTCGCTCGGCGGGTCTACCACTGGACGTTGGGGCTGGCCGTGGGATTGTTCTTGGCATTGCAATTGGGGGCGCCCGGGCTAGCCTTAGGCATGGGGGACACCCGGTTGACCGCTTTGATTCGGATGGTCTCCTGGATGTTTCTGGTGATGCCCGAGTTAGCCGTAAGCCGCGGGTATTACCAGGGAAGGTTACAGATGTTCCCCACGGCTCGCTCACAGGTCATCGAACAACTAGTGCGTGTCGTGATTATTTTGGTGGTTGCCTGGTGGGCGACCACCCACGACTGGTCAGTCTACGCGATGGGGACCGGCACCATGGTCAGTGGGACCTTGGCCGCCTTAGCTGCTTGGGCCGCTCTACCGCATTGGCGCCGACCGGTGAGTGGACCCGTAACGGCAACGCCACATTTAGGCCGCCGGTTATTGGTCGAAGGTGGCACCCTGTGCTTGTTAACGGCCATCATGGTGGTCTTGCAGTTGATTGACTCCTTTACCGTTAAAAACGGGCTAGTCGCTGGTGGGATGAGTAATTCGGCCGCCAAGAGTTTAAAGGGGGTCTATGATCGGGCCCAGCCCCTGGTCCAATTAGGTTTGGTCGTGGCGGTTGCTTTTGCAACGTCATTGTTGCCGGCCTTGACCAGTGCGGCCCATCACCGGCAAGCTCAGACCTTTAAACGCCTGACCACCACCATGATGCGGCTGGCTTTGGTGATTGCAACGGCGGCCAGTGCAGGCTTGATTACCCTGATGCCCTGGATCAACCAGTTGCTCTTTGGGGATGCAAAGGGAACGGAGATGCTGGCGATTTATATGGGCAGCATCGTGTTTGCGACGCTGATTCAAACCTATAATAGTGTGTTACAGAGTCGCAATCAGTTTAAATTGACCGTGGTCGCGTTACTGAGCGGCTTAGTGGTCAAAGCTAGCGTGAATCAGACCGCCGTGCACCTTTGGGGTGGCCTGGGCGCCAGTCTGGTGACCGTCGGCAGTTTGGCGGTCATGACAGCCATCATTTGGTTCGGCTCGGCACCGCAGTTGCGCCGGGGAATCTGGACCGTGGCGTTCGGGGTGAAACTCATCGGGTGTTTAGCCGGGATGGTAGCCACTGTAACGATCGCTAAGCTGAGCTTGCAGGCTCTGATCCCGGCCCTTACCCAGAGTCGCTTAGCAATCGGTGGGGCCTTGGTCGTGGTGATTGGCGTGGGCGTCGTGGTGTTTATCGTGGCGGCGCTTAGTTGCCGGTTACTCACCGTGCGTGAATGGCTAACCTTACCGCACGCGGCGGGGCTCTTACGTTACTGGCAAAAATTGACTCAACATGGAGGAAAATAAAATGCGTTTAGATAAATTTTTGAAAGTCTCACGGATTATCAAGCGGCGGTCGGTCGCTAAAGAAATCGCCGACAAGGGTCGCATTCTGATCAATGGCAAGGTCGCCAAGTCCTCAAGTGACGTGGCGACGAACGACGAGTTGGTGATCAAGTTTGGTAATAAGACGTTAACTGTCAAGGTTGACGCTTTGTTAGAAACCACCAAGAAGGACGATGCGGAACGGATGTACACCATCGTCAAGGAAGACTACGCTCAAGATTTTCGGCAACTTTAACCGATTAAATATGACGAATGTTTTACATTGTGGTCAATAAACTAGACGGTCAATTTGAAAGTTGCTATACTCAAGTTAACTAATCTGGTAGAGTTCTGTGGGGTGAACGAGAATGGCAGACGATAAACCGGTCCAAACAACCAAGGTCCAACACTTAGAAAATGAGTATGCACGACAGCTAGCACGACAAAAGGAACCCACGGTGTCGATTCAGCATCATGGGTTGAAACGGCGACGGGTGCGGCGAGCATTACGGATTTTTGCGGTTTTTGCTGTGTTTGCGCTGATCTTGGGGGTTCAATTGGTCCGGACGAACGCAAGTCTGCATCACGTTAACCAGAAAGTCGAAGCCAGCGAACAACGCTTGGATAAGGCCAAGGACACCAACGCTAAGTTGAAGTTAAAAGTTAAACAGCTCAATAATAAGGATTACTTGGGGCAGTTGATTCGCTCGAAGTATTACTACTCGAAGTCCGGGGAGACTATTTATAGCTTACCCGGAGATCACGCTAAGGACGTGACTGAGAAGTAGGGACAAATTAAACGGACTAACGAGTTTCTAGGGGGCACCCCCCCTGGAAGCTCGTTTTTTTGCGTGTCACCTTGTTCAGTGAGCGGGCAATCAGTTAGGTGGCTGACCTAGTAAAACGGTTACCATAACCCGAAGTTTTCTGATTATTTTTGGGGGTGGACCAAAGAAACATGTTAGACTGAATGGTAGTTGGCTGGAGGGAATGACCAGTCCACTTTCAGGGTGCAATCAAGTGTAACTGAAAGGCCAAAATCACGGAAAATTCACGGTGACGTCGTCCCACTCGCACCGCGAAATAAACCCGATTTTGAAGGTTTGGGATTAGCTTGAGTTGTGGTATACTGAAGGCACTTATTTTAAGGAGGAACTTCTTGTTTATGGCAATCGAGGTTGGAGCTAAGGTTTCCGGAAAGGTCTCCGGAATTACGAACTTTGGCGCATTTGTTGATTTGGGTGACCACAAGACCGGGTTAGTCCACATTAGTGAAATTTCTGACGGATACGTGAAGGATATTCACGACGTTTTATCCGTAGGTGATGAGGTCACAGTTAGGGTCTTGACTGTGGGTAATGATGGGAAGATTGGGTTATCGATCCGTAAGGCAAAAGATCGCCCAGCAACTGAACACGCCCATCGACCGCACAATAACGATCATCGCGGCGGCAACGAACACCGGGGCAACTTCCATAATAACTGCGGCGGTCACGGTGAGCACGGTCATGGTGGTAATCGGCGCTTTGAAAATAATGGCTCACGCTCCCACCATGGATCGGCTAACGGCCGATTTGCTGGGCATCACTCGAACCATAAAGAGAATTTTGACGATATGATGTCGGGGTTCTTGAAGCAAAGTGAAGACCGGTTAGCAACGATCAAACGCAATACTGAAGGTAAGCGCGGCGGTCGTGGCGGTCGGCGGAGCTAGAACCTGCTCGCCACGTTGACGATCAAGAACGAACAAGGGTCGCACCCGTTGCGGCCCTTTTGTTTTAGAGTGGCCGGGTCAAGTAAAGGGGGAGGGCCCACGTGACATTGGAAACTGAATTTCGGCGGCATTGGCGCCAGCACTCCTGGTCTCAGGCTAAGCGGGGATTGGTGGCCGTGTCGACGGGGGTGGATTCGATGGTGCTGTTGACCTTACTGGCAAACTTGCCAACGGCTGAGCGGCCCCAGTTGACCGTGGTGCACGTGAACCACGAACTACGGGCCCAGAGCCAACGCGAAGAAGCCTTTTTGACGCGGTGGTGTGCCGAGCGGCAGTTGCCGTTAGTGGTGACCCACTGGCCGCGTACCCAACACCCCAAACAGGGACTGGAGAATGCGGCCCGGCAGTTTCGGTACGCTTTCTTTGCCGAACAACTCCGGCAACAGCACGCTGACTGGGTCGCCACGGCGCACCAAAGCGATGAGCAGGCCGAGACCATTTTGCTCAAGCTTTTGCGCGGCGGCAATCTGGCCCAACTCACGGGAATGGCGGCGAGTCGACCGTTAGGCGTGGGGCGGGTGATTCACCCATTACTGCCTTTTACCAAGCAACAGTTACGCACGTACGCCACGACACAACAGATTCCATGGTTTGAAGACGCGACGAATCAAGATTTAGTGGCTAGTCGCAACCGAATCCGGCACCAGGTACTACCGGTGTTACACCAGCAAAATCCGCAGGCCGGCGCCCACCTGGTCGACTACGGCCAGCAACTTACGGCGGTCCTGCAAGTGGCTGACCGGGCGTTGGACGCGCAACTGGCGATCATCGTCACGAATTGGCAGCCGGTTAGTGGGCGAATCCCGTTACTGCTAGCTCAGCCGGTGAGCGAACAACGGTTATTGTTAGCGCGGCTGATCAAGCGACTAGCGCCCACTTTAAGTACGCAAGCGACCCGGCTCGACCAGGCATTGCACCTGTTAGGGAACGCGCAACGAGCCACAGGCCAGATTGACTTGGGGGCCGGTTGGGTCCTGACGAAGCAGTACCGGACATTTCACTTAAAAAAGTCCACAAAATTCGGAGAAAAATCCGTGGCGAAATTTAGTTTCATGGTAGACTTGAACCAATGGCAACCGGTTGGGGACAATCGGTTGCTGGGCGTTTTTCAAACGCCACCCGCGGCGTTGCCCCAGCGGCAAGTGGTCGCGTTGACCACCGCTGATTTTCCGTTGACGGTCCGCTCGTGGCAAGCTGCTGATACTTTGCGGTTAGCTAATGGGCAACATCAGACGGTTCGGCGCGCACTGATCAACGCGAAGGTGCCCCGAGCGCAACGGGCGCAGGTGGCCGTTTTAGTCACCGCGCAGGGCGCCGTTTTGGCGGCTCTGGGTGTGAAGTGGTCGGTCTTACCGCCACGGGCACACACGACAAACTATCACATTGGCATTCAGCCAAGATCGGCGAAAGGGGAACAGCATGAATAACGATATTGAAAAGGTCCTGTACAGCGAGGAAGACATAGCCGCGGCTTGTAAACGTTTAGGGACCCAGTTGGCAAAGGATTACCAAGGAAAGACGCCGTTGATTATCTGTGTCTTAAAGGGGGCTATCTTATTCATGACCGATGTGATTCGGGACATGGATATTTACGCCGAAATTGACTTCATTGATGTCTCTAGTTATCACGGGGGCACGGCTTCTTCGGGGACCATCACCCTGTTGAAGGACCTAGACACAGACGTTGCCGGACGGGACGTTTTGTTAGTTGAAGACATTATCGATACCGGACGGACCTTGAAGTATTTGGAAGACTTACTGAAGGAACGGCAAGCCAAGTCCATTAAGGTCTGCACGTTGATGGATAAACCGAGTGGCCGCGTGGTTGAAGCCAAGGCGGATTACGTAGGTTTCAACGTCCCTAGTGAGTTTGTCGTGGGTTACGGGTTGGATTACGACGAAAAATATCGTAACCTCCCGTACGTCGGTGTTTTGAAGCCGGCAGTTTATAGATAAATAATTAGTCAACGATAGTCAATTGTGATAACATCTTATTTAGTTAAAGGGGCATAAGCTCTAAATTTCGTTCCCATCTGTGATTAGATTGGGAACTGTGGGTAAAGGAGGCACGACATGAATAATCGACGAAACGGACTGTTTCGTAGCAGCCTGTTTTACATTGTGGTCTTCTTGTTGATCATTGGTGTGTTCTATTTATTTAATGGAAATAACACCAACTCACAATCCCAAGAAATCCAATCGAGTCAATTCGTCAAAGACCTGAACGCGAATAAGATTAAGAGTTTTTCTATTCAGCCTTCCGGGGGCGTCTACAAGATTACCGGGGAGTACCGGAACGCGCAAAAGCGGACCACGAACACCGGCTTTAGCCTAGGTGGTTCGAAGAGTACTGCTGTAACGGCCTTTAGCACCCAAGTCTTGACTAACAACTCGACGGTTTCCGCGATTGATAAGACTGCCAAGAAGCACAATGTCAAGATGAATACCAAAGCGGAGGAATCAAGCGGCTTCTGGCTGAACTTATTAGTTTACGCTGCACCACTAGTCATTTTCTTCTTCTTCTTCTACATGATGATGGGTCAAGCCGGCCAAGGTGGCGGCAATGGTCGAGTCATGAACTTTGGGAAGTCCAAAGCCAAACCGGCGGACAGTAAAGAGAACAAGGTTCGCTTTGCGGACGTTGCTGGTGAGGAAGAGGAAAAGCAAGAACTGGTCGAAGTGGTTGAGTTCTTGAAGAATCCGCGGAAATTTGTTTCGTTGGGCGCCCGGATACCATCCGGGGTCTTGCTCGAGGGCCCGCCAGGAACTGGGAAAACGTTGTTGGCGAAGGCCGTTGCCGGTGAAGCTGGCGTTCCATTCTACTCGATTTCAGGTTCTGATTTCGTGGAAATGTTCGTTGGTGTCGGGGCTAGCCGTGTCCGGGATCTGTTTGAACAGGCCAAGAAGGCCGCACCTTCTATCATCTTTATTGATGAAATCGATGCGGTTGGTCGTCAACGGGGTGCCGGCATGGGCGGTGGCCACGACGAACGAGAACAAACGCTGAACCAATTACTGGTTGAAATGGACGGGTTTACCGGAAGCGAAGGCGTCATTGTCATGGCGGCGACGAACCGGTCCGATGTTTTGGACCCCGCCTTACTACGGCCAGGACGGTTTGACCGGAAGATCTTGGTTGGCCGACCAGATGTTAAGGGTCGGGAAGCCATTCTGAAGGTCCACGCCAAGAACAAGCCATTGGCTAATGATGTCGATTTGAAAGAAATCGCCAAGCAGACGCCGGGCTTTGTCGGGGCTGACTTGGAAAACCTCTTGAATGAAGCGGCCTTGTTAGCTGCTCGGCGGAATAAGACGCAGGTCGATGCTTCCGACTTAGACGAAGCCGAAGACCGAGTCATTGCCGGGCCTGCTAAGAAGGACCGAGTCATCAGTCCTAAGGAACGCAAGACCGTGGCGTACCATGAAGCCGGTCATACACTGGTGGGCTTGGTCTTGAACGACGCCCGGGTTGTTCATAAGGTCACGATCGTTCCGCGGGGCCGTGCTGGCGGGTACGCCATCATGTTGCCACGAGAAGATCAAATGTTGATGTCTAAGAAGAACGCCATGGAACAAATTGCCGGGTTAATGGGTGGTCGGACGGCCGAAGAATTGATTTTCCATTCCGAATCGTCCGGGGCTTCGAATGACTTTGAGCAAGCCACGCAGATTGCGCGGGCCATGGTGACCCAATACGGAATGAGTGACGCCGTCGGAACGGTGGCGTTGGAAAGTGCCGGTGGCCAACCATTTGCTGGGGCCGGGTACTATAACCAACCCGCTTACTCTGAACACACGGCCAGCTTGATTGACAGTGAAGTCCGGCGCCTGATTAACGAAGGGCACGAGACGGCACGGAAG
Source organism: Levilactobacillus suantsaii (assembly GCF_004115745.1). Lineage (GTDB taxonomy): Bacteria > Bacillota > Bacilli > Lactobacillales > Lactobacillaceae > Levilactobacillus > Levilactobacillus suantsaii. The sequence goes on along the minus strand of NZ_QXIL01000012.1, from coordinate 2,986 downwards.
ATCCTCGAAGAGCACAAGGCAGAACACAAGATTATTGCGGAAGCCTTGCTGAAGTACGAGACGCTGGACGAAAAGCAAATTCTCAGTTTGTATCAGACTGGGAAGATGCCGGAAAAGGACAGCGATGCTGAATTTCCGAGTGAAAAGGCGGCCACGTTTGAAGAATCCAAGCGTGAACTAGAACGTCGGGAAGCGGCTCGTCACGCCGACACGCAAGCGAAATTAGCGTCGTCAGCAGCCAGCAGCGAAGCCAACCAAACTGGTGACGGGGATTCCTCCGCATCGAGTTCTGCGGCTAGCTCAGCAGCGGATGATGAGCACCATTCAGATGATTCCGAATAAGCACTACCATCAAGGGGCCTGGGAACTGTTTCCCAGGCCTTTTTGTGTTTCTGGTCTGGGATGTTAAGAGGCGGGATATTTGCAAAAGCGCGTTTTTTTGGTATGGTAAGGCATGATAAACTGACAGGTGAAAGGAAAGACAAACGAATGGCAGATTACTTAATTAAGAGTTTAATTGCGGATGGCATGTTTCGGGCTTACGCCATGGACGCAACGGATACGGTCGCGGAGGCTCAACGGCGCCATGATAGTTGGAGCGCGGCAACGGCGGCGTTAGGCCGGACCCTGATTGGGACAGTGTTACTCTCAACGTCACTGCTTAAGGGTGATGAGAAGTTAACGGTCAAGGTCGACGGCCACGGTCCAGTCGGCGCCATTGTGGCGGACGGCAATGCGGACGGAACGGTCAAAGGCTACCTCCAATACCCGCACACGAGCTTGCCGTTGAACCCTAAGCACAAACTGGACGTTAAAAAGGCGGTTGGCACTAACGGGATGTTGACGGTCACGAAGGATCAGGGGTTAGGTCAACCGTACACCGGCCAAGTCCCATTGGTTTCAGGTGAATTGGGTGAAGACTTTACCTATTATTTGGCGAAGTCTGAACAGATTCCAAGTTCCGTGGGGGTCTCAGTTTTCGTAGAACCTGATAACACGGTCAAAGTCGCTGGTGGATTTATGATTCAGGTGATGCCTGGTGCTTCAGACGAAGCAATTGCGCGACTGGAGAAACGGCTCAAGGAAATGCCGATGGTGTCGGAACTCCTCTTGGACGGTCAAAAGCCGGAAGACATTTTACGACTCTTATTCCCAGACGAAGACATTCAAATTTTGCAAAAGCTGCCGGTCGAGTTCAAGTGTGATTGTTCAAAGGACCGCTTTGCTTCCGCACTGGCGTCCGTATCAGCCGACGCTATTCAAGAGATGATCGATCAAGATCACGGAGCCGAAGCCGTTTGTCACTTCTGTGGGAACAAGTATCAGTTCTCAGAAGATGACTTGCGGGCAATCTTAGCTCACGCCCAGGCGAAATAATGAACGATACGCCTTGGAAAATTGGCAACGTCACGATTCCTAACCGGGTGGTCGTGGCCCCGATGGCGGGGGTGACGAACGTGGCCTTTCGAGTCATTTGTAAGGAGTTTGGCGCTGGTTTGGTCGAATGCGAGATGATTTCAGGAGCGGGGATTCACTACCAGAATCCTCGAACCTTAGACATGATGGCGGTCAATCCGCACGAACACCCCATGAGCATCCAAATCTTCGGCGGTACCGAGGAAACTTTGGTCCAGGCCGCTCAGTTTGTGGATCAACAGACTCCAGCCGATATCATTGATATTAATATGGGCTGCCCGGTCAATAAGGTGGTTAATACGGAAGCCGGGGCAAAATGGCTACTGGATCCAGATAAGGTCTACCACATGGTTAAAGCAGTCGTGGCGGCCGTAGACAAGCCGGTCACGGTCAAGATGCGGACCGGTTGGGATGACCACCACTTGTACGCAGTGGATAACGCGTTGGCGGCGCAAAGTGCGGGGGCTAGCGCCCTGGCAATGCACGGGCGGACACGGAAACAAATGTATCAGGGACACGCCGATTGGGAGTTGTTGGCGCAAGTGGCTCAACAGCTGACCATTCCCTTTATGGGCAACGGCGATGTGCGGACGCCACAAGATGCGCAACGCATGTTGACGGAAGTTGGCGCGGATGCTGTGATGATTGGGCGTGCCGTCATGGGGAATCCCTGGTTATTGAAACGCGTTAATCATTACCTGACAACGGGGGAACTCTTACCGGAAGCAACCCCAACACAGAAGGTAAAATGGGCCCAGGCACATTTGCACGCGCTATGTTTAGCCAAGGGCCCCCAAGATGGCCCCCGCGACTTTCGCAATCAGGTGGCCTACTATCTGAAAGGGATTCCGCACGCGGCCCGGACTAAAGTTGCGTTGGCGGACGCCACGGATGAGGAGACCATGCACACGCTGTTGGCCCGCTTCTTGAATCAGTTGGCCACGAGTAGTCGGGACCGACCGGTTCGACGGTATCGTGATTAATCAAGCGGTCGTTCTTGGATTGAAGTTATAGCGATAACGAAACGGAACCCGGCGGTCCAGACTAAATGGTCTGGTGCTGTGGGTTCCGTTTTGTTTAGCCTCTTAAGTGGTCTAAAGTGAGAGATTAACTGAGAATAAGGCTTTTTAGTTATTTATTGACGAAAAAGCTTGACCGACTTGGGAATGATTGATATGATATTAGCTGTTGTCACAAAGCAGCTGAATGCATAAAGATTTGATTTATGGATATCTATCCGCAATTTAAATTTAAGCTTGACGCCGACAAGTGCAACTGATACAATGTTTTATGTTGTCAATTCAAGAAATCAAGTCGATGACGGCTTCCGTGATAATTTGAATATATATTCAAATTATCGGTGAAAAAAGTTATTGACAAGGAATTGATGACATGCTATACTTTAAAAGTTGTCATGAAGCAATCACTTCATTAGATAACTTGGTAGATCCTTGAAAACTGAACATTGTTTCGACAAACCAAATATGTGTAGGGCGGTTTGAATTTATTCAAACCCAAACAATATTTGCGAAGTCAATTCGCTTTTAAAATGTAACAACAATCGATGAGC
>NZ_QXIL01000011.1 GCF_004115745.1 Levilactobacillus suantsaii | reverse complement strand
ATATTCAGACAACACACCAGATTAAACGCCGCAACTAATAAAACAACAAAAAAGATCTCCCACACGAGGAGATCTCCAAAGGATAGAAACTATCCTTCAACACCATTTGACAAACTTCCGCTTTTATCTGTTTCAGCAATTTTTGTTTACCACTGCGGTAATTCGTCTTTTATTAAAAATTTAGTTTAGGAAGTGACTTTCGTTGGAGACACAAAAGACCATTACGATTTCCGCATCACCGTTCAATATCAAAGATAAAATTGGTTATATGTTCGGGGATATCGGAAATAATTTCTCGTTTAACATTGTTAACTCGTTCTTGATGATTTTTTACACCAACGTCTTAGGGTTAACGGGGTCGCAAGTCGGGGTAATCTTCTTGATTGCCCGATTCGTCGACGCCTTTGCCGATATTACCGTTGGTCGGTTGGTCGATAACAGTAAACTACATAAGATTGGCCGGTTCAAGCCTTGGATCAATCGGATGCGCTACCCGTTACTGATCGCTTTGATTCTGCTGTTTGTCCCTATCGTGAAGGACTGGGCCTTACCATTACGGTTGACCTGGGTCTTCATTACTTACATTGCTTGGGGGATCTTCTACTCCGCCGTTAACATCCCTTACGGTTCCATGGCCTCTGCTATCAGTAGCGACCCGAACGACAAGACGTCCTTGTCAACGTTCCGGTCCATTGGGGCATCCGTGGGTTCCATGATTACTAGTTACATCGTCCCAATGTTCATCTACATCGGCGCTTCCCAAAAGATTTCCGGGAACCGGTTCTTCTGGGTCGTTGTGGCTTGTGCTATCTTAGGCTACATCAGTTACCAATTAACGACTCACCTGACAACTGAACGGGTCCGGACTGAAAAGAGTAAGCCTGTTCCCCTTGGCCAAGTGGTCGAAGGCTTGTTTAAGAACAAAGCCTTAATCGTCTTGGTCTTAGTCGATATCATGGTCGTTATCAACCAAAACCTCTCCGGGACCTTGATTTCCTACCTGTTCAACGACTACTTCAAGAATACGTCCTTCATGGGGATTGCCCTTATTTTCAACTTTGCGACCGTTATTTTATTGGCGCCATTCAGTAACTGGATGACCCGGACGTTCGGCCGAAAGGAATGCTCTATCGTCTCACTTATCATCGGGGCCGCTCTTTACGGAATCTTGATGGTCGTGCATACGTCCAACATGTACTTCTACCTGGTCATGATGTTCTTCGGTTCCTTAGGTGCCGGGGTCTTCAACCTGATGGTTTGGGCCTTCATCACCGACGTTATCGATAATCACGAAGTCTTGACCGGTGTCCGGGAAGACGGGATCGTATACGGGGTCAACTCCTTTGCCCGGAAAGTCGCTCAAGCTATTGCCGGTGGTTTCGGTGGGTTCATGTTGACCTTCATCGGTTACAAGTCCTCCACTGGTGGCGGTGCTACCCAATCGCAAGCCGTTATCGACCAAATCTACAACTTGGCTACTGGTGTGCCGACGGTCTGCCTGTTAGTCGCTGCCTTGTTGTTACTCTTCTTCTACCCATTGAGCAAGAAGCGAGTTAACGAAAACGCTGCTAAGTTGGCTAAGATTCATAATGAAAACGCCGAAGAAGAAAAGGAAGAACAAACTAACAACTAGTCTGCTTTGTTTTTACCGTCCTTTCTACCGGGTTCCATTTACAATCTAATTTTTACAAAGGAGCTTTTTTCATGACCTTATTGAATGAAGATTTTCTGCTCACCAATGATCCAGCCAAGACGCTGTATCACGATTATGCTGAAAACATGCCCATCATTGACTACCATTGCCACTTGGAGCTAAAGGACATCTACGAAAACAAGAACTACCCGAACATCACCCGTCTGTGGCTAAACGACGGGAGCCTAGGCGACCACTACAAGTGGCGGCTCGAACGGGCCAACGGGGTTCCCGAAGACCTCATCACCGGTGACGGCGACGAATATCAAAAGTTCCTCGCCTGGGCTGGCACCATCGAAAAGTCCATCGGTAACCCGTTGTACGAATGGACCCACCTGGAACTCAAGCGCTTCTTCGGTATCGATGAACCACTGAACACCAAGACTGCCCCGGCTATCTGGAAAAAGGCCAATGAAATGGTCCAAAGTGAGGCCTTCAAGCCCCGCAACCTGATTAAGAACATGAACGTCAAGGTGGTCTGCACCACCGACGACCCGTCGTCCGACCTGCACTATCACAAGCTGATTAAGGCTGATGAAAATGAAAACGGGTTCAAAGTTCTGCCGGCGATGCGGCCTGATAATTTAGTCCGTATTAACCAAGGCGACTTTGGCGCCTACCTTAAACAACTGGGCGCCGCGGCCGGCGTTACCATCACCGACTACGACAGCCTGGTCAAGGCACTCGACAACCGTTTCCAGTTCTTTAGCCAGATGGGTGGCCGGTTGTCCGACCACGGGTTGAACAGCTACCACTTCCGCAAGATTTCTAAGGACGAGTTCAACCAAATCCTAACCAAGGCAACTAAGGATAACACGAAGTTGACCGCTGCCGAAGTGGATGGCTACACCACCCTCTTGTTGGAAATTCTGATGCGTTTGAACAAGCAATACGACTTCACCATGCAATACCACATGAACGTTTTGCGCAACGCTAACGGCCCGATGTTCCGGAAGTTGGGCGCCGACACCGGTTTTGACTCCATGGGATCCGAACCGGGCATCGCCGGTGAAATCATGGCGTTGATGAGCGACATGGCCGAAGAAGACGGGATTCCAAAGACCATCTTCTTCTCCACCAACCCCAACGATTGGATGGAACTGGCAACTGGCATGCAGAACTTCCAGGGCGGCATCAAACAAAAGATGCAACTCGGCTGTGCTTGGTGGTTCAACGATACCCGCGAAGGCATGCACGACCAACTGCGAATCATGGCCCAACAGAGCCTGTTACCAAACTTCGTCGGCATGCTGACTGATTCACGGAGCTTCCTGTCGTATCCACGGCACGAGTACTTCCGGCGGGTTCTCTGTGACCTAATCGGTGAGTGGGTCGTTCGGGGCCAGGTTCCTGACGACTACGAGTACTTGGGTAAGATTGTCCAAGACATCTCGTACAACAATGCCAAAAACTACTTTGGCTTCTTTGAAGACTAAGGGCTAACTCCTTTCAGACTTCTGAATTCCTAATAACTTGACAACAACTCGAAAGAGTCTGGGGCCGTGCCCCAGGCTTTTTTGACGTTCAAAGCCAGTTTCTTTCGAGGTAAATTCGTTATAGAATGAAAGTATCTTTTATCTCGATTCCTCCAGACACAACTTTTCAGGTTTTAAACTTTAATGATTGTGCCCCAAAAATTCTTCCACAGAAAGGTCGCTCGTATGGCTAAAAAAGCAGAACATACTATTGAAATCCTCCTGGTGGTACTGGCCATCGGGTTGTTAATGCGCTCCCCAATCACCACCCCACCACTCATCGTAACCCAATTGGCCCACCAATTGGGCGTTTCGACCGAAAGTCTGGGGTTACTGACCACGCTCCCGTTGGTGATGTTTTTACTCTTTTCGAACTTCGCCGCCATACCGCTAGCTAAACTGGGGGTTAAACCCGCCATGGGACTGATTTTGCTCCTACTCCTGGTCGGGTCAGGGTTACGGTTGATCATCACCCTACCGACCCTCTTTTTGGGCACCATCCTGATTGGTATCAGCATCGCCCACCTCAACGTGTTTATGCCCGCCTTCATTAAGGCTTATTTCCCGCTCAAAATCGCGTTGTACACCACCCTGTACTCCTTCACCATGAACTTGGGAAGCGCCGGGTTCAACCTATTAACGGCCCCCGCCACCCATCTGTGGGGTTGGCCGTCGATTCTCACGATTCTAGCCGGTGTGGCGCTGTTAGTCTTCGCCTTTTGGCTGGTCGTCAGTCGCCACCTGCCCGAAAAAATGAAAGCCACGCCGACTGACCACACTCAGCCGACTCCCAAGGGCCCCAGCCTGTGGACCAATCCCCATGCCTGGCTTTTCTTACTGACGTTTGGCTGCCAATCCGTCTTAAACTACACCATCGCCGCCTGGTTCCCGGTTTTGATGAGCTACCACCACTTAAGCGCCGATCACGTAGGTTTCATCATCGCCATCTATTCACTAGTGGGCGTGCCCGTGTACGTGGTGACCCCGCATCTCTTGACCCAACTTGGCCCCACCAGGTTACGCCGGTTGATTGCCGGGGCCGGCATTTGCGGGATTGTCGCCGGTAGCATGCTCTTCTTTCAAAACACCGCTTCGTTCAGTTTTTGGTTACTGGAAAACTTGCTGGTCGGTATCGCCGTCAGTTTCTTCTTCATTTACACCACGACCATGTTCGGCCTCAAGACCGCGAAACCGTTGATTACCGCGCGGCTCTCCGGGATGGCCCAAGCCGGCGGGTACTTCATGGCTGCGTTGGGGCCATCACTTTACGGCTGGGCCTACCACCTCGACCCAACCGGCACCCCCCAAAACATCGTCTACATCATCTTGATTATTGGCGCCATTGCCGGGGCACTGGGCATCCAGCGCCTCACGCGCATTCAATAACCCGTATTAAGGAGGAATTCACCATGCAAGCCGTTACTTTTACCCAATTTGGTGGGCCAGAAGTGCTCACCGTGACTGAGATTCCGCGCCCCGTTCCTCACGCCCACCAAGTCTTAGTTCAAGTTTTAGGTGTGGCGGTCGATCACGTCGATACGTTCGTCCGTAGTGGTGCGTTTCAAACCCCCTTGGCAACCCCACATATCGTGGGCCGCGACCTGGTCGGAACCGTGACCGCTGTGGCTGATGCCGCCAGTCCCTGGCACATCGGGGATCTGGTGTGGACCAACTCGGCGGGCTACGGTGGGCGGCTCGGCGCCACGGCTGAATACACCCTGGTGGACACTGACCGCCTTTATCCGGTCCCTACCGGCGTCGACCCCTTCCACCTGGTCGCGGCCGTCCATTCGGCGGCGACCGCAGCCATCGTGTTGACCGACATGATGCAAGCCCAAGCTGGCCAAAGCCTCTTAGTTGCGGGCGGTGCCGGTAACGTTGGGCGCAAGTTTTGTCAATTAGCGACTCAGATGGGCCTTACCGTGACCACCACGTCCGCGCCGCAAGACTTCGCAATCTGTCGCCAAATGGGGAGTGCCCGGTGCGTTGACTACCACACCCTCGCCGCCTTAAATGGGGCGACTTTCGACCACGTCATCGACACTTCCGGTCAGGTCAGCTTACCAACCAATCTGGCCTATCTAGCCCCACACGGGCAGCTCACCATGATCACCGCCCCCAAAGCCAGCTCGGTACCAATCGATTGGCGCCGCTTCTACATGCAAGACCAATCCATTGTCGGGTTCATTATCAGTCACGCGACCAGCAACCAATTAGCCCGCGCGGCACACCGGTTGAACCAAGCTTTTGCCCACCACGCCCTTCTCGAAGACCACCTCACCCAACGTCATTTCAGTACGGCGGCCGACTGCCACACGCAATTAGAAGCGGGAACGGACCATGGCCAGCGTTTCGTCCTGGTTCCCGACAGCACAGATTAACCAGCTAAACCAAATTACCCGTTTCATCAAAAAGAGGGTAATTTTTTTCGATTGGTATTGAAAACGGTTTCTTAGCCTGCTACTCTAAGAGTGATTCTTCACGGAAAGTAGGTGTCGTTCATGTTATCAGCTCTCTTATTTCCTCGAAAAATGCCGGCGGTCAGCGTCCTCGTTGACCACCGCGCCAGCGATAATGACGCACAAGCTGGGTGTAGAATTATCTTTACCCCTGGTTTCATGCCTTACACTATCGTCAGTCCGAAAGCTGATGGCTTGAATGACCAAGTGGTGCTTGCCACCGTCACCCCCCACCTCCGTCAACTGTTAGCTTATCCCATGGTCACCGCTTTAAGGCCCTGGCGTGGCCGGGCGAAAATTCCCGAGCGGGTGTCGGGCCTTAGACTGTCTTAACCAATGACCAGCGTCACGGCCCGCGCCCTTTTACGTGACTGTTCCTTTCGCTTAACAGGAGTTTGACCATGAACATTTTAATCGGGCTCATCCCCGCCCTTTTTTGGGGAATTTTACCAATCTGGATGCGCAAACTAACCGGTGGCAGTTGTTTGCAACAATTATTGGGAACCAGTATGGGCATCGTCATGACCGCCACGGCCCTCCAAGTCATCTTTCGTTTCAATATTAGTGCGCACGATTTTGGGCTTTATTTCATTTCCGGCGCCTTTTGGAGTATCGGTCAATGTGGCCAGTACTGGGGGTACGGTCAACTCGGCGTCAGTTTGACCATGCCACTATCCACCGCTTTTCAAATCATTGGTAATTCACTGATTGGCGGCTGGTTGTTCGGTGAATGGCGTGGGATCCAAGATACCGCTTTGGGCCTGGGGGCCTTGATGATTATCGTGGTGGGCGTCGCTAACGGCGTCGGCGGCTTAACCGTTAAAAACTTGCGGGGCTACCTGTTATTACTCGCCACGACCTTTGGCTACTGGGGGTACTCCGGCTTCCCCCACTACGCCAACTCGACTAGTGGCATCAACGGCTTTTTGCCCCAGGCCCTGGGCATGCTCAGTACCTCGTTGATTCTTTACTTAGTCGGTCGGCATCGACTTCCCGGCAACGATCCAGCTGGCCTGCGAAACATCACCTCGGGGCTGATTTTCTCGGTCTCGTCATCCGTTTACTTAATTTCTCTGCAATTAAACGGCCTGGTCAACGCGTTCGTATTGACCCAATTGAACGTCGTCGTGGCCACCTTACTGGGTATCGTCATCCTAAAGGAAGCTGATCCCAAACGGACCCTGACCACCTCCGCGGGTCTGGGCATCCTCATCGCTGGTGCCGTGGTGATGGTCCAAATCTAACGCAATCCTCATCAAAAATGACCCGTCTTAGTCGGCGTAATCCCAACTATGACTGGTCATTTTAGTTATTAGACTAACAGAAAAACAGTCGTTAATCGTTCTTCTGGTGTCGGAACACGATAAAGTAAAAGCCAAAGTTGCTGATACTCAACGTTAAAATCAATCCAAAGGCTAGTTGGCTCCCGACGGCCGTGGCGTGGGCGTACGATAACCCGCCACCGCGAACCGATGACATCAGTGCTACCAAGATGGTGGTCCCCAACGACCCGGCAAACTGTTGCCCGGTGTTGTAAATCGCGTTGGCATCGGCCCGTTGTGCAATCGTAACTTCCTTCAGGCCGTTGGTCATGGTGTTACTAAAGGCCATTGACCGCCCAATACTGAACAAAATGTACAGGAGCGAAATCACTAGGATGGATAAGTGTTGCCCCAACACCGTAAAGGCTAAGGCTGCCACGAAAAACAGGCTACTTCCGAGTAGGATGGGTAACTTCGCCCCGTGCTCATCCAACATCCGGCCGAATAAAGGCTGCAAGATGGCCGTGATCAAACTGCCGGGCAGTAACATCATCCCACCGGCTAACGATCCGGCGCCGACCACGATTTGCGCGTAGTTCGGCAGTTCCAAATTAATCCCAATATTACAAAATTGCAAAATCACGTAAGCGAAGAAACTGTAGGTAAAAATTGGATTACGGAAAATTTCCAGTCGCAAGATGGGGTGGTCACTGGTCTTATTTAACCGGATATATCACAAGATGGCAAGTACCCCCACGATCAAGCCACCCAAGAATTGCCAACTCAACCAGCCAGCTGTATTCAGACTGTTGAACCCCAACGTAATGGCAATAAAGGCAATGGCTAATAACACGAATTGGCTCCAATTGAACTTAGCTTTTTGTGTCGGGCTGTATTGTTGGATAGCTTTCCAACCAAAAATAAGAATCAGAAGTTCGACGGGCAACGTTGACCAGAAGATCATCCGCCAATCGGCAATGGCGACCATGATCCCACCAAAGGTCGGCTCACTGGCTGGTGCAATCATCAAGATCAGTCCGGTCATCCCCAGGTAAAAGCCGAGTTTGGCCCGCGGCACGCTTTCCACCACGACGTTGATCATCAGCGGAATCGCAATCCCCGCACAGCCGGCTTGGACCAGGCGTCCTAGTAATAGGATTGGAAAATTAGGAGCTAGCGCACAAATCAGCGCCCCAACGATGAACAAACTCGCTCCCGTCACGAACAATTGTCGGTTCGTGAATCGCTGTTTCAAGTACGCCGAGGTAATCATCAGTAACGCCACGGTCAGTAAATACCCCGTCGCAACCCATTGGACGGTATCCAACGAGACGTGCATACTGCGCATCAAGGTCGGAAAGGTCACGTTCATCGACGTTTCGACCAGGATACCCACGAACGCCATCAAGGCAACCGCCACGATGGCGACCATGCGCCGCCCCGTTAATTTTTGTGGCTCTGCTTGTTCTGCCATATCAACACTCCTTCTCTGTTTAGGTTGTGCGGCCACTGTTCCCACCTAAGAGAACCTTAACGCCGTGGCCCGCACTTTCAAACTCATCTGCTTACCTTTTCGTTATTGTCGCGCACACGACGTCTATCATACGCACTTTTTAGCCGAATGTCATGGGTTAAGTGCGCCCGCATGAATTGAAAACGCCCCCAGTATCAGCTTTGGTGGGCGTTTTCATTCCCGGCAATGCAACCTAACGCTGCGCTTGCCATTCGGCTTTAAATTCCGTCAAAAAATCTTCCATGACCCATTGTCGGTGGGCGGCTAACTTCTTCGCGGCCGTGGTGTTCATCAAGTCCTTTAACGTCAATAATTTTTCGTAGAAGTGGTTGATGACGGTCTCGTGGCCCAGGTCCCGATACTGCGCGTGGGTCATCTGTGTTCGTGGGGTCACCGTGGGATCGTAGATCTTTTCGCCAAAGTGACCGCCAAAGTACACGGCCCGGGCAATCCCAATCGCGCCAATCGCATCGAGCCGGTCGGCGTCCTGGACGATTTGGCCGGCCAACGGTAAGGGCTTAGCCGTGCCGTCCAGCGTCTTATGGAAGGACATGTTGGTCATAATCAAGAAAATCGTCTCCTGTTGCGCGCCGCTAAAGCCCTGGGCTGCTAAAAAAGTGCGGACTTCCTGGCTGGCTACCCGGGTATCCGCAACCAATTTTTCATCAATGACGTCGTGCAAATAAGCCGCCGTCAGCGTCAACAAGCGGTCGACCTGCGGGTACGCCTGTAAAAGGCGCTCGGTCAACCCGACCACCCGTTGAATATGGTCGAACCCGTGGCCGGTCTCATCGTCGCGCATCTTGCTTCGAGCGAAATCGTGCACCGCCGCAAGCGTTGTGTCAGTTGTCATGTCAACTGCCTTCTTTCATCATTTTCCGGTAGGTTACCCCTGCTTCTCTCTTTCATTCTAGCATACCCTCTAACCAGCTTAACGAACTATTCCCGACCGTCCGCGGACCTTCCGTTGACTTCCCGTTAGCCCGGGCTTACGCTGGGGGCAATTCGATCGTCACGAAGGAGGATGACTAATGACCCAACCCATTCTGCAAATCAACCACTTGCAAAAACGTTTCGGAACGTTCACCGCGCTCCACGACATCACCTTCACCGTCAATGCTGGCGAAGTCTTCGGTTTCATTGGTCCCAACGGCGCCGGTAAATCGACTACGATTCGGACCCTGCTGGGAGTGATCCGCGCTAGTGGCGGGTCGGCCACCATCTTTGGTCACGACGTTTGGCGCGACCGGGTCACCATCCATCAACGCCTGGCGTACGTTCCCGGCGACGTGACACTCTGGCCTAACCTGACCGGTGGCGAGATCATCGATTTGTTACTGCGGCTTAACGGGGTGGCTCACAGTGCCCGTACCGACCGGCTGATCACCCGCTTTGCCCTCGACCCCACCAAAAAGGCGCGGACTTACTCCAAGGGTAACCGCCAAAAGGTCGCCTTGATTGCCGCCTTTTCCCAGCCGGCAGACTTCTACATCTTCGACGAACCGACTGCCGGCTTGGACCCGCTCAACGAAAAATACTTTCAAGAGGCCGTTTTAGCCCTGAAACAACAAGGGAAAGCCGTGTTGTTATCCAGTCACATCTTGTCAGAAGTCGAGCGGATGTGTGACCGCATCGCCATCATCCGCGACGATACCATCATTGAGACCGGGACGTTAGCTGACATGCGCCATTTGACCCGCACGCAAATCACCATCACGACCCAAACGCCGGTGGACCCCGCGGCCCTACCCGGAATCCACGAAGCCCGGGTCGGGCACCAAGTCAATGAGTGGCAATTTGCCGTCGAAGCCGATCAGTTGCCTGGTGTCTTAGCCGCTTTAGCTCGCCACCAAATCGTGGCGCTGACCAGTACGCCGCCGACCCTAGAAGACCTCTTCTTGCACTACTACGGAAAGGAGTGACTGGCATGGGGCCATTTACCCAAACCGGCCAATTGACCCGCTTGGCGCTCCGGCGTGACTGGTGGCGCCTCCTACTATGGGGCGTCAGTTTAGTTGGTCTCATGATGGCCGTCGCCGCTAAATTCGCGACCATCTACGGCACACCCGCTGAAATTGCCGGCATCACCCAAGCTTTAAAGACCCCCGCCATCGTCGCGTTGTTCGGCCCCTTTCGCCTGGGCACTCATGCCACCACGGCGCAAGTCTTCGCTAACGAGATGTTACTATTTATGGCCTTGATTCAGGTCGTCATGAGCATCTCACTCGGAATTCACGCCACCCGTCATGAAGAGGATACCGGCATCACTGAACTCTTACGGGCACATGCTATCGGCAGCCTGGCGCCGCTACAAGCCGCCGTCATCGAACTCACACTGATCAATCTCAGCATTGGCATTTTGGATGCCTTAGGGTTGAGTCTGGCGGGTTTACCCGGCGCGACTTGGCTAGGAAATTGGGTGATTGGCTTGGGGTTAGCCGCCAGTGGCTGGGTCTTTGGCATGTTGGCCCTCTTGAGTGCCCAACTAGCCGACCACGCCACTAGCGCTACGGGTCTGGCTTACGCGCTTTTTGGTCTGAGCTATCTCGTGCGAATGCTGACCGATGTGCAAGCTCCTCGTTACACCTGGTTATCTCCTTTGGGCTGGGTCGAAAAATTAGCCCCCTATCAGCAGCCGCGCTTGCTCCCCTTGATCCTGTTCGGTGGCTTGGGTCTACTCTGCCTAGGCAGTGCCAGTGTCTGGGCACAATGCCGGGACTTGGGGGCTGGTATCTTAACGATTCGTGCCGGTCGCGCCACGGCCGCACGGGCCTTACGCGGACCCATCACCTTGCTTTGGCGCCAAGAGTATCGCGTCATTATGGGTTGGGTCCTCGGCATCACCGTTCTAGGCGCGGCTTATGGTGCCGTCTTCGACACCATCGGCGACATCTTAAAGACCAACCCGACCATGCAACAAGTCTTTGGTACCAATGCCCTTCATGCCGCCAACCATCAGTTGATTCTCACCTATAGTTCTACGATTGCACTAGTCCTGACCGCCGTCGCGAGTATTCCTGGTTTACAACTGATTTTCAAACTCTACCACGACGATTTATCCGGGTGGTTAGACGCCCTCTACGCGCGGCCAGTTAGTCGTCAGCGGCTCTTACTCGGCTACACTGGCAGTGCAGTGACGACCAGTTGCTTGGTCTTTCTTGGTGGCTGGAGCGGCCTGGTTTTAGTAGGCAATTTTAGTCTGACCCACGCAGCAGACGGGCTGACTTGGTCTGAATTTCTAACGGGTGTTGCCGGCAGTGTGCCCGTCATGGCCCTTTTGTTAGGCCTGGGAGCACTAGTGGTGGGAGCCTGGCCACAAGGACGCCTTGTGGTCTGGGGATACTTGGCCTACGCTTTCATCAGTCAATACCTGGGTAACCTCCTTCAGCTCCCTCATTGGGCGAAAAGCTTGGGGGTCTTCGACTGGCTACCGACCGTTCCCGATCACGCCATCAATTGGGTGACGGTCAGCTGGGAACTGGGTTTAGCCATCAGTTGCGGACTCATTGGTCTCGGGAGCTACGTGCGCCGAAATCTCCAATCGCATGGCAGTCAGGCGTTTCATTTAATCTTCACTATTTAAACTTACTGGATGACCACGTCGTAATGGTTCCCAGTGATTGCGGCTCCCCGGTCATGGACCACGCCCATGCCCAGTGGCGTCATAATCTTCGTGCCAAATGGCACACTCGATGGTGCGGCAACGACCCGGTAGCCGTTGGAATCCAGGCCATCAGAACTAATCTTAGTCCCGTCAGCGGTCACGCTACCGGAGTAGTAAGTCCACTTGTTACCGTTCAGGTAAACGACCCCTTGAGTTTCAAATTCACTTTCGGTAATCGTTGCCCCGGAAGCTTTGCTACTGCTGCTACTAGAACTCGTGGTACTGGTACTGCTCGTGCTGCTGTTACTACTACTGGTATTAGAACTCGTATTAGTCTTCTTGCTTGTCGTGTTGTTTCCAGTCTGATTAGTCATCGACCGGTTATGATGGTGCGCAGCTGGTGCGCCTAAGCGAACCTGCCGTTGATATGGGTTCGTCTGATAAGCTGGCGCCGCGTGCTTGGCGTGATTGGGCGTGGCGTTTGGGGCGACTGTGTCCGCGTTGGCGGTCACGTTGGTGAGTCCAAGTCCGGCCACCACCGTTGCCAAGCCTACTGTTGTCAGTAACGTTTTGCGAATTGTCATCAAAAAACGACCTCCTTATTGATTGACTTCAGCTTACCGCCGAAACGTCACAGCCGAGTTAACACTAAGTTACTGCTCGGTTAAGGAAAATCGCTTTAAATTTCATTTTGTTATATTAGTTACTGTAATGAAATATTCTGTCACTGAACCTTAAAGCTAGGTTAAACGAACCACGTCGCGAACGATCATCAGTTCCTCATTGGTCGAGACCACCAGGACCTTGACCGCCGCGTCATCTGGGCTGACCACGCGTTCTTTCCCGCGGAAATCGTTCTTCGCGGGATCAATGGCGATGCCTAGATAGCCTAGCTGGTCGGCGATTGCTTGGCGCATAGCGATGCCGTTTTCCCCGGAACCCGCCGTAAAGACCAGGGCGTCCAGTCCCCCCAGTTCAGCCACGTAACTCCCCACGAATCGTACGACCCGGTTGACGAACATATCGAGGGCCAACTTCGATTGAGGCCGGTCCGCCTGCGTTTTTTCCAAATCCCGTTGGTCCGGCGATAATTGCGACACACCTAGTAGACCCGATTTGTGATTCAAAATATCAATCATCTTGGGCATGGTGATGTCGAGTTTCTGGGCTAGATAAGCCACTAATGATGGGTCGATCTCACCGGAACGCGTGCCCATCATCACACCATCTAACGGGGTGAACCCCATCGAAGTATCCAGTGCGTGCCCGTGGTCAAAAGCGGTCACCGATGACCCGGATCCCAGGTGTAACGTGATCAGTTTAAGGTCGGCTAACGGCCGGTCTAAAATTTCTGCCGCACGACTAGACACGTAGCGATGGCTAGTCCCGTGAGCCCCGTACTTCCGGGCGCCAAAATTCTCGTAGTACTCGTAGGGGATCCCATACAGGTAGTTGACCGCAGGCATCTCCGTGTACAAGGACGTATCGAAGACAGCGACCTGCTTGGCCTCCGGCAGTAATTGCTCGAAGACTTCAATATAGTAAGCTTGCACCGGGTTGTGGAGCGGCGCGTAGTCCTTCAATGCCTTAATCTGTTTCAAGACCAAGGGTGTGATTACCGCTGAATCCTTGAAAAGTTCTCCCCCAGCCACGATACGGTGGCCGACCCCAGTAATTTCACTCAAATGGCTCAAGATACCATAGGTTTTCAACCGCGTCAGAACCATTGCCGCCGCAAGTTTATTGGTAATGTTGTCTTGCGTTTCTGTGTACTTCTTACCGTTGGCGAGTTTTACCTTGAACACAGAACCAGGCAAATTCAACCGATCCACTAATCCCGATGCAATCACCGTTTCCTCTGGCATGGCAAATAATTTCCATTTCAACGTCGAACTACCAGCGTTTATCGCTAATACTTTGGTCATCGTGCGACCCCTCCCAATTTGGTATGGCTTACTTCCCAGTGTAAAGAAAAATGTATCCGCTTTCAAGACTGAGTTCAGGGTTGCGGCATAATTCTTAGGCTTTTCACCGGTTCAATGCGTTCATTCGCCAACCTATCTACAAGTCATCGCCCATAAAAAAAGACCCGAGCACCAGGCTCGGGTCTTAATGATTAATCAATCAAAGTTAATTGATGAGGTTGGCGTTCTTTTTAGTACCAACCGTTAGCTTGCCAGAAAGACTTAGCTGCAGACCAAGATCCGTAACGGGAAGAAACGTATTCATCAGCAGTCTTTTCCTGGTTAGAAGAGGAGTAGTCCCCGTTCAGGTAAGAAGAGCTTAATTGGTACTTCCCAACGTATTGGCCGTTCTTAGCGGAGTAAGAACCACCAGATTCCTTGTTGGCAATCCAAGCCTTCGCACTGGCTTCTGAACTAGAAGTCGAGCTAGAGCTAGAGCTGGTGTTGGAACTCGTCGTTGACGTTGAGCCCGTGTTCGCACTGGACTGGTTAGCCGTTGACGTGGACTTGTAGCTGGTGTTACCAGTGTTGTAGCCCGAATTGCTACTCTTGTAGCTAGTGTTCGTCGTGTAGCCCGTGTTATTGCTCTTGTAGGCCGTGTTATTGTTGCTAGTCTTGGCCGTGTTGCTCTTGTAACCCGTGTTGCTAGTCGTAGCCTTCTTTTGACTACTATAGTTGTAAGTCTTGGCTGGCTGGGTCGTCTTGTGGCTCGTTGTTTTAGCTTGCGTGGTGTTTTGAGATTGCGTCGTGGTCGTTGGCGTCGTCGTGCTTGCGGTCGTAGCCGTAGTCGTTGACGTCGAACTTGGAATCGATAAGGATTCACCCACGTAGATTAAATTAACGTTTTTAAGATTGTTGGCTTTTTCAATAGCTGAAACACTTGATTTATATTGGTTGGCGATCTTAGCGACCGTGTCTCCTGACTTAACCGTTACCCGGACATCGGCGTTAGCGGAAGTCGTGCTAGCGAAGACCCCTGCACCTAATGCAGCAGCGATACCGAGGGTAGAAACTAAGGCTTTCTTGATAGTCATAAATGAAATGTCCTCCTTGTGGTTGTCGTGATTACTTAACGATTCCTATCATAACGGCTGGAGGTTACACAGCAGTTGAAGTTAAGTTACACCCTAATTAAGAAAATCGGAGAAATGTGACAATCCGCAATCTTATTAATGCCATCGAAACATTTCTGGCATAACTTAGCTTAGTTGCTAATCAATTATTGATTAACTCTTCTTAGGGATAGCCTTTTTAGGCGGTATTGCTGCCGTTCAAGTCAGAAAAATAAAGGATAAGGTCATGATAATGAAGCCTACAGCCCAGAAATCGTGCGCCACACTGTGGTAAGGAGCCCACCGCAAGACCCAATCGCTGGCCAGAATAATGATTACCATAAAGATCGTATCGAGCCAACGCGGCCACCGTTGCAGTAAGACGCCTAAGCCCCAAATTACCAACCACGTCAAGCCACCATAAATTCCAGCCCCGATTTTAACCCACGTTCGCAGGGTCATTTCGCTTCGTTGTCGCACGTTATGCCCTCCTATCGGCAGTCTAACGACACCGTTTCTACCATTAAGTATCGTTTTCACCACTACTTCCCCTCAAATATACCATTCTCCCGCTCGATGATAAATCGCTTTCAAGATTAGAACGATGTCGTGACTGATTATTACGCCAACAAAAAAGCCGTCCGGACCTGCATCCGAACGACTTACTTGAGTTTAAACGAGTTGTTTTTTAAATATTAGTACCAACCGTTAGCTTGCCAGAAGGCTTGGGCTTTGCTCCAAGAACCGTACCGTGAAGAAACGTATTGGTTAGCGACCTTTTCCTGGTTAGCAGCGGAGTAGTCACCGTTTAAGTAAGAGGCGCTTAATTGGTACTTCCCGATGTATTGACCATTGGTTGCGGAGTATGAACCACCAGATTCCTTGTTGGCAATCCAGGCCTTAGCACTGGCATCAGAGCTAGACGTGGTCGTGGTTGCGGCAGAAGTCGTCGTTGCCTGACTAGTCGTAGCTTGGCTTTGCGTGTTGGCCGTGTAAGTCGACGTGCGTTGCGCATTGTTACTATTGTAAGTCTTTGCGCTTTGCGTGTTGGCTTGCGTCGTAGTGGTCGTTGCTGGGGCCGTGTAAGTTTGGTGAGCCACACTCGCACTGGACGTAGTCGTCGTGCTGGTTGGAATCACCAGAGATTGGCCCACGTAGATCAACGCGCTGTTTTGTAAGCTGTTCGCTGATTCAATGGACTTAACAGATGAGTTGTAGCTGTTGGCTAAGGACCAAACAGAATCCCCCTGTTTGACCGTCACCCGCGTGTCAGCATTAGCAGTGTCGTTTGTAGCGAGGAGCCCGGCGCTCATCACTGCAACTGTCCCTAATGTCATAACTAAAGCTTTCTTAATCCTCATAAAAATAAACATCCTCCTTTGATTGCTTAACGGGTCTTAGAATAACTGATAGGTGTTACACGTAAATTGACGTTTGATTACGACCAGGTTAAGAAATCCCTAAGGCTATGACAACCTGTCATCTTTGTAACGCCGCTGTCATATAAAGCGTTTTATTTTCCCCTTTTTTAGCCTATTTAGTGCGATTTGGGGTAAAATACGCCCCACTGTGTCGTCAATTTTTTTGTAAAAATTGTCATTTTAGATGAAAAAACAATGAAAAAAGGCCCATTTTCGCCATAGATTACGGGGCCCTAACTTTTTTATCGGGACGAACCGCCCCGTAGTTACGCCTTTTCACCGTTTTTTCTTGGTTATTCATCCTGATGACAGCATCGCTTGCAATTTTAAGTTTCTTCCTATATAAAATATAGGTTCCTAGATGGCTCACAAAAAAAGCACCGACTCAACGTCAGTGCTTTTCTTGGTTTGATAAGGTTTTAGAACCATCTGGGAATTACTTTTCGACCCCCTGACCGTCATATTCGTCGACCATGATTTGCTTCAGGTCGGCAATTAACGGTTCCTTCGGGTTGGCCATGGTGCATTGATCTTCGAAGGCCAATTCCGATAAGTGATCCACGGCTTGGTCAAAGTGGGCTTTGTCGACACCATTGGCTTTTAAGCTCAACGTTACGTTGACAGAGTGCGCCAGTTCGATGATCTTGTGGACCAAGGCTTCCTTCAATTCTTCGTTGGTCTTTCCTGGCAGGCCTAAGAAGCGCGCAATTTCAGCGTAGTCTTCATCAGCCCGGAAGTATTCGTACTTCGGCCACATCGACAACTTGGTTGGTTCTTTGAAGTTGTACCGGATAACGTGCGGCAAGGTGATGGCGATGGCTAACCCGTGGGTCAGACCGAATTCTCCCCCAAGTTTGTGGGCGACCGAGTGGGTAATCCCTAAGAAGGCGTTGGCAAAGGCCATCCCTGCTAAGGTCGACGCATTGTGCATCTCGGCGCGAGCGTGCACGTCGCCGTTATAGGAAGCGGTCAAGTTGTTCATGACCAGCTTGATGGCTTGCAAGGACCATGGCCGGGTGTAATCCGACGCCATGTTGGAGACGTACGATTCGATGGCGTGGGTTAAGACGTCCAACCCGGAGTACGCCACGGTCTTCTTCGGCACTGTTTCGATAAATTGTGAATCCACGATGGCCACGTCTGGCGTCAATGCGTAGTCGGCCAGTGGGTACTTCACGTGGGTCTTGGAATCCGTGATGACGGAGAACGGCGTCACTTCGGAACCCGTCCCCGACGTGGTTGGAATCGCCACGAATTGGGCCTTGCTTGGCTTCTTGAACTGGTAAGTCCGCTTCCGAATGTCCATGAATTTCTGCTTCGCCCCGAAGAAGCTAGCTGCTGGATCTTCATAGAAGAGCCACATGTTCTTGGCAGCATCGATTGGCGACCC
Source organism: Levilactobacillus suantsaii (assembly GCF_004115745.1). Lineage (GTDB taxonomy): Bacteria > Bacillota > Bacilli > Lactobacillales > Lactobacillaceae > Levilactobacillus > Levilactobacillus suantsaii. The sequence goes on along the minus strand of NZ_QXIL01000011.1, from coordinate 55,859 downwards.
CCCGCCTAACGCGATGATGGTATCCGGCTTGAAGGTCCGCATCTGGGCCACGCCCCGGTTGACCGTGTCCGTGGTCGGGTCGGGTTCCACGTCGGAGAACAGCGAGTATTCAATGCCGTCTGGCCGGCGCTTCAATTCGTTTAAGACCGTGTCCACGTAACCCAGTTGAACCATCGATGGGGACGTGACCAGGAAGACGCGCTTGATGCCCGGCATATCGTCGAGATAACGCACAGACGTCTTTTCAAAGTAAACCCGAGGTAATTTAATCCATTGCATGTTATTTCGCCGCTTTGCAATTGTTTTGATGTTCAAGAGGTCAAAGGAAGACACGTTGTGGGAAACGGAGTTCTTGCCCCACGAGCCAGTCCCTAAGGTCAAGGAAGGAATCATTTCGTTGTACAGGTTCCCAATACCCCCGACTGCAGATGGCGTGTTGACTAACACCCGACTGGCCTTCATCTGAATGCCAAAGTCGGTGGCCAAATCATCGTCTTGCGTGTGGATAGCGGCGGTGTGCCCTAAGCCCCCGAAGTGTAAGAGCGCGTCGGCCTTCTTAAAGGCATCGGCGTGGCTAGTGGCCTTGTAGATCGACAGGACCGGTGATAGCTTCTCGGCTGACAAAGGTTCCTTGGGACCAATGCCCGTGACTTCAGCGGCTAAGACCTTGGTGTCGCTCGGAATCTTGATGCCGGCTAAGTCAGCAATATATTGCGCGGACATGCCGGCGATGGGGCCCTTGATGCCGCCTTCTGGTCGGAACATCGCGGTGGCTAACGCAGCGTGTTCACTCTTCTTAATGAAGTAAACGCCGCGAGCCTGCATTTCCTTTTTGACGTCGGTGTAAATCTCGGTGTCGATGATGGCACTGTTTTCTGAGGCGCAGACCATCCCGTTATCGAAGGTCTTGGATAACACGATGTCGTAAACGGCCCGTTTGATATTGGCCGTTTTTTCAATATACGCTGGACCGTTGCCGGGACCGACCCCTAAGGCTGGCTTCCCGGTGGAGTAAGCGGCCTTGACCATGCCAGGGCCCCCGGTAGCCAGGACACTCGCCACTTTCGGGTGGTTCATCAGCGCCGTGGTGGCATCCAAACTGGGCTTATCAATCCACTGAATAACGCCTTCGGGTGCACCGGCCGCAACCGCGGCGTCCCGGACCACCTTCGCCGCCATCACGGACGATTTTTGCGCCTGCGGGTGGAAGGCAAAGATGATGGGGTTCCGCGTCTTCACGGCGATCAAAGATTTAAACAGCGCCGTCGACGTTGGGTTAGTCACCGGGGTAACTCCGGCAATGATGCCCAAAGGTTCGGCCACGGTAATCAGTTGCCGTTCACGGTCGTCCTTAATGATGCCGACCGTCTTATCGTTTTTGATAGAGTGCCAAATCTCTTCGGTCGCAAACATGTTTTTAACGGCCTTATCTTCAACGTTCCCCCGGCCAGTTTCCGCATAAGCGGCCTTGGCCAGTTCCATGTGGTGGTCTAGTCCGGCAATTGCCATTTGATGCACAATGTGGTCAACTTTCTCCTGAGTAAAATCGTCCATCGCGCATAATGCACTATGTGCTTTGGTGACTAGCCGGTCGATCATTTGGTCGACGGTTTCAGTATCCGTGCTGGTTTTGGTGGTTTTAACTTTGATATCTTTTAACATCTCTATGCCTCCATCTTGGTTGAAAACATCTTGTTATCTTATTCACGAGTCCTATCTTATCATTCTTTTTTCAAACGTCAACTGCTTTGTGCTCAAAATATCACAATTTTCACTGAAGCCGGCGAAATCCCAAGTTCATGGGATTCAATAACCACGTCATTGGAAGCGGATACAAAAGCAGTGCTAGATCTGCCAAATTATTTTTCCGTTTGAGCGGTGTGAATTGAATCACATTATTGATAATTTTCAAGTTTTCCAAACCAGCCTACTTCCGACTGAAAGCGTCGCTAGACCACCCGTTTGGGTAAATTGTGGTACATTAAGACTATTAAGGGGGTAAGAACTATGGGTCAAGCCTGGACGTTTTGGCGGCGGAGCACCCGCCACTTTCGACACCACTGGGGAAGTTACGTCTCCCTGGTGTTTCTCACTAATGTTGCGATCAGCTACTGTGCCATCCCCATTTTCGGGTGGTTAACGGCCGCGTTGCTTCGTTGGCAGCAAGTCCCCTACGTGTCGTATACCAACCTCGGCAATATCGTACTCGACCATCCAGTAGCGGTCATCGGGCTACTGGCCATCTTACTGGCTATCATGCTGCTGGTCTATTGGCAGTTTGCCTTTTTACTGTTGGGGATTCGTAATATCCGCCGCGGTCGGCCCCGCACCACGGGCCAGTTACTACGGGCTACGGTCACCAGCTTGAAGGGGGCCTCCCCGAGCACTTTTTTGTTCTTCATGGGGTATTTCATCGTGATTCTCCCCTTTGGCAGTATCCTTTTTTCCACCCCACTGCTAAACAAAGCCAAGCTTCCGGCTTTCATCACCAGCTACTTATTAGATAACCCTCTGTGGGCAATCGTTTTGGTCTTCTTTTATGCCGGTGCCATCTACCTAGGGATTCGCTTGATTGCGGTCTTGCCCTTAATGATGTTGGACCACTACCACAGTCACGCCGCCATCCGCGAAAGTTGGCGCATTACCCACCACGACTTTTGGCACTACCTTAGTCGGATCTTGTTAGCCTTGGTCATGGTCAGCTTGAGTAGTCATGCCGACCACGAGCCGACACCCACGATGTTATTGAACTTCCACGAACCAGCGCACACTAAACTTCGCACTCGTTTATTCCTACTGGCTGGACTAGTCGTGATTGCCGCATCACTAGTGACTTTCAACCTGGTCTATTTGAACGGTCTGGCTACCAGCCGCCCCATCACCATTTCTCACCGGGGCGTCGATAACGGCAACGGCGTCCAAAACACGATTCCGGCGTTGATCAAAACCAGCCGTGAACACCCCGACTACGTCGAAATGGACATTCAAGAAACCAAGGACCACCAATTCGTGGTGCTACACGACACTAACTTGAAACAACTCGCGGGACTCAATAAAAAGGTGGGCCGCTTGACCCTCAACCAGTTAACTAAAATCACGGTGACCGAAAACGGCTATCAGGCTAAGGTCCCCAGCTTTGCCGCCTACCTCAAGGCCGCTAACGCCCACCACCAAAAATTATTAGTCGAGATCAAGACCAACTCAGCCACCACGCCCGACGTTGCCCAGCGCTTTTTACGCCAATTTGGTAACGACCTTTTGGCCCACCACGACCAGGTCCACACCCTCAGCTACCGCATCATGACTGCGCTCCGTCACGACCAACCGAAGCTCTTCGTCAGTTACGTGTTGCCCTATAATTTGACGTTCCCGTATACCGATGCGAGTGGTTATACCGTCGAAGCCACGACCCTCAACGACAACTTCGTCGAACAAGCTGCCCAGCATCACCAACGGGTTTACGCCTGGGATATCGACCGGGTGACCCAGCTCGACCAGATGATGTTCTTAGGCGTCAACGGCATCATCACCGACAATCTGCATACGATGCAGGCCGAAATCAAGCGAAATTCGGATAATCCGAGCTACGCCAATTTGTTACTGGCGTTCATGAACGAACTTGACTTGGAAACCCAAACGCAGTAGTTTCGAGTCCCATCGCAACCACTGGCATGGTCGTCTTACGACCCCATTTATCCTATCAAAGATTTCAGTAGAAACTAAAAACGGTGTCCTCACGTCGCAACGTAAGTTCACCGTTTTTTGCTTTCTTCAATTTTGGTTAGGTTAAGCGAAATCCGTCAATTCATCGACATTGTAGCGAATCGACTTGATTGGTGTCTCGTCGGGTTCCCCGATGGCAATGGCCATGACCGGGACGTAACGGTCTTTATCGAGGCCAAAGGTCGAAACGACTTTGTCCGCTGCGTAACCCGCTAACGGATTCGCCCCATAACCGTGTGCCCGAGCCGCCAGTAACAATTGCATGGCTACCATGCTGGCGTCGATCATGCTGTCCTTGACCAAGAAGTCACGGTCCGCATGTTCATAGAGCGGGAGGAAGGTCTGGAAAATCTCGTCACGTTTCTCCGGCGTGATCCGGCCTTCGTCACACATCTTGTTCCAAACTGCCCGATACTTTTCGTGAGACTGGGTGTCACCTAAGACGAAGATAATGGCCGAGCAGGTATCGGTTTGCGGGTAATTGAATGGCATAACCAGGTCGTGGGCCTTTTGCTTGCCCGCCTTATCGTTGCAGACCACGAAGTGCCAAGATTGCAGGTTGCAAGCCGATGGTGCCGTGGTGGCTTCCTTCAGCATCGTCATGATTTCGTCCCGGGAGATTTCCACGTCCGGCTTGAATTTCCGGACAGATTGGCGCTTCAACATTAAATCGGTATAACTAACTTCTTTAGTTGCATCCATTACAAACAGCTCCTTTACTCAGCCGATGAGGACAGCCTCACCTGGTCTCTAGTCACACCTTTACCTTATCACGAAACCGGTTACATTTAAACGGCCGTTATCGTTATTCCCCGTTTCCTAGCGAGCCACTTCCTGCAACTTTTTCTCGCCAAATTAAAACGGTTCCCGTCATCTGGAAACCGTTTCGTACGTCACATTTATTTGGTTTTTTCCACCTTACGAATCGGCCGTTTGATCATGGTCAATAACTTCGCAGATTGTAGCCGGGAGACCACCGCATCTACGGCGACCTGCATCAGCTTTTCGTTTAAGTTCTTGGCCGCCGGTTGGACTTGGTCTTCACCTAAGTGGTGGAGCCGGTCTTCCAACTGGCCGATAAAGTTATCATAGGCTTGCTTAGGGTAGTCGCCCGCCGTAATCTGGTCGATGCCCGAACGAACCGTGTCCGTTTGGAACATTGGTTTGAGCAGACTAATCATTAAAATATCCGTCAGCTGCATGGTCTGGTACTTCTTCTTCACTGGTGCCAAGATGACCTTATGTTTCACGTAATTGTTAATCATGGCCGGCGTCACCGTATCCACGCCTAACGGCCCCAGCACCTCGTTGACCAGCGCTGTGACTTGGTCCATGTACAGGTCGAATTTGGGGAGGTCATCCCATCGGGGAAGTTGCACCCCGTGCATCTGCGTTTCCCACCGGGTATATTGATTAAAATCTGCCATCGTCGTTCCCTGCCCTTCTGGATTTTGTCTTAATTATAACATATAACCTAGTCATGATGACTAGATAAAGCTTAGCCCCGCTATTTTTACCTAACGCCAGTTGATACGACTTAGAATCCGTTTACCCAGGACGGCTTGAACCAGTAGGAACACGGGTTGAACGCTGACGACCAACGGGAGGTAAATCAGGGCCAGTTCCCAATTGAACAGATCGACCAATGAGAATAATTTGCCCAAGAACAGAAAAATGAAAGCAAATAACGTGGCCATGACCAGAATCAGTACGACTTTGAGACGGTTGAGTGGTCGAGCCACCATCAGTAAGGCGTTCAGACTGACTAGTCCCGTCATCAGGACACTCAAAGTCGAAGTGGTCGCAAAGTCGAGGTGAAATTGCGTCCCTAAAACCATGATGACCACGATGTAGCCCACGACGCAGGTCGCAGCCGGTGCGGCAATCTCCATGACTTGTTTCATGAACCGGTCGGCAATCCGCGCATAGTTGGGTTGCAAGGCCAAAAAGAAGGTCGGAATCCCCACCATCAGCGATGAAATCGGGGTCAACTGAATCGGTTCGAAGGGGTAGCTGCGCGTCATAAAAATGAAGATCACGGTCAGCACCACCGAATACATGGTCTTGATCAGAAATAGCGACGCCACTCGCTCGATGTTATTGATGACTCGCCGACCTTCATTCAAAACGTTGATCATCGCATCGAAGTTCGAGTTGACCAGTACGAAGTCGGCCAGACTCTTGGTGGCCTCACTTCCAGAAGCCATGGCGATACTGCAATCGGCTTGACGTAGGGCCAACAGGTCGTTGACCCCGTCACCGGTCATGGCCACCGTGTGCCCGGCGGCTTGATAAGCTTTGATCAGTCCTTCTTTTTGCTGGGGGGTAACTCGGCCGAACACGTTATAGTCAGCCACTAGCTGGGCGTAATCCGGTTGTTCGCCCACCTGGCTCATATCGACCAGTTGCTGGGCGCCCTTGATGCCTGCACGTTCAGCGATGCTGGCCACGGTCACGGGATTGTCGCCCGAGATGACCTTCAAGGCCACGTCCTGGGTGGCAAAGAAGTCAAAGGTGTCCGCCGCGTGCGGGCGCAGTTCATCGGTAATCAACAACAACGCTAAGGCGGTGGGGCTTGTCGGGTGCGGCGTGGTCAATTGGTCCACTTGGGCCAGGACTAAGACCCGGTAACCCTGTTGCGCCGCCGTTTGGATTTGACTTTGTACGGCCACCGGGACCGTTTCAAAAATGAACTCCGGAGCGCCCATGACGTAGGCCCGTCCAGTAGCCAGCCGAGCGCCACTCCACTTACGCCCCGACGAAAATGGCAGGACGTCACTGGCCGTCACGTCCGGGTTGCCCAGGGCCTCTTGAATCGCCTGCGCCGTCTCGTTATCGTCACCGGTCGCCGCCACGATTTGAGCCAACAGGGCCTGTGCCGTCACCATGGACGTTGTGCCCAGCGGCACCACCCGGTCGAGCTTTAATTTGCCACTCGTGATTGTCCCCGTCTTATCCAAGCACAAAACGTCGGCACGGGCCAACGCTTCGATAGCTGGCAGTTCTCGGACTAAGACGTTACGCCGACCCAGGGTCAAGGCCCCTACCGCCAGTGCCACCGACGTCAACAGGACCAGCCCCTGGGGAATCATGCCACCAACGGCCGCAACCGTCCCCAAGATAGCCCGGTTGATTGCTTCGCCCTTGATGAGCGAAGCGCTAAACAAAATGATGCCCAACGGAATGATGGTAATGGTCAGCACTTTAATAATACGATTAATGTTATTCAGCAACAGGCTGGCCGTCCGGGGTTGTTGCTGGACGGAATGGGTCATTTGCTTGACGAAACTAGCCTGGCCAACCTTGGTGGCCTGGACCACAGCCCGGCCGCCCAACAGGACGCTCCCTGAAGCCATGGTGTCACCGGTTTGCTTCACGATGGGCGTTGACTCCCCCGTGATTTGGGATTCGTCGACTTCCAGCCCCGTGGTTTCACGAATCACCCCATCAACGGGGAGTTGGTCGCCCCGCCCCAGTTCCAGTAGGTCATCTTGGACGATCTCTTCCTGGCGGCGTGGTGTGGTTTTGCCGTCCCGGCGGACCCGAATGCGCCCTTCCGAAAGTAACGCTAGATGATCGATCTGGTGTTTGGAGCGAATTTCCTGAAAGATTCCAATCCCCGTATTCACCACAACGACTCCGATGAACAGTAAGTTTTTATAGCTACCGGTCAATAAAACTAAGCCGGCCAGCACGAGATTAATTAAATTGAATAAGGTTAATAGGTTGTCTTGAAAGATTTGCCGCACACTACGCGTTAGTGGCGGCACCGGGTCATTTTTTAGGCCTTGTTGGACTCGGGTGGTCACCTCAGCGGCCGTTAATCCCCGTGTTAGCGATGTCGATTGTTCTTGCGTCATGGCCCGACCTCCTTAAATTGGTACCGCTTTTACCCTTATTGTACAAGATTATCGCAACCCTCACCCGTCATCCGTTCAACTTTTCTGACATCTTAATGGAATCGCTAGCTGTTAACAGTCAGCCAGCAGAGTGGTTAAATGAGAAGTGAGTTATCTAATTATAAGGGGGAATTTTTCATGGGACATAAATCAACATCACTGCTCCTGTTCATCTTGTACTTGGTCTTGTTAGGGGTCATGTTCGCCAAACAAAGTATGGTCGCCATGTGGTTAATGACTGCTGGAATGCTGATCGAATCCAGCGTCAACCTGTACGACCAATTTCGGCGGCACTGAATCTAGTAAGCGTTGTCATTTCTAGCCTTATCCCCTAAGATAGGTCTAGGGGCTCGCTGCTTCGTTCGGCCCGAGCCAGACTAATCATGACGGGATTTTCCGCCAAGGAGGAAACGTATCCATGACATTATCTAGCATCACCGCAACGCACACGCTCGCCGACGGCAATACCTTACCCATACTGGGTTTTGGCACCTACCTCATCAAGGACCAAGCCGCAATGGACACCACCATCCAAGCAGCCTTTGACGCCGGCTACCGCCTCTTCGATACGGCCATGCTGTACCGTAACGAAGACCTACTGGGCACCACCCTCAAGCAACTAGCCTTACCGCGAACAGACCTTCAGCTCACCAGTAAGGTCGCCGAGGTCGTGCAGGGTTACGACCAGACGTTAAAAGCCGTCGAGGGGTCGCTAAAACGCCTGCAGACCGACTACCTTGACCTGCTGTTGATTCACTGGCCGGTCCGGGTGCACTTCTTTGAGACCTGGCGGGCACTCGAAAAGTTGAAGGCTGACGGGAAGGTTCGCTCGATTGGGGTTTCCAACTACACTGTCGCCCACCTCGAACTCCTGGCAACGCAGGCCCACGAGATGCCGGTGGTCAATCAAGTCGAGTACCATCCTTATCTCAACCAGCAGGCTTTGCTCGATTACGATACCGACCACCATATTCTGACCGAAGCCTGGAGTCCGTTGGGGCATCATACCGTACTGGCCAATCCGATGCTTCAGAAAATTGGGGCCCACCACCAGAAGTCCCCGGCCCAGGTGACGTTACGCTGGGAACTGCAACACGGGTTACTTCCAATCCCGAAATCGCAACACCCCGCCCGTATCGCCGAAAACGCAGCGGTCTTCGATTTCGAGTTGACCGCCGATGAGATGTCGATGATCGACCTACTCAACCAGAACCAGCGGACCGGCAACGAACCTGAAATCGTCTACGAGACCGGTAAACAATATTAAAGTCCGAAAAATTTCCACCATTGTAAAAAAAGAGTGTGGCGTCCCGACCCTGCACGGGCTAAGACGTCACACTCTTTTTAATCAGCTTTTAGGTCAGTCAGCTTAGTCGATGCTGATCTTATGGCTGTCATTCTTTTCGGTTTCCTTTGGTAAGGTCAACGTCAAGATACCATCATCATACTTGGCAGCGACTTGCTTTAAGTCAACGTTTGGCAGGTAGAAAGCACGCGAAACGTTTTGCTGGGAGCGTTCTTGCCGTAAGATGCGGCCATCGTTGTCCTTCGTATCGGCGTTAACTTCGGACTTACCCGTGATCCGCAACGTATCGTCACGGTAATCGACGTGGATATCCTCTTTCTTGAAGCCTGGCAATTCTGCCGTGACCACGTAATTCTTATCGTGTTCCACAACGTCGGTCTTCATTGGGGTCGATTCACCACTGAATAAGTCACGGCCCAAGTTACCCACTTCGTTAAAGAAATTCATTGGATTGAATAAGTCATCGTTCCGGTTCATCATTTCATTGGTCATTATCAATAACCCCTTTCAATTAGCTTTGTTTCTCTTTACATTTTCTATAATAGTCAGTATTGGTCAGAAATGCAAATAATTAGCACTTGATTTTTAGAGTGCTAATTATTTCATTCAATCCCTTGATACTACTACGTTTTATAGAAAACAGTATAAGCGGTTAGCGCCGATGTCGTCAATTAATTTGCTTTTAAACGTCAAATTAAATCAAACAATTCTTAGTTGTCTAAATGGCTTCGCCTTGCGACGTTGCTTCGGTCACTTCCCCAACTGCCGTTTTCCTTACCGGTGGTACCAAAAAGGAGATTGGACATCCGTCCAATCTCCTTTTTATCAATGCAGCAGTCATGCCGGTTCTTTCATTGTAAGTATTTCAGACTATAATAAATGTAGCAGGGCAACCCATTCTATTGCAGGTCAGTTGGGATTTGAAAGTCCGGTGCAATCAACTTCATTTCAGCCGCCTGGAGCCCTTGGCGCGTGAACCACCCGTCCCGAATCAGCTGACCAAATGCGTTGACCCGCTCCAACATCTGGGCTAAATTATCATCAGATATACTATTTATAGCATTATCTATCTGGTCCAAACTATCAATAGCTAATCCCAGCCCGTTTTGCACGATAATATCAGCCACGGCGGCTTGCCGCCAAATGATGACTGGTAAACCGTGGGCCAGATACATCGCGACCTTATGCGGGTGATTGTAACGGGTGTAATCATTATATTTATAAGTCTCGGTGTCACTGTCCCAGGCTAAACCAAAGGTACGTGGCAGTTCCTGGGCCAAATCCCAGCGCCAGCGTTGCCCCCGAAAGTCGATCTTCGGATTGGCGGCTAACTGTTGGTCCAACTGGTCATCACTGACGCCAAAGACCGTGATGGGTGTCTGTTGTGCCCATTGTGCCACATAGCGGGACTTCAACAGATTCCCAGCCAAGACCACGCCGCGCTTAAAGGTCTCCGGGGTGGACACGTATCGGTCGTCATCGTGGCTGTCGTCCAGATAATCCAGCAGATACTGCATGACCATCGGGGTGGTGACACCCAGTTCCTTCAACCGGTCCGCCATGCGCCGGTTGTGGACGATCAACACGTCACAACGGTTGAAGTACCCCAGTTCGTCGATCCACGTAGGTTTCTGTTGGTCTCTGAGTGTGGCCACGTCGTGAATCAAACAGACGAATTTAATCCCCCGTCGGTGCATCTGGTCCACAAAAAAGTTATCAAACCGACCACTATTCAAGGAAGGGTATTGGTACACCAGCATGTCTCCGCGGGCCACAGCAGCCGTGATACCATCGATTCTCGAGGTCACCGCCTCGTCAGATTCGCCACTATCATTGTAGCGAAAGATGTTGGCGATGTGATACCCCATTTGCGCCGCAATCTTCGCGATATCTTCTTTGGCCTGCCGAGTCGCGTCAAAAGTTCGGCCCTGAACAATATCCGTTATCCATTTATTCATTTTACAAACGCCCCAATTCAACCCAGTCTTTTGACAGTTTATTCGTTCTCTTCTCGATGGTTCACAGGGTCCCCCATAAGTCGCACCTTGAAACCATTCGCCCTCTTAAAATAGACTTACCAACGGGTACAGGATCCCCGCCAAAACAATAATGGCAATTGCGACCGAAATCGTTATGTTGAGTGCTTTGCCACCGGTTTCATTTTCCCGGGCTGGTACCTTCACATAACGCTTCTCCTGCTTCATTCGAGAAGAAATATCGTGTGTTAACATATCTTTTTTTGAACTACTCATCATGCTATAATTATAACCACCTTAACGTGTGGAAAGCAATGAATCGGGTCAACTTTGATGGAAAGAAATGGTCAATATGGCACTCAAATCAGAACACACGCCCCAACGCTATTTTCGCCAAATGAAAGCGGTCACCGCCCTAGCACCTAAATACCGTGCGATGAGTGATGACCAGCTCAAAGCTCAGACGGCACATTTTCGCCAGCAGCTAGCGGCGGGCCAATCGTTAAATACACTTAAAATCCCTGCCTTCGCCGTCGCGAGAGAAGCCGACCGTCGTGTCCTAGGCCTTTTCCCGTTCGACGTGCAGGTCATCGGGGCATTGGTCATGCAGGACGGCAACGTCGCCGAAATGAAGACCGGGGAAGGCAAGACACTGACCGCCACTTTACCCATGTACTTAAACGGTCTGACCGGGAGTGGCAACTTTCTGGTCACGGCCAACGAATACTTAGCTTACCGGGACGCCAAAAAGATGGGCAAGGTCTACCGTTGGTTGGGACTCACCGCCGTGGCGGGAGTGCCACCAACTGGCGGCGACCCCCACGACCGGGATCTCCAGCGCATCTACAAAGCCGACATCGTTTACACCACCAACTCCACCCTGGGGTTCGATTATCTGATGGACAATCTGGCCGGCACCACGCAGGACCGCTTCTTACAGGGGTTCCATTTTGCGTTGCTGGATGAGATTGACGCGGTGTTGTTGGATTCGGCACAAATGCCATTGATCATCTCAGGGGCACCACGGGTACGCTCAAACCTCTTTGGCATCGCCGATCAGGTCATTCGCTTACTCAAACTAGACGTGGATTTTGAACGCAGTAGCGACCATAAGAAGGTCTGGTTCACCCCAGCGGGAATCACCCACATGTCGGAATATCTGGGGCTCACGGGGCTCTTGACCGAAAAACACCGGACCTTGTACCAGCACCTCGTCCTTGCCTTAAAGGCCCACCAGACGCTAACGCGCGACCGCGATTACGTGGTCGATGACGACGGCATCTCACTTTTGGACCTGTCGAATGGCCGAAAACTAGCCGGTATGAAACTGGAAGCTGGCCTCCACCAGGCCTTGGAAGCCAAGGAACAAGTCCCGGTTTCCACACAGACCCGGACCATGGCGTCCATCACCTTTCAAAACCTCTTTCGGATGTTCAGCCATCTCAGTGGCATGACCGGCACCGCGATGACCGACGCCGCGGAACTCCAAGAGACGTACCGCCTTTCGGTCATCCCCGTACCGACCAATAAACCCTCGCAACGCATCGACCGGCCCGACCAGCTCTTCATGACCACCGATACTAAGCTCGAACATGCCGTGGCCCTAGTCAAGCAGGCCCACGACAAGGGTCGCCCGGTCTTGATTGAAACCGGTTCCGTCTCGTTGTCGAATCTTTTCTCCCGGATTCTACTTCGCGACGAGATTCCCCATAACCTCTTAAACGCGCGCAGTGCCGCTAAGGAAGCCCTCATCGTCAAGGAGGCCGGCCAACTCGGTGCCGTCACGGTCGCCACTTCTATGGCCGGCCGGGGGACCGATATTTCCCTGGGCCCTGGCGTCAAAGAACTCGGGGGCCTCCTGGTCGTGGGGACCGAGCGAATGAACAGTGCCCGGGTCGATAACCAATTGCGTGGCCGGTCTGGCCGCCAAGGTGCTCCGGGCGAAACCATTTTCTTGGTCTCCATTGAAGATTCGATCTTGCTGGAGCACGGTCCTAAGTGGCTGCGGAAATACCGTCGTCAGTTGGCTAAAAATGAAGCACCGGCCCACCCGTCTTGGATAACTCGGCACCGCTTCAAGCACCTGATTACCCAGGCACAACACAATGCCGAACGGGAAGACCGCCAGTCCCGAAACCAGACCTTACAATACGCCGAGATCATGCGGGTCCAACGTGATACCATCTATGCCACCCGGCAGACCATCATGACGCAACCCGATTTGACGCCCTTGTTAACCAGCGTCTTTAAGATGGCCACTAACGCCTTCTTGCGCGACCACCCCGAACCGACTCGCAACGTCTTGGCTGATTACGTGCTCAATACCATCGATAACCAACTGGTAATCGCCGACGTCATTGACCAGCAGTGGACTCCCCAATCACAGCAAACCGCTAAATTTTTACGACGGTTAATGGTTGACCAATTGCAGAAAAAATTTAAGAATATTAATGAGGACCAACAAGTCTACTTTGAACGCATGTGCCTGTTGAAATCGCTGGACAACGCCTGGATTGACCAAGTCGATATGTTGCAACAGTTGCGCCAGATTGCGACCAACCGAAGTACTGCCCAACATGACCCGCTTTTGGAATACTTAAAAGACGGACGGCGATCCTTCGCCAATATGAAGCGAGCCTTCGCTCACCAGGCGGTCCAGAACCTTCTTTTATCGGAATTTAACTTCAAAGCGGACGGGACGATTGACGTAACCTATCCTTAGAAAGGTGATCTTGCTGTGCATCGCTATCGTGAATTTTTAACCAGCCTGGGCTGGACTGTCCTGATTTTGGCGGTCTTTGTCACCGGCCAAACCATCCCGTTGCCCAACCTCGATGTGAGCACGGCGCAGGACGCTATCAGTCACGTCACCTTTTTACGCTTATTCGCTAACGTGACCGGGAGTGATTTTTCCAACCAGACCCTGTTCTCCGTCGGCATGGGCCCGTTCATGAGTGCCATGATCATCTGGCAAGCAGTTCAGGCCGTGGGAGACGAGGCCATTAGCCACCTGAGCCCGCACCAGGTCAGTCTGGGCAAATACGGCATCACGTTGGTCTTGGCCATCGCCCAATCCTTTCAGGTAGTTTACCTGGTGCGCGGGTCACTGGACACGTTCTACTTTCCAGGCACCCAAATTAACATTGTCTTTATCAGCACCATTATCATTCTGGTCGCCGGCGCGATGTTCGTCGCTTGGCTGGCCAACCTAAACGCCGCCATCGGGATTGGAAGCAGTGTGGCGTTGATCATCCCTGGTATCGTGCGGGGCATCCCCGGGAACCTGATCAACGGGTTCGGCGACACAGAAGACGTGCCCCTCAAGATTACGGCTACGACCCTGACTGCCGCAATCATTATCGGGGCGATTTTCCTGGTCCTGAGTGTCATCACCAACGCCGCTGAATTGCGCCTCCCCATCGAACGACCGATGTTGGACCAAGAACACTCGGATTCTTACCTGCCAATCAAGGTTCTGACTTCAGCCGGGATGCCATTCATGTTCTCCAGTTCGCTGTTCATGTTGCCGCGCTACTTCGTCAACCAAACGGTCGGACCAACCACGCCACTGCAACACGCCATCGTGACCTGGTTCTCCTACCGCACGCCCCAGGGCATCCTGGTCTATGCGCTGGTGTTGATTTTATTGAACTACGCCTTTGGCTACATCAACTTACAGCCTTCCCGCCAGGCTAAGACCTTACGGGAAAGTGACGACTACTTGATCGGGGTTCCGGCCGGTGACGCGACCGAAGCGGTCATCATGCACCACTTTAACTTGCTAACGTTTATCTCGAACTTTCTGATTTTGCTAGTGGGCGTCGGCCCGTTAATCGTTGGGTTGTGGTACCCGGCTGCCGTCAACTACTCATTGTACTTGGGGTCCGTTTTGATTCTTGCCGGCATGGTCGGTGGCGTGGCCGACCAGATCAAGGGCTTGATCAATAAGAACCGTTACCAGATTTTTGACTAAGGAGCTGACAAGATGACTGTGATTATTCCCGCGTGGTCCCGCGATGCGACGGCGCTCAACGACACGCCCGTCGTCAAGCTGGCCCAACTATTCATGGATAACCAGGTGGCTACCCAGCTCTTATTGCTCCAGCCGTTGCCGTGGCTCCGGTATCAATTACAAGCTAACCACCTGACGCAACTGCCTTGGTGGAACGTCTTCGATGCCTTACAGGGCGTTACTCGGGCCACCGGGTTACCCTTAGGGCTGGAAGACTTGGATTTACCAGCAGATACCCAATTTGCCTACCTCGCCCACACCGTTTTGCTGTACCGTCACGACCGCATTTACGGTGAAGTCCATTTCCATCCAGCTGGCTTCGTGAGCGAAGTTGATTTGACCACCACGACTGGTCAACAAATCGTCAAGGTCTACGATGACCGGGGATTCTGTTCGACCCAAACCACTTACGATGCTCACCATCACCGGTTAGAAAAACTCTGGTTCTCCCCGACCCGGCAACCCAAGATGCGTCAAGTAAACGACACTACAATTCAGGTGTTAGGACCTGATGGGCAGCCAACACGAACTGTGGCTTCACTCGAAACCTTGATTACGACCACGGTCCAGCAACACTTGGCCCAGCGTCACGACCTCTTGATTGCGGACGCTAACCCGGCCACCGCTACCATTCTGACGCAGTTGGCTCACCAGCACCGGGTAGCCTATCTGTTATCGACACAACGGGCCCCGACGTTGCCGGATGACCTGTTGCGAGCCGTGGAACGCGTCATCGTCCCAACCAAGCAGATGGTGACCAAGTTTTCGTTGGTCAATGCCGACGTAGGGACGCCCATCGACGTCATCTCACCCTACGCGACAACACTTTCGCTGGGACACAGTACCGAACTGCCGGCAACCACACTCGTCTGGACCGTCAATCATTTGACCACCACCGCCCAACATACCGTGGCTAGTCAATTGGTCGCCTGGCTGACCCAAGCTGAGACAAATCAGTTGGCCATCATCACCACTTCGCAGCGTAGCCAACACGCCTTGGAACAAGACTTGCGCGCGCGGCTATTGGCCCACGCCCAAGTAGACCTGGAATCCCCGCAAGCTCAGATTATCGACTTGCTGTGGACCCAGATTCAACGCGGGCAAGGCGTTCGCCTCACGGATTGCCCCCAAGCCATTCAAGACGTGTTGACCCAACGCCAGCGGGTGACACTACAAGTCCATCTGACCGACAATGCCCGCGAACAGTTGCTGGGACAAGCGCGACTATTGATTGACCTCGGGCCCATGCCGGATCTGCAACTACAGATTGCCGCCATCAGTGCGGGCATCCCGCAAATCAACGCCACAGCCACCGGGTATGTCACCGACCACCAAAATGGTCTAATCATCCAGCACCCCCGCGACCTGACACAGTCCCTCGACTTTTACTTAAAGACGCTGGTTAATTGGAACCAGAGCCTGGTCAGCAGTATCACTGCCTTGGAAAATTTAGCAGAACCTAAACTTTTAGCTTATTGGAGAGAAGTGATCGATTATGGCGAACACACAGATGCCAGTCGTCCAACTGGGCGGCCAGCCGGTCATCCAGCCCGCTAAGCTCACAGCAGATTTCAAGTGGGTCTATTATCCGGACCGCGCCCAACACCCCCAGGAGCCCCAGTCCGTCCTCACGCTGGCCGGCCAACTCACGCCCCAGTGGCGTAACGCCCTGTTTCTCTTACCAAGTGGCGATGCCACTTGGTTGAACGACGCGGTGTTGCGAGTGTTGCCCGCCAACCACATCCTGTACGACCAGCGTGTCACGCCGCGCCAGGACGTCCAGCAACTATTGAAATTAAAGGGGGCCTTTGCCGTCGACATGACGGACCCGCAGCGCTTAACGGACACCATCAACCGCGACTGGTTCCCCGGTCAGGATGCCTTTAAATTAGACCACAGCCAATTACGTGTCCTGCCTAGTTTTGAGGGAGGAATCACCCGCTATGGCCGTTACCGGCTGACACTCACCGGCAACTTTGGGGCGACGCTACAACCGGTCGCTATCTGGGAGGCCCAGGGGTATGCGCCCCGGTTTCGTGACCTGCTCTTTCAGCCGGAGTGCCAGGTAGGCCCCAACGTGACGGTCCGTTACCAACTCACCTTGATCAATCAAACCACGGATCAGCCAATCCACACGGTCACGTTCGACCCGACGCGCCATCCCACGTGCAAGACTTTACACCTCGGCAGTACCGATTATTACTACACTCTGAGCCTTTTAGCCCGGGGCCAAGGAACCGTGGATATCGGTTTAGTCCACATCTCCCGTTCCCGCGAAACTTACGGCCGCCTCTTTCCCGGTGGGCAGTTCATCCATATTCCGCAAACGTTCAACGAGAACTTCTACGCCTACTTCGATGCCGGTGACCTTAAGCCACCGTTGAACGTGTATTTCAGTGGGTTCAACTTGAGCGACCACTTTGAAGGGAACTTTATGATGGAACGCTTGGGTGCCCCCTTCTTATTGATCAGTGACCCCCGGCTCAACGGGGGCGGCTTTTATTTGGGCAGTCCGGCGTACGAAACGGCCTTCTTAAAAGTCATCCAAGACACCTTGGACCGCTTGGGATTTGCTCCCGACGACTTGATTCTATCGGGCATCTCCGAGGGCACCGTCGCGGCGTTCTACTACGGTGCCAAGTTAAAGCCTCGCGCCATCATCGCCGGTAAACCCTTGTTGAACCTGGGGACCACGGCCACCAATGGGCGAATCAAACGGACCCAGGATTTCCAACCCTCGTTTGATTTATTGTTAGACCACACCGGCGACGTGACGGCAAAGACCGCCCAGGACCTCAACGACCGCATCTGGGCCCAGGTCAAACAGGGCGACTTCAGCCACACCACCTTTGCCGTGGCCCACATGCAACAGGACGACTTCGATAACACCACGTTTCCGGAGCTGTTCGACTGGATTACGACGGCCTTTCCCCACGTGCAATTCCTGCATAAAGGCATCTTAGGCCGCCACAACGACGATACGCCCGCCGTCAACGCCTGGTTCATCAAGCAGTACCGGATGATCCTCGCCACCGCGTTCGACCGGACGATCGCCTCTAAGGAGGTGTCCCCATGAGTTTGGCGTACTTATTATTGTGGCCCGCCCACTTACGTAGCACCTACGAATACGGGTGTCAGGTCAGCGTGTCTCCCGAACACGTCGTCAGTTACCGTGCACCGCTGATGCCGCCGGGCGAAGTCATTCATGACTGGCGATCGCAACGCAATGCCGGTCAAGAACACCTGAGTTGTGAGCTACCTATTCTGACCCCTGGAAGGGCCTATACTTTAGACGGCAACATCACCGTGATTGCCGGGGGTGTTTACTTGCGTCTGCGGTTCTTCGATGCTACGAACGCCGAGTTGGATCCCATCATTCTCGATGGCACCAGTGGTCGCTTCACCTTTCCATCGACGGCGGTCAATTACCGCATTGAACTAGTGAATACCCACCACCAACAGGTCATGTTTCGCTACCTCCTGTTAGCCGAGCAGACCACCGCTACCACCCATACGTTTACCGTCGACCAGGTGCTGGGAACCGTCCAGATTACCACTAAGGCCGCTCAAACCAGTCACGTTGATCTCGTGGTCCGGCAAAATGCCACTAAACCGCTCTGGATTGCGCCCAATGCAAACAATCTGGTCGGATTCGTGACCCCGCAGCAATTACGGGACCCCAATTGGGTCCACCAGCTCAATCAAAAACGAGATGCCTTTCTCGCCGCGCAGCCCCACACGTCGCCACAAGCTAGCGGCCTCGATGCGTGGCAGGCCTTGGAACGACATTGGCAGCCACAATCAGTTCAGAACCAGGAGGATCAGCTATGATATTTTTTGTAAACGGAACCATCGGGATGGGCAACTCCGGGGTGGAACATGCCGAATTCTACCGCGGAAAGGTCTTGGACCAGGCCCAGCTCCCATACCGCTACTTATTCTACCGATTGAACCGGGACTTACAGGCCCCGATGCGTCGCTGGGGGCTAGCGAACGAGCAGGTCATCAACATGTGGGAATACTTTGCTCTGGGCGAAGACTACCTCAAACATGGCGCCCAGAAGTTTTACAAGCACAGCACCCAACTGGTCATCGACTCCACCAACACTCACCGCAAACGAGATACTTACACGGAAAGTGGTCTGCACGTGGTCGACCACATGATCAAGCACCCCGATAAACATAAAAAATCTAAAATTTTATTGGTCGGGTCCAACCACGTGGAGATTTTCAACCGCAACACCGGCCAACGCATGGCTAATTTCCAGTTCTACGACGACCAGCACCGCAAGGTCATCATCCGTAATATTCACCTCTACCATCAGGCCGGGGGTGAGCACCTCTTCTTCGGCAACGGCATGCAACTGATTCGCTACTTCTTCGAACGGCTCAACTTGGCCTATAACGAAAAAAACATCTTCATGATCGACCGTGGCATCGACCCAGAAGTCGCCCTGTTCCCGATGCACTCCGATAAAGTCAAAATTATCGACGTGATTCACGCCGACCAGTTGAATAACCGTAAGGACCCGCGTTACCCCTTATTCAACAACTATAACGAATACTTATTGACCCACCTCGACGGGGTCGACAACGTGGTCACGGCCACCGAGCAACAGCGTCAAGATATGTTGATCGACTTTCCGGGCCACGATAAACAATTCGTCACGATTCCCGTTGGCGGCGTCCGTGACGATCCCCAGTTCGACACCACCAAACAACCCCATGACCCGCTTCGCTTTATCACAGCGTCACGGTTAGCGATTGAAAAACATGTCGCCTTCATCGTCAAGGCGTTGGTTAAGCTCCACGATGATGACGGGGTAAACTTAGTTTTTGACATTTACGGAGCTGGTGAAGAACAGAAACGCATCAAACAGGCAATTGAGGACGGTCACGCCGGCGATTACATCACCCTCAAGGGCCAATCCGCCGACCTTGACACCCAGTACCCCAAATACGATGCCTACTTATCCGGATCTTACTCGGAAGGCTTTGGTCTGACTTACATCGAAGCATTAAACGCTGGTTTGCCCATCGTGACTTTCAACGCCCGCTTCGGCGCACAGGAATTGGTCACCGAGGGTAAAAATGGTTTCTTGGCAGACTTTAACCGGACTGATGCCGACTATAGCGTCAATCAGCTCTATTTGGCCCTTAAGCGTCTCTTAGCAGCCGACTACCAGCAGTTACGGGTAAACACCCTCGCATCCATCCAACGCTACCAGGACCACGTTATCGCCGCAGATTGGAGGAAGTTAATCGATGCACTATGAACTAGTTAACGGTGTTTTCACCACCACTGACGTTTGGCACCAGGAAAAGAAGGTCTTACAGGCTAACAACCTGCATTTGCTTTCCATTGGGTCGGCCCCGAATTTTGCCGGAACCATGAAACAGGAAGGGATTAAGCACAGTTTGAATCTCTACGATGCCATCACCAAACGGACCACTTACAATACTGATGACTACCTTTTTTTCAACCGAGCACCGGTGCCGACGGAGACGAACATCTTAATGAACGCGGACGGCTACTGTGCCCTCGAATACGATGGCGCCCCGATTGGTCAGCTTAAGCTCTACCCTAATACCAATCGGGCCGTAAAGGAGATCGATTACTTCAATCCCGATGGTAGTAACGATATCGTGGAAGAGTATGCTACGGACGGCCGGCAATACACCCTGTTGTTTTACAACGAAGGCGACCCCCAAGAGTTTCAATTTTTGAACCTGGCCGGTCAACCCGTCATTCGCTACTATTATTACGATAAGGTCTTAAACTACATCACGATTGAAGACCCGACCACCCAAAAGGTCCTGGAACACTATGACAATCTCAACCAATTCATCTGCCAGCAGGTGGCTAAGTTGGTGACGGTCCAAGACCAGGTGACGGTCTGCTACCTGGGCGTCGAAATGATGGCTTTGCGCTATACCAAATCCCATAACATCTTGCACCTGTCCGAAGACCCCTTCGACCAGCAAAACGAAGTCCGCGGGAACCTCTTAGGAATTTTGAACGACGATATCCAATACATCCAAGAAGTCCAGATGACCCAGAGCGCCTACAATGCATTAGCTTTGCGTAACATTAACCTCGAGAAGGCCACTGTGATTCCGGACGAAGACTAAATCTAACCTTTAACGCAACTTCAAGCGGACCTGACACGCGCTGTCAGGCCCGTTTTTGACGTTATCAGTAATTTCCCCATGGACACTAAAAGCGGTCGCTAACCACCCTTAATTGGGCGGCTAACGACCGCTTTTAGTTGATTACAATGACTGTCTAATGTTTGTAAACGTACAGGGAATTGGCGGTAATATACCCACCGGCAACCCGGTAACGTAGCGTCCCGTTATCGGAGTAGTCCCAACCTAAGATCTTGATCTTCGTCTTAGCAGTGTAGTGATGTCCTGCCTTGGTCTGAAGGTTGTAATCTTTGTAGAGGTTGACACCGGTCTTGACCGTGACGTACTTCGCGTGGGTAAAGGCTCCGGTCCGAACTAATTGCTTGTTGGCCGTGATGTACGTGCCATCACTCAAGACGAACCGTGTCGTCGCGTGGTAGTGAACCACCCGTTTGATGGTGAGCTTCTGTCCTTGACGGTAGTGCTTAACTTCTCCTGTCAAGTTGACTGACTTGTAAGAGTTGACCCCCCTTTGGATTGATAATCGTAACCGTCTTGGTCTTAGAGGTCTGCTTCTTCAAAACGTACTTCGTCTTACCCTTCGCCGTCTTAGTCGCGACCTTCTTGGTCTTGGCCTTAGTCATAGACTGGTAATACGTTTCCTTGACGTACGCTTTGCGGGCCGTGATGTAACAAATCAAACCGTAAGTCTTGGACTTGTGGTTAACATCGCGTACCTTATAACGCAGGCGACCGCCCTTTGAACGAGCAATCCCGATAATCACGAACTCTGGCCGACGGTTTCTCGGCATCTTCTTGTACCAAACAATTCGGTTCTTCTTAGAGAACGTCGGTTTTTTGTACAAGCCGATCTTCTTAACCGCCATAACAGCGCGGCCAATCATAGAAGCTTTGGCGACCGTATCGGCACTGCTACCAGTCATTAAGGTACCTTCGTCATCGTCGGTTGCCGTATCAGCAGCCGTACCAGTCGAGATGGTGTTACCGCCCGGTGTAGTTCCGGTACCACCGGTATTACCAGTGTCAGCAGTACCACCACCATGAGGAGTTGCCATACTCTGACTGGCGTCGCTCATTGAAGCGTCACTTTGACTCGCGTTACTCATCGAGGCATCACTCATCGAGGCATCGCTCATTGAAGCGTCGCTTTGACTGGCTTCACTCATGGAAGCATCGCTCATCGACGCGTCGCTTTGACTGGCTTCACTCATGGAGGCGTCGCTCATTGAAGCGTCGCTTTGACTAGCGTTACTCATCGAGGCATCGCTCATGGAGGCGTCGCTTTGACTCGCATCACTCATTGAAGCGTCGCTCATCGAGGCATCGCTCATTGATGCTTCACTTTGACTCGCATCACTCATCGAGGCATCGCTCATTGAAGCGTCGCTTTGACTGGCTTCACTCATCGAGGTATCGCTCATTGAAGCGTCGCTTTGACTTGCGTCACTCATCGAGGCATTGCTCATCGACGCGTCGCTTTGACTGGCTTCACTCATCGAGGCATCGCTCATTGATGCTTCACTTTGACTAGCGTCGCTCATTGAAGCTTCACTTTGACTGGCTTCACTCATGGATCTGTCGCTCATTGATGCTTCACTTTGACTGGCTTCACTCATTGAAGCATCGCTCATCGAGGCGTCACTTTGACTAGCGTCACTTATCGAGGCATTGCTCATCGACGCGTCGCTTTGACTGGCTTCACTCATCGAGGCGTCGCTCATTGATGCTTCACTTTGACTCGCATCACTCATCGAGGCATCGCTCATCGAAGCATCACTTTGACTGGCTTCACTCATCGAGGTATCGCTCATTGAAGCGTCGCTTTGACTCGCTTCACTCATTGAAGCATCGCTCATCGAAGCGTCACTCTGACTAGCTTCACTCATCGAGGCGTCGCTCGCCGATGCCGAAGCCGATTCACTGGCGGATTCATGAGCTGACGCTTCACTGGTCGACCGATCGCTCAAGCTAACCATGGATGCACTTGCGCTGGCACTAGCATCACTCAAACTTGCCTCACTAACTGAAGCAACTGATGCGGAGACTGAACCGGAATCTGATCGGTCGCTTTGACTGGCTTCGGATTCACTGACGGAAGTTAAGCTATCCGCCATCGAAGCCGACGTATCACTCAAGCTATTCAAGGACTTCGACAATTCGGAGATGGAGTTTTCACTCAGGCTAGCCGCACTGGTCGACGTCGTCGACAGCTCACTACTCAAGCTGGTTGACGCATCGCTCAAACTTGCGGCGGAAGTACTCAACTCACTATCATGACTACTATCATCGTCGGCACTCAAGCTGGCACTGATTGAGTTGAACTCGGATTGGGCACTATCCGCACTCTGACTGCTTTCACTCAAACTATCTTCCACACTGGTCAACGTTGATTGATCCATTGAAATGGATGCTAACGATTTACTCGTAATGGCGGATTGACTAGCCGAGGCACTTGCCGAAGCTGTGGATTCCGACTCTGCCGCACTCGTCGTCGAAGCCACACTGGCTTCAGCCGACGTCGTGGCTGATTCCCGCGCTGACCCTTCACTAGCCAACGTCTGGCTGGCTTCGGACCATTGCGATTGAGCACTGGCTTCACTGGTCGATTGATTACTCAAACTCGTCAATGACTCGGAAACATCATCATCACTGACCTCAGCGGAATCCATACTAGTCAACGACTTGGAAATTTCCGCACTTTGACTGGCTTCGGAAGCCGAAACTTCACTGACACTGGCGTTCGAGATGGAACCTAACGACGTCGAAGCTGCCGACTCAACACTATCAGCTTGGCTGACTTGTTGACTAACGCTGGCTTCACTCGCCGATAACTCGGACGCCGTCGAGGCGTCACTCATAGACTGAGCACTCAAACTATTTTCACTCGCCGAGACACTGGCGGAAGCGACACTCAACGAGTTATCCTCACTGACACTCGTGGATTCACTGGCCGATTGACTAGCCGAAACACTCGCAGAATTTTCAGCTGAAGTTACGGCGGAATCACGTGCCGACTCACTCGCCGACTCATGCGCACTGGCTTCACTCTGTGATGCATCACTCAGAGACTTTTCCGCCAAGCTCATGCTCTGCGAGGCGGCACTCATGCTGGCTTCAGCTTCGGAAACGACCGACATTGATTGTTCACCCGAGACCGACCGGCTGGCCAAACTCGTTTCAGATTCTTTGACACTGGTAATGCCGCTATTAGTTGATGCAACGACGTCCTCTAAGCTGGCTAAGGATTCTGAGAACTCACTGGTTGACTGCGCACTCAGACTAGCTTCAGATTGCGAGGCCGTACTCAAACTATCCTGGGCACTGGTGACTGAAGCTTGCGAAACGCTCATATTGGAGAGAACTGTAGACAGACTTTGTTCTGCTGATTGCAGGCTCTGGTCATCCAAGTTGGAACCGGCCACACTCAATGATGCGATGGCCGAGGCGTTGGCACTTTCACTCGCTGAATTTGTCAGGGCACTATCCAATTCAGATTGGGCAGTCGATTCTTGAACCGATTGTAGGCTCAAACTATGTTCGGACGATGACCGCTGACTGGCTTGTGACAAGCTGGCACTGGCCAAACTCTTGGTTTGGTCTGCCGATTCACTGGCCGAGACCACTGATTGTGATTGCACCGCACTCAACGATCCCGCAATGGACGTTGAGGTCACGCTAGCTTGCGAAGCGGTTGAAGCTTCCTGGTCACTAGCTTCCGACCATTGTGATTGGGCGGATTGGTCCGAAACGGATTGATTACTTAAACTGGTCAAGGAATCTTGAATATCCGGATCCGTCGAGTTGATTAAACTCAAACTGACCAACGACTGTGAAATTTCGCTATTTTGACTGGTTTCAGAAGCCGAATAGTTGCTGACACTAGTGGCCGATAAGCTGGCTAATGAAGCCGACCCCAGTGATAATTGACTCAAATCAGATCCGGATTGTGACGTCAAACTCCCCTCATCCGCAGACAAGACGGACGCTTCACTCGCGATGGATTGCGACCACTGGCTCAAACTCATGTCAGAAACCGACAGACTAGCCGATGCTTCACTCAATGATACTGTCTCCGAAATACTCTTTTCCGCTTGCGACATCACGGATAACTCACTGACTTTCGCCGAGGCCCATTCGCTGGCCTGACTTTCCGCGGCCGATGTTTGTGAGGCTAAACTCTTGCCGGACAACGACCGTTCACTCAGACTGGCCAATGAAGTTGAGATGATAGACTGTTCACTATCCTGGGCCTGTGAAGCTCGGGACGCTGACAACTCAGATTGTTCGCTGAGTTGGGACATCGAAGCTTCACTCATGCTGACCTGCGATGCACTCCTATCCGTGCTCTGACTTGTCTGGCTCATAGAAGTCAGACTGCTACTTTGTTCAGCGGAAACGACCGCCGATAATTCTTGCGAAAGCGAGACGGACGTTTCACTCAACAGCGACGTGTCACTGGCACTAATCATCGAATCGACACTCACGGAGTCGTTACTCAGACTGGCCACCGAAGTCGACGCATTTGATTGCTGACTGGCTTCAGAAGTTGAAGCGTCACTCAAACTCGCTTCGGACACACTCATCGAAGCCGAGTCCCGCGCATTCGACGTGGACCAAGCACTCTGTTGTGACTCAAATTGCGATTCGGACACCGAAACAACACTAGCCATCGACTCACTGACACTAGCTTGTGATCGACTAGCATCACTGACGGAAGCCTCGGATTGTGAGGCCTCTGAAGCCGATTGCTGACTGGCTTTAGATTGCGACTGTTGTGCCCGTGATTCACTGGCGCTTTGGGTGGAGGTGATAGATTCCGAGTTTAAACTCATGTCGGAAACCGACCGGTCACTCAAACTCGCGTCACTCACTGAGGCCTCGGAGTTATCACTTTGATCAGACGTGGACCGCTGACTCAGGCTAGCTTCTGAAGCTGACGCTGAATCTTCTGCGTTATTGACAGAAGCCGTACTCTTCGACGTCTGTTGCGAAACACTGGCCTCAGCTGAAGTCGAAGCCGAATTTTGGGCTTCAGATGTTGAGGTTGAGGCTTCGGCAGACATCACGATTAAGTTAACCAGTTGTGAGACAGTTTGATTACTGATTGGATCCGTCAAACTCAAGGTGACCCCATAGGTGCCATCCGTATCCCAGTCAACCGCAGTGTCATCCGCCGTGACTAACGTGGATGACACTTGGTCACCATTAGCACCCGTAGCGTTATAAACGTAGTCCGGGGCCGTTGGCTTTGCCGTACCAATCACGTAGGTCACATCATGCCCGTTAATCTTTGGCAAAAGACTTTCATCTGTGGTCTGAACGACCGTCAGGTTTCCTTTCATTGCCATCAAATTCGTGATAGTTGGCAATTCATGGGTGTCGAAGAAGTCACTGCCTTCATCCGCTTGCAATTGGGCGATTAAGGCCTCGGCACCGGCTTGGGTCAAATGATACGTATAAGTTCCAACTTTGATATCGTCATTATCAACGGCTAACCAACCTTTATCCAGCGCGATTTGCTGACCGGAGTCATCATCATTCCAAGCTGGCGTAAAGTCTGAGTCATTCAATAACGTGCTGGCCAATTGACCATCATAGGTTCCCGTTTGGTCATTCAAACTCGCGTAGTTATAGGCCGCCGTTCGATTATAAATAAAAGCAATAGCAGAAGTGTCATCGGCGCTTTCAATGACGACCGGGTTATCCGAAGCCACACTCCACCCAGCATCGGGCGTTGGTGCCGTGACCGTGATGGACTTCCCTCGCAGGGTATGCAACGCTTCTTGAGCATCAAACATCGACGTTTGCTCGAAGGCAGCTGCATCATCGGTATTGGCTGCACTAGTCGTGACGTTGACCGTGACTAAGTTAACGTTATAGCCATCGGTAAAGGCTCGCCCTGGATGAGCTTCAGTATCAGTC
The DNA here is from genome assembly GCF_004115745.1 of Levilactobacillus suantsaii. Classification (GTDB taxonomy): domain Bacteria; phylum Bacillota; class Bacilli; order Lactobacillales; family Lactobacillaceae; genus Levilactobacillus; species Levilactobacillus suantsaii. The sequence goes on along the minus strand of NZ_QXIL01000011.1, from coordinate 28,871 downwards.
CCATCGGATAATGGCATCCCTGATCTGCCGGACAATACCCCGGAACCATCAGATTGGTAATTAAGGCCTTTATAGCTCCCAGCTTCTTCCACAGCTGGAATGTCCCCATTAATAGAGTTTTCATAATTTTGTTCGGCTAACGCAGCGCCGGCCTTAAAGGCGTCAGTGGCATTTTTCAATTCTGTCTTGTAACTATTGATAAACGCTTTTTGGCCAATCGCCGTTAACGCGTTGACATTATCATCGGAGAAGGCCCGTGATAAAAGCGTGGAATCAACACTTTTATCAAGGTTCATGAAGTCGGGCAATTGAACGGACGGCGACCCAGCCATTGAGATTTGACCAATTTGACTATAAGTTAACGGATTCGTCTCCGTTGTCAAGTCCCCACGTAGCTCAGTATGAACCAGATCATCAGCGATACTCATCGCCCGATAGGCCGCATCCAATTCGTTCAGTCCGTTACGCACCAGCGAGTAACTCCGGTTATTGTACGACTGAATAGTAGCCGTGGAAGTCCCTTGATACGAGCCGGCATAAGTATACGCATGGGCTTCGTCTTGCGTAGCGAATTCTTGGCTATTTTTATAATTATACCCGGATGGATTGTTTAAATAGTCATCCGTTGCCGCCTTGACCGTATTGTATTGATTATCGTAAAGGGCTTGAATGATGGCTAACGCTCCGGCGCCACCCCGCGTATAAGTTACGTTGGCTGTAGCAACATAGGTATGCCCGGCGTCGTTCGTCAACTGATCAATTTCATCAGCGGTAATGATACCAATATCTTCCAATTCATTGAGGATGTCAGCTAGCCCGGGCCGGTTCTCCGTCAAGGCATCATGACTCGCTAAGGTCATGACGCTACCCAGGATTTTCTTTCCCCAAGCATAGGCAGCGGCTTGGACCGTTAGGCTAAGCTGACTGCCACTCCCGTCTGCAATCTTTGCAGGATCATCAATCCCAAAGCCCTCCACATCCGCATAGGTTGAGTTAGGGTCTAAAAAACCTTCACCGTTACTATTATCGTAACCGTAAATAAACCCCTGCATCAATTCGCCAATGGACGTATTCATCCCGATTGACCAGTCGTTCATGATGGCATTTACGGCAGAATCTTTGATACCGGTATAAATTTCGTTTAAAACGTTGGTCGTTAAAACCGAAGTCAATCCTAAACTGCTAACGACAGCCTGCAGATCACCGTTCAAGGCCACCGCGTCAGCCAGCGTTTCTGGGGCATAGTTGGTCGCACCATCCGCATTCGTCGAATCCAGAGTTCCCCCGATGGAACGGATATCCCCAATAGCCTCGTGGGTAATCCCATTAGTAATGGATGGCGCTAGAATCGCAACAAACCCATTAATATACTTTACCGTATTACTAATTTCAGTATCCGCAGTATTATTGGCATCAGACGTGTAACCTAATAGCTGAGAGGCATAATTTCCCTTTGAATTTTTAGCAATGGTTACCAGGCTACTAATTGCCGTTGACGTTGACCCACCAAACGACGCAGACGCCAAGTCATCACCGTCATAGGTTTGATTAATTAAATCGTTACCCGCATCGATATCCGTTGCCTTAGTCTCAATCCCCTTTAACCAAGCATTTAGGCCAGATGTGTAATCACGCAAACAATCTGCGTACCCTTGGTTATAATCTTTCGTATAGTACGTCGTTTTAAAAAGAAGGCCGGTAGTAAACGTATCTGCATCACTAGGCGCTTTATAATTATTATCAGACCAAATTGGCGGAGCATAATCCGTACTGGATTGCATAGAACTATCAGTATTATAGGCATCCAGCCATGAGGAAATCGTTTGGATCGACTTCGTAATCGCTGACGAGTCAAGTACCCCCAGAATATTTAGTCCACCGCTCAGATTAAGACTCGAAATGATGGTATCAATTGCTGATTTAGCGTCTGCAGCCCCAAGGTTATAGGAAACATCGTCAGTATACACGCCTGGTGTCGACGCTGAATTCGTATCCAGTGCTAAAGCCAGCGGCATAATGGCCGTCGTCCCCAGCAGCGAATTTGCCGCTTGGGCCCCGTAAGCATCTTTGAGATTGGTCAGCTGGTCCATGAGTTCATCGACCAACAGACTGTTTTCCGTTGATGTCGAGGCGTCTACTGAAGCCGATGTCTCGCTGGTCTCACTGGTACTGTCAGTCGTTGATGCAGAATCACTTGCACTATCATTGGTTGACGTGGACTCACTGACACTGTCATCCGTCGAAGCGGAATTATCGGTATCACTAGTCGATAAGCTGTCCACCGGAGAATCTTCGGAAGCACTGGGTTGTCCCGTCGACGTTTCCGTGGTGGAAATAGAAGCGCTTTCATCTTGTTGCGACGTGCTCGTCGCGGTAGACTCCGACTCCGTTGTGGACGTGCTAGCTTCTGTCGTGGAAGTCGCATCACTGGTACTGGTCGAGGTTGAAGTGGACGTCGAGGTCGCATCCGACTTGCTCGACGATTCACTATCAGTTGTGGTTGACTCATCACTCGTGGAAGCGGCCACTTTCGATGGTGCCGCGCTGGTCGAAGTCGTGGTCTCACTCGTGCTTGCTTGTTGCGCGTCCGTTTGCGACGTCGCCGGAATCGTCCCCGACTTTTGCGTTGCCGCGACGTCAGCCGTATCGAGTTGCTTGGCCGCTCCCGTCTTAGTATCCGCTTTAGCGGGTGACGAGTTAATGGTCCCCAGACCAAGTAAACCACTTAAGGCTGAGATACCGGCAACTAGCCACTTCCTACCTGCCTTATACATTTTAAAGTGCGTTTTGCTGTTTGATCGAAACAGTTCCGAAGCACGTTTCGGATCCAATCCTTTCATTCAATCGCCCTCACTCAATTCAATCCACATAACTTTTTAAAGGTTACAGTTATTACCCGATAATCTACTTTATAGTACCACGTTTTTACCGGTGTGGATAATTTTTATATTTCAATTTTTGCCCACATATTTGCTAATCAGCCGAAAAATAGTCGCGTTTATTCACTTTGTCCATTATTCCAGCCATGAATAAACCATATATAGGATAAAACGCAATCCGGGCGAACGTTGATTTCTAAGCGTTTACAAATTAATTTTGTCGACTAACTATCCTACATCAGTAACCCTTATGACCCTTAAATAAACATTTGCTGCATAAAATTAATTATCCCCAACAAAATTTAACCAAGATTGCTAAAGCGCCTAAACTAGTTAACCACCCGCCTTTCGGATAGTTAACTGGCCCACCTTTCTGCCTGCTAATCCACCGAAACGATTTTGCCTGGCGAGTTTAAAGTTTCAATTGCTTTCATCTTTTTACTTTAGTGTCAGTAAACCAGTTGCATTTTCATAACTATCATCCTAATATAGACTATGTTGCCTAGATATCTAGTTATTATTAAGGAGTGTGTGCCTAACTTGAAAAATCATGATTATGGTTTCTTAGCTCAAGTGTTAGCCCGCGGTATCAACCAATACTTTTCGCAAATTGGCGCCAAGCTAAACCTTAGTGGGATGGAAATCGTTATTCTCAATTTTTTCTTTGACAACTACCAAACGACTGTCTATCAAACTGACATTGAACGAGAATTTAATATCCGTAGTTCAACCGCCACCGCCAATATCCGCATTATGGTTCAAAAAGAGCTCTTGCAACAAACCGTCGATCCTAACGATAAGCGACGTAAGCAACTTTCACTAACCCATAAATCTATGCAATTAGAAACACAACTCAACGCTTCAAAGGAACGCCTCGAACAAGCATTGCTTACCGGCATGCCCACTAGTCAACAACAAACCTTTTTAGCGTCACTCGAGTTAGCTATCAAAAATCTCCATTCATTTAACACCCATTAAGAAAGGAAATGTGTATGGCTTCATCTCAAAAACATTCAACAACTCAAATTTTACTAGCTGTTTTAGCAACCGGCATCATGATTTTCTGTGGCATGGTCATCGAAACTTCTATGAACATTGTCTTTCCAACGCTGATGAAAGAATTTCATATCAAGACGTCTACCGTACAATGGATGACCACATCATATCTATTGATTGTTTCGATTATTGTCCCCATTTCCGCTTACTTAAAAAAGCAATTTAAGACCAAGCATCTGTTTATATTTGCCATTACTTTTTTCATTATTGGTGTCAGCATTGATTCCTTTGCGACAGATTTTACCTTCCTATTAGTTGGAAGAATTATCCAAGGCATTGGGACCGGGGTAGCCCTTCCACTGATGTTCAATATTATTATTGATGAAGTTCCGAGCGAAAAGATGGGTATCATGATGGCCGTCGGAACTTTGGTGACGGCCGTAGGGCCAGCTCTTGGCCCTACCCTTGGTGGGATCATCAGTAGCGCCCTTAACTGGCATTATATTTTTATTTTCCTTTTGCCCCTCTTAGTGATTGCGTTTATTTTGGGGGTCTTTACCATTCCTCAATCCAAACCGTTAAGTAAGCACCCATTCGATTTGCGAACCTTTATTTTTATCCCATTAATGTTTACTGGTTTCATTCTCGCCCTTAGTCAAATTAGCATTCACGGCATTATTAGTTGGCAATTTGCTTTAGCCCTAATCGTCGGTCTCATTGGGCTAATTGGCTTTATTAGCCGCAACAATCGGCAAGCTCGGCCCCTGTTAAATCTTGCCATTTTCAAAAATAACAAGTTTTCGGCACACGTCATGTCATTTTTGCTGATTCAGATGACCTTATTAGGCTTAGGCTTCTTGCTGCCTAATCTAAGCCAAATCGTCCTTGGTAAATCCGCCCTAATCGCCGCTCTGCAATTATTATTAGGCGCCATTATCGGGGCCATCTTTACGCTACTGAGTGGCCGAATTTTAGATGAATTCGGCGCCAATAAACCCATTAAAACGGGAACCCTGATTGTTTTCTTTGCCCTATGCTTGTTTACCATTAATACGACCCATTTGACCAACACCTCAATTATTACCTTTTACGCTATCTTTATGTTAGGTGTCGGAACGGGACTCGCAAACATTATGACTAACGGCATCAATCTCCTGCCCGCAAACCAGCAGGCAGATGGTAACGCAACGTTTAACGTGACACAGCAATTTGCTGGTGCCGTGGGAACGACCGTTTGTTCAACTATTGTGGCCCTATTTCAAGCTGGTCCAACAACCTCAAAAGTCTATGTCTCAACGACGCAATTAGGAACTGGAGTTGCCTTTATTATTTTAACCATTCTGACCGGGCTGAGTTGCTTAAACATGTGGCTCAATTTACGCAAAAATAGCCAGCAAACGACTCATCACTAAAGTCACACATGTCTGACGTGACTTCCTAGACACTACCTCACGACACGCAGTTACCAACGACTTTTGTTAGACACTAACCGGCACATTAATATAAGCTAACATCATTTGGATTGACACGACAAAAAGTGCCTGGTCATTGGCCAGGCACTTTTTGATGACAGGCAACTGTCTCAGTCGTCAAACTGTGTTTACTATGATAATTATTACTAAAATTAAAGATCGAAGTGTTCCGGTGGCGTAACCAATTTCTGGTTAATCTCCTGGCCTAACGTTTCCAGAGCTTTTTCCCGGGTTGGGATGAGGTCCATGTTAAAGATGATTGAATCGATGTCCCCACCCGCAAAGTCGAATTGCTCGAAGTAAACGTACGGGTCGTGATCGTCGTCGTCAGTTAAGAAGTGCTGCGTCACTGCATCCGCTAAAGCGGTTGCCCAAGGCAACTCTACCATTTTTGGTAGATCGTGTTTCGTCACATACCCCGGTTTTAAGATCAGTGCAGCCGCTTTCTTAACATCCTCTGCGGGAATGTCAATTTTCGGTTCTTCTGCTTTGTCTTTCTTTGGTGTATCTGCCATAATCCAAAATCTCCTTTGACGTTTCTAAGATTAGTCTAGTCCTTTTTGATGAAAACGTTAAGCACGGAGATGATTTATTTCATTATCGCGACTAACTCGCAATTTACAATAAAGGAAACGGTTTCAAAAACGTTAAGTAAATTTATCACCTTTTTTTCCCGGACTTCGAAAAAGTTTAGTTGCGTTTAAATAGCCAGAAGCGTAGAATTTGCTACAATCTGATGCCTATAAAAACGCGGTCAGTCGCGCTATAATAGAAGGATAGAAAAGTGAAATGAGGAATGATGTGTGGATAGCGGTCAGATAGTTGTAAATCTAGGTATAATTTTAGTTACTTTCTTTTTTGCAGCTTTCTTTGTTGCCTGTGAGTTTGCTTTGGTGCAGACGCGTCCCAGTGCGTTGCAGGAAAAAATCGACGCCCGGGAAAAGCCAAGCCCCAAGTTAGCTCGGGCCATGAAAATGGTCACTAATTTAAATGAATATTTATCAACCACCCAAGTGGGGGTCTCCTTGGCGGGGATCATCCTCGGGTGGATCGGGGAAACGTTCTTCGTCGACATCTTGTTGGCGGGCATTGCCCCGATGCACGTTAATAGCGGAACGGCGCACACGATAAGTGCCATTATCGGGGTCCTGGTCTTGACCTACCTCGAAGTGGTTTTCACCGAAATCGTGCCGAAAAATATCAGTATCGATATGCCCATGCGGGTGTTGATGCTGATTGTCACTCCGCTACATTACTGCCATGTCTTGTTCTACCCGTTCGTTTGGCTTTTGAATACCAGCGCCACGGGAGTCGTCAAGATGATGGGCTTAAAGGTCGCTAATGAAAGCGACGAAGTTTTCTCGCAAGCTGAAATCTTGAACCTTTCTCGAAGCGCCGTTGAAGGTGGGGAGTTGGAAAAAAACGACCTGGTCTACATGCAACGGGCCTTTGAATTAAACGATAAGGTCGCCAAGGACATCATGATTGACCGGACCCAATTGACGGTTATCGACATTACGTCCACGGTTAAAAAAGCCGTCACGATGTATCTGCAAGAACGGTTTAGCCGCTTGCCCGTCGTGGCGGATAATGATAAGGATAAAATTCTGGGTTATGTGTATAACTATGACCTAGTCCGTCAACAACAAGTCGATTCGTCAATTCGCATCGACAAGCTGTTACGAGACATCACCACGACACCCGAGACCACGCCCATCACGCAGGTCTTACAGCAAATGATCAAGCACCAAACGCCAATTGTGGTCGTGGTTGATGAGTACGGGGGCACCTCCGGAATCATCACCGACAAGGACATCTACGAAGAGCTCTTCGGGACCGTCCGCGATGAAATCGACGATGCCAACGACCAGTACATTTTCAAGCAACCCAAGGGCACCTTCCAGGTTAGTGGGAAGATGACCACTTACGACTTCGAACGGTACTTCAACGTGGATATCAAGGAATTCGAATCCACGGATATCGTCACTCTGGCAGGGTTCATCATCGACAATTACCCCGACGTCCAGGCCAACGATGTGATTCACCTAGAAAACTTCGACCTGAAGGTGTTGGATTACGAAAACTCCTTCATCAATTGGTTCGAAGTCACCGTGAACCCGGTCGTGCCTAAGCAATTGACGACGACGGCCGACCCATCGAAACACCACAAGACCACAACTTAATACCACTAAAGTAGGCCCATTAGCCGGCGGTTCGCCGGCTAATGGGCCCTTTGTGTTTCTAAGATGACCAATCCCCCAATTAGTCACCCGTTTCCTCACTAACCCGGTTCCCCCAATCAGATCAGTCAGGCACTGCAAGACTGGCAAACGTCGGTCCTGTAGCCATAATGAGGCGTGAGTGTGGTCCCGAAAGTACCGATCCGTTTAGACCCTACCCCCGCGAATTGAATGCTCCGATGACCGTTAGCCGGGTTCCCATTTACCATGTGAATCCCGCCCAACACCAGCCAAGCCAGTACGCGGTTAGGCTTGACTGAAGCATAGCACAGTTGGCGGTGAGGCCCAGCAGTTGTGAACCAGTTAATAAGTTTGTCGCCGCATCTAACAAGACACTACACGGGTTACACTATCCGTGGACTATTTTCTAACCATTAAATCTCCACGAAAACAAAAAAGAGCCTGGACAGATAACGTCCAGGCTCTCGTTTAAATCCTGTTTGAACAGGTTTAGTTTTCTTTAGTGGAGTACTTCTCCTTCTTCGGTAACCGGAAGGCTAAGAGGCAACCAACCAATGCCAAGACGAAGGTGAAGTAGAACCCGTAGTGCGCCCCGTTCGTGAAGGCGTCAGCGGCCTTATTCGTGGCCCCGTTGGCCATGTAAGCAGCTTGGCCAATCCCTAACAGACTAGTGGCAATCGCCGTTGAGATGGCCCCAACGACCTGTTGTAAGGTGTTCATGATGGCACTCCCATCGGCCGCAACCGGACCGGTCAAGGAGTTCAACCCGTGGGTCTGCGATGGTGACATCGCCATCGGTGCCCCGATCATCAAGATGACGTGGGCGGCAATGACATACGCAATCGTACTCTGCGCACTGGTCAAGGCCAACATCAAAGCACCGACCATCGAAATGATGAAGCCCAAGATAGCGGGTTTCCGAGCGCCGACTTGGTCGTACATCCGGCCAGAAATAGCAGAAACGATGGCGTTCATAATCCCACCGGGGAACATGATGATCCCGGTCAACGCAACTGGCACTAACAGCCCCTTTTGGATGTACATTGGTAAGAGGTACATCGCGGATAAGATAATTCCGAAGTTGACCATGACCAGGCCAGTTCCGACCCGGAAGCCCGGGATGGAGAAGGCCCGCAGGTTCAAGATGGGGTGTTCCATGGTCAATTGACGATGAGTGTACCATGCTAAGACAACGATCCCTAAGACAATGCTGCCGATAACGGCGGCAGAAGCCCAACCATAGTCACTGGCTAAGCTAACGCCGACAACCAGGCTCCCAAATCCAACCATTGATAATAGGATGGAAATGAAGTCGACCTTTGGCCGGGTAACATGGGCAATGTTCTTTAAGGACGTCACGGCGAAGATAAAGGCAATCGCTAAGAATGGAATAAAGATCCAGAAAATCCAGCGCCATGACGCAATCCCTAAGATTAAACCAGCCAACGTTGGCCCCACCGCGGGAGCGAACATAATGACCAGTCCGACGATGCCCATCGCCGCACCTAACTTGTACGGCGGGAAGATCTGCATCGCAACCGTAAACATCAACGGCAGAATCAATCCAGTGGCAATCCCCTGAATCATCCGGCCAACTAACAAAACGCCAAAGCCTGGTGCCAGGGCAGAAATTGCTGCCCCAACGGCAAAGTCAGCTAAGGCAAACAAAATCACTTGCCGCGTCGTAAACCATTTTGTAATTAAACTTGATAACGGTAAAACAATCCCAATCATCAGCATGTAGCCGGTGACAAGCCATTGCACCGTTGCCGTGGAGACGCCTAATTGCGCCATCAATTGTGGCAAGGCAATGTTCAATGACGTTTCACTGAACATCCCCACGAAGCCTCCAATCAGCATCCCCATCATCGCTAACATTGGATGAGCGACGGGAACTCGCGCTGTTTTAGCCGCAGCTGCTTGGTTATTTTCTACTGTGTCCATTGGTTTTCACTCTTCTTTCATGTTTACACAATGGATTACTCTACCAGAAAAAATTTTTCGCGTAAGTGTTTTTTAATGAAAAATTATAGTTAAGCGTTTTCATTAGGCAAATTCTCGATTTTGGTGCGCTTTAGACAGGTTATCCTTTTTCAATCTAGCTCACCCTGATAACCCGCAGTATCGCCTTCATTGCCATCAACAGTCCGCTCGATTTGACCACATAATCGCGCAAACTTCACGCGCAATTTTACTTAAATCCGTGTACACTAGAACTAAACTCAAAGACCGGAGGAACCGATATGCAACCACTACGGATTTTATTCATTTCAATCGAGGGCAACACCCGTAACTTCGTTGAACACCTAACGGCTTATGCCCAGACCCAACACGACGCTGACGCGACTCAACCGACGATTGATGCCACCGAGATCAGCGAAGCTAGCGACTTTACGCCCGAAACAACGCCGTACTTCTGTTTCGTTCCTACCTATTTAGATGGCGGTAACGGCATTGACAACGGGGTCAAAGAACTCATGACCAACGTGATGGGTGAATATATCGACTTTGGTGACAACGCCACGCACCTGATCGGCATTGTCGGTAGTGGCAACCGGAACTTCAATGAACAGTACTGTTTGACGGCTAAGCGCTACGCCAAGCGCTTCAACGCCCCGTTCATCGCCAACTACGAACTTCGCGGGGTCCCAGCTGACGAAAAGCGCGTGTACCAGGCAATGGTCACCCGGATTCAGGAGGTGACTGCCCATGCCTAATACTGCTTTAGACACTTTATTGGCACACCGAAGCGTCCGCAAATTCACACCTGAAAAATTGACGACTGACCAGGTCCACACCTTGATTGATGCGGCCCAGCATTCAGCCACTAGTACCTTTTCCCAACAATACAGCATTCTCAGCGTGACCAACCCCGCCAAGCTAGCGGTCTTGGGGGACATCACCGGCCATCACTGGCTGGAAAAGGCCGGCCACTACTTCATTTTCCTGGTCGACCAATACCGCAATCAACAACTAGTTCCCACGTCGGCAACCACGGCGGAAAACCTCCACAGTGTCGACAAACTCTTGGCCGGTATCTTTGACGCGACCATCGCGACCGAAGCCGTGGTCACGGCGGGCGAAAGTCTGGGCCTGGGGAGTACCATCATGGGCAGTATCTTGAACGACGTCCCTCGTCTCATCCAGTTGTTCGACCTTCCCGAATTGACCTTCCCTATTTTGGGTTTGGCCATCGGTCACCCGGCAGAACAACCAGAACAGAAACCGCGCTTACCCCAAGAGTTGATCCACTTCGAGAACCAGTACCAGCCCATCACGGCCACAGAACCACACTTGGTGGCTTACGATGCGTTGCTCAAAACATATTACCAACAACGGTCAACCAACCAACGCGAAGAGACCTTCACGCACCACATCGTCACCGAATTCAGCCGTGACCCGCAACAACGGGCTGGTATTTTGGCGGCGTTGCGGCAACAAGGGTTCTTGCAAGAAAAGCAATAATCACAATAGTTATAAAAAGCAGGCGCGGAAATCTTTCCGCGCCTGCTTTAATTTTGTTGAATTTAATCTTGTTTTATCCGGCGGTGTCGGATCTGCCGATTATGCCCCATCACGGCGAGTAGTGCGACCAGCATCAAAATGGTGACCGACCAGAACAGCGCCTGGTAACTGCCATACTCGATTAGCAGCCCACCGTAAAGTGGCCCGACCGCTCGGCCCAAGGAAATCGCCATATTATAGAGGCCCTGAAATTTCCCCTTGTCATTGTTACCTGCTAGATTATCAATCCATGCAGGTATCCCCGGAAATCCGGTCATTTCTCCTAACGTGAGGATGACCATGGTCAAAACGAACATGCTGTAAGTTCGGTCAAACACCAATAATAGGAACGATAACGTAAAAATCAACGTCCCGGCAAAGATTTGGGTACTGAGTTTAAAATTGGCTCCAATCCGGTTCGCTAACGGTTGGCCGAAGACGATCATCAACCCATTGAGCGTCCATAACAGACTGTATTTCTCAAACGAAATCCCCAGGTTGACCATGTGGACCGAAATCACACTTTCCCACAAGGTATAGCTTAAGTACAAGCAAAAGACCATCGTTGCAATCAACCAAATCAAACGCAAATGTGCCGGCTTGGCCGGGCCCTGTTCACGAGCCTTAGTCGCGGTGACCAGCACCACGTTAAAGTCCGCCAACAAGATGAGGAGTAAGACCAAGTAAAAGACACTGGCGACCATGAAGACTAAGACCACACCGTACTTCATCAGGTAACCCACCATCAAGGTCCCGATTACGACCCCTAGGTTCATGCCGATATATAAATAATTAAAAACCCGTCGACTCGGGATACTCTTCACGTTAGCCGCAAACGAGTTCACGACGGTCATCACGATGCCGTCGCCCAACCCAATCAGCAGTAAGAGCAGGCCAAAAATTGGCCAGCCGTGGAAGAAAATCAAGAGCACCATCGGTACTAACGAGCAGGTGGTCCCCAGCAAACTTGATTTAAACGGTGACCAGTGGTCGAACAACCAGCCGCCTAACCAATTCCCGAGAATCATGCACAGAGACATCCCCAAAAGCGCCACCCCGGCCAACGCCAGGGTTTGATGCAACTGGTTATGCATGTAGACCGTCGTTAATGGCCACATACAGGCTGCCGCGGCGTTCAACAGTAGCGTTGCCGCGAGGATGCCCACCAAACTGACTTCCTGTTTTGTTTTCCACATTTCAATTCCCTCGCTTATTCGACTTTCTGCTCTCATTGTCGCATATTTGGCCTAAAACTCAACCGCCGCCCCTCATCACGGCAATCCTAGAAAAAGGGGGAATTCCACAGACTTTTTGGTGTAACTTGATTTGAGTCAAGTTTTTTCACCCCTGGTCCCCCTATACTAAGACTTGTAATCAAGACAGGAGGAATTCAATATGACTAAAGTAACCATGAAATTAGACGACCTGACTTGCCCATCTTGCATGACCAAGATTGAAGGTGCTTTGTCCCACCAAGCCGGTGTCGATGACGTCAAAGTTCTGTTCAACGCCAGCAAAATCAAAGCTGAATTTGACGACAGTCAGACTTCTGCCGACGACCTCGCTAACGTGGTGACCGACCTGGGATACACCGTAAAAAGCGCTAAAGTTAAGACCCTCGACAAGTAGAAAGGAAGTTTCCTATGACCACCACGATTGAAGACCGTTACGCCGCTGAACAAGCCCAAGCCGACCACGACCACCACGTCCCGACGGCCGGGGCCATGACCAACCATATCCTGGCTAACTTACACATCTCGATTGTGAAGTTCCACCAAGTCCGTTGGTCTGTCAAAGGCCCACTCGCTCCCAGCGTCCGCGATCTCTTAGCGGATTACATCGCCACCTACCGCAAGCAATTCGATGCGCTCGGTGAACTATTGCTCGACGAAGGGGAACTGGTCTCGACGACCACCCAAGAATTTGGGGAGTACAACATGTTAGAGGAAAGTGGTGCCAAGAAATACTTGTCCGCTACCGACCAAGTTGATGAATTAGTCCACGATGCGGACACGCACAACCTCTTTATCGACCGGGCCATCAAGCTGGCCGCAAAAGAAGATCGTCCAGCCCTGGCCGCCTTTTTGACCACCCTGCGCGGCACGAATAACCACATCATCCGCGAACTCCAAGCCATCTTGGGTAACGACGCCCGCGACGGCTTAGACGAAGACGACGATGATGATGACTAAAGTTGACTGCGGACTACGAGCCGCGTTACCTAAAGGGACCCAACAGAAGATTACTTTCTGTTGGGTCCCTTTTTAGGTTACTCGTCAATTATGACTCTTAAGCGCTGCCTTTCATTCAGCCATTTGGCGGTTCTTTTCCGCCACAGCGTGAACCGTATCCATAACTAATCCCCGGAAGCCCCCAGTTTCTAAGACCCGGACACCTGTAATCGTGGTTCCAGCAGGGGAACAAACCATGTCCTTTAGATTGCCCGGGTGTTCCCGTGTTTCCAATACCATTTTGGCCGATCCCAGAACAGTTTGAGCCGCAAATTCATAGGCATCTTTTCTTGGCATCCCTTCAAGCACTGCACTATCGGCCAGCGCCTCGATGAATAAATAAACGTAGGCGGGTCCAGAACCAGAGACACCGACAACTGCATCAATAAGATGTTCTGGTACTACCTTGGCTAAGCCAAAACTGCTAAACAGCGTAACCGCCAATTGCTTTTCCTGCTCATCAACGTTCTCATTCGTAGCAATGGCTGCCATTCCTGCTCCCACCAATGCTGGTGTATTTGGCATCACCCGAATCAGTTTCAAACGACCGGTTAACCCCGCTGCTAACTGGGCCAAAGTGACCCCCGCCGCAATTGAAATCACGAGTTGCTGTTCATTAACCCTACCATTGATTTTCGCCAAGACCTGGTTCAATACCTGAGGTTTAACGGCTAAGACGATAATCCCTGCGTTATCAACCAAATCTTCAACAGTCGTGGTCGGTTGTACACCCAAAGTATCCTCTAAATGCTTCCGCACTTTAACTGAAGGGTCGAACACGTAAACCTCAGTCGGCTGATACTGCCCCGACTTAAGCAAACCGGCCATCATCGCTCGTCCCATGTTACCGCCGCCAATAAATCCAATCGTTTTTTTCATCATCATCCCTCTTTCTTATGACATCTAAAAGATCAACTGTGCCGCATAATTTGCGACCACTCCCGCAACTAAGCCACCAATCAATTGTGCGAACATAGCAAAAGTTGTAATTTCACGTGTCTTCATTGTATCGGCAATCGAGGCGTGAGCGGATAAGAACCCTGACCAACACCACGCGATGGCAAAATAGACTGTCATATCATGCATCCCAATCGTTCCGGCATCTGCCATTTGCTTAGCCCCAGCTAGTGAGGCGCCGGCAGCCCCTAATGATGTTAAAGGTAGGCCCAGAGTCTGTGAATTTGTCAGACCAAACAGGGGCTGTAGAATGAACGACAGCTTATCGCCCAGCATTGGTAACAAGCCCGTCCCTTCGTAAGTCACGCCTTGATACACTTCATGTCCGTGAACCACGCTGGGACCATTGGTCAACATCATAACTAACGTGGTGAAAATCAAGACACCAGGGATAATCGACATCCCCAAGTTAACCCCAACTTTACCACCATCACACGCGGCACTCAGTCCCCGCTGGAAGGGGCCACCGTCTCGAATTCTCCGGTAACCTTTCGGCGCTGGTTCCAAGTCACTAGCCAGACACTTCTCGTCAACGTCCGCGTCCATACCATACATTTTCTTGGTCTTCCACATTAATAGTCGATTACTGACTACCCCACCTACGATTGTGCATAACGACCCAACCGCCACACACGATACAAACTTCCCGGACTGAATGCCCAAGATTCCTCCGGCAAGGATAATCCCCATCCCGAAGGTGGTCCCCAAATTAATCATGGTGACCCACTGGTACTTCTTATAGTACTTCGCAACCGACGGATCCTGAGCCACAACAGCCACCGCCGTATTATCAGAAAAGTAAGTCGTGATTGCCACTAGAGAAGCCACACCGGGCAAGTTAAACAGCGGCTTCATTAACGGAGCCAGTAATTTATTTAACAGTGCCGTAACTCCAAATTCAGAAAACAACGTTGAGACCGCACCAGCTAAGACGGCCACACCCATGATGTAAAAAATCGTATTTAATAAGAGGTCGTGGGCCGTACTCATGACGACACTGAACATAGTCCCAAACCCCATCACACTTGAGAAATAAATGCCTAATAACAATAAGAACCCCAGACTAATGAACGTTCCTTTACTGATTTCACGGCGAAAATGAGCCGTGTCTGGCGCGGCATCAAGCGTCATCTCACCATCATCTTGTAGATCAATCTCTGGTTCCGGTTGAGCCTGCGCTTGATTTTGTGCGTATCCTCGAGTCTTTTTTTTCGTCAGTCTAAAACTCGCCAGCTTCCGTAATCCCATCTTGAAATCCCCCTATTTCAAATCCAACCATTTGCTCAGGTAATCACTACGGCATCGGGTGCTTAAGTCTTCATGAATCTGGACCATTCTAGGATTCCTGATGACGGTCATTAACCTTAATCAATAAATTTCCCGTAGTCGCAGACATCACATTTTTCAAAGTACCTATCATTCTCATTTTGTCATCGTTTTACGAACATGCTCACTTTTTAACTTGATTAATCGAGCATTATTATAATTCACGAATATAAAATAATCAACATTTAAACGCTTATAATTTCATTTTAGTATAATAATTAACGAACATTTTCATTTTCAGCTGTATTGTCTTTTATCGCCCCTTCGACGATAATTAGGGTAGCATCAAGTCTAATTAAAGGGGTTATCTAACCATGAACATTGGGGAAAAATTAAAAGCTCTACGGACCCAAAGTGGGAAGACGCTTAAGGAACTTGCAGCTGAAGTCGACCTATCAATTGGATTTATTTCTCAATTTGAAAGAGGAAAGACAACGATTGACGTCGCTAACCTTAAAAAAATAGCTGACGTCTTTAACGTCACTATCCAATACTTCTTCGACGATGATAGTGACGATCAAATCATTATTCGAAGCTACAACCAAAAAATTGATAAACAGCTCAATCACGCCATTTATAAACCACTCAGTTCTAAATCTACTACGCTAACTATGCAACCGGAGTTATTAATTTTGTTGCCAACCGAAGCCAAGGAGCTACCCAAGGCATACACTCATGAGGGCGAAGAATTTTTGTACATTCTCGCTGGGACGTTAACCTTAATTATTAACGACCAAATTTACAAACTCTACCCGGGCGACGCAACCCACCTTAATTCCCAGTTACCACATAATTGGGGAAATTTAGGCAGTCTTCCCGTTAAAATGATCATTGTTCATGATAGTCAGCATAGAAATAGTGAACACCACGGCTAATCTCTCCCAACAAGTCAATCGTGCTAAAGTAGCGGTCAAGCCCTAATATCAAGGCTTGACCGCTACTTTAATCTAGTCTCATCATAATTTTTAATCTTTTTCCGCCAACTTGATTCACGTCAAGTTAACTAATCCCGGGTGGGGGCATACTAGAGTCAGCAATTGAGGCAAGCATATTTAATCAACTTCCCCACTTAATAGAAAGGAACGACTTACATGGCATTTCAACGTTACATCTTTCAACACACCACGCCCATCACCTTCTGGTCGGCAGGATTGATCATTCTGGGATTTCTCAACTCCTGGTTCGTCCACCTCAGCTACCTGACGGCAACGGTCTGGATCATCGCATCGATCATCGCAGCCGCCCCCATCGTCTTACGGGCGATTGGTGCCCTGAAGGCCCGCGTCTTCAGTATCGAACTTCTGGTCAGCATCGCCGTCATTGGGGCGTTTGCTATCGGTCAGTTTGAGGAGTCAGCCATCGTGACCTTCCTCTTTCTGTTCGGATCCTACCTGGAACAAAAGACCCTGGCCAAGACGCGCGGCGCCATCAAATCGCTGACCGAAATGGCCCCGACGACCGCACTCTTACTCGACAGCACCGGTGCCACCAGTGAAGTCGACGTCGACGATTTGGATGAAGGTGACGTGGTCTTAGTCAAAGCCGGGGGCCAAGTCCCCGTTGACGGCACGGTCACTGACGGCTCCGGGTACGTGAACGAAGCCTCCATCACCGGTGAATCCCGACCCGTCGGTAAACAAGTCGGTGACGCTGTTTATTCCGGCGCCATCGTCGAAAGCGGTACAGTCCAGATCAAGGCCACCAAGGTCGGCGACGAAACTACTTTCGCTAAGATTATCGACCTGGTCGAAGAAGCGCAGGACACCAAGTCTCCCGCCGAAAAGTTCATCGATAAATTCGCCCAATACTACACGCCCGCCGTCCTGGTCATCGCCATTCTCGTTTTTCTGATTTCTCAAGACTTTCGCCTGGCCATCACGGTGCTGGTCTTAGGGTGCCCGGGGGCCTTAGTCATCGGGGCGCCGGTCTCCAACGTGGCGGGTATCGGTAACGGGGCCAAGAACGGCATCTTGATCAAAGGCGGCGACGTGGTCGACAGCTTGAGCAAAGTCGACACGCTGGTCTTCGATAAGACCGGAACCTTGACCACCGGAAAAATGACGGTCGCCGCCACCAAACGCTACACTACCGATGACAATCTCCTCGGTGGAGTGGCCCAAATCGAACAGGCTTCCGACCACCCATTGGCCCAAGCCATCAAGCAACATTTAACTGCTAGTTTGCCAACTAACGCGACCACTATGCAGACCGACACTATCAAGGGCCAAGGCATGATTGGTACCTGGCAAGATGCCCCCTTATACGTCGGTAATACCAAGCTTTTAGCTGATCATGACATCGCCTTGACCGCCGCCCAAAATGCTGATTTAGACGCCCTACAAGCCGCCGGTCAATCCACCGTCTTAGTGGGTTACCAGGGACAATTGGCCTACATCTTCGGAATTGCCGATCAAATCCGGCCCGAAGTCCCCGCCGCTTTGACCGCCTTAAAGCGCCAGGGCATCAAGCATCTAGTCATGTTGACCGGGGACAACCAAGCGACAGCCAACGCCGTGGCAGCCTTGTTAGCCATCGACGAAGTCCACGCCGACTTACTCCCGGCTGATAAAGTCGACTACGTCAAGCAGTTCCAAGACCAAGGTCGTAACGTTGCCTTCGTTGGGGACGGCATCAACGACAGCCCATCACTGGCGACCGCTAACATCGGGATTGCCATGGGTGGTGGGACCGACGTGGCCATCGAAACGGCTGACGTGGTCCTGATGCAGTCCAGCTTCACCGCGTTGACCCACGCGATTGGCTTAGCCCGTAAGACGGCTGCCAACACCAAACAAAACATCACGATTGCCATTTTGACTGTCGTCTTCTTATTGATTGGCTTGGTCTACGGCTACATCTACATGGCCAGTGGGATGTTCGTCCACGAGGCTTCCATCCTCGTCGTTATCTTCAACGCGATGCGCTTAATTGTTTACAAGCCCCACACCACTAAGCTGGAACCAACTCCGCACCAACAATTGGCCACCAACTAAACACCGTTATTAAAAAGAACGCATCCGAATTAATTTCCGGATGCGTTCTTTTTAATCATCATTGTTGCTAAGTTAATGTTTCGGCGCGTGCCGCCGGGCAATCCAAGTCGCCCCACCGATAAGGATCAAGACCAGGACAATGGCACCGCTTAAGAGCCATTTCATCCCAGATTGAGGTGCGGCCGATTGGGCCTTGAGGTCCTGTGTCTTGTGGGTCACATGCTTGGATGGACTACTAGACTGGGCCGCCGCGACCTGATCGGCCGAACTCGAACTTTGGCTCGGCTTTGAGCTAGAAGACGATGCCGGCTTTTTACTGGAAGTCGAGCTTGCGGCTTTGTGGGACGCCGCAGTGGTCGGCGTCTTTTGCGCTTTCGATGATGCTACACTGCTGCTAGAAGCGGGTTGGGAATGGCGGGCAGCAGTGCTTGTGCTTTTTTTGCGGAGCTACTACTAGTTGTCGCAGTTGCGACAGCGGCTTGGCTGGTATGCTTCTGCTTCTTCAAACTGGGTAATTGCGATTGCTTGAATTTAAACGAAATGTTGTGCTTGGCTTTGTATACGTGCAAAACGTTGATGGCCAGCTTTGCCGTAATCTTATTTTTCATTTGGCTAGCCGTTGCGGTGAACGAGTAGTATAAATTGTAACTCCCCGATTGATGCACCTTTTTGAGGTTCTGTGGGGTCTGCCCGTTAGCTTTTAAGACTTTAACTGGGTACTTCCCTAATGCGTTAGCCGTCTTTAACCGCATCGTCACATAGTACTTGCCGTTTTTGACCGTGACCTTCGCTGGTCGAACAAAGTACTTGCTGGCCATCGAGGTCTTATTCGTGCCGTAAGTCAATGCCGAATAGGTCACCGACTTAGCTTGCGCGGTCGTGGCTAGGCCCAAGGTACTCAGAGCGACAATCGCCGCCGCTAAGAGCCATTTTGCTTTCATCTTAAATCCCCCGCTTCCAAAAGATGACACTGCTAATCAACCCAACGATACCAAACGCGATGGCACCAAAGGCCACGTGATCACGAGTTTGTGGTAACGTGCCCGTATCAGCAGCGGTACTTCCGGTCGTAGTGGCCGTTGGATCGGTGTCACTGGCACTAGCTTGGTCGGCTTGACTACCACTTGCGGTCTTATTCGCCGCGCTGGTCCCCGTTGCAGCTGACCCATTGTGACTGAACTTGAATTGAACTGTAAAGGTTTCGTCAATGCCTACAGTCGGTACCGTGACGTGCAGGGTCCCCTTAAGTAAGTGCTTCAACGTCTTCAATGACGGTACGTTGAAAGTATAAGTATTCGTGTAATATTTGCCGCTCGTGCCGTACGTTACGTTTTGGACCTTTTCACCGTTGACGGTCAATGGCGTAAAGCCCTTTTGGGTCATCCCCGAATTCTTAGCGTATTTCACGGTCAACTTAACCTGGTAATGGTCGCCAACTTTAGTCACCTGGGCGGTATGGGTGTAGAACTGGTTAGCCGCCGAAACCGACTTGCCATCCTCCTTTAAAACTTGGTAGGTCCAGCCAGCGGTAGGATCCGTTGATTTAGTGCTAACAGCATTGGCCTCACTAGTCGCGGTGTCACTGGTAGTTGAGCCAGCGGTCGCAGGTGTACTACTAGACGAGGAAGAACTACTACTGCTCGAAGACGAACTACTGGATGAAGAGGAGCTACTACTACTTGACGATGACGAACTACTAGATGAGGAGGAACTATCGTCATTAGAGACTGACTCGGCCGATGACCAATCTAACTCTAAAATGGCTGGTTCCGTCATGGTTCCCATGCCGACCGACGACAAATCGAGGGTGAACGTAATCGGAATCTGCGTGGCCGTGCTGGTCACGGAAAAGACCAAATTAGTCCCACTAACGACATTATCATCTTGATCATTGACCGTGACAGTTTTAATATACTGCTGTCCCGATTCTTTGATGGGTAAGGTGACATCATACGTCCCGTTCTTAGCGGTGACGGTTGCTGAAGTCGCAAAATACTGGGCAGCTGCTGATGTCGAACTGGTATCTGTGCTTTTCACGAAGGTTGCTGGGACGGTGTATTCACCGTCAGCAAGCGTACTGCTGGCTTGCGCCTTGGTCGCTGGATTGATTCCCAACAGTGCCAAGAGCGTTACCACTACCGCTAGTAAGCCCACTTGAATCCACTTTTCTCTTATTCTCATAACCATTTTACATTCCTCCAACTACTTAAAACTATGGACCTAGTACTGCCCATCTTTGGCAGTGCTGGCTACCGTGATGACACCGGATTGAACCACCGATGACGTCCTACTACCAACGTTCACCATCATCGCCAGAATGGGATGTTGTCGTTCACAACTGCGTTGACTTCAGCCTTAGTGGTTGCGCTTACAACAGACGCCACACAAAGCGTCCAACCAGTGTAAGCAAGTCGGTTTCAAACCACTTTACTGTTATTATGTACCCCCTCTAGAATAGACGAATTGATTAAACCTCCTTTAGTCTACCACAAGTTTAAAATGTCTTCGCTGTGAATAGCTTATTTACGATATTATCATTGTTGTTAACTTATTTATCAGACGATTAATGAAATACTCAAGGCCTATCTCGCCCAGCTTAATTCCCCGTCAATCGGCTTTTCCACGTCCAACTGCCCCCTGATTTCCATCACCTCACTGTCGTTAAGTGACTGAATCAACTTGCCGAAAAAGCCGACAAAAAACGACTTGCGAATAGTCACAAGTCGTCTTTCATTACTATTTTGTGGGTATCATTTACTTCTTAGTAAACGTCCACTTAGCGGCTGGCGCAACGCCGGCCTTAGTCTTGATGACACGGTTCTTGGAGTTCACAATCTTGAACTTCTTCGCCGAAGTGAAGCGCATGTAGAAACTGCCCTTCTTGTTGTGGCGCGTGTAAGTGATCTTCCAGAAGGTCTTAGTCTTTGGCGTTACCTTGTAGGTCGCGTAGGACACTAACTTCTTCACTTTTTTACCATTCTTGTACAGTGTCTGGTTGAAGCCCTTCTTCTGGCTGAAGACGAAGACTTGCGAGTACTTGTTGGCCGTGTTGGACTTCCAAGTGCCCGTTGGCGTCTTCACAGAGAAGCTAGCCGTCTTAGTTGACTTCTTCGTGGACTTTTTAGTCGTGGTCTTTTTCGTCGTCTTTTTCGTGGCTGCCTTGGTGCTGGCTGCTTGGACCCGAATGATTCGGTAGAAGTAAGCCTTAGTCTTTGGGTTGCGGGCGTAAACGTAGACGTTGCTGTTCTTCTTCAGCGTCTTGGATAACTTGGCCGTGTACTTCCCGGTCTTCTTAGAAGCCGTAGCTGTCGCCAGGTTCTTCTTAGCGTGCTTCGTCTTCTTAACCGTAATCTTGGAGCCCTTAGTTGCTTTCCCCGTAATCTTCTTTGAGTTACTGTAAATCTTGTTAACGCTTAAACTCGGACTTACGTAACTGGACGTCTTCTTGGCGGCGTTCGCCGTCAGCGTTGGTGCAGGCATTGCCGCACCGACAGTTGCTAACGTGACCAAGCCAGTCAAGGCTACCATAAACTTTTTCATTACTCCGACTCCTTCACTCTGTGCTGGTCATTTTTAACCGGCATGATTTATTAATTCGCTTCGTAGTATAACAGACTTTTTACATTCTGATGACAAAATATTGCAGGTTTAATGAATTTTAACCTCTTTGTAACTTTTTGTTAGTGGTTTCCACCTCTCGCTAGGCTTGTCATTCTATAATATATTCCGCCAAATTAACCGACTGATCCACGAACTCAAAATTCTGCCACTTTCCAAACTGGCGGCCCCTAAGCCAATTTCTTCCCTCTCCCATTGATTTTTGCTACTCTTAACGCGATAGCGATTACACTTGTCAGGCAAAGCGAACTCATTTTCAGAAAAAATGGCGATATTTGTTTCCGTTTTCATGAAAAATCGTTTCTGATTGTAAACGCTGTTAAATAGGGATTGCAACCGGTTGTCAAAAATTCAATTTCTTGCTTTAAAGGGGTCGCTTTCTCCGCTCGATTAGCGTATAATAATTGACGAAGTGGTCTAGATAAGCTGTTGTGATCACTCGTTGCGGGTTGACTTGCCCCACTCGCAACCATTTAGGAAAAATGTCCGTTTTTCCGCGTAACTCGTTGAACACATCTAACTAAATTGTTTTCATTTTAAGGAGTGACTATCTCGTGGCAACTGAACGTACAGCTTTATTCTTATTCTTCGGTGGGACCGGTGACTTAGCATACCGGAAACTCTACCCTAGTCTCTTTAATTTATATCGCAAAGGCAATTTACGGACCCACTTCGCCGTAGTCGGGACGTCCCGGCAGGCGATGGATCACGAAAAGTTCCGGACGGCCGTCAAGAAATCATTGGCCGACACCGGGAATCGGGTCGAATCTAAGGAAGTCACCGACTTTGCGTCACACTTCTACTATCAAGCCCATGACGTGACCGACACTGCGCACTATGCCGTGGTCAAGGACCTTCTGGACAAGCTCGATAAGAAGTACAAGTTGCAAGGAAATCGTATCTTCTACTTGTCGATGGCACCGCAATTCTTCGGGACCATCGCTCATGACCTGAAGACTCAAGGTTTAATGTCCACTAATAAAGGGGCCTTTAACCGGCTGGTCATCGAAAAACCGTTTGGCCGCGATTACGATTCCGCTAAGCAATTGAACGACGCCCTCAGTGAATCGTTCGATGAAAACCAAATCTTCCGCATCGACCACTACTTGGGGAAGGAAATGATTCAAAACATCGAAGCCATCCGCTTTGGCAACACCCTGGTCGAATCCTTGTGGAATAACCGGTACATCGATAATATCCAAGTCACCCTGTCCGAAAAACTCGGGGTCGAAGAACGGGCTTCCTACTACGACAATAGCGGGGCCTTACGGGATATGGTCCAAAACCACATCATGCAAATCGTCAGTCTACTGGCTATGGAACAACCTGTCGCTTTCACGGATACCGACATCCGGGCCGAAAAAGTCAAGGCACTGCGGAGCTTACGGGTCTATAACGTGGCTGCCGCTGCGACCAACTTCGTCCGCGGCCAATACGGCGCCATCGATGATCAACCCGACTACCGCCACGAAGACAACGTCCCGAATGACTCAACGACTGAAACGTTCGTTGCCGGGAAGCTCCTCTTCGATAACTACCGTTGGTCAGGGACGCCGTTCTACGTCCGGACCGGGAAGATGTTAGCCGATAAGTTCACCCGGGTTGACGTGGTCTTCAAACGGCCGCTCGTCGATATCTTTGCCTTCCCACAAAGCAAATCGACGCCACTCGCTGCTAACGTCTTGACCATCTTCGTGGAACCACACGCTGGCTTCTCCCTGCAATTAAACGCCAAGACCAACGACACCGGCTTCCAGACGGAACCCATCAAGTTGGACTACCTGGTGGACGCTCAGAAGTCCAAGAAGACGCCAGAACCTTACGAACGCCTCTTACACGACGTCTTAAAGGGCGACGGTACCAACTTCTCTAGCTGGCCAGAAGTGGCTTATGCTTGGAAGTTCGTTGACCAGATTCGCCGGGTTTGGGACCTGCAAGAACCAAACTTCCCGAACTACACGCCCCACTCCATGGGACCGGCTTCCGCTGAAGAATTGATTCAACGGGACCACCGGGAATGGATCTACCGACTCAACCACTAAGCATGATTAAAAACCGAAACATCGAAACAAGAGCTTGCTTACCAGGCTCTTTTTTTGTGACCTCCGTCACGCAAAAGCAGGTTATCCAGCATATGATTAGCTGGATAACCTGCTTTAATTTTTAAAATCAATTTAATGGGTCAAGTGAGCCGGCGTTAAGTAGTGGTGCCGAATGGCCTTTTCTTGGGCCGGCGTGATCTTTAAGCCTTTGTGGATATAAGCGCTCATCGAGCCGTATTGGCCCTTCACGTCTTGGAAAAACTGGTTCAGTAACGCCGGTTTAGCCCAGGTCACGTTCAGTTGCGTATTGGATAAGAGGTAGTCGCGTTGGATATCACGACGACTGACGCCTAAAATCGTGTAGATGATGGCCGCAGCCGTCCCGGTCCGGTCCATCCCGTGAGAACAGTGGAACAGTAGACTACCTTTCTTCTGGGCGGCCATCAACGTCAACAACGTGTGGTAGCTACGTTTGGCAGCTGGTTTGAAGGCCATGTCGTGGTACATCCCCGTATCGTCGTCATCGTAGTTCGACCGTGTCCCCAATACGGACGCTTGCAGATAGTTGACGCCTTCGATCAGTTGGTCAGGGCTCTTTTTGATCTGGTCCGTCGTCCGTAAGTCAACGACCTGTTTCAAGTGCAAGCTGGATTGTAACTGCACCATGTCGCCAGCGGTCAACTTGTCCAAAGAATCACTCCGTAAGAGCCGGCCTAGTCTGACCTTTTGGCCACTCTTAGTCCGGTAACCGCCCATGTCCCGGGCATTAGGTGCCCCCGTGAGGTTGATGGCCGGCGTTTTCGTCTGTGAAACAGTTGGCTGTAATGCCGTATCAGTCGCAGTGGTGGCAGCAGCTAGTGCCGGACTCCCCGTCGCTCCAAACAAAGCCAGGGCGCAGCTCACACTCAATAAAACCCGTCGCAAAATCATCTTTTTTCGTTCCCCTTTCTCTAATGCAGAAACAAGCTTACCAACTGCATGTAAAGAACTGGTCTAAGAATGGTAGATTTTGTGTAAATATCTTGCCCATGCACCATCCTGGTCCCACACCGTGTGGCCCACGCATTTTCTCACGGCCACCGGTCCCCAAATGACTTGAACCGGCCCACCTCGAATTGACAACTTTTCAAAAAAAGATTTATGATGAAAGCGGTTTAATCGTTTAACCGGGTCCCAACGCGGCGCAACTTGATTAAAAATACATATTCCGCGCCTGGTCACCCGCCAACTAATTGCAAGGGAGTTTTGCTTATGTCCAATTCACCTGATTTTTCAACTGAGTTCTTTCGCCTGGACGACCAAGTGGCCATCGTCACCGGTGGTGCTTCGGGTCTAGGCTTCTATTACACCAAGGCACTCTTGCGTTCCGGGGCACACGTCCTGGTCGTCAGCCGAACCGATAAAGGCTGGGAAGATTTACGTTCCTTGCCCGATGTTTTCTCCGGTCAAGTGGCCTTTTTGAAGTGTGACCTCACTGCACCCGAAGCGCCCGCCAAAATCGTTAAAATCGCCCAAGAAGAGTTCGACCACATTGATATTCTGGTTAACAACGCCGGCCGGACGATTCGCCAGAACTGGCGTGACTATCAAGACGAAGACTGGCGTAAAGTGATTGAGTTGAATTTGAATGCCCTGTACTACCTTTCTCACGCTGTCGCCAAGGTCATGGCCCAACAAGGACACGG
This sequence comes from Levilactobacillus suantsaii, assembly GCF_004115745.1. Classification (GTDB taxonomy): domain Bacteria; phylum Bacillota; class Bacilli; order Lactobacillales; family Lactobacillaceae; genus Levilactobacillus; species Levilactobacillus suantsaii. The sequence continues at coordinate 2,967 of NZ_QXIL01000011.1, read as the reverse complement.
TAAGATCATCAACGTGGGTTCTATGCAGTCCTTCCGTGCTGGGAAAAATATTTTCCCGTACGCCGCCAGTAAGCACGGCGTCGTGGGCTTGACCAAGGCCTACGCCGATGCGTTAGCCGCTGATAATATCCAGGTCAACGCCATTGCGCCGGGCTACATCGACACACCAATGACCAAATCACTGCAAGCCGACCCACAACGTAACCAAGAGATTCTGGCTCACATTCCCGCCGGTCACTGGGCCCAACCTCAGGAACTCATGGGGACACTGGTCTTTCTGGCCAGTCCCGCAGCTAACTACGTGACGGGGACCACGATCCCGGTCGATGGTGGTTACCTGTTGCGTTAATCACGCCGTTGCATCTTAATATGGGGCGTGTGTTGAAACAAAAAGGGCTGTCCCACCGGCATATGATTGAATTTTTCATAAAAGCCCTGTTTATCGACCTGGGCCTCGATCACCACCGGTTGGTCCGCAAAGTGACGGGCCAATTCGGTGGTGATTTGTTGCATCAACTGCCGCCCCAGGCCTTGCCCACGAACTTCCGGCACGGTCAAGACGCGGCCAAAAGTAGCGTGATCGTCCGTTCGAAAGACGCGGGCGTAAGCCACTAATTTGCCACCTTGATACCCTAACAAATGGCGGGCCGTTTTATCCACGGCATCTAACTCCTGATAAATTCGTTGCTGGGCTACCACGAAAGTGCGAATGCGTTCATAAAAAACGTCATAAAATTCCTTAGCGGTTAGTTCCGCAAAAGTCTTAGCTTCCCAAGTGACCATATCAACCACGCTCCCGTAAGTTTCGATTATTATCTAACATACCGCGTTTGTGGTCTCAGGACAATTATTCTTATGATAGCGATTACCGTCTCAAAGGGCTGACAGTCTTGGCATCCCCAAAACTGAAACTAGTCATTGCCACCTTCTGATTGAAAACCAAGCATAATTTTCAAACAATCAGGGGTAAAATAGTTCACTTTCAGATTGTGAGATGATACACTTATCTTTGTAAGGCCTGATTTAATTCTGAACATAAAGGAAGGTTACTAATGGCAGATCAAAAAGCAAACATTGGTGTTGTTGGGATGGCAGTCATGGGCAAGAACTTAGCCCTCAACATTGAAAGCCGCGGTTACACGGTTGGCATTTACAACCGTTCTGATTTCCGGACGAAGGACGTCATGAAGGACCACAGCGATAAGAAGCTGATCCCGAGTTACAACGTCGCTGACTTCGTGAAGTCACTGGAAACACCACGGCGGATTTTGTTAATGGTTAAGGCTGGAAAGCCAACCGATGCTGTTATTCAAGAACTCTTACCATTATTGGATAAGGGTGACGTCTTGATCGATGGTGGGAACACCAACTTCCACGACACGATGGCGCGTAACGCCGAACTCGACAAGTCCGGAATCAACTTTATCGGCATGGGGGTATCCGGTGGTGAACTGGGTGCCTTACAAGGCCCATCCTTGATGCCTGGTGGCCAAAAGGAAGCTTACGATTTAGTTGCGCCTATCTTAGAACAAATCTCCGCTAAGGCGCCCCAAGATGGCAAGCCTTGTGTCACTTACATCGGCCCTAACGGTGCTGGCCACTACGTTAAGATGGTCCACAACGGGATTGAATACGGTGATGAAGAGCTGATCGATGAAAGCTACAACATCATGCGTAACGTTGCCGGTATTTCCGTTGACGAGATGGCTGACATCTTCAAGGAATGGAACAAGGGTGAATTGGACAGCTACTTAGTTGAAATCACCGCTGATATTCTGACGCGCAAGGATGACTTAGGCGACGACAAGAACTTGCCAATCGTTGATGCCATTCTTGACCGTGGGAACAACAAGGGAACTGGTAAGTGGAGCTCTGAAGATGCATTGAACATTCAAGTCCCACAATCAGTTATCACTGAATCCGTCTACGCGCGTTACATCTCCATGATGAAGGACGAACGGGTCAAGGCTTCCAAGGTCTTACCAGCTGCTGAAAAGCAAGGTAAGGTCGACGTTGGCGATAAAGACGAATTCGTCGAAAAGGTTCGTCAAGCCCTCTTCTTCAGTAAGTTGATGAGTTACGCCCAAGGGTTCGAACAACTCCGGGTCGCTTCTGAAACCTACAAGTGGGACCTGAAGTTTGGTGAATTAGCACAGATTTGGCGTGGCGGTTGCATTATCCGGGCCCAATTCCTGCAAAACATCACCGACGCCTTCGACAAGGATCCTCAGTTGACCAACTTGTTGTTTGACGACTACTTCAAGGACATCTCCAAGAAGTATCAACAATCCGTCCGTGACGTGGTTGCCTTGGCCGTTCAAGCTGGTATTCCGGTACCAAGCTTCTCCGCTGCCATCACCTACTACGACAGTTTCCGGGCCGAAGTTTTGCCTGCTAACTTGTTACAAGCACAACGGGACTACTTCGGGGCACATACCTACGAACGTCGGGACCGTAAGGGTGACTTCCACTACTCATGGTACGAAGAACAATAAATTAAAGCCACTAAAAACAACCAGGGTGACCTGGTTCATGGCACAAAGAAGCACGACGAGTTTTTCTCGTCGTGCTTCTTTTTTAGTCTGCTGCCAAATCGGTCTCTAAGGTCACTAACAGGTCGTGCAAGGCTTCCCACTGGTCGATTTCCGTGGTCATGCCCCCTTCCCACTGGGCCTTATCGCGGCTCTTCGCAATAAATTGGTCCCAACTCGCGGCTGCCGTTAATGGATCACGGGTCCGTTGCCACTGGGCCCATGCACTGAGGTGCTGCACCAGTAATTGCGCCGTGGCTGGCGGTAAAACGATGTCGTGTGTCATATTTGGCCTCCCTAATGTGTCTCATGGACACTTTAGCGCCATGATACCAAGCCACCTGATTTTACCGGGACGAATTGTCAAATCAAGTGTAACTTTTTACCGAAGAAAACTTCAGATGGTGTCTTCCAGCCTAAGACCTTACGGGGGCGA
>NZ_QXIL01000010.1 GCF_004115745.1 Levilactobacillus suantsaii | reverse complement strand
TTGGTTGGAATTAGCTACTACCATTGTAAGTGATTGCTTGGGGCTTTTTAATTTCTGTTCGGATTAATTATAGAATTTGCCGTATGCTGAACTTAAATTTAAATCGAAAAAACACTAGGGGTGCCAATGCTGGCTGAGATGGACGTGGTCCGATCCCTTTGAACCTGTTGAGTTAAGACTCGCGAAGGAAAGTGTCGGTCATTAAAAAGCGTCCCTTCGTTAAGTTCCGGCTTAACGGGGGACGTTTTTTCGGGTCAAGGGAGTTTTGGACGATGACGATTCGGTTAAGAAATCAGTTTTTACTGTGGTTAGGAGCGGCCATCTCGATTGCGGAAATCGTGACAGGCACGTTGATAGCGCCGCTGGGATGGTCGCAAGGTCTAGCCGCAATTATCCTGGGACATTTGATTGGCGGGGGCCTGTTTCTTTTGCCGGCCGCCTATTTATCGGCGCGCCAACACCAAACCGCGATTGGGGTGACCGGCCAGGTCTTTGGGCCCTGGGGCGTGCGGTTGTTTTCGCTACTCAACGCCTTGCAACTGGTGGGCTGGACGGCGGTGATGATCGTTAACGCGCAACTGGCCATGGACGGGATTGCTCAACACTTGTTGCACTTTCGTTCGCCGGTAGTCATGGCCAGTATCGTGGCGGTTCTGATTGGCATCTGGTTGTTGCTGGACCATCAATGGCTGTTTCGTATCAATAACGTGGTGGTTATCTTGCTGGCCGTGGGAATGCTACTGATGATGGGCGGCATCGTCTGGCAGGGCCACGTGCACGCGTTGACGGAGGGCAACTTAAGCTTTGGTGGCGCCGTGGAACTCAACGTGACTATGGCTTTGTCGTGGTTGCCTTTGATTGGCGACTATACGCGCCAGAGTGACCAGCCATTACGGGCCAGTTTGGCCAGTGTCGGCGGGTACTTCTGTGGGAGCCTTGCGATGTTTATCATCGGACTATTGACGGTCACGTTGACCGGCCAAGCGGATTTCACGCAGGTGCTGGCCCAGTCAAACTGGGGCTTAGTGGCGCTCGTCATCATTGTTTTTTCAACGGTCACGACCACGTTCATGGACGCGTATTCGGCGGCCACCAATCTGAATAACCTGTTGGCGTTTGGCCACGTGAACCTCTGGGGCATCGGCGGTTAGCCTTAGGCTGGAACTTTGCCTGGTGGGTGGTCGGTACGCTGGCGTACTCGTGGCTCCAGCGTCTCGATTTTATCGGCGGGACTACGCTACTATTGCTGATTATTCTGGGCATCGGGGTGTTGGTGACCGGGCACTTCACCAAGCTGCACCCGCTGATGACACCGGCTACTAAGGACTGAATTGTACCGATGTGACGAGGTAAACTGTGGTAATCTAGGGGCAAAGGAGACCGTTATATGAAAATCATCATTGCCCCCGCCAAGAAGATGCAGGTGGCCCCGGACGACTTTGCCGTTCAGGGGCAACCACAATACTTGGCCCAAACCAACCAAATTTTACGGCGTTTGCGCGAGTTGACCTACGCGGAAGCGCACCAAATGTGGCGGTGTAGCGACAAGTTGGCCCGGACCAATTACGACTGGTTACAGCGTTTAGAATTGACCCAGAACCAGAACCAGACCCCCGCCGTGATGGCCTATAGCAGTCTGCAATACCAAGCGATGGCGCCGGATCTATTCACGGTGCCGGCATTGGCCTATGTACAAGTCCATCTGCGGCTCTTGTCAGCTTTTTATGGTGTGTTGCGTCCCTTCGATGGCATCGTGCCGTACCGGTCGACGGCCAACGATTTGGTCTTTATTGAACGGACTTAAGTCAAAGTGAACTACTCGTCACTAAAGTAACGAGCTTCTGGGAACGTTAAGTAGTGTTTAGGATTTTACGGTGGTATCCCAAGTACCTAACTCACAGAACTTAACTATTTTACCAAGGCTAGTTCCTAACCTAACGGCTTTTATCCGGCATTTTTCAGCCCTTTGTTTAAGATGTTAACTGCCGCGTTAACATCTCGATCATGCTGGGTTCCACAGCGCGGACAAGTCCATTCGCGAATCTCTAGTGGTTTACGGCCACTTTGAAAGCCACAGTGGGAACACTGCTGACTCGTATAATTAGGCTTGACCGTGATTAACTGTTTTCCATATCGTTGACACTTATATTCAAGCGTGTATCTGAATTGGGACCAACTAGCGTTGGCAATTGACTTAGCTAGGTGGTGATTGTGCATTAGATTTTTGGTTTTCAAATCTTCAATCACAATTACATCGTATTTTTTAACCAAGTCAGTGGTTATCTTGTGTAAATAATCTTTGCGTTTATTGGCCAGTTTCTGTTGGTAGCGTGCCTTGGTTTTCCTAGCACGTTGCCAGTTTTGGTAGTCATTAATCACCATATCGGTTAGATGGGCTTTATTGTGGTTCCACTGGCGAACGTTAATCGTCGCCTTATATTTGCGCCGGTTGTATTTACGTTGCCAAGCTGTGGCCTGATAAGTCTCCCACAGGGCTTGGAACTTGTCATATTTATCACCGTCAGAGGTGATTGCCAAGTCAGCCACCCCCATATCAATTCCCACAACTAAATTAGTCTTAGTGAATGGTTCGGGATCCGGACACTCAATCTGTAAGCTAAGGTAATATTTACCGGTTGGATCCAAACTGATGGTGTAGCGTTTGAATTTTCCAACGGCCAGTGCACCTGTCTTGCTCGTTTTGATGCTCCCAAGTTTGGGTAATTTAACTCGCCGTTTGGCAATCACCACCTTAGCACTAGCTGAAAACCGCCCCGTGTAGGATTTTTTAGTGGAACGGCGCGACTTGAAACGAGGCTGACCGCCTTGATGTTTAAATAGCCTGGAGAAAGACTGGGCTAAGTTGTGGTTAACTATCTGTAAGCTAGTCGCGTCACTGGCTTTTAGAAACGGGTATTCTTTTTTGAGTTGTTTAAGTAAATTGTTCATGCCGTACTCATTAACAAATTGACTACTAGGGTTGTTTTGATAGCGGGATTTGGCCATTGCTAACATTTGATTCCAAACAAAACGGCCATTGCCGAATAATTGCCATAGTTGCTTGGCTTGTGTCTGAGTTGGGTATAAGCGTAGTTTAACCCCTTTGAGCATGTTTTCACCACCTTGCTGGTCTTAATGCACTTATTATACACCGTTTACGGCATTGGCATATACCAATATGCAAAACAAAGGGCGATTCATCACGTCTTTAAAAAGGCGTGTTTTCTCGCCCAATCATTATAAAAAAGCCAGCGTCGCCATGATTGCGATGCTGGCTTCTATTTTCAGCATTAAGTATGATGACGCTGGAAGCGCGTCAGCCCGTAAGCGCCAACGTGACAAACGAAGAGCATGCCCGCCATGGCGGCGTACGAGCTACCGGTCATCCCGGCTAACGGGGAGGCCAGGCCTCCGAAAGCGTTTTGCGACAAGCCGATGACGGCCGAGGCACTGCCGGCATTTTGGGCGGCCTGGTCCATGATTACGGTGACGGTCAGGGTCAAAAGCGCCCCAATCAAGATGACCAAGATGAGAACCAAGGCGATGACCAACCAGACGTTGGCCGGGAACAGTAACGAGACCAAGAGCAACGCACTGGTGGCGATGGCCGTCAGTAACAGACCGGTTAACTGCTGTTGGTTCGAGTAGCGTCTAGCTAACCGTGCCGGCAGGTTGCTGCCGACTACGATACCCAGGCCGTTAAAGGCGTAGAGCAAGCTGAAGGTCTGCGGCGCCAGGCCAAAGCCGGTCTGAAAGACGAAGGTCGACGCGGAGATGTAGCTGAATAGCGCACCATAAACTAGCCCAGTGGCCACAATTAATGGCCAAAAGGACGCTTGAGTGATAAAATGGCCCATTGCCACAAAGGAACTCCGGTAGCCGCCGGTCTGGCGTTGATTGGCAGGTAACGATTCGTGCAGTCCCCAGAAGACGGCTAGGGCAATCGCCACCCCGATTACGGCTAGTAAGATGAAGACGGCTTCCCAGTCGACGTAGCGGATCATGAAGCCGCCGACGATTGGCGCAATGATGGGGAAGACGCCGTTAACGGTGTTCAACATGGCGTAAAAGCGGGTCAGTTTTTTCCCACTAAATAGGTCGCGGGCCACGGCCCGAGCTAAGACTTGGCCGGTGGCACCAGCAATTCCTTGAATAAATCGTAGAGCAATTAGTAAGGCAACTGAATGAATAAAAGCGATAATTAATGAAACAAGCCCAAAGATTAAAAAGCCCACGATGAGAGGACGCTTGCGCCCATGTTGGTCGGAGAAGGGGCCAGCAATCAATTGGCCCAAGGCGAGGCCGACCAGACAACTGGTGATACTGAGCTGCATGAGTGACGCGCTGGTCATGAACTGGTGTTGCATCTGGGGCAACGCCGGGAGGTACAAATCGATGGCTAACGGCCCGGTCGCGCTGACGGTCCCGAGCAGAAACGTCAACCAGATTTGGCGACCGCGAGTCAGTGAAGTGGTCAAAAGGGTCACCCTTTCTATGAGGTAAGATTACCGGTTAGTGGCGGGGCGACCCCGTGGTAACCACTAAAAGTACGGTTATTGGATATTATTGCCGGAAAGTGATTATTTTGCAAGTTGTGGGTGGTCTAGTCCGGCCAGAATCTTCACAAAAAGATAAATTTCAGCTAAAAAGTGGGTATTTAGCGCTGTAAATGGTAAGATTAAAGACAGTTCAAGCTGACTTTAATCAGTAACGGTCATCAAAGTGATGGTCGTTATTGTGGAAAACTTATCCCTGATTGTAAGGAGTCGTATTATGCAAAAAACGAAAGAGATTATGAGCTGGGTCGTGCCCATCTTAATTGGGTTAGCGATTGCGTTGGTCATCAAGGCCTTTGTCTTTACACGTGTCCGGGTCGATGGCCCGTCGATGGAGCCGAACCTGACGAACAACGAAAAGGTGGTCGCGTATAAACCAGCCAAAGTCAAACATCTGAGTGTCATCGTGTTTGACGCATACGGGGAAGATCCCACAGCCAAGGCCCACACTAACTATGTGAAGCGGGTCATCGGGTTGCCTGGTGATAAGATTAAGAGTAAAAATGGGTACATTTATGTAAACAATAAGAAAATTAAGCAAAACTTCATTAGTAAAAGTGAACGGACATCTGGGACCGGTAACTGGACGCTGGCCAGCATTTCGAAGACTTGGCCTAAGAGTAATAAAAATCGGAATGTGACCGTCGTGCCGAAGGGCAAATACTTCGTCCTCGGTGATCACCGGAGCGTGTCGAACGATAGCCGGTACTGGGGCTTTGTCGATAAGGACAAGGTCGTTGGGGTGGTCAAGGTACCATTCTGGACCTCGACCAAGACCAAGCGAAATAATGTTAATTCATTGGCCTACTAGCGGTTAAGCTGCGTCATTTTGACCAACGATTCTGGGACAAAACATTAAAGTGCACCTCTTTTAAAAGAGGTGCACTTTTTAAGTTACTTGATGTCCATAATGGTACCGAAATGTGCGCCCCAAGTCAGTTTGTCCCACTCTCGTTTCGTTTTTCTGGCTCACCTGGGTCGGTTAGCGTGACGAATTCTGCTGGTTAGCGGGCTTAGTGTTAGGAATCACGGTTGCTTGATGGGGCATTAATCCCGGTTTGACGGAATTTAGGTGGCAATTTAGGTCGCACGTTATCTTGACATTTAGTCCGAAATAGTATATGCTTGCGCACGTAATTTTAGGGAAGGGAGTTGTCGTCGAATGGTAACTGGTGCTAATGATTCGGATGTCTTGAAGTGGTTGTCGATTGCGAACCGGTATACGCGCATTGCGTTGGACCGACGCTTGCAGCCGTATCGGCTCAATGCCAGCATGTATTATTACATCTTGCGCTTACACGAACAGCCACGGTTAACGCAGGATAAGCTGATCAGTCTGACCTATTTGAACCCCAGTAACGTGACGCGAGCCGTGAACCAACTGGTGAACTTAGGTTACGTCCGCAAACGGCAATCCAAGCGCGATAAGCGGGTCTACGAGTTGTCGTTGACGCGTAAGGGGGAACGCCTCTACCCTGAGATCGTCAAGTTACGGCAAAGCGTCGCTGATGACCTTTTGAGTGACGTTCCGGTCGCACAACACGATGAGTTGGTGGCCCGGATTCGCCAACTAGCCTTACGGGCCGTCGCCAACGAGACACCGGGCCCAACTAAATAACCTGGTCGCCATTGGGTGAGTTGACAGATCGGTGAACTCGCCTTAAGATAGGGCTGAAAGTGAGTGAACACTCACTCACTACTTTAATGAGGAGGGTGAACACGATGACACAAACCATGATTGAGGTTCACAAGGTGGCTAAGCGGTTTGGCAATAACGTGGTCCTCAAACAAGTGAGTTTACGGTTACCCGCGGGCCAGATTATGGGTCTGATTGGGCCTTCTGGTGCCGGTAAGACCACGTTAGTTAAAGCCATCATGGGGATGGAACGCGTCGATGCCGGGGAAACCACGGTACTGAATACGGCCATGCCCAACCGCCAGATCATGCAAAAGATTGGCTATATGGCTCAAAGTGATGCACTTTACGAGACGCTGACAGCGCGCGAGAATCTCCATTTCTTTGGTGAATTAATGGGAGTGCACGGTGCGCAATTAACTGCCGCCATCACCCACGTGGCCGCGGTGGTGAACTTAACGGATGAATTATCTCGCCGGGTGCGGGCCTATTCCGGGGGGATGAAGCGGCGACTATCTCTTGCGATTGCGTTGATTGCGGATCCGGCGCTCTTGATTTTAGACGAACCCACGGTGGGCATCGACCCGGAGTTACGCCAACAGATTTGGGCGGAACTGCGCCGGCTCAAGCAACAGGGCAAGGCCATCCTGGTCACGACCCACGTGATGGACGAAGCGGAACGCTGTGATGAGTTGATGCTGATTCGCGAAGGTATTGCGTTGGCCCAGGGTACGCCTGCTGAATTGAAACGGGCGTACGCGGTGGATACGATCGAACAGGTCTTTTTGAAAGCGGGGCGGCTACAGGATGAGAATTAGAGCGATTGTGCACCGGGTTTTACGAGAAATGTTGCGGGATAAACGAACTTTGGCGTTGATGTTTTTAGCCCCGTTATTTATCTTGACGTTGATGTTTTTCTTATTTGAGGATAGTTCGACTAGCGTGGCCAAAATCGGGGTCAGTCACGTGAATACCAACCTAGTAAAGACTTTGAAAACGAAACATACCGAAATCGCGACTTTTAAGCAGACTAGTGGGGCCACGGCGAAGATCCGGAACCACCGGTTGGCCGCGTTCATCAGCCAGAAGAATGGCAAGTTGACCGTGACCTACGCGAATAGCCAACCCGGCGACACCACGATTGTGAAGCAGACCTTACAGGGCGCCGTCACCAAGCTCAAAGTGCAACGGTTGGTCGCGGCTACTAAGGCCCAGAAGCAGGCATTGACCCAACAAAGTCGCCAGCTAAAAGCACTGGTGGCACAGCAAGCCGCGGCCCAGGGGCAGAGCACCCCGACGACTGCTAAGAAAAAAGCTGCGCCGTCTGTGGCCAAGGCACCGTCTTACGCGGTGACCAGCCATTATCTCTATGGTAGTTCATCTTCGACGTTCTTTGATACCTTCTTACCGGTCCTGTTAGGCTTCTTCGTGTTCTTCTTTGTCTTTTTGATTTCGGGGATTTCCCTGCTGAACGAGCGGACTACGGGCACGTTGACCCGCTTACTAGCCACGCCAGTCCGCCGGGGGGAAATCATCACTGGTTACCTAATCGGGTATGGGATCTTCGCCGTGATTCAGACACTCATCACGGTGACCTTTGCGTTGACGGTTTTCAACATTCATATGTTGGGGAGCGTTTGGGTTATTTTGTTGATCAACTTTTTACTGGCGATGGTAGCGCTGTCGATGGGCATCTTCATTTCGACGTTTGCTAATTCCGAATTTCAGATGGTCCAGTTTATCCCCATCGTTATCGTGCCGCAGGTCTTTTTCTCCGGTATTATTTCGGTCACGGCCATGCCAGACTGGCTCCAGTGGATTGCGCACATCTTCCCATTGTACTATGGTGGAGAGGCACTCATGAACGTGGCGACCAGAGGCGACAGTTTGGGTGCCGTGAGTGGTGACCTATGGCTGTTACTGCTGTTTGCGGTGGCCTTTACTGCGTTGAACGTGGTCGGGTTGAAACGATATCGGAGGGTCTAGAATGGCGAAAAATACGACGATTAAAACGGTCTTTGACCAGGTCCTAGCGGCCGACCCCAACTTGCCGGCCAAACAAAAGCAGGTTTTAGCGGCGAGCTTGGCGCTTTTTGCGGCCCAGGGGTTTGCCAACACTAGCACCAAGCAAATTGCGGCCAAGGCCGGGGTGGCCGAAGGGACGGTCTACCGGCGTTACAAAACCAAAGATGACTTGCTTGCGGCGTTGATCAAGCCGCTGGTGTCGGAAGTTATGCCCCGGTTGATGCGGGAGTTTGCCAGCCAGGTCGTGCGCATGCCGACACTTACTCGGCACCAGTTCTTGACGACTTTGGTGGCCAACCGGGTGGACTTCTTGCAAGACAACTGGCGCGAAGCTAAAATTTTAATCAACGAGATGCTAATGCGCGAAGATTTGCGTCAACAGGTCCTAGTCCAAGCGGCGCCAGTGATTGAAAAAAACCTGTTTCCAGTCTTAGACCGACTCAAGGATGCGGGGCAGTTACGAGACTTAGGTAACGACGTGATTGCCCAACTATTGATTGGCACAATCCTAACTAACCTGGTGCGGGCGAACTTGCAGGGGGATCTGCATCAGTTTATTGTTCGAACGCCAGTACTGATTGATTTTCTTGACCGTGGCCTGGCGCCCGATTGACCGTTAGTTGGACATAACCGTAAGGGGATTTCCCGCCAGTTGTGCGGAGGATCCCCTTTTTAGATGGTCCAGCCCAATTAACAATTGCGTTTTGGCAAGGAAAAGCTTAAACTATAAGCAAAAATTATGAGAATTTTATGAGATTTCTCATTTTGAGCTGTAGAAAGAGGGAATTCACTCGATGGATCAAACGAAATTAGATACGGCGTTAACCGCCGCTGACATTGCTGAATTGCATGCAGACCTGCTGCAGCAGCCGGCCCATGACGTGATCAGTCGCGCCGTCATCAAAAACGGGGTGCTCGCAGCCGCCGAAGACCCGCACGCTGCTGTCCGGTTACAACGGACTTTTTCCGTGGAGGTCCCGACCGGCAAGGTATCCAACCAGAAGCACTCGGGTCGTTGCTGGCTCTTTGCCACGTTGAACACTTTACGGCACCAATTTGCTGCGAAGTACCACGTCAAGGACTTTGAGTTATCGCAAAGTTACTTGTTCTTCTGGGACAAGGTGGAACGGGCCAACATTTTCTACGACAACATCTTACGGACTGCGGACCGGCCGGCTAACGACCGCGAAGTTAGTTTTTATTTGGCCCGTCCCGGTGAAGACGGTGGCCAGTGGGCCATGGGGGCCGCGCTGGTCCAAAAATACGGAGTCTTGCCAAGTAGTGCCATGCCGGAATCGTTCAACACCAACGATACAACGGGATTTGCGACGACCTTAGACTTAAAACTGCGCAAAGACGCCGTGACCTTACGCCAACTTGTGGCCGATCACGCCGATGAGGCGCAGATTGCCGCGACCCGTAAAGCGGCTTTAAAGGAAGTTTACCGAATGGCGGCCTACGCTTTCGGGGAACCGTCGACCCATTTTGATTTGGAATACAAGGACGATCAGGACAAGTATCACCGAACCGCCAACCTTACGCCGCAGGACTTCTTCCAGCAATTTTTTGACGTGGACTTGGACGATTACGTGGTGCTCTCGAACTCGCCCGACAAGCCGTATAACCAACTGTATGCGCTCCCCACTCAAGATAACGTGGTCGGCGGCAAGCACATCACCTTTTTGAACCTTCCCATGGCCGAACTCAAACGAACCACCATCGCGCAGCTACAGGCCGGCGAGACCGTCTGGTTCGGCAACGACGTGCTCCAGCAGATGAGCCGAGAACGCGGTTTTCTCGACAGTCAGCTCTACCAGACTGCCGCTTTATTTGGTATCGATTTGAGCTTGACCAAAGCCCAACGCCTGGAATACCACGACGCCGAGGTCTCCCACGCGATGACTTTTACTGGGGTGGACTTGGTCGACCAAGAACCGACCCGCTGGAAGGTCGAAAACAGTTGGGGCGAAAAGAACGGCGCCAAGGGGTATTTCGTGATGACCGACGAGTGGATGGACGATTTCGTTTACGAAGTCGTGGTCCACAAACGCTTCTTGACGCCAGAACAACGAGCGCAGTTAGCTACGACGCCACAGCCGTTAACGGCTTGGGACCCGCTCAACTAAACTGATTGAAAAATGCAACGTGGATCCCGGACGGTTATTTTAGTCCAGCGACCCACGTTTGGTTTAACGAGAGACTGACCCCGCTTTGGCAGCGTGGGCAAAGGAGGAGATTACCATGGCAGAATGGCAAAAAACACCAGTTACGGCGGTGGTGACCGCCGCGGAACTACGTAATCAATTGTTGGCTCTGGGGATTCGGTCAACGGATAGTTGTCTGGTCCATACGGCTTTGAGCCAATTTGGGTACATTCCTGGGGGTGAACAGACCGTCGTTTCGGTCTTAAAGCACGTTTTATCGCAGGGGAATATCGTCATGCCGGCGCAGACTGTGGATTATTCGGACCCCCGGACTTGGGACACGCCCGCAGCCACGGCCAGTGCGGCCCAACGCATCTACGCCAACATGCCACCCTTTGACCGGCAACTTAGCCCGGTCCACTTCATTGGCCGAACGCCAGAGTATTTCCGGACGTTACCGGGAACGGTACGCAGTAACCATCCGCTATATTCGATGACGGCCTGGGGACAAAATAGCGTGGAAATCTGTGAGACGACTACCTTGGACTTACCTTTTGGTGTGAGCGGTCCGTTACAAAAACTCTACGCGCTCAACGGCAAGGTCGTGATGCTCGGGACCGACTATGAGAGCTGTACGGTCTTGCATCTGGCCGAGTCGACCATCGACCGGCCGCAACACCGCGAGATCGCGCCGGTTGCGGTGGGGGACCGCACGGAATGGCGGGGCTTCAACAACGTGCCCCTTGAACCGTATGACGATTTCAACCGTGTGGGGGCGCGCTTCGAACAAGCCCAACCCCACCTGGTTCGGCGATTAGCTGTGGCGCCTGGGACCATCACCGTGGTGCCAATTCGACCACTGGTAGACTTTGCGCGGGACTATTACCACCGTAAAGACCAGCAACACCAGGCCGAGTTGCGGCAATGGGGGACTGTGCCGGCACTCAAAACTAACTAAAAAAGGGCGGGTCAGTCGGAAAACCGGCTGGCCCGCCCTGACTCGTCTGGTTAGAACGAGCTTCATTTTAGTGATGACTAAGATGAAAATGGTTGGTTAATTCTTAGGTTATAAGTAGCATAAACGCTAAATGTGAAGAATTTGTGAACAAAATAATGAAATTAATAATAGGAATGATAGCCTATATTTTATAGGTGTCCAAAAGGCGGTTAAAGCGCAGTTAGATTACTTATAACTTATCGTTGATAATGGTTTTAATTGCATTTTAGACTTTTACCGGGAAAATTATTCTGAATATTGCGATAAATATTATGTATACAATAAATAATATCTAACCATAAAAATAACGATTTTTGGACTTTATTTTTGGCGGCAAATTTTATCCCCCGACCAAGCTTGGTCGGGGGATAAAACGTTTAATATGATTTAATCATGCCAAGGTCCACGGTGAAAGTGTGCGGGTTTGCCCCCGAGCCGGACCTGTCGTAGGCGTAACTGTTGTGTCCGTTCACGTTCGATCAGTAGTTGTTTTTTGAGATGCCGATTTTTCCAGAATCCATAAACCAAGAGGGTGGCGGGAACGAGTTCTAGCGCCACCGTCGTGGGAATTAACCAGGGGTTATCCTGAACGAGTTCCCGGAGGTTCGCTTGATGCTTAGCAGCAATTGAGTCAGTTGACCGTTTGAAACCCATAAGTATTCACGCTCCTTTGCCCCATGATACCGCAAAAACGGAAGCGCTACCAATAGGGCGGCTTGGTTAAGATGTGCAGACAGTTGGTGACGATTAAAATTAAGCTGAAAAAAGCCTTTAACCCACTAATAAAATCGCTTACTATAAAGTTATAGCTTAGTGCATTTTACTTAATACTGAAGACGGAAAGGATGCTTAAAATGCCAATTAAAACTGCATCTGAACTACAAACGACAAACGTGGAAATTACGGCGGATTTTTGGCGGCGGTACCGCGAACTGGTCGTGAAGGAAGTGCTGCCGTATCAATGGCAGGTGATGAACGACCAAGCGAACATCTCGATTTCGGTGGACCCGCAAAATAACGGTCAGGATAAGAATAGTCATGCCGTGGCCAACCTGAAGATTGCGGCCGGCCAGATGACGGGTCACCACTACGGTTTCCCGTTCCAGGATACCGACGTGTATAAGTGGTTGGAAGCCGCGGCATATTCCTTTAACTACCATCCTAACGCCGACTTGCGAACGATTACGGATAACTTGGTGGATTTAATCGCCGATGCCCAGGACGATGATGGCTACCTGTCCACTTATTTTCAGATTGACGCGCCGGAACGAAAATTCAAGTGGCTCCAACAGTCTCACGAACTTTATACCATGGGTCACTACATCGAAGCTGGGGTGGCCTACTATCAAGCCACGGGCAATCACAAGGCGCTCGCCATTGCGACCCGGATGGCCGATTGTATCGACCGTAACTTTGGTCTGACGGACGGTAAGATTCCGGGGTACGATGGGCACCCAGAGATTGAACTGGCATTGGCTCGCCTGTACGAGGTGACTCAGGACCAGAAATACTTAGACTTGGCGCACTACTTCTTGACACAACGGGGCCAGAACCCGGACTTCTTCGACCAGCAAATTGCCAAGGACGGCGATTCCGACGACCGCGACATCATCCCCGGCATGCGGGAACCGGATTTGACCTACTTTCTGGCTGCGGAACCCATCAAGGATCAAAAGGTCCCGCAAGGCCATGCGGTGCGGGTGGTCTACCTTTGTACCGGGATGGCGTACGTGGCCCGGTACACGGGCGACCAAGATCTGTTAGCGGCCTGTCACCGGTTCTGGGACGACCTGGTCAAGCGGCAAATGTATGTCACCGGTAGTATTGGGGCCACGACTTCGGGCGAAGCGCTGACCTACGACTACGATTTACCGAACGACACGATGTACGGGGAAACCTGCGCCGCTGTGGGGATGGCCTTCTTTGCTCGGCAAATGTTGCATCTGGATGCCAAGGCCGAGTACGCTGATGTTTTGGAAAAGGAACTCTTCAACGGAGCGCTCAGCGGAATGTCACTAGATGGAAAGCATTTCTTCTACGTTAATCCGCTGGAAGCCGACCCTAAGGCCAGTCGGTTGAACCCGGGAAAGTCGCATGTCTTGACCCACCGGGCGGACTGGTTCGGTTGTGCGTGCTGCCCGGCCAACCTGGCGCGTTTGATTACGTCGGTGGACCAGTACCTGTACACGGTTACGGACCAGCAAACAATCTTGTCACACCAGTTCATCGCCAACCGTGCCACCTTTAATAATGGGGTGGAAATTGATCAAACCAACCATTTTCCGTGGGCTGGCGATATCCATTACACCGTGACGGTCCCACAGGGGCTCACGACAAAATTGGGCTTACGGATTCCGGGCTGGTCACCGAACTTTACCTTGAAGGTTAACGGGAAAGATGTAGATCCGACTGTGGACCACGGGTTTGTGTACCTGACACTTACGGCGGACACGACCATTGACCTAACTCTCGATATGACGGTCAAGTTCATGCAAGCCAACAACCGAGTCAGTGCCGACTACGGGCAAGTGGCCGTGCAACGCGGGCCCATCGTTTACGCCGCTGAAGAGGCCGACAACCCGGCGCCACTGTGGCAGTACCGCGTTGACCCGAGCGTTGCGCCGACCTACCAATACGACAAAAAGTTACTTAACGGGGTCGGGATCGTTACGGTTGCCGCAACCAAGCCGGCTAGTGACGCTTCCGATGCGCCGCTTTACCAACCGCTTCAGCTGGCAAATGACATGGCTACCAAGCTGAAGCTGATTCCGTACTACGCCTGGGCGAACCGAGAAAACGGCCAGATGCGTGTTTGGTTCCACCGGTAATAATTAACTGAATCACTAAAAAACTGACCAGTGCCATCATGGTGGTGTATTCCATGATGGCACTGGTCAGTTTTAGTTGAATGATGGTTACTTAGCCGCTTCTACGAAGACGGCCTGGGTCACGTCTGCGTCAACGTCCCGGGCGATGTGGTAGCCCGCGACTTTGACCTTGGACGTCTTATCGGTCCCCGTTAAAGTCTTTTTGACCGTGAACTTCTGGGTCATTGGGATATCAGATAACTTCCCCTTAAAGTGAATGACCGTACGGTTCCCCTTAGTCTTGAAAGTGGCCTGCAAGGTTCCAGACTTATTCAGCGCGTTAGCTTTTTGGGCGGCACTGTAGGATTTGTAAATCTTATTCACGTTGTAGACCGTAGCCTTACCGTTCTTATTGAACCGGTAAGCTTCTAGGCCGGAATTACTCTTGGATTTGAGGTTGCCCGCCACGTACCAGAGCTGGTTGGACTTCAAAATAGTTGATTTAACGTCTTGTTTCTTTGTGGTTCGGTTCTTGAAACTAGCTTGTTGGTTGCTGCCAGATTGACTACTCTTGTTGCAACCCGCTAACCCGATAGTGATCAGGGCGACCAAACTCACGAGCGTCGCGAAAATTCGGGCTTTCTTCATGATAAACTCACCTCGTCAAATAAATTAGCTCCTTTAGCGGAGTTCTCTGTTAGAGTGCTGCTCTTCGAATAGTATAGCATGGATAACCGGTTGATTTATGATCGGGGCGGAGAAAAAAAGTTAGGTTCCAGTAATCGATTCATGGAATTGGGCGCACGGCTGTTCGGGTTTTCTGGTAAAATAGGACCATAGTTTTGGGTCATTTAGGGAGGAAATTGAGCATGGGTAAACGTCGCCGTCGTCGAGGCACGTCATTCTCCGTTTACGGGGCAATTATCATTGTATTGATTGGGTTAGTGGGGTCCCTGGGTGAACAGGGCAACCCAACGGCTAAAAAACTCACCAATGAAGTCACACAGGTAGTCGACCGGGTCAGTGGTAAGTCTGACCAGGCTAGCACCAAGACGCCGACCCAGTCGGTGGCCACCAAGGCCTTAGCGAACGACAAGTATCAGGGCACGCAAATCGTGGCGGTCAACCATAACCGACCAACGTTCACGGCTAAAGAGTTATCCTTGAAAAAGGGCGCCTGGCAAAAATATGGGGACTTAGATAGCTTGAACCGGGTCACCACGGCTAACGCAATGCTCAGCAAAAGCATCATGCCCACGGCCAAGCGTCAGGCGTTGAACGTGACGCCCACGGGGTGGCATAACAAGTCATACACGGTTAACGGTAAGCGCGGCTATTTGTATAATCGCTGTCACTTGATTGGCTACCAGCTGACCGGGCAAAACAACAACTGGAAGAACTTGATGACCGGGACCCGCTCGTTGAACGATCCGGGGATGACGGCTTACGAAAACCCGGTGGCCAATTACTTAAAGGCCCACCCGAAGTACCACGTCCGCTACCAGGTCCAGCCGGTCTTTCGCGGTAACGAACTGGTCGCTCGGGGGGTGCACATGCAGGCCAAGTCCATTGAGACCAAGGATATTACTTATAACGTTTATATTTATAACATTCAAGCCGGCATTAAGATCAATTACAGCACGGGGTACAGCCAGACTGGCGATCCCGCTGCGGCTTTTTAAATTGAATCAGTCAATAAGGACCGGGCACAAAATACTAAAGTGCACCACCTCTAAATGGAAAAATCCATTTGTAGGTGATGCACTTTTTAAGTTGTTCGGTGGCCGTAATGGTGCCGAAACGTGCGTCAAAAGTCAGTTTGTTAATGCGGTAAGACACGCGAACTAAGTAACTTTTGGCCCACACTTTTATTGGTGATGGTCGCACCCTAGCGACGGTTATTATAGCGGTAGATGAGGTACAGCACGATGCCGACTAACAGGATGACCGCAATCATGGGGTTTTCCCGAAAGATCCAGTGGAAGACCCGAAACGGACTGGTCCCATGAAGACCGCCCAAGAGGGTGACTGCGTGATTCAACATTGATTTAACCCCCTTAAGAATTATAGTTATTGTAGCGGAATTGAAATCGAAAAAAAAGTAAAGACATTTAGTGGTTTTGGCGTATGATGAAAAGGACAAAGCGTATAAGGAGGGAAATTTGCTGTGAGTGTCACAACAATTATTGAAGCCATTATTATCCTGAACACGGTGTTGGCCTTCATCACCGTCTTTCGGGAAAAGCGCGATATTGCGGCGACCTGGGCGTGGATGTTGGTGCTCGTTCTCTTGCCCGTCGTGGGATTTGTGGCCTATGCGTTTATTGGGCGTAAACTTCCCAAGGGGCGGATGTTTTTACTCCAACACCAAGTCGCGATGCAGCTGGATGAACGACTGCAACAGCAACGGCAAAAACTGGGGAAGCAGATTATGCCAGCCGACCGTATCAGTCACTCGGTCATCAATATGGTGAATATGTTCATGGCGACCGACCAAGCCTTTTTAGCTCGCCAAAATAAGGTCCAGGTGATCACCGACGGTCACGAGCTCTTTCAGCTGATGATGACCGATATCGAACAAGCGACTTCTAGCGTTCACATTGAATTTTACACCTTTTACAATGATCAAATTGGAAATGATATGTTGGACTTGCTGGTCAAGAAGGCTCAGGCTGGCGTTGAGGTCCGGGTGATTTACGATCCTTGGGGCTCGATGGGGACTTGGAAACGGTTCTTCAACCCCCTGATGGCTGCGGGCGGTCACGTGGAACCCTTCCTGGGTACCCGGTCGGCTGTCGTCGATTTTCGGTTGAACTTTCGGGATCACCGTAAAATCGTGACGGTGGACGGCCAGGTCGGTTACGTTGGAGGCTTTAACATCGGTGACCAGTATTTGGGCCGCAAGAAGAAGTTTGGCTACTGGCGCGACACCCATTTACGGTTGATGGGCTCCGGGGTCTTTGCGTTGCAGGCCCGCTTCATGCTGGATTGGAACGCCACGGATAAGGACCACCCCTTCGACGACCAACGCATCGACCCGCGTTATTTCCCGTTGACCACGGTCAAGGGCGAGACTAGCCTGCAGATTGTCTCCAGTGGACCGGATTCTGATTTGCAGCAGATTAAGATGGGCTACATGCGAATGATTCAAACGGCCCAGCGTCGTTTGTGGATTCAAACGCCGTACTTGATTCCCGACGACAGTGTCTTGGACTCGTTGCGGATTGCGGCTATGGCGGGCATCGACGTGCGCATCATGATTCCGGATAAGGCGGATCACCCGTTCGTCTACCGGGCGACCCAGTACTATGCGCGGCAGTTAGCCGACGACGGGGTCAAAATCTACTATTATCATAACGGTTTCATTCACGCCAAGACCATGGTGGTCGATGGTCAGTTGGCGTCCGTGGGCTCGGCGAACCTGGATTACCGGAGTTTTAAATTGAATTTCGAAATCAACGCGTTCATTTACGACGCCCAGATTGCTACCCAACTGGAGAATATTTTTAAGATTGATATGACGCATAGTGAACGGATTACGCCCGAAATGTTTGCGCAACAATCGGCTTATTTGAAGTTCAAACAAACTGCTTCCCGCTTATTGTCTCCTATTTTGTAAGGTTACTTTGCTGTGGAACAAATTAGTTGGTTTTCGCGGGAGCAGGGGTGTATTCTGAAACTGCTGATGAGCTTCGTTGCTTGCCGGATTGAGGCCAGTGGCAACACTGGTGGCAAGATGAAGTGAGTCGTTGACAGCAGAATAAAAGTATCGACTAAGGGGGCACCCCGCAACTTGTGGGGTGCCCCCTTAGTCTGTCTTATTTGGTGAAATCAAGTTTGAGGCTCAGGAGGTAGACGATTAACCCACCGACGACCATGCTGACCAGTTCACCAGCCCCGATGGTGAACCAGTTCGCCCAGAAGGTGGGCCAGAAGGCGGTTTTGGCGATGAAGGCGTACTCCCAAGCAATCATGCACATGAAAAAGACCGCGACCACCGTGTTCAGGGCCAACTTCCCGATTTTATTGGGGACGTAGCGACCTAGCCAAACCATCACGAGTAAGGCCAGTAACGTCTGCACGGTGCCGGTCACCACGTCTAACAAGCCCAGTGATGACCCGAAGATGTTGGCGATAAAGACGCCCAGGGTGACCGCGACAATGTAGCGCCGATTGAAGCTGACCAGGTGGTTGAACATTTCCGAGAAGCGGACTTGCACCACCCCATAACTCAAAGCGGGCAAGGCCATCGTGACCACAACGTAGAGGGCCGCCACGAGAGCGGCAAGGACCATGTCGCGGGGACTATCGATCCCGAAAAAACTTTTTTTAGACTGCACGAGCAATTCCTTCCTTTGCTAAGTATGTAAGTGACGAGGTTGGCTTAAGCGTAGCGCAAACCGCCGCTTTTCGCAAAGTGGCGGTTTGACACTTGCCAAGCGACTTTGTACATTAAGAACTAGGGTGCGTTGCGCGCGCTCAAATTAAGTTGGGGGTTTTGAGAGACTTATGGAGATTGGACATCACCAGTGGCGTGGGCCACTTTGGTACACGGTAGCGTTCGCTGTTTTAGCAGCGCTGAGTTTTGGCGTGTTTGCGTTAGCGAACCGCACGTTGATTTGGAACATGGACGGCATCACCCAGCATTACCCGGTGATGATTGAACTCCACCGTCTACTCCACCAACAAGGCCTAGCGGGATTAACCGGCTGGTCATGGACTTTCGGTTTAGGGGCTGATAAACTCACCACGCTGGCCTATTACGTGTTGGGTGACCCGTTCGCTTACGTCTTGGCGCTGTTCCCATTGCGGGACTTAGAGACCGGATATGGGATCTTCGTGGTCCTGCGACTCTACGCCACCGGGCTGGCCTTCCTCTACTTTGCCCGTCAGTTTCACTTTAAACCACTGAGCCAGGTCATGGGCGCGGTGACCTACGCGTTTACCGGATATTCGCTGATGGTCGGTGTCCACCATCCTTTTTTCTTGCTGCCGATGATGTGGTTGCCACTATTGGCCATCGGAATTGAACGTCTTTATTGCGGGCGCAGTTGGACCTTCTTGGGTCTCATCACGGGGCTGACAGTACTCAGTAACTTCTATTTCGCCTACGTTTTGGGGTTAGGAAGTTTGGGCTATGCCGTGATTCGCTATCTCGATTTACGAGCGGCCAAGCGGGTGGCGATTTCTCTGCGCGTAGCCGTGACGCGCTGTTTGCTGGCGGCCGGTAGTGGGGTGCTATTTGCGGGGGTACTGATCTACCCGTCACTGTTGATGATGTTACATTCGACGCGAGCGGCGGTCAGCTTTGCCAATGGGCTGTGGTTGTACCCAGCCAGCTATTATTTGAAACTTAGCAACGCCATTTTGACCACCGGTAACGGACTGAGCTACTGGGCTATCTTGGGGATCAGTAGTCTGGGCTTTCTGGGGTGCGTCTACGTGGTGGTCCACTGGCGGCGGTACCACTACCTGACCCTCACGCTGGCGTTGATCGTGGTGGGGATGCTTTTCCCGGCCGTCGCGGCAATCTTCAACGTCTTTTCCACCCCGTCGAATCGCTGGTTGTTACTGGCCGCCATTCCCGTGGGCTTGGCGACCATGACGTTGATGGACCACGTGACGACGCTGACCTTGAGCGACCGGCGCTGGTTAGGCGGGGCCACGGCTGTTTTACTACTGATAGTCTACCTGAGTAATGGGCTGACCTTCGATAACCCGGAACGCAACCTCTTGACCTACGGGGTATTGTTGGCGTTGACCGCCGTCCTGCTGGGCAGTGCCCACCAACCGGCCAAGGTCACGCTGACACTGATTGGCGCCCTAGTGGGGCTGAACCTGCTGGGTAACGCCTGGGGGTATTACAACCCCAACGCTGGTAGCCAGGCGACTAAAGAATTACGCCGCGGAGACGCGACCGCCTATTTAAAAAACTATTATGATGGTGCCCAAACGGCAGTTAAGGCCCAAAAAGGGTTCCACCGGGTCAGTACTTTACCTAACTACAATCTCTTTCGAACCGTCGGTAATAATTTCACCATGGTCCACCAACTCCCCGGCATCATGTCGTATTTCTCCGTGGAAAATGGGGCTGTGGGACAGTTCAGTCAAGACCTCCAAAATTCACAGTACACCATGAACTCGCCCATTGGCCAGGCCGACAATCGCACGGCCATGAACAACCTGTTAGGCGTTAAAACGTTGTTCGCGCGACAGGACCAAGTGGCCAATCATACGGCGCGACCGTACGGGTATCACGTCACCAAGCGCGTCTTTAACGAGCAACCGGTCTACGGGTTGTCGAACGGGACGGGCACGCGGTTATTGACTACAGATTTGGCCTTCCCATTAGTCTATAGTCAGCCCCAAGCGCTCACGCAAGCACAGTGGTACCGCCTGTCCGGGGTCGATAGGGAACGCAGTTTGACCCAGGCGGCCGTGGTTAAGAAACGCCACCGGGGCGTCACCGCGGCGCATTACCAGTCACCGAAACGGTCTTTGGCTTATTCGGTGACGACGCAGGAACAACCAGTGATCGATAGCGTCAACAAGGTCGTTCAATACCGCTTGAAGCAGGCTCACACCGGCCAAAAAGATGGTCTCAATGACAAGCAAACGGATAACTTTGGCGCTACCCTGCAGGCGCCGGACCTGAAAGTGGACCGCAATGGGCTTATCAGTAAGGCTGCCGTTAAGCAGTACGGGCCGCAGGTTCAGTTAAACCGCCACCGGTCAGCACTCGACCGGGTCTTGGCCCAAAACCAACAACTCTTGCAGCAGACGGCTCAGGCCAACCGCCACGGGTTGCACCAACTGACCAGTGACGCGCAGGGCCAACCGTTGACCTATACGTTGACGTTGAAGCGCCCCAAGCGCGCTCAGGGAAGTGAACTCTACTTAGAACTTGATGGCATCACTGCCCAACGTCTGACAACGCAACAACGGCTGCAGAATCAAGAAAATACGAGTGTTTTGGGTGCTACGCCGCTGTCGGCTTTGACTAAGCTCAATACTTGGCGGGACGCGGTGGGGAGTCCCGACCTTGGCGATTACTGGGTCACGGCTAAGACTCGGAATCAGTCCAAGACTTTCTCCCAGTTTGGAATCGACAACATGTCGGACTACGAACCCAAGCATCGAGTCCTGTTGAACCTGGGGTATAGCCAGCAAAAGCGGCGGACCATCGACATCACCTTTAGCACCACGCACCAATTGTCATTCAAGTCGGCCAAGATCATCGCCATGCCGTTTAACGCCAAATACGATCGTCAGGTCCACGCGGCCCAACGGCGCGGCCTAAAACACAGTCACGTTACGGCTAACCGGGTGACCGGGGACCTGACGTTAACGCGGCCTGGCGTGCTGACCACGTCGATTCCGTATTCGACGGGCTGGCGCTTAACGGTCGATGGGCGATCCGTGGCGACAGAACGGGTCAACGACGGCTTCGTAGGTGCGCAACTCAAGGCGGGGACTCATCGCATTCGCTTGACTTACCACACGCCGGGACTGACGCTGGGTCTGGTGGCCAGCGGTATCGGGACCGTCTGGCTGCTGCTCAGCGCGGGACTTCCCGCTTGGCGCCGACGGCAAAGTCGCTAAAAAATCAATAAAAGGTAAACGGGGGTTTCAAGGCTGGTGGTTGCGCTAAAGTCGTGACTGACGGGGCTTGAGGCACCCGTTTAATTTTCTCACCAAATTGGACGATTTTTGACTAGTTTTTCGCTGGGAAATGACTATAATAGGGAACAATTTTAAGGAGTGATGGCGAATGAAGATTTTAGTGACTGGGTTTGATCCGTTTGCTGGCGCACAACAAAATCCCGCCTGGGAGGCCGTTTCCCGCTTACCGCAACAGCTTGGACGGGCGACCATCGTTTCGTTACAGGTGCCGACTATTTTTAACCGCTCGGCGGCTATCGTCCACGCTGCCATTCAGCGGGAGCGCCCGGACGTCGTTGTTAGCGTGGGCCAAGCTGGCGGAAGGTCAGCGCTGTCCCTAGAACGGGTGGCGATTAATTTGGATGACGCGCGCATCGCCGACAACGCGGGCCAAGCCCCGCACGACCAGCCGATTCAGCTGGCGGGGGCGACCGCCTACTTCACCCAGTTGCCGGTCAAAGCCATGCGAACGGCAATCCGGCAAGCTGGCGTCCCGGCGCAACTGTCGACCACGGCGGGGATCTTCGTGTGCAACCACCTGATGTATCAGGTTCAGTATCAACGGGCAACTGAATTTTCGACGCTCAAAGCCGGTTTCATCCACATTCCCTACCTCCCCAGCCAGGTGGTCGACCGGCCAGGGGTTCCTAGTTTGGCCTTGACCGAAGCGGTGAAGGGACTGACTGCCGCGTTGAGTGTGTTGTAAGTTTCCAGGGACTCGGCCAGGCGTTTTCATTTTGGGTGGTATCGACTTGTGAAGTTTTGGGGAAGCCGATTTTTATTTTTAAAAATTATGGCGAAAAATTGCATTTTTTAAAAACCGTGTTATGATAAAAGTGACTTTACGACACGAACAAAAATGAAATGGGGTAGGTGACACTACCCGCTACTAGCCGGATGAAGACGTGCTGAAAGGGAGTCTCAATTTGCAAAAACAAACGAAAAACCAAAAAGTTGTGTTGGTCGGTGACGGTTCTGTGGGGTCAGCATACGCTGTGCTCATGATGCAACAAACTGTCATGGACGAGTTAGTCATTGTCGATATCGCCAAGGATCATAGCGAAGGCGACGCGTTGGATTTGGAAGACACCCAACTTTGGGGTCAACCGAAATGGGTCCACGCCGGTACCTACGCTGATACCAAGGATGCCGATATCGTGGTCATCACAGCCGGGGTTCCCCGCAAGCCAGGTGAGACCCGCTTAGATTTGGTCCAAAAGAACTTGAAGATTTTGAAGACTATCGTGGGCCCCGTGGTCGACAGTGGGTTCAATGGCATTTTCTTGGTTTCCGCTAACCCCGTTGACATCTTAACGGCCGCCACCCAGAAATTATCCGGCTTCCCCGCTAACCGTGTCCTAGGTACTGGGACGTCGCTGGATACGGTCCGCTTACGCGTGGCGTTGGGTAAGCAATTAGACTTGGCACCTCAAACGTTAGACGTCAACGTCATCGGAGAACACGGTGACACCCAATTCGCCGCTTACTCCCCAGCCAAGGTCGGCGACCAAAGCTTACTGGACGTGGCCCAAGCTAAGGGCTTGAGCTTAGACGACCTGAAGCAGACCGAAGATGGCTCGCGGAAGAAGGGTGGCCAAATCATCGGCTTGAAGGGTGCCACCTTTTACGGGGTCGCGACCTGCTTGACGCGGATTACCAAGGCTATTTTGAACAACGAAAACGTGGTCTTACCCGTCGGTGCCCACTTGGACGGCGAATACGGCGTGCACGACTTGTACTTAGGGACCCCAGCGTTGATCAACGCGCAGGGTGTGGCTCAAGTCTTACCATTAGACCTGTCGGCTGATGAACAGGATCAAATGACGGCTTCGGCTCAAGCAATGGCGAAAGTCTTGAACGGTGCCATGGCCACGAACTAAGCAGTTGAATCAGGAATTTATGGAAGGACTCGAAAATTTTTCGGGTCTTTTTTGTACTGTGGGGGAGCCTCCCGGAGAAATCAGTGGGGCAACTACGGATAATATGATATAACGGTACTAGGGCGCAGCTGGTGTGGGGGTCATTGATGTTGGGTCCAATTCCAAAACAGAAGGATGATAGCCGGTGAATACCCGTGACTTGGCCTTTTTTCGGGCCATTGTACAATATAAAAATTATACTTACGTGGCGGAACGCTTCGAAGTGTCTCAACCCGCTGTGAGTCAGGCCATTAAGCGCTTGGAACGTGAATTTGGCGCAACGTTGGTCAAGCAGGATCGCATTCACCACCAGACCGTGATCACCCGGGCGGGAATGCTGCTGTATCAGAGCGCGCAGGCGATTCAAAACAGTATCTCGCTAGCGCACCGCGAGATTGAATTCTCCCAGCAACGGCAGATTCGCTTCGGCCTGCCGCCGGTCATCGGGGCCCTGTACTTTCCCCAGGTCGCCGCGGCGCTGTTGAAGCGCGGGTGGTTGAACCAGATCAAAATCGTGGAGAATGGCTCGGCGCAGATTCTGACCAACCTGGTCCGTGGTGACATCGACATTGCCTTGATTGGATCCCCGCGGCCCCTGCATCATCAGGGCATCGAGGCTATTTCGTTAGGGGCCCGGCCATTCAATGTCATCGTGAGTCCGGCCAACCCGCTGGCCAAACGGACCTCAATTGGGTTCAAGGAACTGGGCGACCAACCCTTTATCGGCCTGGATGGCAAGTTCGTTCATCCCGAAGCCTTTCGGGCCTACTGTAAGGCCGCGGGGATCACGCCGAACATTATCTACCGCACTCCGGACATTGCCTGGCTCAAGAGTATCGTGCGCGAGAACCTGGGCCTAGGCTTTCTGGTCCAAGATGCTGTGAGCACCATCGACGGGGTGGTCGGGTTGAAGATTACTGACCAGCTGATGGACCGCTTCAACGTGTCGATCGCCTACCGGAAGGGGTACGTGATGACGCCGGAGGAAACGGCCTTCATCAGATTATTGACGCGTATGCAGATTCCGGACCCCCAAGTGCCCATTTCCAATACAAATAATTAAAACTTATAAGCCCCTGGTGCGGTCACCGGGGGCTTTTTAGTGGGCTTGCTAGGCGGGAAAACGGCTACGAATGCCGAGAATTAAGCATTTATCACTGAACTACTAAGCTTGTTGACGGTCGGCATTTAATTATAAAAAAAGTGTTGAAAAAAATAAAAATTTTTTTGTAAGGGCAATCATGTTAAGGATTACACAGTTGTAACCGTTGTCACGGCAACCACATAAGTCCTACTTATGTGGCACACAAAGTTTGACTATAATCCTGAAAGCGCTTTAACATGTGTTTGTAATCAAGTGACAGCCGTTAGCTTTTCACCCCCGAACAAGACACCATCCAAAACTTGTAGCAGGCGGGTGTGGGTAACGGTGATAATAAGGAGAGATATGAAGATGCCAGAAAAAATTAGCGGTTCCGATGCTGTCTTAAAGGTTATTCAAGACTGGGGTGTCGATCACATTTACGGTTATCCTGGTGGGTCGTTCGATTCTACGATGAACGCTTTGCATAACCAAAAGGATACCTTGAAGTTTATCCAGGTTCGTCATGAAGAAGCTGGCGCCATTGCCGCCACTGCTGATTCCAAGTTGACGGGTAAAATCGGGGTTTGCTTCGGGTCTGCTGGTCCTGGTGCCGTTCACCTGTTAAACGGGTTGTACGATGCTAAGACTGACAACACACCAGTTTTGGCGATTGTTGCGCAAGTGCCAACGAACCGGATGAACATGGACTTCTTCCAAGCCATGAACGAAGAACCAATCTTCGACGACGTTTCGGTTTGGAACCGGACGGCCATGACTGCCGAAAGCTTACCACGGATGACTGATGAAGCCATCAAGCAAGCTTACCAAAAGAAGGGTGTTGCCGTTTTGACCATCCCGAAGGACTTCGGTTGGGCTGAAATTGACGACAACTACGTTTCCTCTGCGAATACGCACGTTGAACCCGTTTACCCAGATCCAGAACCAGCCAGTGTTAAGAAGGCTGCTCAAATGATCAAGGACGCTAAGTCCCCAATGATCTACTTCGGGATTGGGGCCAAGGACGCTGCCGATGAATTAAAGGAAGCTTCCGAAAAGTTCAAGATGCCACTGATTTCTTCCGTCTTAGCTAAGGGCATCCTCGACGAATCCTACCC
Source organism: Levilactobacillus suantsaii (assembly GCF_004115745.1). Taxonomy (GTDB): domain Bacteria; phylum Bacillota; class Bacilli; order Lactobacillales; family Lactobacillaceae; genus Levilactobacillus; species Levilactobacillus suantsaii. The sequence goes on along the minus strand of NZ_QXIL01000010.1, from coordinate 50,242 downwards.
AGCTTACTTAGGGTCAACTGGTCGGGTTGCACCAAAGCCAGGGGCTGAAATTGGCTTCTCCACCGACCTGATTGTTTGGGTTGGGAACGATGTCCCATTCAGTATCTTCCTCTTCAACCGTAAGGCGAAGGTCATTCAAATCGATATTGAAAGCGAAAAGTTAGGCAAGCGGCGTCATGCTGATTTGCCAATGCTGGCTGATTCGAAGAAGGCCTTACGGGCCATCATCGATGCCGGTGACGCTCGCGAAGCTTCAGCCTTCTACAACGCTTCATTAGCTGATAAGAAGAACTGGACTGACTGGCAAGATAGCTTCAAAGACAGCGATGAAATGCCAGTTCGCCCTGAACCAATCTTTGACGTTTTGAACAAGACTGCTAGTGACAAGGCCGTCTTCGGCGTCGATGTTGGGAACGTCAACATCAACTTTGAACGTCTGATTGACATGCACGGTGACCAGAAGTGGGTTACCTCTGGGAAGTACGCCACGATGGGCTTTGGTTTACCAGCTTCCATCGCAGCCAAGATTGCTTACCCCGACCGTGATGTTTACAGCTTGAGTGGTGATGGTGGTTTCGCCATGTTGATGGAAGAAATCTTAACCCAAGTTAAGTACAACTTGCACGTAATCAACGTGGTCTTCAGCAACGAAACCTTAGGCTTTATCGAAGCTGAACAGACCGATGACAGTCACCAACCATTATCCGGGGTTGATTTGCCAGCCACTGACTGGGCAACTGCCGCTAAAGGGATGGGTGCCGAAGCTTACACCGCAACGACTAAGGCTGAATTCCAAAAGGCTATCGATGCTGCGCAAAAGACCGACAAGCCAGTCTTGATCGATGTGAAGTTGACTCACGAGATGCCATTGACCACGGAACACATGTTTATCGACCCATCATGGCAAGACCAAGACAAGATCGACGAATTCGTCAAGAAGTACCAAGCACAAGACTTAAAGCCATTTAGTTACTTCTTAAAAGAAGCTCAAAAGTAACGTAAATATGGTGAGATTGACGAAGGGAGATATTTCGATATCTCCCTTTGTTGTTAAACAGATTTAGGAGGGAGCGGCATGCAGGTCATTCGACTGAACACCAAAACAATTCGACAGGTGCATCCTAAGACGCCCGTGGTGATGGCGTTGGGGTTCTTTGACGGCGTCCATCGCGGTCATCAGGCGGTCTTGGCGCGTGCCCGGCAGATTGCTAACGACCGGCAAGTCCCATTAGCCGTGATGACCTTTAGCCGCCACGCCTCCCGGGTCTTTGAGACCCAACCCACAACGGACTTTCGGTATTTGAATACCATCAGTCAAAAAGTGGCGCTATTGCAAAAAAACCAGGTCGATCTGGTCTACTTGGTCGACTTTACCCGTGACTTTGCGGCGATTTCTCCACAGGACTTCGTGGACACCTATTTGTTAGGCCTCAACGTCTGTGGAGTGGTCGGGGGCTTCGACTACACCTTTGGGCGGGGCGGGCACACCCTGCTCTCCCAAATGGCGCAATACAGCCACAATCGCTTTACCACCACGGTGGTGGCCGAACACGATGCTGAACACCGGAAAATCGGGTCGACGGCCATTCGTCATCTGATTCGGGTGGGGCACGTGCAACGGGCCAACGCCCTGTTAGGTCACCCGTACGCCTTGGCTGGGCAACTGGTGCCCGTGAGTGGCAACCAGTTTTGCTTCAAACTCGCCAGTCGTCTCCAGCAACGGCCACCGTTCGGGACTTACCGGTGTCAGGTCAAGACGGCACAGGGAATTTACCCGGCAACGTTGATGTTGACGCCCACGGTCGTTCGGGTCACTGCCCCGCAATTGCGGGTGGCGACGCAGGCTGGTGAGGTGGCTATCTTGGGACAGTCGTTGCCGTGGCGTCCCTGGCGTCACGGTCAACGCCCAGTCATCGCCGCATGGGCCATATAAACCAAGGTTACAGTCATACTAGGATCTCGGGAACCAATCCCCGGGATCCTTTTTTGCTGTCCAGGTGATTGTCTTGGTTCGGATAGGGAAGCCGCGCAACGATTGGGGAGTGAGCTCGACTGATCCGACAAAGCCAGGCCGGCCTTAGACTGGGGCCTAGCGGGGGTGGTATGCGCCGTGAACGGGTTCTTTTGTGAGGCATTTTTGAACGGCAAAGCGTTAGATGATAATGCAAACGCTTACAAATAAAACTTTTTATTTTGCAAACGCAGGTTTTCGTTTTAGCGCTTTCTTGTGAATTTGTGAAACCTTGTACTATTGGGATTGTGAAGACCTATTCAGGCAACCATTAATCTTTTTTATACCCCCAATAGGGTTTGACTATAGCCAAAAATTCCAGCTATTCTAAGGTTGTTCGTAAAGTCACGGGGGAATTTTCATGATTTTCAGATATTCCCTCGTTAGTTTTTTAAGTTAAATGTTATTCATATCACAAAAAAGTTGGAGGAATTTACCATGGCAGATTATCGTATTGAAGCAGATACCTTAGGCGACGTTAAGATTCCTAGCACCGCACTTTGGGGTCCCCAAACGGAACGGAGCCGGAACAACTTCCCAACCGGTCAGTTCATGCCAATCGCAATTATTCGGGCATTACTACAGATTAAGAAAGCCGCTGCAGAATCAAACCAAGATTTAGGCGAGATTTCCGCCGAAAAGGGTGCCCTGATTCAAAAGGCGATTGATGAACTCTTGGCGTTGAGCGACGAAGACCTGCGCAAGGACTTCCCACTCCGTGTTTACCAAACGGGTTCCGGAACTCAAACCAACATGAACACCAACGAAGTTGTCGCTAACAAAGCGATGCAATTGAACCCAGATATCGAAGTTTTGCCCAACGATGATGTCAACCATGGTCAAAGCTCCAACGATATTTTCCCAACGGCCATGAACATCACGGCTAGTGTCGCAGTCCAAAAACTAGAAGCGGCTGCCCAACACTTAATCGATGAATTGACCGCTAAGCAAAAAGAATACTGGCGCGTGGTCAAGATTGGCCGGACCCACTTGCAAGATGCGACGCCATTGACCTTTGGCCAAGAAGTTAGCGGCTGGGCCAGTGCCATCCAACATGATTTGGACTACTTGAAGTCTTTAGATCCAACCTTACTCGAATTCGCGATGGGCGGAACCGCTGTCGGGACCGGCTTGAACGCCGCACCTGGTTTTGCCGAAGAAATCGCTAAGAAGATGAGCAAGGTCTACGGGCCAAAGTTCACGGCAAAGACCAATAAGTTCTATGGCTTAGCTCATCACTCTGGTTTGGACGTGGTTCACGGCGCGATGAAGACCTTAGCGGCTGATTTGATGAAGATTGCTAACGACGTGCGGTTCCTCGCTTCTGGTCCTCGGGCGGCTTACGATGAATTGAACATTCCGGCTAACGAACCAGGGTCATCCATCATGCCCGGCAAGGTCAACCCAACCCAAGCTGAAGCCATCACCATGGCAGCGGCTCGTGTGATGGGGAACGACGTCACGGTTACGGTCGCTTCATCTCAAGGGAACTTTGAAATGAACGTTTACAAGCCAGTCTTGATCGACGCCTTTTTGGAATCCGCCGAACTCTTACGCGGGACCATGATGGGCTTTGCCGACAAGATGATCCATGGCATGACGGTCAACCAGAAGCGGATGACGGAATTAGTCGACAACTCCTTGATGACGGTCACGGCCTTATCTCCGCACATCGGTTACCATGATAGTGCGAAGATTGCCCAAGCGGCTGATAAAGCCGGGTCAACGTTGAAGGAAGCTGCCGTTAAATCCGGTAAGGTCTCCGCTGAAGACTTTGACAAGTGGGTCGACCCGTTGAAGATGACCAACATCGACCGGTAAATTTTGAAGGGATTGACGCCTGATGACCCTGTTAGCAGTAACCTTACTGATCAGTGCTGCGGCTAGCCTCGGGGCAGCGGTAGCCAACCTGGATGAGTAATGCACGTAAATAAGTTTGGCGAAACGGCACGTGATGGTGCCGTTTCCCGTCATCACGATAAAAGCATGAAGTAACACGAAAGGAAACCACTCATGGCAGAAAAGTTTAAATTTGTTCCAAACGATTTAGCAGAATTACAAGACCGCTATGACCTGATTGTCATTGGTTCTGGTGGGACCGGCCTGGTTGCCGCCTTACAAGCTCACGAATTAGGCTTGCATCCGGTCGTCTTAGAAAAGATGCCAAAATTAGGGGGTAACACCAACCGGGCCTCTTCCGGAATGAACGCCGCTGAGACCAACGTCCAGTTGCACAACCACGTGGTCGACAGTTTCGACGAGTTCTACGCCGACACCTACAAGGGTGGCGGTAAGTTGAACGATCCTGACATGTTGAAGTACTTCACCAGCCACAGTGCCTTGGCTATCGACTGGTTGGCCGACCACGGGATCATCTTGGACGACTTGACCATCACCGGGGGGATGCAGAAGAAGCGGACCCACCGGCCAAGTTCGATGGCCCCAATTGGTGGCTTTCTGGTCACCGAGTTATTGAAGCAGGTCCAAGCCGAAAAGATTCCTGTCTTTACTAACGTCACGGTCACAAGTCTTAACGTCAACGACGACAAGGTGACTGGCGTTACGGTGAAGACCGAAAAAGCGGCTGGCGAAACCATCAACGCCAACGCCGTGGTCTTAGCCACCGGCGGTTTCGGGGCCAACCAGAAGTTGATTGGCAAGTACCGCAAGGATTTGGTCGGCTACAACACGACTAACCAACCTGGTGCAACCGGTGACGGGATTGAATTAGCCACGGCCGCTGGTGCTGATTTGGTCGACATGGACCAGATTCAAGTCCACCCAACCGTCCAACAAGATACCGATCATGCTTACCTGATTGGGGAAGCTGTGCGGGGCGAAGGTGCCATCTTAGTAGGCGCCGACGGCAAGCGGTTCGTGAACGAACTGGATACCCGGAAGAACGTGACGGGCGCCATTGATAAGTTACCCGCTAAGAGTGCTTACCTGATTTTTGACACGGGCATTCGTTCCCGGGTCAAGGCCGTTGAATTTTACGACCACATTGGCTTGGTCAAGCACGGTGACAGCATTGCCGACTTAGCCAAGGCGTTAGACATCGACGCCGATACCTTGACGCAGACCGTCGCTACCTGGAACCAAGACGTGGCCCAACAAAAGGACGCCGCCTTTAACCGGACCATGGGGATGGACCGCGACATCTCGGCTGGCCCGTTCTTCGCCATTCACATTGCCCCGGCCGTTCATTACACCATGGGTGGGATTAAGATTAACCCTAAGACCCAGGTCTTGAAGGCTGACGGCACGCCGGTTAACGGCTTGTTTGCGGCCGGTGAAGTTGCTGGTGGCTTACACGGGAGCAACCGGATCGGTGGGAACTCCATCGCCGAAACGGTGGTCTTTGGCCGGCAAGCGGGTGAACAAGTCTACACCTACTTGCAAGCGTAATTAATCTTAAAACGAACAGGGCGGTTAGCAAACGGCCAGCTGCCCTTTCGTGTACATGGACCTTCTAATTTTAGGAGGGCCTTACCCCGCGGCACCTGCCCACGAGGTAAGGCAAGCACCAACGTTTGAAACAGGTCTCAGCACAATGGTTTCGATCCGTCGTTATTCATTTTGAGAGTCGTTTCAGCACATAGCACAACGGAGGCATTCGAATGTCATTGGAAAAAGTAAAGTATAAAAAATTTATTTGGCCCATTCTAATTGGGCTGATCATCTGGTTGGCCTCACCAATCAAGCCAGCTAGCGTCTCGATGGCCGCTTGGCACATGTTCGCCATTTTCGTGGCGACCATCATTGGGTGTATCACCCAGCCCCTGCCGATTGCCGGGGTGGCTTTGACCGGGTTCGTCTTCACCATTTTGGTGGGACTCGTCCCAATGGACAAGGCCGTGACCGGATTTGGGAACAAGACGGTTTGGCTGATTGTTATGGCCTACTGCCTGTCTCGGGGCTTTGTGAAGACCGGTTTAGGGCGGCGAATCGCATTGATCTTCGTGCGGCTCTTCGGGAAGCGGACCTTAGGGTTGGCTTACTCATTAGTCGGGGTCGATTTGATTCTGTCACCGGCGACGCCAAGTAACACGGCCCGGGCCGGAGGAATTGTTTATCCGATTCTGAAGTCATTGGCGCAAACTTTCGGGTCCGACCCGGAAGACGGTACCCAACGGAAGATGGGGTCCTTTCTGACCTACGTGGAATTCCACGGGAATATCATCACGTCCGCAATGTTCATGACCGCCATGGCGCCAAACTTGTTAGCCGTTTCTTTGGCGAAGACGCTCCACGTCACCATCACCTGGATGGGCTGGTTCGTAGCCGGTGTGGTTCCAGGTATCATTAGTTTGTTATTGGTTCCATACATTATTTACAAGATGTATCCACCAGAAGTTAAAGATTCCCCCCACGCCAAAAGTTGGGCCGAGGGTGAATTAGCCAAGATGGGGAAGATGACGTTTGCCGAAAAAGTCATGACCGGGGTCTTCGTTTTGGCCTTGGTTCTCTGGATTTTGTCCAGCGTCATCGGCATCGATGCGGCGACGGTTGCCTTCTTAGCCGTTGCCATCCTGATTCTTTGTGGGGTCTTATCCATTGATGACATCCTGCATGAAACCGGGGCTTGGAGCACGTTGATCTGGTTCTCCATTCTGATCTTCATGGCCAACGAATTAAACGACTTAGGTTTCATTCCGTGGTTATCGAAGGCTTTAGGGGGCGCTTTGAACGGCATGAACTGGGGCTTGGTCCTGGCCATCCTGTTGGTCTTCTACTTCTACTCTCACTACCTGTTCGCCAGTGGGACCGCCCACGTCAGTGCCATGTACGCGGCGCTGCTGGGGATTGCCATTGCGGCCGGCGTGCCACCGATGTTCGCCGGGATTACGTTGGCGATGTGTGGGGCGTTGTACAGTTCTACGTCACACTACGCCAGTGGTCCGGCTACGTTACTCTTCGAGACGGGCTACGTTGCCCAATCCGACTGGTGGCGCATGAACGCCATCTTAGGGCTCTTCTACCTTGTCGTTTGGTTCGGCATTGGGAGTCTCTGGATGAAAGTTCTGGGTCTTTGGTAAACATGAAAGCTATCTCGCTCAGCGAGATAGCTTTTTCTTTCACAAAATATTTTAAAAAATACAAAAATAACAGAAATATTTGAATTTTTTCAAAAGACGAGCTACAATTAAAGGGTAAAAGAAATCAATTCCGTCAGATAACTTCGTGATGATTTACATGACTAGTTAACACTCGTGAAAGGGATGGACTTAATGGAGATTAAGCAAACAGCATTAGCGGGTACCTTGGAGTCATCCGATATCCAAATTATGTTGAGCAAAGGCACCGACGGTATCCAGATTACCCTGGACTCCGCGGTGGAAAAGCAATTCGGCGACCAAATTCGGGCCGTCATCACCCAGACATTGCAAGCCTTGAAGATTACGGCAGCCAACGTCAAGGCCGTTGACAAGGGCGCGTTGGATTGTGTCGTCAAGGCACGGACCATTGCCGCTGCGCAACGGGCCTTAGGAACCACGGATCAACCAGCATGGGAGGTATTCTAACGATGGCAGAAAATTCAGAACGTTTACGCCGGACCATGATGTTCGTGCCGGGGAATAACCCCGCAATGGTCAAGGATGCCGGAATCTACGGTGCCGACTCCATTATGTTCGACCTCGAAGACTCCGTTTCCTTAGCTGAAAAGGACGCGGCGCGAGTCTTAGTTTACGAATCCCTGCAAACGCAGGATTACGAAGGTGCCGAATTAGTCGTGCGGGTCAACGGCATTGACACGCCGTACTACCACAACGATGTGCGGGCCATGGTCAAGGCCGGCATCGAAGTTGTGCGGTTACCAAAAGTCGAATCCGCCAAGATGATTCAAGACTTAGTCAAGGATGTCGAAGCTGCCGAAAAGGAATTTGGCCGCGAAGTTGGCTCCACCCACGTCATGGCGGCCATCGAAAGTGCCAAGGGTGTCTTGAACGCCCCCGCCATTGCCGCTTCCTCCGACCGGATGATCGGATTGGCCTTGTCCGCTGAAGACTATACCACTGACATGAAGACGCACCGCTACCCTGATGGCGCCGAACTGGAATTTGCCCGCAACATGGTACTCCACTCCGCCCGGGCCGCTGGCATCGCCGCCTTCGATACGGTCTTCACCAACATGGACGATACCGATGGTTTCTACCGCGAGACCCGGTACATTCACCAACTCGGGTTCGACGGGAAGTCACTGGTCAACCCACGGCAGATCAAGATGGTCAACTCGGTCTACGAACCGACGGCCAAGGAAATTGCGAATGCTCGTAACGTGATCAACGCCATCAAGGAAGCCAAGCTGAAGGGCTCTGGTGTCATTTCGATGAACGGTCAAATGGTTGACCGGCCAGTTGTAATGCGGGCCCAACGCGTGATGCGTTTAGCACAGGCGTCACACTTAGTTGACGAGGAGGGTAATGATATTGAAGAATAATGTAAACCGGACCTTGTCCGATGACTTGCTGAAGGAATTAGATTACAAGCCATATACTTCAACTGAAATTGGGAACCCCGACATCCAACGGGTCGCTCCTAAAGTTCACGTTTCCACGGGTGACAACAAGGTCGTCAAGTCCATCGAAGACGTGGTCAAGGCCACGGTCAAAGACGGCATGACGATTTCGTTTCACCACCACTTCCGAAACGGGGACTATGTCTTTAACAAGGTGATGCGGGTCATCATCGACGCTGGCATCAAGAACTTGACGTTAGCCCCATCTTCTCTGACTGGGGTCATGAACGACATGGTCATCGAAGCTATCAAAGCGGGGACCATCACCAACATCACCAGTTCCGGGATGCGGGGCTCACTCGGGGACTTCGTGTCTCACGGTGGTTTGAAGAACCCGGTCATCTTCCGCTCTCACGGTAACCGGGCCCGGGCCATCGAACACGGCGACATCAAGATCGACGTGGCCTTCCTCGGGGTACCAAACGCTGATAAGCTAGGGAACGCCAACGGGATGGCTGGGAAGGCCGTCTTTGGTTCCTTAGGTTACGCCTTGATGGACGCCCAATATGCGGACAACGTGGTCTTACTGACCGATAACTTGGTCGACTACCCGAACACGCCGGCTTCCATCAAGCAGACCCAAGTGGACTACGTGGTGCAAGTTGACGAAGTCGGGGATCCTGATAAAATTGGATCAGGGGCTACCCGGTTCACCAAGGACCCAAAGGAATTGAAGATTGCCGAAATGGTCAACAGTGTGATTACGCACTCCCCGTACTTTAAAGACGGGTTCTCCTTCCAGACGGGTTCTGGTGGTGCGGCCTTAGCGGTTACCCGGTACTTACGGGCAGCCATGTTAGCCAACAAGATTACGGCTTCCTTTGCTTTAGGTGGGATTACTAAACCAACCACGGACTTGCTCGAAGAGGGCCTGGTTCGGCGGGTCATGGACGTCCAAGACTTTGATAAGGGTGCGGCTTCTTCCATGCAGAAGAACCCGAACCAACAAGAAATCGACGCGTCCTGGTACGCTGATCCCGACAACAAGGGTGCCATGGTCGACCAACTTGACGTGGCCATCCTGAGTGCCTTGGAAATCGACACCAAGTTCAACGTCAACGTCATGACTGGTTCCGACGGTGTGATTCGGGGAGCCGTTGGGGGTCACCAAGATGCGGCCACTAGCAAATTGACCATCATTTCCGCACCCCTGGTTCGGGGTCGGATTGCCACGGTCGTGCCAGATGTCACCACGGTGGTGACGCCAGGTGATTCGATTGACGTCTTGGTCACCGAAGTAGGAATTGCCATTAACCCTAAGCGAAAAGACTTGGTTGCTAAGCTCAGCAATATTCCGGGAGTCCCAGTCTTCAAGATCGAAGACCTACAAAAATTAGCCGAAAAGCGGGTAGGCCAACCGAAGCCGCTTGAATTCACCGACCGGACCGTTGCCATGGTAGAATACCGTGACGGTAGTATCATCGACGAAATCAAGCAGGTTAAGGACTAGTCTTCCCCCGGTTAGATTGGGGCGACACATTGAACACACGGGACTTAGCCTATTTCGCGGCGCTGGTGGACTTAAAAAATTACACCGCGGTCGCTGCGCGCTTCTCGGTCAGTCAGCCCACCATTACGGTGGCGGTCAAACGCCTGGAAGCAGAATTTAACGCCACGCTGGTCCAACGCGACCATGCGCATAACACGCTCACGATTACCCGACCAGGACTCCTGTTGTATCAACGGGCCCAACTGGTCTTGAAGAACCTAGACTTGGCCCACAGTGAAGTTCGGCGGGCTGATCAATCTACGATTAGTTTCGGCATGCCACCCATCATCGGGACCCTGTGGTTTCCGCTGGTGGCGGGAGAGTTGTTCTCGCGCGGCCTGTTGAAGTATATGAAAACGCTCGAAGTCGGGTCGGGAGACCTGTTGAAGGAACTCCAGGCCGGTAAGATTGACGTAGCGCTCCTAGGGTCGGTGCGACCGTTACAGGAACCGGGCTTAGACGCGACGTTGCTCGCGGCGCACGAGTTTCGGGCCGTCGTCAGTCCCAAGCACCGGTTGGCCCAACGCGGGGAGATTGAATTTAGTGAACTTGCCAACGAGAACTTTATCTCGATGACTGGTAAATTCGTGCACCCGCAGGCATTGCGTGATTATAGTCACTTTGCGGGGTTTAGACCGCGGGTGGTCTACAGTACGCCGAACATGCCGCTGATCAAAGCCTTAGTCGCCACAGGCTTTGGCGTTAGCCTCTTAGTGGGGGACGCCATCACACCCAGCGACCAGGTTAGTTCATTAGCGTTAAGCGATCCGGTCGCGGACCGGTTCAATATGTCGCTAGTGGTTCGGAAGAAATTTTTACCCAACGAGATTCAGCGTGAATTTATCAGCGTGCTCTTTGGGTTACGGCACCACGGCCAATCAGCTCATTGATTGAAATGAAACTAAACGAAGGTCCCTCAAGCTTTTGTGGCTGGGGGGCCCTTTTGTGTTGTGCTAACTTAAAACGCCCAGTGCCGCGACTGATGAAAGTCGGAGCACTGGGCGTTTCAAATTTAAATTAAAGACTCTTTTCCATTAACCCTAAATAAATCGTGAGAATCAGGAGGTCAGCTGACCCGCCTAGACTCAAATTTTTAGCCTTGAAGGTGGTATTCATCGCCACTAAAAGTTGCCGTCCGGTCGGGGTCTGACTGCCCCCCGCATCCAGAATCTCCTGGGCAGTCTGTTGGGCCCAGGGGACGATATCTAAGGTACCCGCACGTTTGATCAGGTTGCTATCGGCGGTGTGGGCCACGATGGTCAATAACGTGTCGAGTAACCGCGTGGTCCGAGACCCCCGACTTCGCCGTAGGGCGGGCAAACTCAGGGTTGCCACCACCGGAAACCCGGCCTCGGCTTGGCCGCGGATGCCCGTGGTACCGTACTTGAGGTACTGGCGCTCGCCGGCCGTGAGTTGGTCGGCGGGCTTGTCGGCGATGCCGGCGAAGTCGTGGGCGGTCAGTCCGGCCAGCATGGCTTTGACTAAGTTCAAAGTCGCGCCGGTGTTGTAAGCAGCGTGGCGGGTCTGGGCCCCCACGGCCGCGACAATGACGCCTAAAGAAAAGACGGCGCCCTTGTGGGTATTGATGCCTTGAGTGGCACGAAACATGGCTTTTTCGGCGGCCACGCCGGCTGGGCGAATCTCGTGAAATAGATCAGGCAGGTGGGCCCCCACGAAGGTGTGGCCGAGTTGGTAACAAGTCGCCCAGTAATCTTCAAGCGCCGTAGCACTGTCGATAAAGGTGAAGACGTCCATGTCGGGGTGCGGCCCCACGTCGGCGGGGTCGACCAGCCCGGGCTTGGGGGTCACGGAAACCTCGTACAAGAGGGCGCGGTGGGCGTTTAAGATGGCGGGTGCAAGGGACATTATTGCTTCGACTCCTGTTCGGTAAAGTAGGTGGTGAGGGTCTGGTCGATGGCGGTCTGGAGCTCTAAGACACTATGGGCGCGCGACCGAGCACAGACCTTGGCTGGCCGGTTACAAATGAAGCAACGCCGTTGGGGCAGATTGTTGTCCTGGCGACTCAGCGGGCCTTCGTGGTGGCTAGTCAAGACGTCGATGTCGAATAACCGACCCAACGGGTGCTGGTCCTCCAAGGCCACCGCCAGTTGTTTCATGGTGGTCGCATCCGTGGCACTTAACAGGAAGGCTTCGGGGCCGGTGGGGTTGTCCCAGCGGTCGACCAAGGTCGTGGTCACTTGTTGGCGTGTCAGGTCGTGGGTAAAAGCGGCCAATCCAGCGTCAAAGGCCGCCGTTATCCGGGCGTTATTTTTGATGGGTCCCGGGGTGTTGAGTTTCAACGCTAAGACCGTTTGGTCGGGATGGGCCGTCATGAGTTGCCGTTGGTAAGCGGCGCGGTGGTCCTTATTGGCGAGCACGGCGGCGATATCTTGCGGGTCACCGGTCGCAAAGGTAGTGGGTGTCATACGAACAATCCTTTCTGAAAGCACTTGGTTTAGTTACCGGCAATCCGTTGACCGGCGGTGATGCGGGCCTGCAGGGTCTCTAAATGAGCCTGGATGAACGCCGCGGTAGTGGCCGGTAAGCTTGCTTTAACGGAAGCTAAATCGTTGTCGGCGATGGCTTGGCGGACGGCCGTGGCTGTAATCGGCTGGTCGTTTGCGGCCAGGCGGGGCACTTCTTTGACCGTAACTTCGGGAGGCAAGAGCTGTTCTAGGACCTGGTTATAAATGCCAGTGGTCTTAGAGAACGGCTCAGTCCCCACGTAACGGGTGGTCAGGTTCAGCGGTCGAGCAATCTGAGTCTTAAAGATCTCGGCGTCCAGTTCAGTCTGGAAATGGATTGCGGCTGCCGGTGTGGGTAAGAAGTAGGCCGGGAAGGTCGCGTAACTGACCATGTAGTCGCTCCCGTTGACCACGACAACGTTGGGTAAATCTTGCGTGCCCGCGGTAACCAGGTTCTGGCGTTCGGCCGTGGTGAAGAGCGACGCGTCGGTGTTGACCACGAAGACGTAGACCAGGTCGTTTTCCTTAGCGGCAGTTTCCACTAGGTAATGGTGGCCGACGGTGAACGGGTTGGCGTTCATCACGATGCCAGCGACCTTGGCGTCCGCCTTGAGTTCGGGGTGCGGCAAGCTTTGAATATAGGCGGTAACCCCGGTGTCGCCGGTCTCTAAGATGGCGCCACTCTCGGTCTGTGCCAGGGCATGGAAGCCCACGTATTCGAAGCTGGCCACGTATTTGGGCTTGGTGAAGACGAAGACGTGAAAAATCTGGTTTTGCGCCAAGTGCGTCAGTAACGCGGAGATGATGGCGTTGAAGTAGGCGCCAGCCTGGCTATTTTTATGGCAGGCCCCCACGTACTTGATGACGTTACCGGCCGTGGACCCGGTCGCGACCAATTTATCGCCCTCGTAAATGCCCACGGTATGGTCCAGCTGGGCCGTTTCGCTGGCGGCAAAGTTGGTGATGCCCAGGTCGGTCAAAAGGGCTTGCCACTGCTTACGGGTGGCGGAGTCGGTGAGGTATAAATCAATGATGTCGGCTTGCATGGACAATGCCCCTTTCTTTCTAGATTCGGGTTACTTTTCGGCGAAGGCTTTGACGGCCACGGTGACCGTGTCGACGACGCCGTCCGCAAAGACGCTCGGGATAATTTCGTCGGCCGTTGGGGTGGCAATCATGCCCGCTAAAGCGTGCGCCACGCTGGTCTCGAGGTCGGCGTTGACGGTCCGCAGTCCGGAGGCTAACAGACCGGCGAACAGGCCGGGGAAGACCAAAATGTTGTTGACTTGGTTCGGGTACTGGCTGGAGCCGGTCGCCATCACACCAACGTGGTGGTCGTGGGCGACTTGCGGGTCGATTTCGGGTTTGGGATTGGCCAGGGCAAAGATGATTGGGTCGCTGGCCATGTGGTCAACGTCAGTTCCGGTCAACACATCGGCGTCGGAAAGCCCAACAAAGGCGTCCTGGTCGGTCATGACCTGTGACAGCGGCGTCTTGGGAGCACGGGTCTCCCCCACTTGTTTGGCTAAGTCGCGTTGGTAACGGTTATAGTCGGTGTCGTCTGGGGTGACGAGCCCGTCTTTGTCGACTAAGGTTAACTGGTGAATCCCGGCGGCGTAAAGGAGCTTGGCCGTAGCGATACCAGAAGCGCCGACCCCGTTGACGACGACCTTTAAGTCGCTTAATGATTTGTGAGTGACTTTGGCCGCGTTGATCAAACCAGCCAGAACCACGATAGCGGTCCCTTCCTGGTCGTCGTGGTAGACGGGGATATCGAGAACTTGTTTGAGTTGGTCTTCGATTTCAAAGCAGCGGGGTGCCGCGATGTCTTCGAGGTGGATCCCCGCAAAACTCTGCGCGGTGTTTTTAATGGTGGCGACGACTTGGTCGACGGGCACTTGATCGACGGCTAACGGCAGCGCATCAACGCCCGCTAAGTACTTGTAAAGTAGAGCTTTACCTTCAACGACGGGTAATCCACCGGCGGGGCCGATGTTGCCCAACCCCAAAACGGCGGAGCCATCGGTGACGACGGCGACGAGTTTGCCACTTAACGTCAGTTTGCGTTTCATCTCGGGATGAGCCGCGATGAGCTTGGAGATGCCAGCCACCCCCGGCGTGTAGGCTTTACCTAAGTCGGCGGCGTTATTGACGGGTAGTTCGGAGCTGATATCCAGGACCCCCGTGGCGCGTTCGTGCAGTTTAATGATTTCATCTAAATCAGCCATGTGTTGCCAGCCTTCTTTCTCTTATTGTACTGTTTAAGCATACGCTGATTTTTTGCAAAATTCAAAAATATGAAGTTATTTTGCTATTTTTAAAAAGTGGTTTTGTGGTAAAATCAATTTGACTTACAAAAACGTAAAGGGGGAAAGTGACATGGATGACATTTCGCACCAAAAATTACTGGCGATGATTGCCCAGGATTACTACCTGGCGCAGCTGTCAATCGCCGATCTATCCACCAAGTATCACCTCAGTCGGTACCTGATTACGAAGCACTTGGACGAAGCTTTGAAGACGGGGGTCGTGACCATTACCGTCAACGATCCGATTGCGAGAAACGTGACGCTGGAGGCGGAATTTCGCCATCGTTATGGGCTGACTAACGCGTTCATTTTGTACAACGCCGAGAACCCAGCAGAGGATGCGACTAACATCGTCCAGTACGCGGCGATGCAGGTCCAGTCGTTGATCGACCAATCCCAGGTGGTCGGCGTAGCTTGGGGGAGCACGGTCTTTAGCATCATCGACCAACTGCGCGGTAAAATCAGAAACGACCTGACCTTCACCCAGTTTGTGGGCGACAATATGAAGTACAGTTCGGTGGCCGGCACGCGCCAAATGGTCGAAAAGGCGGCCGCTCGTTATGGAAGTCGCTACGTCACGTTGGCCAGCCCATTATACGTCATCAATGACCAGATTCGCGCGGCGCTGCCCCAAGAACCAGCGTTAGCCCCGGCTTTTCAGGCGGCGCAAAAGATGAACGCGTTGTTCTGTGGGTTTGGTACGTTGGCGTCGATTGAGTCGATTCCGGTCTGGCAGGACCACTACGGGGAGATTTTCCCAGGAGTGGCCGCCGATGATATCGCAGGCATCCTGTATGGCCGACCGTATGACCGCCAGGGCCACTTCTTGAATCAGGACGCCGATAAGACCGTGGGTTTGCCCATCAGCCAAATTTTGAAGACCCCGCGCCGGTTGGGGGTCATCCGCAATAAGTTCAAGACTGACGCGGCGTTAGGGGCCTTGCGCGGGCATTTAGTGACCGACATCGTCCTGAATGAGGCCATCGCTCAGCGTATCCTCGCGGCGGATGTTTAGAGCGTTTGGAGGAACTTCCCTAAAGCTTGGTTAAAGGCATGGGGCTGTTCGGCTAAAACGATGTGTCCGGCGTTCGAAATTACGGTACTTTGGCCGTGGGGCGCAAGTTGGGCGGTCACGGCCGCGAATTTAGGGTTAAAATAGGGAGATTTTTCTCCGGCAATCACGAAAAAAGGTACGTGGAGTTGGGCGACAATATCGCGCCAATCTTGAAACGCGTGGTCCAATAAGAAGGGCAGGTTGAGGTCCGCATCGTAAGGGTGCGCGGCTTCAACCTGTTTGACGTCGGCATAGGTTTGGTCGTTGATACGCGTGGCTGTGGCCGGTCCCAAGGGAAATTTAAGCAGGCTGGGGAACGTCTCCCAAGTTAAGTCGTTGAAACCGTACGCCCAGGTCTCATCGCTGATCATCTTGGGACTTTGGTCAACGTCCACGATGGCGGCTAAATCGGCGTCACCGAAGAGGGACACGTAGGCGAACAGGGTGGCGGCGCCCATCGAGTTACCGATTAGAATCGGTTGGGTCAATTCGAGTCCGGTCAAAAAGTCGTGCAAATCGATAGCGTGGCGCGATATCCGCCGGCCCTTGACGGTGTGCTGGGATGCCCCTTGATTCCGGGCGTCTAACGCCAGCACCCGGTAGCCCAGGTCTTGTAGCCAGGTCAGTTGGTCGCGCCAAATTTCCTTTGCGCCACCGATTCCGGTTAGTAACACCACCGGTTGGCCGTCACCACCGGTATCACTGTAATCCAGGCGGACGTGGTCATGAGTCATAAATTTCATAATAAAGTCGAACTCCTTCTGTCGAATGCTTGTCCTTAGTATAAGCCATTGGTGGGGGTGACGCACGTTTTGGTCGTGTTCAAAAAGGCGTCTCAGATTAGTCATCTGAGACGCCCTTTTGAAGTTAGTGGTTAGTGTGAGTTAGCTCGCGTTTAAAATCCAAAGGAACAGGATGAAGACCACGGCCAGACTGTACATCATCGGACCGACTTCCTTGCCACGCTTGGCGGCAATCATGGTCAGCGGGTAGGCGATGAAGCCCAGAGCAATCCCATCGGCGATACTGTAGGTCAACGGCATCCCTAAAACGGTCAGAAAGGCCGGCGCCGCAATCTCGAACTTTTCCCAGTGGATGTTCTTCAAGGATTGGGCCATCAGGACGCCGACGATGATCAACGCGGGTGCGGTGACTTGGTCGGTCACCACGGCCAGCAGCGGGGAGAAGAAAGCCCCGAAAATGAAGAGCACGCCGGTCGTGATGGCGGTGAACCCGGTCCGGCCCCCCACGGCGATGCCGGCGGAAGATTCGACGAAGGCCCCCATCGGGGAGGTCCCCAGAAGAGACCCCACGACCATGGTGCTGGAATCGGCCATTAGGGCTTTCCCAATCCGCGGGAGCTTGTTATTTTTAATCAAGCCAGCTTGTTCGGCTAACCCGACTAGGGTTCCGGTAGTGTCGAAGAAGGTGACTAGCAAGAAGGTCAACACGACGACTAGCAGTTGTAAAGTGTTGATGCTGCCGGCATGCGTCAGGCCCACCAGGAAGGTTGAATCGATACTAGGAACACCGGAGATGATGTGTTTCGGCATCGGAATCAAACCGGTGGCCAGACCCAAGATGGAGTTAGCAATCATCCCGATGAAGATGGCGCCGGGAATCCGGGCACTCATCAAAACCAACGTGACGATTAAACCAAAGATGGTCAACCAGGTACTGCCCACGTGCAAAGAGCCTAAGGTCAAGATCGTTGATTTGTCGGCTTGGACCAAGCCACCTTGACTCAGGCCGATAAAGGCGATGAACAGACCAATGCCGGCACTGATCGCCATTTTGAGGTCTCGTGGAATAGCGTCGACGACTTTTTCTCTGAGCTTGAAGGCGGTCAAAATCATGAAGAGAATCGAGGCGACGAATACGCCGGCCAGCGCAGTCTCCCACGGAACCTTCATCCCGATGACCACGGAATAGGCGAAAAACGCGTTGATTCCCAGACTGGCAGAGATAGCGATGGGGTAGTTGGCTAAGATGCCCATCAAGAAACACCCGAAGGCGGACGCGAAGGCCGTCGCGGTGAACACGGCACCTTGGTTGATACCGGAAGCCCCTAAGACTTGGGGGTTGACGAACAAGATGTATGCCATGGAGACGAAAGTGGTTAGCCCTGCAAGCATCTCGGTTTTAAAGTTCGTTCCGTTTTCTTTAAATTGAAAGTATTCGGCAATTCGTTGCATTTACGGCACTCCTTAAGACCATAGTAAAATCCGAACGTTTTTAAAAATCGTTCGGATTTTTTCGTTTAATCAATCCTGAATTAGTGTAGCACAGCGATTAATTGATTGCAATTACGAATTAATGAATTTATACAGATTGAATTATTCGTAAAATTCGAACACCAAACTAGGCCGGTAAAAACAATTAAAAAGCCCCTCGCCGAACGGGGGCGGGAGGCCAGTTGTCAAAAGTTAAGGTTAATCGGGATCAGCCAAGGACTTACCGCTTGCGCTGTGCTTGAACGGGGTAAAGGCTTGGTCGATGGTATTGTATTCTTCAGTGGATAGGGTGACGTCGAGGGCCTTAGCATTAGCCGTGACCTGTTCGGCGCGCTTGGCACCGGGGATGACCACACTGATGAGTGGGTTTTGCATGTACCAAGCGAGGACCACTTGAGCAACGGTCGCATCGTGAGCGTCGGCAATGGGGCGTACTTTGGCTACGGCGTCTAAGGCTTGACCGTAACGTGGGGCTTGAAAGTCGCTCATCTGACTACGAATATCGTCATCCGGGAAGGTGACGTCGCGGTCGTACTTTCCGGTCAATAATCCCGAAGCCAGTGGGAAGTACGGTACGAAGCTGATTTGGTGGTCCTTTAAGTAGGGCAATAAGTCTGCTTCGTGGTCGCGATGCAATAGACTGTATTCGTCTTCCACCACGTCGACGTACCCGTCGGCGTTGGCTTCTTTGACTTGGTCGAGGCTAAAGTTGGAGACCCCAATGGCCCGAATCTTGCCCTGTTCGCGGAGCCGTTGTAACGCCCCAACGGCTTCGGCTTTGGGCGTTTGCTTGTCGGGGAAGTGAATGTAGAAGATGTCCAGATAGTCCGTGTTCAGCCGTTTGAGACTGGCATCGACCTGCTGGGTCAAAAAGTCCGGGTCGTTGTTGATGACCTGTTCGCCGCTAGAAAAGTCTTGGGCACCCTTGGTGGCTAAGGTGACCTGGTGCCGGTCGAAATCGGCCATGGCCTGCCCGACCAGTTCTTCGGAGTGGTCCAGACCGTAGACGAAGGCGGTATCCAAGAGTTGAATCCCATGGTTTAACCCGGCTTTGACCAGGGCGATGCCGTCCTCATCCCGTAAATTAGGGAAGAGATTGTAGCCGCCGACCGCGTTGGTCCCGAGGCCTAAAGGCGTGGTGTGCACGTCTGTTTTACCAATTGTTACCTGACGATTTGTCATGACAAAACCTCCTAATTAATCTGCGAAACCGGATACAAGATCCTGCACCCATTATACCCGAATTCTTGCTGGGCGAGCCAGCAATGCGTCGTGGGGGTCAACGATGTCGGGTTAGACATTTTCTGGTACACTGGGAAGCAAAGATTGGAGCGAAAAACTAATGACTATTTATTTAATTCTGGGCGCGACGCCAATTGGCACGGCCGTTGCCCAACAGTTGAGTGAAAAACCCGCCACCACGGTGCGGGTTTTACACGACCCCGCCACGGCGTTACCCGCCGAAATCCGCGACCAGGTCACGGATCTGACCGGTGACCTGCACAAAGCCGTCACCTATGGCCCGGCCTTACAGGACACGCCCATCGTCTTTTCGGCTTTGAGCGGGATGGATGTCGATTGGGCGTTAGAGGCCTTGTTCGACACCCAGTATCGCCAACAACTCCCTCTGACCCGAGTGGTGTTGTTGAGCACCGCGGGCGTGGACCAAGAAGTGGTTGGCGACCTGAATTATCCGGGTATCGACGACGTGACCGAGTATTTGAAACAACAGCGTTACGCCGCTAAGCTGGTGGACGAAGCGGAATTCCCGTACACAATCTTGCGGCCGGTCACGCTAAGTGCCGGGCCTGCGACCACGCCCAAAATCATTGCGGAAGGTCAACCGGTGCCGGCAGGTAATGTTTCACGTGAAACAGTCGTCCAAGTCGCCGTCGACCTTTTGCAACACGGGGGTCATGACTACCAATCCCTGGCAATTTGCTAGCAATTTAAGGGACATGAGGAAACTTTTTGGCATTTAGGAGGTAATTGCGGTTAATTCACCCGGTTCTTTGTTAGAATAAGAGTTATGGGGGTGAACGTAATGGCCTTAAACATAAATGACCAACAATTAGAAATCGTGCGGGAACGAATCGATGAAGCCAACCAAAAGGCCCATTTCGTGATTTTCCAATCCGTAGAGAAAGCTACGGGGAAAGTCTTACGGCTCATCACGGACATCGATAGCTTTCGGGCAATCCAAAAGCAACACAGTGATGATGCCGAGATGTCGATTATTCAAGACATCGTCCCCATCACGGATACATTAGCCCGGTGGGCCGTCGCTGAAAATCTTGCGGCGCAACAGCAGGACAACGCAACTATCTTGGCGGACCTGGAAACCTGCACCAATGACGTTTTAACCGAGAACTGTCATGCAGCGAACGCTCCCGATGAAGCGGATAACTAAGAGCCTGGCCACGGCGCCGGGCTTTTTTCGTGAGTTAGTGTGAAACCACAAAAATCCCCCGTTCAAGACGTTACTGGCGCTTTGAACGGGGGATTCGTGCTGGTTTAAGCTAAGAATTTTTCGACTAATTGTTGGTAAACGTGTTGGACGTGGGCATACTGGTCTAAGTCGACGGATTCGTTGAGGGAGTGGGCGGCACTCCATTCGCCGGCCCCGTAGACCATAACTGGAAAGTGGTTCTTAGACTTGGTGAATTCGGAGGCATCGGTAGCCCCATGAATCACAGCCAAATCGACCGGGTGGCCAAATTCGGCATCGGCAATCTGCTTGGTCGTCTGAATCAAGGCATCGTGTTGGTCACTGATGATCGGTTTGAAACTATAGTCCACGTGGAGTGTGAGTTGTGCGTCGGTCTGTTGGTTCACCTGGTCGACCAGTTCGTGGAGTCGTTGGATAACGGCAGCATTGTCGAATTCGGGAATCGGCCGAATGTTTCCTTGGAGTTCGGCGTAGGCGGGGATGGTGTTGACCTGCTCGCCGCCTTTGAAGACGGTCACGTTGTGGACCAGCGACCCAAGCTCGGGGCTGATTGGGGCATCGTCGAAACCGGTCGCTTCAGCCGTGACGAACTTGATTAGGTTGGTGACCGCGTTGATCCCTTTTTCGGGCATGGAGCTGTGCGCGCCCTTGCCCTGGCAGAAGACGTGGTAGTTGAGTGACCCGTTATGGGCGTAGACGATGTTGCCACCGGTCGGTTCGCCAATGACTAGGGCACTCAGGTCATCGGCGTAGCCTTGTTCGGTCAACATCCGAGAGCCCATCGCGCCGTTTTCTTCGCCGACCGTGCCGATGAAACGTAAGCGGCCGTTGAGCGGCGTTTGGTTGTCCGCCAAGTTAATGAAAGTAATGACCATGGCAGCCAACCCACTTTTCATGTCCGCAGCCCCGCGACCGTAAAGCCGATTGTTTTCGATGTGGGCGTCAAAGGGCGGAAATTGCCAGTTGGCCGGATCCCCGGTGGCAACGGTGTCCAGGTGACCGGAAAGAGCCAAGACCTGCTTACCCTGGCCGATTTCGGCGATGAGGTTGCTGCGACCGTGGGCGTAGGGGATGATCTGACTATCGATGCCGTGGACGGCAAATAATTGTTTGATATAGGTGGCGACGGCTTACTCGTTGCCGTTGACGGAATTTAGACTAACTAAGTGTTTTAGAATCTCAATTTGTTCGTTTTTTTGCATACCATTAAGCCGGCTTTCTCATCATTTTTTAATATTAACCCTAGTTTAGCACGCCAACTGGGGGTGGTGTGTAAAAATCAAGAAAAGTTTGTAAATGTCGTTGCTTTGGGACGAACGTGTGTTTGCCGGCGTAGAAAGTTGTGCTAAAATAGATGCAACGTTGTTAGTCGTCAAAAAAGGGAGGTCCTTATCTATGAGTTTACAGTTTATCCTGGGAAGTGCGGGGTATGACCACCGCACTCCCATGATTCAGGCCATGACTGAAACGCTTCGTGACCAGCCGCATGACCAATGTTATTACTTGGTGCCCAACCACATCAAGTTCGAGACCGAAGTGGGTGTCTTAGACGCGTTACACCAGCAACTGGCCCCTGACCAGCCGTTGTTTGCGCAGACTCACGTGCAAGTCTTTTCGTTTACCCGGTTAGCCTGGTTCTTCATGAAAAACGAGCCGGTCTACCAGTTACCGCGGATTTCAACGGCTGGATTGAATATGCTGATCTACCAGATTATTCAGGCCCACGCTGATGAATTGACCATCTTTCGCGGTGAGGTGACGCGACCGGGGTTCATCAGCCAACTGACCGCGCAACTGGCCGAGTTTCGGGTGGGACAGGTCACGGCGGCCGATTTGACGGCTGCCATCGACCGTTTAGCGCCAGGAAGTGCGGATTTACAGGCTAAACTGCACGACCTCTTGGTTATCTACAACGCGTTTGAAACTCAGATGACCGGGAAATACGTGGCCAATACTGATCTCCTTAACCAGTTGGCTGACTACCTGACCCAGCTTGATTTGAGTCATGCTCATTTCTACTTGGAAGGTTTTTCGCAAATGAGTGCGCAAGAAAGCCACTTAGTGACGGTCCTGATTCAACGGGCCGCCAGCGTGACCGTGGCGTTGAACTTAGATAAGGCCTATACCCAGGATTTACCCACCGTTACCGACCTATTCTTCCAGTCGGGGAAGCTGTATTACCAACTCCTGTCAAGCGCACGGGCGAACCACGTGCACGTGCTAGTTGATGATCACGCCAAAGAGCCCCGGGTCTCCGCAGATTTGTTAGCTCTTGATAAATACTGGCAAAACAGTCAAGTGGGGCGGCCGACGCCCCCGGAAGCTAAGACAGTGCCAACCAAGCTTCACCTGTTTTCGGCGCCAAGTCGTTACAGCGAGGTGGCCCACGTGGCGAACAAGATTCATCAGCTGGTGGCGACAGGGAAGTACCGTTACCGGGACTTCTTGATTATGACGCGACATTTGGATGCCTATCAGACCGTTATCGACCCGATTTTTAGTGCCGAAAACATTCCGTACTTTGACGATGCTGACGTCCAAATGGCCGACCACCCCTTCGTCGAATTAATCAACGCGTTATTCGACGTACAACGCCGAAATTACCGTTACAGCGATATTTTTCGGGTGTTGAAGTCGGAATTGTTGTTGCCGACCGATGACCACGATGAACCGATTGACGTGGCGGCGTACCGCCAAGCCGTCGCGTTGACCGAAAACTTTGTCTTGAAGACGGGCTTTGAAGGTCAGAAACGCTGGACCCAAGCCGATGATTGGCAATACACCCGGTTCACGCTAGGCAACGATGAGGTGGTCACTTCGAAAGACCAGGAAATCACCCGGCAGATCAATGTGATTCGCCATTTTGTCCAGCAAACTTTACCGCCACTTTTCCAACACTTACAACACGCTAAAACTTATACGGATGCCGCCACGGTACTGTATCAATTCTTAGTCAACCACGGCGTCGTCAAGCGCTTGATGGCGTGGCGGGACCAGGCCATTGCGGCCCAGGACCTGACTTTAGCCGGCCAACCGGAGCAGACCTGGAGCACGTTCTGTCAGATGCTTGATGAGTGCCACACGATTTTAGGCGACTTGCCGTATAGCCAGACTGACTTTCAGGCGTTACTCCAGACCGGATTTTCTGGCGCCAAATTCAGTCAGATTCCGTCAACCTTAGACCAGGTGATGTTCTCCGAAAGTGGCATCGTCCAGGCGAATAACCGAAAGGTGACCTTCTTGATGGGGGCCACGGCGACCACCATGCCGGATAATCAGGTGCCAACGACGTTGTTAGCAGATAGTGACCGCCAGGACCTCAGTGCGCAATTACAGGCAGGCGACGATGGCGCCTACCTTCGTGATGATGCCGCAACCCAACTGGCTGGCGAACCCTACTTAAATTACCTGGGCTTTCTCAGCGGGTGTGACCAATTAGTCTTTAGCTATCCAATCACTAGTGACGGAGAGGCTAACCAGGAGATTTCACCGTACGTGGCCCGGATTCGCGACCACTTTAAGTTGCCGGTGACCCAAGTGTCGACGACCCCGGCCGTGGATGGCCACGACGTGCAACAATTTGTGGGGACCCGGCGGACGACGTTGCGACACCTGGTGCAGGTCAGTCACGCCGGTCAATTAACGGGGCAACCCTTAGCCCCGGCTTGGCTTTATCTCTTACAAGTCTTGAAAAATGATGAGCAGTACGGCGCGTTGACCACTAAATTATTGGGGAGCTTGAAGTATCGCAACGAACCACACAAGCTTTTACCGGACATCGTGACCCAGCTTTACGGCACTACCATCAATACCTCGATTTCTAAGCTGGAAGAATACTACGATAACCCGTATGCTTACTTCTTAAAGTACGGCTTAAAACTCCAGGAACGGGATGTCTTCGAGTTGTCGCCGGCCAGCACCGGGGAATTCTTCCACGCCACACTGGACGCACTGGTCAAGATGATTCACGATCAAGACTTGGACTTGGCTAGTGTGGACGATCAGCAACTCAAAGAGATGACTGACGAGGCCATGGCGAAGTTGCTCGACACTACGGAGAATCCACAATTTGCCGTGTTGGAAAGTTCCAGCCGGATGGACTATATCCGTCACCAGTTGATGAAGACTATGCACCGCATGGCGTGGACCCTCAAGCAACAGAGTACCCGCACCAAGATGCGGCCTAAGGAGACCGAAGTTCAGTTCGGGATGGGCGACCAGCATGGTTGGGCGCCGTTGACTTTTGCCTTACCACATCAACACCAAGTTAGCGTGCGGGGACGGATTGACCGACTTGATATGGTCCAGGCTAACGGGAAAACTTACCTAGGCATCGTGGACTATAAGAGTTCGGCCCGGACGTTCAAGTTCGACGAGGCCTATTACGGACAAGCAATGCAGATGTTGACCTATTTGGACGCGGTCAAACGAAACTTTGCGGCGGCAATCGGGGCTTCCGAGCCGACGCCCGCGAACTTAGCGGGCGCCGTTTACCTCCACGTTCAGGACCCCATTTTGAAAGCGGAAACCGTCAAGGATCCGGCTAACCCCGTCATTGACCTCCTTAAAGCCGAACAGTACCAGGGATTGCTTTTGGAAGACGAAGACCTCCTTGAAAACATTGAATCCTTATTTGCCAAGGGAACGGGAAAATCGGTACTCTTTAGTGGACTGAGGAAGAATGGGGATGGTAATTTCAAATCGAGGTTACTCGTGACTCCGACAGAGTTAGACGAGTTGTTGGCTCACACGGAACGTTTAATCAAACAAGCCGCCGAACAAATTTTTGCTGGTCATGTTGATTTGGCCCCATTTCGGAATAGTGACACGACGGCCCTTAAATATTCACCGTATAAGTCGATTATGCAATTTGACCCGTTACTACCAGAAAATAATTATCACGATTTAGCGCCGTTAAGTCGCGCTAAAGTGATGAAGTTGATCGCCGACAAGATGGCTAACCGACAGGCAGGAGGAGTACAAGATGAGCGCTAAATTTGAGTTTACACCGAGTCAGGAACAAGCGATTCACCAGTCGGGCACGAACCTGTTGGTCTCCGCGTCGGCAGGGTCCGGAAAGACCCGGGTCCTGGTCCAACGGGTGATTGAACGGTTAAAGACCGGAGTTGGCATCGACCAATTTTTGATTGTGACGTTTACCAAGGCGGCGGCCGCCGAAATGCGTGACCGGATTCAGGCCGCGTTACGCCAAGAGTTGGCTGCGACCCAGGGCAATAGCAAGCAACAACAGTTTTACTTAACGCAATTGAATCGCTTGCCGATTGCGGACATTACCACGATGGATGCCTTCTGTATGCGTCTGCTTCAACGCTACTACTACGTCATTGATTACGACCCGGTCTTTCGCCTCCAAGACGAGACGGAAACGGCGTTATTGCGCGACGATGTCTGGAATGACTTGCGTGAAGAGCTTTACACCGCGGAACGCACAGACGATGACCAGTACCAAGAGGGGCCGTTTGCCCGCTTGACCGCCAACTTTTCGGGCGACCGACGCGATGATGGCTTGGCCGAATTGGTCCAAAATGTCTATAACGTGTCGGATGCTACCCCGGACCCCGACGAATGGGTGGCCCAGTTACCACAGACTTACCAGCTCGACAACGATAAGCTGACTGCCAGTCACTTCTATCAAACTCAGGTACGGCCGGTCATCGTTGAGCAATTGACGCAGGTTAAGGCGGATCTCACGAGTTTTCAACAAGAAGCGGAAACCAGTGGCTTCAATGATCAAGCCGACTATGTAGGTTACTTTCTGCCCGCTTTGACGAAATTAATTCAGGCGGCTGACGAGGCTGACTGGAACGACTTACGTGATCAGATTAGAGGCTTTCGGTGGCAGAATTTAGAAGCGAAGTCGAAAAATATGCCTAGCGTGTCCAAAAAAGATGAATCATATGATCAATTCGACGCTTTGAAGAAACGGTATTATGAGTCCGCGAAGGCCCGATTAGCTAAGCTAGGAAAGACCTATTTCTTGCAACCCGAAAGTGGTGTGCGGCAAACTATGCACGAAGCCGGCGAGTTGGTCAGTGAATTGGCCAAAGTCGTGACGGCCTTTCGGCACGCGTACTTACAAGAAAAGCTTCGCCGGCACGTGCTGGACTTTGCCGACGTCGAACACGCGGCTTTAGAAATTCTGACGCAGGACACAGCAGAATCCAAACGGGTCCGCACACAATTGCGGGACCAGTACGCCGAAGTCATGACCGACGAGTATCAGGATACCAATGGGTTACAGGAAGCTATTTTGGCAACTATCGCCCAACCGGCACCCCACGGTAACCGGTTCATTGTGGGCGACGTCAAGCAATCTATTTATCGTTTCCGCCAAGCGGACCCCACGTTGTTTGTGGCCAAATCTGATCAGTACGGGGCGGATGACAGTTCGGGGCAACTTATCACGTTAGCCGAAAACTTTCGCTCGATGGCCAACATCGACCATTTCACCAACTTGATTTTTAAGCAGTTGATGAACCGGCAGTTGGGGGAAATCGACTACACCGGGGATGCAGAATTGAAGTTTGGCGCGACCTATTATCCGGACGACGTCACCAGTCCAGCCGAATTGCTGGTCTACTTGTCTGATGAGCCGGACCAAGAAACTGACGATAACGAGGCCATGGACGAGACGTTCCAGGTCAATGATAAGGCCCAGGGACAAGTTTTGATGGTCGGCAAGAAGATTCAGGACTTGATTGCGGCCCAGACACCAATCTATGACCGCGATGCAAAGACTACACGGCCGATGCGCTACGGTGACATTACTCTGTTGACACCGACTAAGACCAACAACCTCATCATCACCGATGAGTTACGTCGGTTAGACATCCCTGTGGTGGTCAACGATGCGCAAAGCTACTTTAAGACCACGGAAATTCAAATCATGATGTCCCTGTTGAAAATCATTGATAACCCGTATCAGGATATTCCCCTGGCTGCCGTCTTACGGTCGCCTATCGTGGGGTTGAACGAAAACGAGTTGGCGTTGTTACGGATCAACCAGCGGACCGGGGACTACTTCCAGGCCGTCCAACATTTCCACGACACGGTCAATGCTGATCGGACGGGGGACATGCAGGCAGCGGTCTATCAAAAGATTGACCGATTCTTAAATCAGTTGGGCGAATTTCGCGACATCGCCCAGCAAAACCAACTGGTGACGTTGATCTGGCGAATCTACCAGGAGACTGGCTTCTTGGACTATGTCGGTGGGATGCCGGCCGGCGCGCAACGCCAGGCCAACCTCCACGCCTTGTACGAGCGGGCGCAAAGTTATGAACACAGTAGTTTCAAAGGCTTGTTCCAATTCGTGCGGTTCGTGGAACGGCTCCAGGACCGTGACAAGGATTTGGCCAACGCGAGCGTTGAAAGCAATACCAACGCCGTGTCGGTCATGACCATCCATAAAAGTAAGGGGCTTGAATTCCCGGTGGTCTTCTTGATGGATGCCGCGCATCATTATAACGACAAGGACCAGCAGGGGACGGCCGTGTTGAGTGGTAAAACGGGAATCGGGATTGATTACTTGGATCCCGCGACTCGTATCCGGACGCCCAGTCTGCCGAAGCTGTTAGGGGCCCAAGCCATCAAGCGGGCCAGCATCGCCGAAGAAATGCGGAAACTGTACGTCGCGCTAACCCGGGCAGAATCCCGTCTCTACATCGTCGGGACGGCGGCGAGCCGCGATAAAGCGCTGGCTGATTGGGGCCAGGCGTTTCAGAGTGACGACCTGGTGTTACCCGCGACCCTGCGCGAAAAAAAGAACTTAGCCACTTATATGGATTGGTTGGGGATGTGTCTGCTACGTACGCCACAGGCCCAACACCTCGACTTAGGCCTTGAGGACCACGAGGCGTTAGGTGCCTTAGCCGGGGACCCCACGCAGTTTGCGATTACCTTCGTGACGCCGGCGGACTTAGCGGCGACGGAACCGCAGACGGTGGCCCCAACTGACTGGTACGACCAGGCACAAGCGGCGGCCGACCAGGTCACGGCTGATCAAGTTGACGGCGCAGCGTTGACCAAGTTGATGACATTCCAGTACCCGCACCAAGCGGCGACGGTCACTACGGCTTACCAATCCGTGTCGGAAGCCAAGCGCCTCTTTGAAGAACCGGACACCGCCCGGATGAGTGCGGGCCAGGCGCCAACTAGTGGTGGCTTGCGATACGTCAGCCATGACTTTGCGCGGCCGAACTTCATGCAGACCGTTCGGGCCCCCCTCCCGACTGATATCGGGACGGCGACCCACTTGGTTTTACAACAACTCGACGTCACGGTCTTGCCGACCGCCGACCGGATTCAAACGCTGATCGACCGGTTGGTCCAAGGCAAGGTGTTGACGGCTGAAGTTGCCCAAAGATTGGACCCCCAAGCGATTCTCCAGTTTTATGATAGCGCGGTGGGCCAACAGATTTTGGCACATCCCGACCAATTGCACCGTGAAGTGCCGTTCTCACTGTTGATGCCGGCGAAGAGCCTCTTCCGCGATTTTCAGGAAAAGGAGTCGCAGGTCCTGGTCCACGGGATCGTCGACGGGTATTTGACCACGGCTGAGGGCATCGTGCTCTTCGACTACAAGACCGACCACGTGAACCTCGAGAATCAAGCGGCCAGCGTGGCTAAAATCGTCGATAAGTATAGTGGCCAAGTCAACCTCTACGCTGCGGCCTTGCACCAGATCACCGGTCAGCCTGTTGTGCACCAGTATCTCTACTTATTAGCGTTAGGCGAACTGGTTGCTGTCCCGGTCAAGATGATTCAGGGCGCGGACGATTAAAATTAAGTCAACTAAATAGATATCTCGTTATGGTCGGACCCTAGCAAAACAATTGCTGCGGGTCCGGCCTTTTTTTGAAGGGAAACCTGCCAAGCAGGGCCGTTTGTGACTGGGTCATTCCTGGCAGATTTTATATTAATGATTGAAGGCATTGGGGCTTTATCAAATATTAGGGAGAATGCCTAATATTCTTTCAGTAATATTCTGGACTACAATGATAGCAGGATTAATTCCAGACAAAAGGGCCAGCCATTGCGGGAATCCCAACGGGTGACGCAATTGTTTAATTTCACACAATATAACCGAACACCACCAAAACTTGGGGCTGACTTAATCCAGAGTTATATAAACAGATGCCGCATATTTTACGGGAGGTTAATACCATGTCAACACTTGAGGTTAAAGATCTACACGTTGAAGTTTCGGATGAAGAGAGTCAGGAGACCAAGGAAATCTTAAAGGGCGTCAACCTGACCATGAAGACTGGTGAAATTCACGCCATCATGGGGCCGAACGGGACCGGAAAGTCCACGCTATCGCAGACAATCATGGGGCAACCTGCCTACCACGTCACCCAGGGCGATATTTTGCTCGATGGGACCAGTCTCATTGATATGTCCGTTGATGAGCGGGCGCGGCGTGGCCTGTTCTTGGGGATGCAATACCCCGCTGAAATCCAGGGAGTTACGAATGCTGAATTCCTACGAGCCGCCATCAATGCTCGCCGCGCTAGCGATGACCAAATTTCAGTTATGGATTTTTTAAAAAAGCTGGATAAAAATCTGGCATTGCTCGATATGAGTGAATCCATGACTGAACGCTACTTAAATGAAGGCTTCTCCGGTGGGGAAAAGAAGCGTAACGAAATCTTACAGCTTTTGATGATCCAGCCGAAGTTCGCGTTACTCGACGAAATTGACTCTGGGTTGGATATCGATGCCTTGAAGGTCGTTTCTAAAGGCGTCAACTCCTTACGAGGAAAAGACTTTGGCTCTTTGATCATCACCCACTACCAACGTCTCTTGAACTACATTGTGCCTGACGTGGTTCATGTCATGATGGGTGGTCGTATTGTGAAGACCGGAGATGCCGATTTGGCTAAGACTTTGGAAAAAGAAGGCTACGCTGGGTTGCGTGACGATCTGGGCATCGATGTGGCTTTAGTTGACGAAGATTAGGAGGGACGAAAATGAATGCCGTTGAAAGTACTGAAACATTGACTGCGGCTCTCGTGGCCGGGGCAACCGAACACCGCGATCCGGATTGGTTGGTGGCCCAACGCAAGGCGGCGCTACCCCTGATCGACCAGCTACCAGTTCCCAAGTTTCATCGGTTCACCTATCCTGATTGGAATTTAATCGATCACCGGTTATTATGGCGGGAGTCAAATGCGGATCTGGCTTCTGATATTGAGCAACCCCAAGATCACGCCGATATCGTTCAAGTGGGGCAGACCACGGTTAGGGTTAATCTGCCAGAAGATTTGCGCCAACAAGGCGTCATTTTGACCGATCTCTTCACCGCACTAAATGAGTATCCAGACTTGGTTAGACCATACTTAAATCAAATTATTTCCGCCACCGAAGATAAGCTGGCAGCCTATCACGTGGCTTACTTAAATAGTGGAATCTTCCTCTACGTTCCTCAAAACGTGGTCGTTAGAGAACCCATTGATGCGCACCTGATCCAAGATAGCACTACGAATGCAACGCTGGTCTCCCACGTGTTGCTGGTGACGGCGCCCAATAGCCAGGTGGCGTTTACCCAACACTTGACCACCAGGGGCGACCATAAGAACCTCCTGAATAACGTTGTGGAGATTGCGGCCGAAGACGGGAGTCAGGTCAAATTTGCATCGGTTGATGAATTGGGGGTCAATACCTTGACCTACTTCAACCGGCGTGCACTGGTCAAGCACAACGCCGAGGTCGACTGGGCGGTTGGTTTGATGAACTTTGGTGATACTATTGGTCAATTCGACACTAATTTGGTGGGCGAAGGCGGTCATACCGATACCAAGGTCGTCGCCATTACCAGTGCAGACCAACGGGAAGGCATCAATACGCGGATCACAAACCGGGGCAAACATACCGTGGGCAACATCTTTCAACGGGGAGTCTTACTTGGTGATTCCGAACTGGTCTTTAACGGGATTGGGGATATCATCCACGGGGCTTCCGGTGCCAATGCCGAGCAGGAAAACCGGTTGTTGATGATGTCGCCGGGGACCCATGGCGACGCCAACCCAATCTTATTAATCGACGAAAACGACGTTATGGCGGGCCATGCGGCCAGTGTGGGTCAGGTTGACCAACATCAACTCTATTACTTGATGAGTCGCGGCATCGACCGCAAGACTGCGGAACGCTTGGTTATCCGGGGATTCTTGAGTGCGGTTTTGACCGCGATTCCGTCGAAGAACGTGCAACAGCAATTGGTTAAAACGATTGAAAGGAATCTTAAAAATGGCTAGTAACGTTACAGATTTTACCCATGATTTTGCCATCCTCAATCAATGGGTCAACGATGAATCGTTAACTTACCTCGATAATGCGGCGACGGCCCAAAAGCCGCAACAGGTGATTGATGCGCTGACTCACTTCTACCAACACGATAACGCGAACGTTCACCGTGGGGTGCACACTCTAGCAGAGCGGGCGACGGAACAGTACGAAGCCGCACGAGGGAAACTCCAGCACTTTATCAACGCCGCCGAACCAGCTGAGGTCATCTTCACCAAGGGGGCCACGGACGGGTTGAACCTGGTGGCCAGCACTTATGGTGAAGCACACGTACAGGCGGGCGATGAAATCGTGATCTCCATTATGGAGCACCACAGCAACTTGATTCCGTGGCAACAATTGGCAATCAAGAAGCACGCGACACTGAAATATATCGGGTTAACGGCTGACGGTGAACTGGACTTAGCCGACGCCGCCCGTAAAATCACTGATAAGACCAAGATCGTTGCGTTGACTCACGCCAGCAACGTATTGGGCACCATCACTCCCCTCAAGGAAGTGGCGAAGATTGCGCACCAACACGGGGCGGTGATCGTGGGGGATGGGGCCCAAGCGGCTCCGCACATTCCGGTCGACGTTCAGGATCTAAACGTTGATTTTTACGCTTTCTCTGGTCATAAGATGATGGGACCGACCGGGATCGGCGTGTTGTACGGCAAGCGAGACTTGCTGGAGCACACGGAACCCTACCAATATGGTGGGGAAATGATTGATTTTGTGACCCGCGACAAGAGTACCTGGACGCAACTGCCATGGAAGTTTGAAGCGGGGACTCAGAATATTGCCGGGGCAATCGGCTTAGGGGCCGCGGTAGATTACCTGGAAAGTATTGGGATGGCCCAAGTTGCCGCTCATGAACAGCACTTGGTCAACTACCTCTTACCGAAGTTGCTGGATCTGGATTACCTGGAAGTCTACGGGCCCCATGATCCAGCCAAGCATACCGGGGTAATCGCCTTTAATCTCAAGGGCATCCATCCTCACGATGTGGCGACCGCTCTTGATATGGATGGCGTGGCCGTCCGGGCTGGCCACCATTGTGCCCAACCCTTAATGAAAGAATTACACCAAGCGGCGACGGCTCGGGCCAGCTTTTATCTGTACAACACGCAAGCTGACGCCGACCGGTTACTCAAAGCCATTCAAGAAGCAAAGGAGTTCTTTAGTCATGGGTCTGTCGAAACTAAATAGTTTGTATCGAGAAGTTATTCTGGATCATTCGGATCATCCCCACCACAAGCACCCCTTAGCGGATTCTACTAGTAACATTACGTTGAAGAACCCGACCTGCGGGGACGTGATTAACTTGGACATCAAGCTGGACGACCATGATCGTATCGCAGACATTGGTTTTACTGGTGATGGCTGCACGATTAGTCAGTCGTCAGCCAGCATGATGACCGATGCCGTGATGGGCAAGAGTAAGGAACAAGCCCTCCACATGGCCAAGACCTTTTCTGATATGGTCATGGGCAAGCAACACCCGCAAAAGGACTTGGACGAGTTAGAGGATGCCGCTATTCTGTCGAGCGTCATGCAATTTCCAGCTCGTATCAAGTGTGCCACCCTATCCTGGTGGGCATTACAGCGAGCGTTGATGCGGGAAGAAGATCAAGATCAGAAGACGGAACCAAAGGAGGACTAAGCCATGGTAGAAGTACCAGATGTGGTCAAACAAGATCAAGATTATGAATACGGGTTCCACGATGACGTGACGCCAGCCTATTCCACGGGCCGGGGCCTCACTGAAGAAACGGTTCGCCAAATTTCGGCGGCCAAGCACGAACCCAAGTGGATGCTGGACTACCGGCTTCACGCTTACGAAATTTACAAGAAATTGCCGATGCCGAACTACGGGCCGGACCTGTCTAAGCTCGACTTGAAGGATATGCTGTACTATCAAAAAATGACCGATAAGAAGTACCGAGATTGGAAGGACGTGCCGGAAGATCTCAAGAAGACCTTTGATCGGTTGGGGGTTCCCGAAGCCGAACGGAAATACTTAGCTGGGTCGTCGGCCCAATATGAATCCGAAGTGGTCTACCATAATATGCGAAAAGACTTTGCTAAGCTGGGCATTATCTTTACGGATACTGATACGGCTTTGCGGGAATACCCAGAACTCTTCAAGAAGTGGTTTGGGAAGCTGGTTCACCCCGCAGATAATAAGTTCGCTGCTTTGAACGCCGCGGTCTGGTCCGGCGGGTCGTTTATCTACGTGCCCAAGGGCGTCCAGACCAAGACGCCGATTCAGGCTTATTTTCGGTTGAACGCGGAAAATTCGGGCCAGTTTGAACGGACCTTGATTATAGTCGACGAGGGCGCCCGCATTGATTACGTCGAGGGGTGTACCGCCCCGAACTATTCGTCGGATAGCCTGCACGCCGCGGTGGTCGAAGTCAACGTCGAAAAGGACGCGTATTGCCGCTACACCACGATTCAAAACTGGTCGGATAACGTCTACAGTTTAGAGACTAAGCGGGCGGCCGCCGCCGAGAACGCCACCATGGAGTGGGTCGACGGGAACCTAGGGTCCAAGGTCACGATGAAGTACCCCAGCGTCTACTTGAACGGTAAAGGTGCCCGCAGGACCATGTTATCGATTGCCGTGGCCAGCAACGGGATTCACCAGGATTCCGGGGCCCGGATGATCCATAACGCCAAGAACACGTCGAGTTCGATTGTCTCCAAGTCGATTTCTAAGACTGGGGGCTCGACCGATTACCGCGGGACCGTCCGCTTTGGTGAACATTCCGATGGCTCGAAAGCCCACGTGGAGTGTGACACCATCATCATGGATGACCAGTCGTCCTCGGATACAATTCCATATAATGAAATTTATAACTCGAACGTGGCCATGGAACACGAGGCCAAGGTGTCGAAGATTTCGGAGACCCAGCTCTACTACTTGATGAGCCGGGGAATTTCCGAAGCCAAGGCCACGGAAATGATCATTATGGGCTTCGTGGAGCCGTTTACCAAGCAGCTCCCGATGGAATACGCGGTCGAATTGAACCGCTTGATCAGTTTTGAGATGGAAGGGTCCATTGGGTAAAAAGATGACGTTGATGTCGCTGAAAAGCCTCACTGGGTGTGGCGATTGCTTGTCAGCGGCGGGCAAACCAATTACAATTAAACTAACAACGTTTGTGATTGGTTTAGCAGACCTCAAAAGGTGGGAAAAACTATGGCACAACCAGTTGTGAAGACTAAGTCACCGGTGGAAGAGGCGGTTTTGAAACAGCTTGAAACCGTCATCGACCCCGAACTTGGTGTGGATATTGTGAACCTCGGCTTAATTTACGGGGTAGACGTGACGGACGACGGTAACTGTACTTTAACGATGACCCTGACGACTATGGGGTGTCCGATTGGGAACCTCTTGGCCGATAGCATTCGGCAGGCGGTCACTCAGGTGCCGGCAGTTCATACTTGTGCGATCAACTTGGTGTGGGAACCTGCGTGGGACCTCTCCAACATGAGTCGTTACGCCAAGGTCGCGTTAGAACTACACGAATAATGAGGTGAGCACGTGGACATCGACGTTTTTATCGATCGCCGAAAAGCACTCAAGTTATCGCAGGTGAAGCTCTGCGAGGGCATTTGTACGCAGGCGACTCTTAGTAAATTTGAGAATAATAACCGGATTCCGTCCCTGACGATTCTGAGTCGGTTGTGTGCGCGGTTAGGCCTGACGGTCGACGAACTCTATCAGGACCAAGAGGAGACGGCGTCGCGGTTAGCGCAGGCGCTCGACACGGTCGAGGAAGAGTTGATGACCGAAGACTACCGGCGCGTTTTACGGGGGTTGGCTAAAATCAACGTGACGCAACTGGATGCGATTCCGTTGAAGATGCAATTCTATTACCTACGGGGGATCGTGAATACGCTGGTGAACCGTCAACCGGATAAGGTGTTGTTCGACTTCTCGCGGATTTTAAACGACCTCGATGAACGCCACCAGACGATTATGACCCAGCTGGCCTTTCTGGGGTCGGGGATTCTGTATGCCCGGCGCCAAGAACACGACCAAGCCGTCTTTTACTTTGAAAAGGTCCGGCACTACTTGCGGCACTTGGAGCCCACGGTTGCGGCCACCCGGGAAAATAATTATCATCTACGGGTGTTGACGCTAATTTACTACACCGCGGAATTTTACGCGGGCGACACGAATTACAAGTTGAGTAATCAGCTTATCAACTCGGGGTTGAACATGTGCTCGGACCACCACGTGACCTACTACTTACCGCGGCTGAAGTTCTTAGCCGCGCAAAATGCGCTTGCGGAGCACCGGTCCCAAACGGTGGTTTCCCAGTTGTTGGATGAAGCCTTGGCGTTCGCGCGGCTCAACCGCAATGAAGTGATCGAAGTCAAGGTGGCAGCGATGCGCAATCAGGTGCGGCAAACCAGCACTGGTAAGGCCACTAAGCCGTTACTGACGCCGGGCCAAGAGCCCCAAATGAAGGCGCAGCCCGAAAAGTGACATTGGTTAATAAAAAACGCGTTTCTCAAGTCTCGCTTGAGAAACGCGTTTTAAGTTTGGAGACCTCA
The DNA here is from genome assembly GCF_004115745.1 of Levilactobacillus suantsaii. Lineage (GTDB taxonomy): Bacteria > Bacillota > Bacilli > Lactobacillales > Lactobacillaceae > Levilactobacillus > Levilactobacillus suantsaii. Next base: position 13,835 of record NZ_QXIL01000010.1, on the reverse strand, counting down.
TAAATTGACCAGGTGGTGGTGTAGCGCGTAGTGAACTAAATCAACGTGGCCGTTAAGCGATAGCTTACGCATGATGTTGGCCTTGTGGGCTTCCACGGTCTTGGTCGAGATACACAGGCGCTCAGCGACTTCCTTGTTGCCGTACCCCAATGTGATGAGCGGAAACACCTCCCGTTCACGCTTGGAGAGAGCGTCGTAACCGGTCACCTGGGCGTGGAAATGCTGGTGGTTCAGTTGAGTGATGCTCTCGGGTTGCAGCACGATGTTTGGGTCGAGACACTTTTCGTGACGAGCCAGTGCCCGCAAGGCCGTCACGATTTGGTAGTTGGGCGAGCGCTTGAGAATGTAGGCGCTGGCCCCATTCTGGAGGGCCTGGACGATATAGTCCTGCTCCTCGTGGACGGTTAAAATCAAAATGGCGACCCGTGGCGAAAGGTCATGGAGCCGTCGAATGGTCAACAACGCGTTTTCACCAGGCATGTTCAGACCCATGATGACGATGTCCACGTCGCCCTGCTCGACGCGCATAAAGGTATCCGTCCCGTTATGCGTTTGGGCGACGACTTGGAACTGGGGTTGTTGATCGACTAAGTAGGTGAGACCAGTCCGAACGATTTCGAGACTGTCGGCAACAAGTATTCTATGCATAATAACGACTTCCTTTTAGGTTGCAGTGACCAGGTCACTGGAATGGCAGTGGTGGCGTTTCCGCCCACAGGTCGTCCTGTGCGGGGCTGCGAACTCATCTGAGCGAAAATCGTTAAAGCCAACCTCAAAATTCAATGGTGCACAAGTCAACGGTGAACAAGTTATAGACAGCGCTTACATCGTTGGGTGGACTATAACGACTAGCCTTGCGCCCAGTGGGGGGCGCCGAAACGTCAACCGCCATGCTGAACTGAAAGACTAGAGGAATGCAAAGTAAGTATATCATAGATATATAGAATAATGCAGATTAAATTTAGCGAAAACGACGAGATATATGGGGATTGAATATCTATGTGATTGTATTCACTAGACGGGGCGAAAAGCAGGCGTGCCAGTTTAGGACAGGACATGCTGGGTCACCAAATTCAAGATGTGGCACCCCACGTTAGCCATGAAGAGGTTCTCTGCATCCGTAAAATCGAGAGTCGTGAGCCGTTTGATCTTATTTAGTCGATAGCTCATGGTCTTGGGATGGATATAGAGGGCCGCCGCACTGTCCTTAATGCTGTGGTTATGGGCGAAATAGGTCGTTAAAGTCCGGTAAAGTTCGGGGTGCTGGGTATTCAAGTCCAGGAGTTCTTCGGGCACCAAGGCACGGAGGTCCGCCGGATTAGTGAGGGGTAATAAGCACCGGTAGAACCCCAGGTCGTTTAGAGTCACTACCCGGGCTTTGGGCAACAGGGCGTCGGCAAGTTGGACGGTTTTAACGGTCTGAGCGACGGCTGTTCCGAAGTTTCTCGGAAGACTCGGGGTGCTGATGCCGACTTGGTAATCACTGGCTGTAGCGGTTTGTAGCCACCGTTGTAAGGGACGTTTCAAGTCGGCTAGAGCAGTAGTTACGGGTAACGCCACGAGGATGCGATCGGGCCGGATTCGAGTCAAAACGGGGACCCAGTGTTGGCGAATAAACGTCAGAATGCGGTGGGCTACGGTGGGCTGTTGACTGAAGGCGTCCGCTGTTTGGGCCGCAGCGGTGCGACACTGGACCAACACTAGGCGATAATGCTGGTCAGCATCCAGATGGAAGTGGGTTAATGCTTGGTTGAGAGTCCCCGGTTGAGTCAGGTTTCCGGCGAACAGGTCGTCGATCAGATCGTTGTCGTAGCTCTGCTGGGCCTGGGTCCAGGTGGTCTGTTGCAAACTAGCCAGTTGTAGGAAGTTAAGGGCGTTTTCGATTGCCATGAAGTCCACGTCGGTAATGGCTTGGTTTTGGGCGAAAACTCCCAAGTAGTGCGGGGGCAACGTTTGATGAGGCAATTTCACCAGAAGTTGTTGGCTAGTCGTTTGGGCCACGGGCGCTCGAAAGTACGTGTGGCTGACCTCGGCGGGAACGGTCGCTAGCTGACGGTCGTTGATCTGAACACGGTCCAGCGGGATGGTGACATCGGTACTTTTCACGAGCGGTTCTTCCCGACCAGCGTGCAAGCGAAAGAGAACCACCGGATTATGAATTAGGCTGGCCAAGGTCTCAAGGACGGCTTGTTGCGAGCCGTCCTGAGCGGCTTGGGTGACGAAGTGTTGGTTGAGCTTCTTGTATTGGTCCAACAATCGTTGCTTATCGGCGAAGAGTCGTTGGGTGACCGCTAGGAAGAGGTCGTTGTAGTCACTCTCGCGGGGGAGTGTGAATAAGGGGAGGTCGTGTTGCTGGCAAGTGGTGATGAGTGCGTGGGGAATGGCAGATGTAAAGTTAAAGTCGGTCAAACGAACAATTATTGCGCTACACTGGCTTTGTGTTAATGCCGTCAAAAAGAGGTTGAGTCTCTGAGGTGAGGTCTGGTAAAATTCCTGTAGCGATGTCACCAGTATTTCGTGGGGCGCCATGTCGTTGGGCGTTTGTTGGTCCCCTAATAAGGCGATGTTGGCGACCGGATTCTGGCGGCCCCGTTTTCCCGCAATCAAGTGGGTGGGACGAAAAGCTGGTAATAATTGTAGATCTGCGACAGTGGTGGTCATCGAATTCCTCCTAGTTCTCTAAATGTAACCCCTTACTTTTTATTTTACACGTTTGTGGATAAAAATGGCGGGCTTTTGGGCGTTCTTTTGGGGCTAAACGCCAACGAACTAGAGAAATTTAGCCGCAAAGGATAACGGGGAGAACTAAAGATAGCTCTTAGCGGTAATAGTAAGCGCTTACATTTGTGTTATACTAAGAGTAATAAGTTTGGTGACAAGTTAATGGGGGTGGCTGCTGGCGCAATCTGCTAAAGGAGTGCGCCCCATGAAACGCCGTCTGACCAAAGAGTGATGGGATTCCGCAGTTGGTGTCGACTTTTTACCCTGTTTTGCAGTTTGAGGATGTCGTCGGTTCAGCTTTGGATGGGCATCTTCTTCATCGCGTACGGGTCGAACCTCTTTAGCAAGGTGATGTTCAAAATTTTTTCTGACACAACGTCAACAGCGGCCCCAGCCACTAAGGAAGACCCAGCTTCGAAGCCGGTGCACCCCGGTGACGAATGGGAGAGTGGCAATTAGGGGCCTAAAGCCTCCTTGAACAACCAGAAAGCGGATCTGAGTAATCCTCAGACCCGCTTCCTGGTTGTTTTTGGTTACTGGTGAATCAGCAGTAGTGATCCTAAGATGAAGCACAGGACCACGATGACCGCTAGCACGCCGCTAAAGTAGCGGGTGAAGTGGCCCGCCTTGATCCATAGTCGGCCGACGATGAGGGCCAGGACCACGATAGCGATACTGGTTAAAATGATAAGTTTTATTTTGACGTCAAAATCCGCAGTCAGCATGGCTGAACTTCCTTCCCGAGAGGTACTTTAAAGCCATTATACCAGAAGCCTAGGGGCGTTCAATCAAAAGGGCGATGCCCATGCCACCGCCAACGCAGAGTGCGGCGAGACCCCGGTGGAGGTCGTTACGCATCAGGTCATGCAAGAGGGTGACCACGATGCGGGTCCCCGAAGCGCCTAATGGGTGGCCTAAAGCGATGCCGCCCCCGTTGACGTTCAATTTGTCGCTAGGGAGTTTTAAGTCGCGCGCAATCGCAACGGACTGGGCGGCAAAGGCCTCGTTGAGTTCGATGCGGTCAAGGTCGGCGACCGTCCAGTGTTGTTGGTCCAAGGCCGCTTGAATCGCGTAAGTTGGTGCGTAGCCCATCAAGGCTGGGTCGATGCCGCTTTCGTGGTAGGCTTTGAGCACGGCCAAGTAGGGCAACCCGGCGGCTTCGGCGGTGGAGCGGCGCATTAGGACCATGGCGGCGGCCCCGTCGTTGAGCCCGGCGGCGTTCCCGGCCGTGACGGTCCCATCCGGTTTGAAGGCGGGCTTTAATGCCGCCAGTTTGGCTGCCGAGGTGTCGGTCCGGACGGCTTCGTCGGTGGTCACCTGGTGGTCGCCCACGGTAACGGGGACGATTTCGGCGTCGAAACGGTGGTCGGCTTGGGCCTGGGCGGCGCGTTGTTGCGAACGCAACGCAAAGGCGTCTTGTTCGGCCCGGCTGACGTGGAATTCTGTCGCGACGTTTTCGGCCGTGATGCCCATCGGCGTTTGGTTGAAGGCGTCCATCAATCCGTCACTGAGCAAACCATCGATCAGGGTCTCGTCGCCCATCTTATGACCCCAGCGGTTCTCCGTGTCCAGGTAGGGGACCTGACTCATGTTCTCGGCACCCCCGACCAGAACGGTGTCGGCATCCCCCATCATAATGGCAGTTTGGCCCAGGCGAATCGCCTTGAGACTTGAGCCGCAGACCTGGTTGACGGTCATGGCGGTACTGCGGACGTCCAGTCCGGCGTTTAAACTGACCTGGCGAGCTAGGTTCTGCCCCAAACCAGCTTGCAAGACCGTGCCAAAGATGCCCTGTTGAATCGTAGTGGGGTCGACGCCACTGGCCTCAACGGCGGCGCGAGCGGCGATGGTCCCGAGTTCGACGGCCGACACGTGTTTAAAGTTGCGGCCGAACTTGCCGATAGGCGTCCGCACGGCGCTTAGAATCACAACATCATCCATTAGTATTAGTCTTCCTTTCCGATAAGTTTCCGAAACTCTAATATAACTGACTTGGCCGCGTTTGTCTTGAAAAATCCTCGGAAAGGCCCCCGATTTAGGGCTTTCTTTACCAGCCGAAGCGGAGTAGATTGGGCAAAAGTGAGGCGACCGCGTATAATGGGGACCAGGAAACACGACCACGTTGGGTGTTGAGATATCACCGGACCTGCGTGGTGGCGAGTCTATTTAGATAAGGGGAATTGTAGTCATGACAGAAACTGATCCGACAACGACACCCTTAACCCCGGCCGAATTTTTGACGCCGGAACGGTTAGCACGGTTGTCTAAGAACCAACAAACTTATGCGGCCCAAATTTTGACCGACTTTTTACACGTTTACCAACAAACGACGGGTAGCACCCGGGCGTGGACACCCACGGGGCTCACGGCGGCGTTGACCGCTTTACCCCTGAGCGTCGAGCAACCGCATAACTACTTTGTGGCGGTGGTCCCGGTACTTAGTGCCTACCTCAAACCCCAAGTCGGTCGTGATTGGCCGGCTTTGAAACAAGCTTTGACGGCAGCCCGGCCCCAATTGGTCGAAAAACACGCGGCCACTGAGGTCAACCAGGAGCAGCACGCCTACGAAAACGTGGTCGCCGAAGTGGAGGGCTGGGTCCAGGACATGCAACGAATGCCGCAGGTGGCTAACCTGAGTACCACTGACCAACGTTACTTTGGTGATATCGTCCACGCGGTGGCTGAACTTCTCTTGACAGGTAAACATCTATCGGTGACGGAGTGGCAAACCGATGCTTTATCCGCCGTGATGTTTGGGCCATTTACCCACTTACTAGCTAAAGAACAACGTGTGGCGGGGCTGTATCAGCTGATTCCGTTTGCGTTGACCGAACTCTTTAGTTACTTGGCGGCTAGTGATGACGGATTGCCGCATGCTCAGGATTTGATTGAGTGGGTGCGGACTCATCACACGGCGCTAGTCACCATGTATGATCCTAAGATGGAAGCCTTCTTCGACCAGGTCACGACGGCCATGCAACGCGAAGGTATCGACATCCAAGATAAAGCGGCCGTGGACCAATTCACCCAGTCGTATCTGCGGACCCACCCAACGTTAGGTCGAGAACTCTTTGCGACCGATCAACAGTTGAAGACCGTCAAGCACCGCGGTAAGCGGCCGGCCTTTAGTCGCAAACGGCGTCGACGGTAGGGTAAAATTATGAACAAACGTTCCCGTGGTTGCCGGTGGTTGTGGTACACTTAAAGTCTAATCTAAAGCAATGAAGGGAAGTTTCGTCTGATGGATCTGACACTGTTCAAAGAGGTCAAGGCCACGACCAATAAGTTGGCGCTCGGCACGTCATTGGCGGGCCAAGCCGACGTTAAAATCGTTAATTTTGTCTGGGATGAGTCCCAACCCGACACCTTGTACTTTTCATCGGTCAAAACTAGTGAGGCCGTGACCATCTATGATCAGGATCCTGACGTGGCCATCATCACGGTGCCCGACAACGGGACGCCCGGCAACCCGTACTTGCGGGCTCGTCACGTGCAACTTCACCGGTCGACCAAAACCATGGTGGACTTGTTACCGTTGTACTTGCAGAGCGTCCCGCACTACCAACAAGTTTGGGATAAGATTGGCTCGACACTGGTGGTATACGCTTTGCAATTGGGGGACGTGAAGGTCGATCCGGGGATCGGTCGCTCCAAGCAGATTCTTCAGTTCGAATCGTAAACTTAAACGAAATTGAAAAAGACGCATCTACAGGCAGTGAAGCTTGCAGATGCGTCTTTTAGTCTCGTGATGCTGGCGCTTAAACGTTGATGACTTTTTGTAGGAAATCCTGGAGTCGTGGGTTTTGCGGGTGTTCAAAGATGTGTGCTGGCGTGCCACTTTCCTGAATCAAGCCATCAGCCATAAAGACGACCCGGTCGGCGACTTCCTTGGCAAAGCCCATTTCGTGAGTCACCACGATCATGGTCATCCCATCCTGGGCCAATTGCTTCATGACTCCCAACACGTCACCGACCATTTCGGGATCCAAAGCGGACGTGGGTTCGTCGAATAACATGATCTTGGGGTGCATCGCAAGTGCCCGGGCGATAGCCACCCGTTGTTGTTGGCCGCCGGACAGGGAGTTTGGTTTCACATCCGCCTTGTCGGCTAATCCCACCTGGGCCAAGAGTTCTCGGGCGCTAGCCTCCGCTTCACTCGGAGTCATTTTCTTCAGTTGAATCGGAGCCAACGTGATGTTTTGCAACACGGTGAGGTGAGGGAAAAGGTTGAAGTGTTGAAAGACCATGCCGATATTTTCCCGCACCAGATTGAGATTGGTCTTGGCATCGGAAAGGTCGTGGTCGTTGATAATGACCTGGCCCTTAGTCGGCATTTCCAGGTCAGTCAAACACCGCAAGAAGGTACTTTTTCCAGACCCGGACGGGCCAATCATGCAGACGACCTCGTTATCTTGGACTTCGAGGTTGAGGCCCTTTAAGACCTCGGTGTCGCCGTAGCTTTTGTGTAGATCGGTCACGCGAACCTTTACTGTATGATCACTCATGATTAGTTAATCCTCCTTTGAACCCAATTCGACAGCCACGTCAGCAGGGTGATGATGATCAGGTAGATGATGGCGATCATCAGCCAAATTTTGAACCCTTCGAAGTTACGGGCGATAATCAATGTCCCGGTCTGGGTCAGTTCGACAATCCCGATGACTGACAGAATCGACGTATCCTTTAACGTAATAATGAACTGATTGATAAACGATGGAATCATGATGCGAATCCCCTGGGGCATGACGACCTTGCGCATAGCCTTCCAGTAGGGTAATCCGAGTGAACGGGCCGCTTCCATTTGTCCCGCATCAACGGCTTGAAATCCCCCTTTGACGAAGGCTCCGGTATAGGCCCCTTCGTTCAACATCAGGGTAATCATCCCGGCAATGAAGGCCGGGATTTTGAACCCATGGCCGATCAGGTCGGGAATCCCGATGTAAATGAAGAATGCCAGGACCATCAACGGCATCCCCCGGAAAATATAGATGAGGGTACTGGAGATGGCCGGACCGAGTTTCCCCGGCATGACGCCTAAGACTCCGAGAATCAAGCCGAGAATCGTGGCCAGAATGATGGAGATGATGGTCAGTTCCATGGTCATCCATAGCCCCTTGCCCAGGGTGTTGAGGTTTTGACTGAACAAGCCGAAGAAGGTCCGGCTGCTGGCGGTCTCGCCGGTGATGGACGATTCCTTGGCGTGCAGGTAACGGTTCAAAATCTTTTGATAGGTCCCGTCGGCTTTAATAGCGGCTAACCCAGCGTTGAATTTTTTAAGTAACGCGGCGTTTTTACCCTTTTTCACGGCAAACCCGTAGTCACCAGCCTCGTGTTGCTTGGAAACGATCTTTAACGGGATGCCGTTTTTGATGCCGTATGACATGACCGGGTAATCTTCGAAGCAGGCAACTGAATTACCGACTTTAACGTCGTTGTACATGGTATTCGAGTCGTTGAAGTATTTGATCTTAAAGCCGTACTTGGCCTGAATCGATTTTCCGAACGTGGCGCCGGCGGTCCCAGTCTTTAAGGCGACGGTTTTTCCTTTGAGCTGCTTAAAGTTCTTGACGGAACTGTCCTTGGTGACCGCCATCACGACCCCGGATGAATAGTAGGGCTTGGAGAAGTCGAAAGTCGCCTTGCGGGCGGACGTGATGTTCATCCCGGCGATGACCCCATCGACCTGATTGGCACTAAGCTGCTGGACGGCGGCGTTGAAACTGAGCGCCTTCAGCTGGTATGTAAAGTGTTCCTTTTTGGCGATGGCCTGCAACAGGTCGATATCGATTCCCTTGTACTTACCGCCCTTGACTTGAAATTCAAACGGGGCGAACGTCGTATCCGTGGCGATGGTGTATTTCGCGGCGTGGGCTTGGGTGGCTAAACCGACCCAACTACCCAACGTGGCGAGCAACACAATCACGGCAACTTGCCATTTCTTCATGGTGAATAACCTCCTACTTAGCACCTTATGTCATAAAATATAACATCATTTCTGATAAACTACAAGCTGAATTCTCAGATTCAACTCATTTAAGGAGCTTTAGACGTAACTTGGCCCCTAAAAGCGGGACTGAACCCCGAAAAAGTTCAGCAACGAGGTCATCAAAAACAAGATATGCCGTAATCCATGATATTTTTTATAACATCAGGTAACTTAAAACCGAAAAAAGTCCAAAAAAGAGCCCGAGACTAAGCTCGGGCTCTGGTTAAACGTCAATTCGGTTAGTTAAGCGTGTTCGTCAGGCAGACTGGCGATGACCCGGTGGGCCACCACGGGATCAGAATCATACGGGGTGTCGACGCCGTTGATCTTTTGGTAGGCGTCTTGACCCTTTCCCGCGAGGACCACTAAATCGTCGTTGGTCGCGTGGGTGATGGCGTGACGAATCGCGGCTTCACGATCAGCGATGTAGGTCGTATGCACGGCCTGGTGGTCGATGCGCTGATCGATTTGTTCGGCGATCGCTTGCGGGTCTTCGTGACCCGGATCGTCAGCGGTCAACACCGCGGCGGTGGCGTAAGCGTTGAGGGCCTTGGCAAAGCCTTCGCGCCGGTCTTCACCCTTGTCACCGGTACTGCCCAAGACCACCACGATGCGGTGGTCGGTGAATTGAGTGTGCAAGAAGTGCAACAGGGCGTTCATGCTCCCCCAATCGTGAGCGTAGTCGATGTAGACCGTGCCATGGTGTCTGGTCGTGATGGATTCCATGCGACCGGGGACCCGCGTGTGGGCCAGCCCCGTTTGCATCTGCGGTACGGTCGCCCCGGCAAGCAAGCTTGCCAGGATGGCCGCCGTAGCGTTGCCCTGATTGAAATCCCCCGGCATGGACACGTGGTAGTCGACCGCTAATGAAGCCAACTCGCTCACTGCCGGGTTGACCGTGAGGGTGAACTCACTAGCGGTCAGGGTATTTTGCTGCGGGTGAATCGAGACGGTCGCCTGGTCCTGGTCGACCCCGTAAGTCCAGATACGACTGGGGTCGGTAGAGACTTTGGCGGCGGCATAGACCTCGTCGAAGTGAGCCGTGTCGGCGTTGATGATGCAAGCCTTCGAATTCAACAACAACTGTTGCTTACATAAGAGGTAGTTGGCGAAATTCGGGTGTTCGTTGACGCCGATGTGATCGGGCGAGATGTTCAAGAAAATGCCCACATCGAAGGTTAACCCGTAGACCCGGTGCAACAGGTAAGCCTGTGAAGCCACTTCCATGACCAGAATCGTTTGCCCGTTGTCGACGGCCTGCCGCATTTCGTGGAACAGGTCGAAGGATTCCGCCGTGGTCAGGTGGGCCTTGAACTGGTCCTCCGGTCGGTTACCGATGATGTGGTTGATCGTCGAAAACATGGCGACTTTGCCCGGTGCCGTTTGGCTGAGAATTTGGTGGGTCAAGTAAGTCGACGTGGTTTTACCTTTGGTGCCGGTGTACCCAATCACGAACAAGTCGTTTTGGGGGAACCCAAAGTATAATTGGGCTGCTAACGACAGGGCTTTGCGCACGTCACTGACCAAAATGCCGGGGACCGTCACTTGGTCATGGTAATCTTGTTCGGCCAAATAGGCGCTGGCCCCGTTGGCGACGGCTTGTTGCAGGTACTGGGACGAAAAATTCAACCCTTTGCAAACGAACAAGCCGTCAGCCCCAATTTTACGGGAATCGTAACCCAGGTCAGCGAACGTGGTCTCAGCGGCCAGTGGGGCGGTCGTGCCCCGGTACAAATCATGCTCACGCAGCAACGTGATCAATTGGGATGCTCTCAATACAGTTGCCTCTTTTCGTGCTTAGTCGTTCGGACGCATGGTTGGGAAGAGCATCACGTCACGGATGGATGTCGAGTCGGTCAATAACATGGTCATCCGGTCGATTCCGATTCCTAAACCACCAGTAGGCGGCATGCCGTATTCCATGGCTTCCAGGTAATCGTCATCGATGCCGTGGGCTTCTTCGTTTCCGGCACTGCGTTCAGCGTCTTGAGCTTCGAACCGTTGCCGTTGGTCGATAGGGTCGTTCAATTCGGTAAAGGCGTTACCGTATTCGTTGCCGACAATGTACAATTCGAACCGATCAGTGAATCGAGGATCCTTGGCGTTCTTCTTGGCTAGCGGTGAGATTTCAACCGGGTGACCGTAGATGAACGTCGGTTGAGTCAAGGTGTCTTGGACCTTTTCTTCGAAGAAGGCGTTGATGATGTGGCCGACCGTCCAGTAGTCTTCGTAATGGATGTTGTTGTCGTCAGCCAGCTTTTTAGCCTGGTCAACGGACATTGGTTGCCAGAAATCGATGCCGGTGACTTCCTTGATGGCGTCGACCATGTGTTGGCGCTTGAAGGGTTGGTCTAAGTCGAGGTCTTGGCCCTGGAACGTTAATTTACCGGAACCGTTGACCTTGTTAGCGGTGTAACGGAAGATGTTTTCAGTTAAGTCCATGACATCGGTGTAGTCGGTATAAGCGGTATACACTTCGACCATGTTGAATTCGGGGTTGTGACGAACATCAGTCCCCTCGTTCCGGAAGTCTTTGCCCAATTCGTAGACCTTTTCGTAACCGCCGACAATCAGGCGCTTCAAGTACAGCTCCGTAGCAATTCGCAGGTACAACGGAATATCAAAAGCGTTGGACTTGGTGATGAATGGCCGGGCTTCGGCCCCACCAGCTGCCGTTTGTAAGACAGGGGTGTCGACTTCGAGGTAGCCGTTGTTGTCCAAGTATTCACGAATAGCCTTCTTGATTTGAGCGACCTTGATGAACCGGTCGAAACTGTCCCGGTTAGAAATCAGATCCAAGTACCGCTTCCGGTAAATGGTTTCCTTATCAGTCAAGCCATGCCACTTGTCGGGTAATGGCCGGAGGGCTTTGGACAGGAAGGTTAATTCCGTGATCCGCAGCGTTAAGGCGCCGGTGTTAGTCTTGATGACGTAAGCTTTGACCCCGATGAAGTCCCCTAAGTCGAGTGACTTGAAGAGGTCGTAGGTGTCTTCGCCAAGTTCGTCCTGGCGTGCGTACCCCTGGATAACGCCCGTCCGGTCAAGCAAGTCTATGAAGCCAGCCTTACCACTGCCGCGTTTACCGGTGATCCGGCCCGCGAGTGTGACGTAGTGCTTATCATCCATCAAGTCTTCCTTAGTGAACTGGTCGAACTTTTCGTTGACGGACTTAGCATTGTCGCTCCGGTCGAAACGGTGACCGAAGGGGGCAATGCCTTCCTCACGAAGATGATCCATTTTATCGCGACGAACCTGCATTTGGTCGTTCAAATCGGGTTGTGCGGTATTCTTCTTTTGGTTGTTACCCATTTTGTATCCTCCTATATAAGTAGTGGCTCAATTGAAAAAACGATTGAACCCAGACCTCCCTTAAATTTAGTCGATTTTCGTCGAATAAGCAACCCCTGGCGGTCGGGACAGACGATTGGGGACGTTAGACAGACGGAAAAGAACATGTTAGGCTAATGGCTAACGTTAGGAGGGGATTGGGATGTTGAAGCTCGGACGCCAAGTTTGGCCGTTACTCGTTTTAGGGCTATTGATCAATACGGCCTATAGCGTGATGTGGCCACTGACGACCATTTATCTGCATAATGATCTGCAATTGTCGCTGGTGACCAGCGGCTGGATCCTGGCGGCGTATTCGGGTTGCAACGTGCTGGGCGGCTATTTAGGCGGTCTGTTGGGGGACCGATACGCCGTCAAACGAGTCGGTCTGGCGTTACTGGTGGCATTGATTGCCGATGCACTGGTTGGGCTATGGTGGAACAACGTGTGGGGCTACCCGGTCGTTTTGATTGTGTTTGGCCTATTGACCGGGGGGATGCTCACCTTGATCACGACGCTGACGGCCCAACTCAGCCGGGCTAACGGACGACTCTTTAATTTGCTGTATATTTTCATTAATCTGGGACTCGTTGTGGGGACAGCCAGTATTGGGGTATTGTTTCATCGAAGCTTACGGCCCATTTTCAGCCTATTACTGGTTTGCTACGGGTTAGCGACAATTTTATGGGAGCGTTATGCTGACCGGTTAACGGTGAGTGGCCAACCGGTAGCAGACCCTTCTGCCGAGCAAGCTAACCGACCGACTAACCGCCGACGCTTAGGCCGTTTGACCCTAGGCGTCCTGTTGATTAGTCTGGTGCTGATGTGGGGGACTTATGCACAATGGATGAGCAACGTTTCTATCTATATCCAAAATTTAGGCTTAAGCGTGAGTGTTTACAGCCATTTGTGGGTCTATAACGGGTTGTTGTTGATTCTTGTTCAAGGTGCGATGGCGCGGGTCAGTCGCTTACGCTCACTCCCTTGGCAAATCATCGGCGGCTTGGTGGCCATTAGTGGGTCGTTTCTACTATTAAGTACGGCACACCAAATTGGTGGACTGTTTGCGGCGATGACCCTGCTGACCATCGGGGAAGCCGTCTACGTTCCGGGGGTGCCGGCGTTAATCAATGCGTACACGATCGGTAATGAAGGTAAATACCAGGGATTAGTCAACGCGTTCTCATCGTTGGGTAAGGCCTTGGGTCCCGTTGCTGGTGGCTGGCTCATCGGTCAGGCAGCTGGATATAGTGGCTTGCTTCTGGTGTGCATGGCAGTCAATGCCGGCGTCGTGGTCCTAGTAATTCTGGGGAGCAGCCGATTTTTACGGCGGTCTTAAAAATGATAACGAACCATCATGGGATAAATAATCGATAATTCTCCGAACGCCCCGGCTGAAGAAACTTGTTTTCAGCCGGGGCGTTCGTGTTTGAAAATAATTTCAATTTGTTGCAAATTATGGTTGACGTGGTGGACTAGGCTTGGTATAGTTATACACGTTGTCACGACGAGTCACTAACTAGACCAATTTGAATGATTGAAATTAGTTGTTGACGAAATGATAACGAAATGTTATTCTAATTAAGTTGTCGCTTGGCGATGACGAATCAGCGAGAAACGTTGTCAAATCAAACTTCTTGTTGACAAGCATATCAGCTAAATGGTATGATGATTAAGTTGTTTGCTTCGGCGGATAACGAGTAGACCTTTGAAAACTGAACATTGTTTCGACAAACCAAATATGTGTAGGGCGGTTTGAATTTATTCAAACCCAAACAATATTTGCGAAGTCAATTCGCTT